>NZ_JBINJW010000001.1:0-614862 GCF_043951855.1 Proteiniclasticum sp. C24MP
TCACTTTCTCTATCTTATGATTTACTATTGACATATGACAATGAATCGTATACTATTATGGAAATATATTTAATGAGGTGCAGTGATGATTCTATAATCCGAAGGAACTGATGGTCAAGTTGCAGCCGGCAGAAGCAGGCTTTTCTTTGTCTTCAGAAATTTTGGATTGGAAGGACCGATTAACCGGTCCCTGCATCGCTGCATGTTCTCCTGTTCATGAGAATATCCATACGTATGTGCCACTCCATTTTCTGTGATGTAAAGAAATCGCCGGACATGGTGTTTTTTTATGGAGGTAATTATGAATTTAGAAAAAATTGCAGAACTGTTTATCGAGAAAATCAGAAAGGACTACGCTGATGATGTGGCACTTGTTGTGGTCATGGGTTCCTATATCTACAAGGCTACCCATGACAGATCCGATCTGGATCTCTATTTCGTGCCAAAGACAGAGAAAGGATATCAGCTGGGATTCACCTTTATTCTGGAAGAGATCGGGTTTGATCTGTGGCCCATTTCCTGGCAGCGACTGGAAAGCATCGCCAGACACGAGGAACGGATCACATCCATTGTGACGGAAGGAAAAGTTATATACTCCGCTTCCCAGGAAGACCTGGACCGTTTTGAAAAAATGAAAACAATCGCCCTCGATCTAAGTAGAAAGTCTGATTTTGCGAAAAAAGCAAAAGAAGTTTTCGAAGGAAGCTACAAGCTCATTTATCAGATCCAGGAAGCGGAAACAATCAGTGAACTCAGACAACACGGTATACGCTTCATCAATCATCTCGGTTATGCCCTTTCTCTTCTGAACTGCAATACAGTGAAAAGAGGACGTGGCAGACTGAAGAAAGAGCTTCTGGACAATCGCCTGGTCCCGGAGAATTTTGCATCATGCTATGATACGCTGTTTCTTTCAGATGACATGGAAACCATGAAAAAAGATCTTTCCTGTCTGCTGAAAAACACCGAAAAACTCATTCATGCAGAACTTGACCGGTATCGAGAGAAAGGCTCTGCAGAAAATGTCTTATCCGGCTTTTACGAAGAGCTCATCACAAGCTACAACAAGATCTATCACGCCGCTGAAGTCAACGACCCCTATACAGCCCTTTTTGCGGCCTGTGAACTCCAGCAAGAAATCGCGGATGTCTTCCAGTACATGGATCTGAAAGAACCGGATTTCCCGGATCTGGCCAAGGCCTATGACCCGGATGATCTGCGTTCCCTGGTGATTTCTGCAGAAAAGCATAAACACACCTTTGAGGACTTTCTCAAGGCCCATCATGTCCCGATCAGAAGGTTTAAGGATCTATCGGAATATGAGACTCATCTTTCTTCCCTCTAACTTTTAATCCAGTTCAGAATTTGATGATACAATCATCATAACGATATGGATTCAATCTGAAGCGGAAGGGGGCGTCTGAGATGAGAAGAAGATGGAGCATAGCAGCAGGAGCGCTGCTTGTTCTCTGCGCACTGGTTTTCATCAAGGCGCCCTATTTCGGAAAGGACAGAGCCCTTCTTGTGGTCCGCATTTATGATCGCTATCAGGAAGAACAGAGCGTTGCGAAGAACCTGGGTATGGATATCCATTTGCACCTGGAGGATACGGATCTTTTCCCGCTGCTTGTCACCTACAATGACAAGAATCTCTCCCGTTATCTTGGAAAACCCCTTCACTTCACGGTGGATTATACCTTTGGAGACTTTCAGAAGGGCAAAGGATACAGCCGGATCTATGATGATACAGACCCCCTGTATAATGCGTACCTGGGCTACTACAGTATTACGGGATTCGAAAGAAAGATCACCGAAGAAGACCTGATGCTCCTTTCTGAGTATGACATGCTGCATCTGGCTCTTCCGGCAGTAGGACTGCCTGTTGAAGAAGCCGCCTTTGAGATTCTGGCACATGAAAAGCAGAAGGATGTCATCATTTCATCTTATACTTTCACGTCCTATGAAAGCTCTGTAGTCACCAATGGTCCAGAGCATCATGGAGTAGCCTTTGCTGCTGGTGATCTCCTCTTCGGCACATCGCCTCCATCTCCTGTGAACTATCCACTTCATGAGATGAAAGGAAGAGTCTATCTGTATTATTTCAAGGATCTGGATCTCAATCTGGTCTTCTATACACTGGCAAAATCGGATGCACTGCTGCACGATTTTGAAGAGAACATCCTGAAAAAGGCCGAAATCGATTTTCAATGACTTCACGTGCAAAGACCTGGAAAAGAAGTGATATGCTTCTTTTCCAGGTCTTATCGTTTCAGTCATGTGTTTTCCAGCAGTTCATCCATCACAGCGAACAGATCTTTTGTCGCATCGGGTTTCGCATAGTGCTCCTGAAGCTCCTTCATGTGCTTCAGTCTCGTTTCATCCTGAATCAGATCCTCAATGAGTATATGAAGCTCCTCATCCTGGTCCAGCCTTACTCCGATTCCGTGGTTGAGCAGATACGTAGCGTTCTCTTCCTCCTGTCCTGGGATGGGCCTGGTGATCACCAGAGGCAGACGCTTGATGAGCGCTTCTGTAACGGTAAGACCACCCGGTTTAGTCACCAGAATGTCTGCAGCATCCATGTAGAGGGAGATTTTCTCCGTGTATCCTAGAATGATCAGATCTTTCTCCACCTCATCGCTTAACTTATCCAGATCTTTCTTCACTTTCTTGTTGCTTCCAGTGATGACAATGACCTGCAGGTCAAGATTCGATTTCATCATGGAGTTCACCAGTTTTATGAGATTTCCTGCACCGAAGCTCCCGCCCATGATGAGGATGGTCTTCTTGTCCTTGAGGTCCAGCAGATATCTCGCTTTGAATTTGTCAAGCTTCACCTGCAGCTCATGACTGGTGGGAATACCAGTGTCTCTGATTCTCGTTTCTGGTATATGATCTTCTAAGAGCTTCAGCTTCATGAAATTACTGGACACAAAGAACATATCCACATCCTTGTGAATCCAGCTGGCATGATAATCGTAATCTGTCACCACTACGAATACCTTGAATGTGAATCCGTATTTTTCCCGTACACGAATGATGCTGGTGACGGATACGGGATGCATGCAGATGATGACATCCGGATTATATTCATTGACCAGTTCTTTCAGCTTGGAGTGAAAAGGAAGAATATTCCTGGAAATTTTACCATCCATGGAATTATTCAGGTCATACTGCCATCCGTAGAATTCCGGAAAGTTCTTCACATTGATCTCGTAGGTCTTTTCGGCGACCTTCGATAGAATGGGCCGGATATATTCCAGGACATCAATAACGGTAACCTGGTACTCCTCCTTTAATTCTTCTGCATACATTCTGATGGCATTGGAAGCTGCATTATGTCCTCCGCCTATGGAAGCGCTGAGTATCACGACTTTTTTCATTCTTACCATCCCTTGCTTTTCATCGTTTCTTTTAAGTTTCATCTATACCTTTATGATAGCACTATTTTCTTAACTTCATCCAGTATTTCCATGCACGCTTCTAACGGAAATCAGATGAGGTTCCTCCTCGCATGGAGCTGATACTGTTTCGGGGTGATTTCATACTGCTTTCTGAATGCCCGGATGAAATAGGAGTAGTTTTCAAAGCCGCATTTCCCCGAAACTTCAAGGCCTGTATGTTCTCCTGATTCAAGAAGCTTTTTGGCCTTTTCCAGGCGAATCAGGTTCCTGTAGGACACAAAGCTGGCCCCTGTGTAATTTTTGAAAAACTTTGTGAAATAGGAGCTGCTGTAACCGCAGAATTCTGCAGCATCCTTCAGACTGATTTCCTCTGCTGATGTCTCGTGCAGCCACGCTGTAAGCTCCTTCATCTTTTCGATCTGATGCAGACTCACCATTTTCTTTTCACTATCCTGAAGATACACCCTCAAATGATAAAACAGCTCCAGAAGGGCCGCCTTCACAAGCAAGCCCAGCCCCTCTTCTCTCATGCTGCCTCTGAAGTAGACCAGCTTATCCACCAGTGCTTTCATTTTGTCCGCCTCAGAATTCTTCCTATCCGTTTTCACCTTGAATATTCTTTCTCCTCTCAGAAGTGGAGAAAGATAATTTTCTGTGAGTATGTCTTTCCCTTCTTTTGTCATAAGCATTTCCAGATGAAAGATGATATTGTAGTAGACTGAAGAACAGCCCTCCACCTGATCAATGGCATGTGTCATGCCCGGAGATATGAGAATGAGATCATCTTTCCCTGCATGAACTCTTTCCCCATCTATGGTGATCAGGCATGCTCCGGATTCCACATAGATGATTTCCATTTCTTCATGCCAGTGCATAGGGTAATAGGACAGCTTTTCAGGAATCTTTGAAAGATATACTGCAAAAGGCAGATATTCCGTACCGTGTTTCTTTGTTTCATAATAATCTATTCCGATATGATTCATTTGTGCTACTTTACACCTCAATTCTGCAAGATTTCAGTTGTGTCAGGATTGTATAATAGTCATTATATCAGAAAAAGGAAGTTGAATTCATCATGAGTGATCGTACAAAACTGCTTAAACTCAGTTATCCCATTTATTTCGAAAGCCTGCTCTTTTCCATCATCGGGAGCATGGATACCCTGATGCTGTCAAAATACAGTGATATGGCTGTAGGCGCCGTTGGCGTCGTCAACCAGTTCCTCTTTCTCATTCAGATTGCAGGAAACATCATCATAGCAGGGACCGGTATTCTTCTGGCCCAATATATCGGGGCAAGAAAATCCAGAGGAGAGATCCAGAAACTCACCCTTTCAGCTCTTTTCATCAATCTCATCCTGGGCATCCTTTTCAGCGGTCTCATCGTGGTGCTCCATCCCACCATTTTATCCTTCCTGAACATTGATGGACAGATGCTCACCTTTGCCAGGGACTATATGGTGATCATCGGAAGTTTCCTTTTCCTGCAGCTTATCTCCATCACCTTTTCCATGTTTCTTCGGGCTCACGGAAAGACCAGGACCACCTTCAAGGTCTCCTTTCTCATGAACCTCATCAATGTGCTTCTGAACTATGTGCTCATCTATGGAAAACTGGGACTGCCTTCCATGGGGGTGGAAGGTGCCGCCTGGGCCACGGTGATCAGCAAGGGTATTGGACTTGTGATCCTTGGCTCCATTGTCTACAAGATGGCATTCAAGGATCTTCCTGTGCACTACGGCAGACAGGATTTCAAGACGGTTCTGCCTAGAATTCTTCATTACGGTGCACCCGCTGCAGGAGAGCAGATCTCCTATACCCTGGCGAAATTCATCATGATGATCTTCATCACGAAACTGGGAAAAGATGCCATCACAGCCTACGCCTACAGCAATACCCTGGTGAGTTTCGTCTATGTGTTTGCCGTTTCCCTGGGGCAGGGCACTTCCATCATGGTGGGATGGCATATGGGCGCAAAGGAGAGAGACAAAGCCAATGCGCTCACCCTCTACTCCGCTAGAGTGTCCTTTCTGGTGAGCATGGCTTTCTGCTCCATCCTTGTTCTTTTCAGGGTGCCTCTTCTCGGCATTCTGTCAGAAAACAGGGACATCATCGCTCTGGCCAGCACCGTTCTTCTCTTCAACTTCGTCGTGGAAGCGGGAAGAAGTCAGAATCTCATCTTCGTCAATGCCCTGAGAGCATCGGGAGATGTCCGGTTTCCCTTCTACATGTCTGTAATCTCCATGTGGAGCATCGGTGTGCTTCTATCCTACGTCTTCACCTTTTCTCTGTCCATGGGACTGCCCGGCATCTGGCTGGCCCTGGGTCTGGATGAGGTCTTTCGCGCCGTCTTCATGCGTATCCGGTGGAGAAACAATTTCAGTATGCTCACCGCGATCACCTCGTCATGAAAAAGCCTGCCTCATGGGATGGCACCTTTACGGATGCACATTCCTTGAGACAGGCTTTTTCAATTCTTCTTTTCTATTCTTCTTTCAGCCCGCTTCATCCTGTCTTCTTCCCTGATCACAGCTCAGCCCTTCTTCACCAGCTCCTGCACCCAGTTCTCAAAGGAATGAACCGCTGTGCATCTGTGGATCTCCACAAATTCATAGTCTTTGATGATCACAGGCACATCATTTTCTGAAATGATGAAGAATCCTTCTGAACCGAAATACCTGAAGGGAGACTCTATGCCCCATTCCTTCTCTATGATGCGCTCTGTCATCCTTCTGGCGTAATGCTCAGGAGAGGCACCAAATCGGTACATGGCATCCGCGTAGGATGACCCTCCTCTAATTCTTTTTTCTTTGTAGTCGTACATCTAAATTCCCTCCTTCATTTTCATTCTGTTTCTTCTCAAGTCAAGGCAACAAAAAAAGCCCTTGAAGGAGCTTGCAAAAGATCTCCTCATTGATATTAGCTTTACCACCTTACAGCATCTGCAGGTTGGTGTGTGGTCACAGAGCTAATTCTCTACCATCACTCTTCATAAGAAACTTTATTGAATTGTACATGCATAGCATAGCATATATTTATAGAGATGTATACAGTATTTCTTCAGGTCATCCAAAAGGTCTGCGTTCTTTCTCCCCGGCTTCACCCAGGACAATAAAAGACTCCAGAGCATGAGCCATCCGCTCTGGAATCTCTCTCTGATATTATTTCGCTCTTCTGATCAGATCATGATAGATGGGTGTGATTTCCGGCTCCTTTGCCAGAGCATCGATTTCCAAAACAGGTACCCATCTGATACCGTTGGTCTCATCCTTGTTCTGAAGCAGCGTATCCTCTTCCTTGGCTTCCAGAAGAAATGCGGCGTTCAGATGCAGGTGGGCGGTGATGGGCTTTTCTCTTTTGAAGTGGGCCTTCACCGTCAGGATATCCAGCTTTCTGATCAGCCCATCTTCATTTTCCAGCACCTTGAAGCTTTTGAGACCGGTCTCTTCCTCCGCCTCTTTCAGGGCGACCTGAAGCAGATCCTTCTCTCCGTCGGTGTGCCCTCCTTGCCAGGTCCAGGTGTCATAGATCTTATGGTGGATCATCAGCATTTTCGTTCTTTCTTCGTTGACGATGACAGAGGATGCCGTCATATGGGCTATGGGATTTTCACGGGTCAGTAGAGTATCTCCGTGCAGGTCAATGAGGGAGATCATATTCTCCTTCACCTGATGGTCCATCTCGTCCTTGGGTCTGTAGGCTCTGATCAGCTCTTTATAATAGGTACTCAATATAAAACCTCACTTTATTCATTCACGCAGTATAATTTCCTCATCTCAGTCTATTTCGTCACTACACCCCTTGGCTGATGAGCTTCACGACTTTTTCAATATAATACATCCTCTGCTTTTCCTCACTAAGAAAAGCGGTTCCATTGAGCTCATTGAATTCCAGAGTAGGATAGATGATGGAAGAGAGGAAAATCGTTTTTCTGATACTGAATTCGTCTTCCACATCCTTCAGATAACGCTTCATCACCTTGTTTAGTTTCTCTTCCATAAGCATGGTCTCTTCGACGATCTTCTGGGACATCTCATCATGGTCTTTCGTTTCGAAGGCATCCTTGACCAGAGCGATGGCCCCAGGAAAACGCATGCTGTATTCCATGGACATCGCCGCATATCTTTTCAGCTTCTCTTCATCCTCCAGAGATTCGTCATCCAGCGGGACGACGGTGGAAATGAGATTCTCCATGTAGAACTTCTTCACCTGACGGAGCATATTCTCTTTTGTGCCGAAGTAATAATTGATGGCACCGATGTTCACGTCCGCTTCCTTCACGATGGTTCTCACAGGTACGTGCACGCTTCCCTGCTTGCCGATGAGATAAAGTGTCTTGTCCAGTATTCTCTCTTCCACACTTTTCAGTTCCTTCATGATGCTCACCCCTTTCCTTTAGGTATCTATTATACTTCTTAATTATAGAGGAAGAAACGCATTTTACGTTATTTCTGCAGAAAAAGTTTGCCCTTTCCTGAACTCGGAAGAGCTCAATAAAAGAGCCGCTATCCTTACTGAACATTTCAGCAGGACAGCAGCCCTAATCACAGTTAAATATTCTTCTAAGCTGTCATTTCCTCCTTTTCAGAAAGAATCGCTAAAGCCTTCTTTTCCTTTCCTGACAGCAGGAATCTGTCCATCAGATTCAGAATGGGGGGAAGCAGCACGAAGGTGGACAGCAGTGCCAGGGAGATATTGACCACGGTCATGAGACCGAAGTCTCTCAGGATCACAAAGTCTGAAAGCATCAGCACGGAGAACCCGCCCACAGTGGTGAGACCGGATGCAAGGATGGCGACGCCGATGGAGCCCACGGCGTTTTTCATGGACGCTTCTCTACCTTCTCCTTTTCTTCTTTCCTCTGTGTATCTCTCCATGAGCATGATGGTCATTTCCGTACCCATGCCCAGGACCAGTGCACCGAGTGTGGCTGTGATGGGTGTATAGCTGATTCCAGCCAGATACATGATACCACTGGATAGACCAATGATGCTGACCACAGGCAGGATCGGAATCAGCGCCTTCACAGGGTTTCTGTAGATCAGAAGCAGCGCCGCGAATACGAGTATGAGGCCCAGACCGGTCATAGCCAGTCTCCCGCTGGTCAGGCCTTTGACCATTTCGATATCCAGAATGCTTTTACCGGTGACAGCGGCATTCAGGTCACTTTCATTCATGGTTTCCTTGAGCGATGTGACAAACTCTTCCAGCTCGCTGGTTGGCAGATGCCTGATGTTTAAGATCAGTGCACTTTTTGTAGCGTCTTCCGTGATGAACATGCTCGACATGGATACGGGCAGATCGCTGACTGTTTCCGCGTAGTCTTTGAAAGAAAGAGTCTCATCTCCGGAAAAGAGCATGGCGCTGCCAGCAAGGGACTTCACATCCGTGATGACATCAGGATACTTCGCCTCCAGATAATCTCCTGTCTCCTTGATGCTTTCAAGGCTTGCCGCCTTGTCCAGGTCCGTTCCTGTAAGATACAGGATCACCTGGTCTGTGGAACCCATGACGTCTCGTACCGTATGAAGGTCCACCAGTGCAGGCATTTCCTGGGGCATGAAGGATTCCATGTCTGTTTCGATGCCGATGCTGGAGTCTCTGGAGAATCCCGCCACGGATAGCAGAAGAAAGAAAATCAGAATGGGGTATTTCAGCTTCAGGATGAATCCTGTCATGGCCCCTAAGACGGACTTCACTCTACTTCCCGCCTCAGCTCCTGCACTTTTCTGCTGCACGCTGGAAGGCTTTCCGATGGTGTTTCTGATATGAAGAATCGGCAGCAGAATGAACAGACTGCCCAGGAAGCTGATGAATACGCCCAGGGTCAGCATTTTCCCGAAATCCTGGATCATAGGTACAGGCGAAATATAGAGGGACAAAAAGCCCAGTATGGTGGCAAGGACCGCGATGAACACCGCTTTGCCCACATGCTTCACTGTGGATACCACAGAGCCCTCTTCCTCATATCGGTTGTGGAACTGGATGGAATAATCGATGCCAAGGCCTATGAGGATGGGAAACACTGCCATGGAAACCATGGTGACGGGAACACTGATGTGTCCCATGAATCCCAGAGTGGCAATGACCGATACCAGGATCACCGCCAGACTCAGCATTCTCCACTGGACCTTGAACACCAGTGCCAGTACCAGCAGCATGATGACAAGGGCAGAGCCCACCATGATCATCATGTTGACTTTCATCTCGGACTGAAGGGAGGTATCCAGTACGGGTTTACCCGAAACCATGTAGGTAAGGGTATCGAAGTTTTCACCGGAGAGCCCCTGATTGAGCTCCTCTATGATCTCCACTTTTCTGGCATCGGATACGCCTCCATCAAGCTTCACGATCATCATACCGGTGGTCCCTTCTTTGACCACATCGGAGAAGACCGTTCTCAGGTTGCCCTCTTCATAAAGAAGCAGATCCGCTTCTTCCTGAGACTTTGGCAGCGACGCTTCCATCATGTCCGATTTTTCATGAAACATGGCCAGTGCGCCTGAAATCTCCGTGAAGCTTCCTCCCATGGTGATGAAGCCTTCTGCCATGGTCTTCAGCTCTTCCGGGGAGATACCGCCCTTCAGGCTGTCTTTCATGGCTTCGGTTTCGCTTCCGAGGCGGTCTTTGATACCATCAAGGGCAGTTGCGGTTTCCCGGGGTCCCCCTTCCAGCTGCTTTGCTCTGGCAGACATCTCTTTCAGACCTGAAGCACTTTTATCGAGATTCTCGGCCAGTGCTGTGAGCTGCATGCTCATCTGCGGATTCCCCGCAGCAGTGTTTCCCAGCTCCTTCAGTTTTCCGCTGATGGTGGAAATCCCTTCCGCCGCATTCCATGTACCGTCGGAAAGACCACCGATCCCAGTGGCGATATTGTTCTGACCGTCTATGAGCTTATCGAAATTGGAAGTGGCTTGGGTGAAGCCTTGAAGCTTCTCTTCCATCTCCTTGGGATCAGGCACTTCCTTCAGCAGCAGCGTATTTCCGATTTCACTGAGTTTTGAGCCCATCTCAGATAGACCGCCGCTTAGCTCCAGTACATTTTCTTCCATGACATCCGACTGACGGATGGTCATCTGGTGCAGAAGTGTGGCGGGACTCATGATGGAATAGATGTCCGCATCATAAGCCATTCTCTTTTCCACATTCCACATTTTAGTGAGATTCTCCACGGATAGGAGCTCCTCTTCCGTAGAAGCCTCAAAGACCACAAGGATGGAATCTCCGCCAAAGGTGTCCTCCATCTCCTCGTGCCGCTTGTAGACTTCCGTTTCCGCATCCACCAAGGTGTCATTTCCTGTGGCCATATAGATGTTTCTGGCACCGATGAGCATAACCACCACCAGAAACAGTGCTGTTAAAAGCACCTTGAAGGGATGGTTTTCAATAAGTCTTCCGATTTTCTCAAATAATCTGGTCATAGTCTATCCCCTTGCATGGTCTCAAGTAGTAGATCGGTAATCTGATACACGTAATTCCTGATGGACTTCGCATTCTGTTCAGGCATATAAAGAAATGAAAGCAGAGAACCCATAATCATTCTCACGGCCATGGGGCGCATATCTTCTCTGATGGGGGCCTGTCCGATGCTCTTTTCAATGATTCTTCTGATTTCGCTGGATAAATCCACCCCCATGCCGCTGAGCTCCGGAGATTCATTGAGAATCAGTTTTATGGTTTCGTAATTCTCGGATATGAAGGTGATGCGGTCCAGAAGAATCGCCTGCAGCCTTTCTCTGGGTGTCATGCCTGCGGATGTTTCCACCACTTCCTCCAGTGTCTTCACAATGAAAGGTCTGACTCCTTCCAGGTAGATTTCCTGCTTGCTGGTGAAGTACCGGAAGAGTGTCACTTCCGTGATTTCTGCGGAATCAGCAATCTCCGCTGTGGTGGTTCCCTTAAAGCCTTTCTCCTTAAACACATTCATGGCACTTTCTATAATCTGTTTTCTTCGATCTTCTCTGGTCATTCTTGTTCTTGTTCCCATTTGGACCTCCTTATGTAAGTAAGCACTTACTTAGTATACCAACCTTCTCATCAGATGACAAGTCTTTTCATAGAGAAAAATCTCAGAATCCTGAAATAAACATCCAATCCCAATGCAGACCATATGGCAATCCTACGGGGTTTCCTATATCATGAAGATATGGAAATATCGAGAAATGGAAAGTATTATAAATAAATGTCAAACTGAAGAAGAATGTGTGGGGTATGCAATGGATTATGAGAAATATTCGAGAAATCAACTGATTGAGATCATCGAGGAGCTGAAGCTTCTCAATGAAGCACTCCTGGAAGAGAAAGAAAATGAAGACAGGCTGGATTTCGCCTGGACAGGCAATCTGGGACACTGGTACTACAATATCAGGGCAAACAAGGTCGTATTCAATCCACTAAAGGTGGAAGCGCTGGGCTATTCCATGGAGGACCTCCCTGAAGAAGTGCCCTATCAGTTCTTCACGGAAAGACTGCATCCTGAAGACTATGAGCCTACCATGGATGCCATGAGAAAGAACATGATGGGTCTGACACCTGTCTATGAATGCGAATACCGGATCCAGGCAAAGGACGGTTCCTGGAAGTGGTTCTATGATCGCGGTCAGGTCACAAAGAGGGACCTCCAGGGTAAACCCCTGTTTGCCGCAGGCATCGTCTTCGACATCACGGAACGTAAGGCGAAACTGGAAGAGCTGGAAATGGAAAACAGAATGCTCACAGTTGAATCCATGACGGATGCACTGACGGGCATAAGAAATCGTGGCGCCATCATGGATGAGCTGAAAAGCCGAATGGAAAAATCTGCGATTTATAAATCTCCTCTATCCATCGTGATGTTTGACATTGACCACTTCAAACCCATTAATGACACCAAAGGACACGTCTTCGGGGATCTTGTACTGAAACAAGTGGCGAAGATCATCAACGAGGAAATCCGAGGCCTGGATACTCTGGGACGCTACGGCGGAGAAGAGTTTCTGCTCATTCTGCCCAACACTTCCAGAAAGAGTGCACTCCAGGTGGCAGAACGCATACGCAGGAAAGTGGCAGAAGCAGCTTTCCCCGATGACGTCCGCGTCACCATCAGTGGCGGCGCAGCAGAGTATAAAGGGATGGAACTGCTTGATTTCATCGACAAAGCTGACCAGAACCTCTATGCATCAAAACAGAACGGAAGAAACAAAGTCACAGGCTGATGGATTCCATCCTGTGACATAGTTTCCGTCAATAGTCTTCTCATAGTTCAGTTTCTGTATGGTTCATGCAGCTTATCCGCAGAATCTGCATCTCATCCATAATTCGTTGCTTCAATAGAAGCAGCCTCCTATACTTGGACCATAAAACAAATCTGGAGGTAATAATTATGGGAATCTTATTCATCCTGCTGCTTACACTTATGGAGTCAACGCTTCTTTATCTTGCGCTCCATGGAAAGAGAAATTTCGAGGAAGAAAGAGGGATACTGAATTTCTCCATTCTGCTTCTTCTGATTCTGTTCTTTCTTACCGGAGTCCTTACCTGGAGCTTCCGCTTCATGCCCATCATGCTTCTTGTTGCCATCAAGTCTCTTGTGAGTCTTGTAGGATTACTAAGAAGACGGGAAAAGTCTTTCAGAAAAGGAAAGACCATCCTGAAAGCTGCCGTAAGTCTTCTTCTTTACATCACAGCGGCCTCTGTACTGATTCTGTTTCCACCCTATCTGCAGCCCGAGGTCACCGGTACCTTTGAGGTGAAGACGGAAAAGTATACCTGGATCGATGAAGACCGGAAAGATGCCTTCTCAACAGAAGACAGCAGAAGACTCACTGTGGAGCTTTACTATCCTGAAACTGCGGAAGGGAACTACCCTCTTGTGGTTTTCTCCCATGGGGCTTTCGGTTTCAGCGGCAGCAACTACTCAACCTTTGCAGAGCTTGCTTCTCATGGCTATGTGGTGGCAAGCATCGGACATACAGGACATGCCTTCTACACCTTAGATACCAGTGGAACACTCACAACAGTGGATCCTGATTTCATCAGTAAGGCTGCTGAAATCAACGGTATCACGGATACCCAGCATGAGGCTGAAATCTTTGAAACAACCCAGAGCTGGCTGAAACTTCGTGTGGAAGATGAGCATTTTGTTCTGGAGAGGATTCTTGAAGAAGCCAGTTCCGCTGAGAAAGGAACGGTTTTCTCCCTCATCGACTGCGAAAACATCGGTCTCATGGGGCACTCCCTTGGCGGAGCCACTTCTGCAGAGATCGGAAGATTGCGCCCTGATATCGATGCGGTGATCGTGCTGGATGGCACCATGCTGGGAGAGGAAGAGCGTTTTGAAAATGGCAGTATGGTCCTTGACAGCACACCTTATCCGGTTCCGCTTCTGAACATCTATGCTGAAGACCACTACAGAAACGCTCTGACCCTTAAGGAGAACACCTACAGCAACTTTTACGCTTCCGCCCATGCCCTGGATGCCTATGAAACGGTATTTGAGGATACCGGACATCTCAACTTCACAGACCTGCCCCTGTTCTCTCCTATTCTGGCCAAAGCTTTGGGTGTGGGAGATGCGGATAGCAGGGAATGTATAAATACCATGAATCAGGTTGTGCTGGACTTTTTCGACAGCTGTCTGAAAGGAGAAGGCAGACCAATAATCAAAAAGGAATATTGATGTATGAAAGTGAAGATCAGAAAAATCAGTGAAAAAGCCGATGAATGCCTGACCATCGAATGTGTTGAAATCACGCCTGATGTGGAAAGCATCCGTTCCTATGCCCTTTCCAGAGGAACGGTTCTGACAGGCAGAATTTCTGAGCGCTATTATCAGTTCAGCCTGGCCTCTGTACTCTACTTCGAAGCGGTGGATGAGAAAGTCTTCGCCTATACAAAGACGAAGACCTATGAACTGAAAAGCAGGCTCTACGAGCTGGAGGATGCCTATAAAGACAAGATGTTCATCCGCTGCTCAAAATCCTTTCTCCTCAATCTCATGAAGCTGGAGAGCATCGCTCCTGCCTTAAACGGAAGGTTCTATGCCCACATGAAAAACGGGGAAAAGATCATCATCTCCAGACAGTATGTTCCCCTCATCAAGCGTCAAGTATTAGGAGGTGTCTGATATGGATTTCAGAACATTTTTTGTCAGAAAAGTCGTACTCAGCTTCTGCGTTTCCGTCACAGGCATCATTCTGGGCATGGCTGTCTTAGGTCTTCTTTTCCAGCCCCAGGCCAGGTTTGGTTATGAAGCATTCTTCTCCCCGCTGATTTTCGCTTTCATCGGCTCGCTGTCGCTCATTGTGAAGTACTCCAGTCATGAGCTCACCCTTCGGGAAGCTATAGCTAGAAATGTTCTGCATTTCATTCTGCTGGAGGCCACAATCCTTTCCTTTCTCTATGTGTCAGGCCTTCTTGAAAGTGTCTCCATGACGGTGTCCTTGGCTCTCATGATCCTCCTCATCAATCTTTTTGTTCATCTGGTTCTTTGGATCCATGATCAGAAGACAGCCTCGGAAATCAATGCAGCGCTGAAGATTCTCCAGGAGAACCATCAGCCTATCGAGTAGAAAAATCTGAATCTGATTCCTATGAATGAAAAACACAGAATCTCCCGATAAACAGCCACAGCGGCTTAAGGGGAGATTTTTTCTATCACAATGGTTTCAGAGAATTTCCCCTCTTTTCCTGTTTTCTATCTTTGTCATGAATGCTACTCTCTAGCTTCGGAAGCAGATCTTTCCAAATGGCACGTAAAATATCCTTATGTTCTGGCTCATTATGAGCGGTAATCGTAACAACTGCGTTATATGATCTCAGAATGATACAGAGCTGCTCATACATCTCATCTGCCCGATAGGTATCTTCTGGCGTACATTTCCATACCTGGTATCCATAACCTTCTCTGTTCTCAGGATCATTTCTCACCGTAATATGAAACTGACCGACTATGATTTCAGTGATCTTTTGCAGCGCTTTTTCTCCCCTTGCCATTCTTCATAAGATCACAGCTTCTTAAAATTATCCTCCCGCAACCACTGTGTGGAGTTCCCACCATTCATGAAATCTTTACAACAAGCTAATTGATATTCATTCTCATTAGCGCTATAATCTGACTGGATGATGCTCCATTTAAGGCATTGACCACTGAACGCAGCGCTGTAGTCGTGTTCATGAGAATGAAGCAAATACGCATCCACTTCAAGGAGGAAATCATGTCGGTATATCAGAAAGATGGAAAAGTCTATCTTATAATAGGTAATGGACCCGCAGGGCACTTCGCAGCGGGTGAAATACGGAAGAAGGATCCAGACGGGAGAATCATCATTACAGGAAGAGAAAAAGAAAGAACTTATCTTCGTACCCAGCTGGCTGAATGCTTCAGTGCTGAGCTTCCGGAAGATAAGTTCTATATGGTAAAAGAAGAATGGTATGAAAAGAACGAAGTGGAGCAGATCTTGTCGATGGAAGCTTCTTCCATTGATAAAGAGGACAAGGTCGTCACCTTCAAGGATGGCAGCCAGATTCATTACGATAAACTCATCATTGCCACGGGCAGCTACAACTTTATTCCGCCAGTGGATGTGGAAATAAGAAGAAACGGAAAAACTGTGGATGTGATGAAAGTGGATCGCACGAACTTCAGAAATTATGATGGCCTCTTCAGCATCAGAGAGCATCATGACACCATAGCCCTGCAGAAAAGAATCCGAGCATCCAAACAGGCTGTAGTCATCGGAGGGGGCTTATTGGGCCTTGAGGCTGCATGGTCTCTGAAGAAGTGCGGACTGGATGTCACCGTCATTGAATTTTTCAACAGACTACTGCCAAGACAGCTGGATGAGGAGTCTTCTGAAGTACTGAAGAACATGGCTCTGGCATCAGGTGTGAAGCTGATTCTCGAAGACTCACTGGAATCCATCACCATCGAAGAAGATGAGGATGGAAATCAGAATCTTGCCAGTGTAAGGCTTCAAGGCGGAGATACTCTGGATTGCCAGATTGTGCTGTTCAGCGTAGGTGTCCGGTCCAGAGCAGCACTGGCTGCTGAAGCGGGCATTGAAGTGAACAAAGGCATTGTGGTGAATACCAGGATGGAAACAAGTGCAGAGGATATCTATGCCTGTGGCGATGTGGCTGAAATCAATAATTTCGTCTATGGCACCTGGCCATCGGCACTGAACATGGGAAGAGTAGCCGGCACCAATGCCGCTGGTGGAGATCTGAAGTTCCCGCCTATGGTCCTGTCCACCATGTTCACATCCATGAATGCGAAGGTGTTCTCTGCCGGAAATGTGGACTTCTGCGATCCTGGTCTGGACATTCTTGAACATAAGAGTGTAAAGAAAGGGGAATACAAGAAGCTTTTCTTCCGTGACGACAAGCTGGTGGCCGGAATTCTCTTAGGAGATACCAAGCGCTCAACGCGTATCGTCAAAGGGATTGAAGATGGCTACACTGAAGAAGAAGCACTGAAAGCGGACATTCTTTAGCACCTTCGTTTCGTTGAAATCCAGAAGCATATCGCGCCTGTGGAGATCTTTAAACCCTCTGGATTCCTAAGAATAACACTCTTCTAGCAGAGGAGACCACCTTTTTTGCGCACACTGAAAATCAGCTGATGTATTCCACTGAAGTGGACATGCTCAGCTGATTTTTCATGCTTTCATATTCGCTGCGAGACCCAGCCTGCTATGCAGATTTAAGCTTGATCACTGAGTGGTCTGCCGCTTTCTTCTCCATGTTTTTCTCGTAACGGCGATATCCTTCGATCATCGCCCCCACAAGAAGATATCCGATGACAAATCTCACATCATACAGCAGTGTAAGATTCGGTGCATGCATGAAGCCTGTTGCAGTAAGCACTGCAGCCGCTCCTGCAGCATAGGAAGCCTTCCGATAGGAACCGTCCAGAAGAAACACAAGGATCGCTCCCCAGAGGAGTCCTGTGAACATGGCTCCCTGGCCCAGTGGAACAATACCGCTGGATAGGTTGGCAACCACTTCTCCTGCACTGCCGTTGAACCTTGTCATGAGATAATTCGCAAAATACGGGAACATGGCCAGAACCACTGCAGGATAATGCTTTTTCTCCACTGTGCCGAAGGTCTGTGTCACCATGGAGATGCCCACAAACACCAGAATCGGTGCGATGACGGACATGGGGATCACTTTGGATAGAGCTGCGATGACACCAAATGTGGAGGCAATGAAGAAGACCATGCCGTTTAGTATGGAGTATCCTCTTCCTGCATTCATCAGTTTGGATCCGATGGAAGCGATGTATACGGTGGTTGGAAAGACTCCTCCGAAGAAGGTTCCGAAGAGTGTGCCCAGTCCATCAGCCAGCTGCGCTTCTGATACGCTGTATTCATCACCTGCTGAAGCCATGGCTTCCACGTTATTCATGGTCTCCACGAAATTGTAGATGGAGATGGGCAGAAGCACCGCAAAGAGGCCGATCATGTTTCTTCCGATGAAGAGAATTCCTTCCACCAGACCCAAGGTCGGTCTGGGCAGATAGAATCCCATGACGCTCAGTCCTTCTGTAATCATCCCTGCATCCTGACCACCTATGGTGTAGGCAAGAAATGTACCGATGATGATGGCAAAAAGGGACGCGGGAATCTTGAAGGGCATGGGTTTCTTCACTACCATGCCTAGGAGAATGATGATGAGAACCGCCATGCCTGCGATGGGCATCTCATAGGTCATGAAGAACATTTCCCCGCCTACGAAGGCAAAGGCTACGCCAGCCAGAGCGCCCATCATGGCTGCCCGGGGAAGATGACGATGAACCCATCTGCCGATGAAGCTCCCCAGAACTTCAACCACGCCACCAAGAAAACAGGCCGCAAGGCCGATCTTCCAGGCGAGTTCGGGATCTCCTGTGAGCTGAAGAGCAGGTCGAAGTACGGCGAAAAGATAGATGAACATGACAGGAGTTGAGACGCCGTAGGCCAGGGCCGTCACATCACTTCGATTTTCCTTGGCTGCCAGCTTCTCGGCCATTCTGGCATAATAGAGATTGCCGAACAGAACTGCCATGGCCACGCCAGGAATGACACGTCCGTATACGATGCTGCCGGGAAAGCCCATGGCGGTCATGGACACGGCGATGAGCACAAAGTTTGCCAGGTTGTTCTGAAAAAGGGCAAAGAATCCGTCAATATCTTCTCTTTTGAACCAGGGATAATAATGTTTCTCCAAAATCGATCTCTCCTTGTTTGCATGTTGTCAGGTGCATCAGCAGAATGTTCAGTGCAGATGTATAACATAATTGGGACTCTATGATTTTTGTATGCTGGTGAACTTATTCATAAAAGAACGTATCGAAAGCGATTATCTGAATGTGATGTTTCCTTCCTCCATGGATGAGATGGTGGCCAGAGCGCGGATATCCATTCCCTCTGCTCTCAGCTGATCTCCTCCTTTCTGAAATCCTTTTTCGATCACCACACCCGCTCCTTGCAGGGTTGCACCGGCAGCCTCCACAATTTCCCGAAGCCCTTTTAATGCTTCTCCATTGGCCAGAAAATCATCCAGAATCAGCACCTTATCCTCTTTATCCAGGTAACGTCTGGAAACACGGATCTTGAAATGCTGCTCCTTCGTGTAGGAGTAGACCTCTCCTTCATAGGTATCTTTGTCCAGGTTCAGAGACTGCGTCTTCTTTGCGAATACCACAGGAACCTGGAAATGAAGGCCAGCGATAGCTGCAATGGCTATACCTGATACTTCTGCCGTAAGAATCTTTGTGATCTCTTTATCCTTAAATACTTCTTTGAATTCTTTCCCGATCTCATTAAGAAATGCTACATCCAGCTGATGATTCAGAAAGCTGTCCACTTTCAGGACAGATGAACCCAATACTCTTCCCTCTTCTATTATTTTCGTTTTCAGTTTATCCAATTTTCTCTCCTTTACTCCTACTCTTTTCAGAAGGCTTTCATCAATTTTCTCCAATAAAAAAACCCGCGGTTTTCACCACGGGGAAATGCACCTAATCAGCAGCTTCAAATTATTACATGAAGCCCACATAAGGAACGCACTCCCGTAGTCAGACCGTTTACGGTGGTCTGGTAGAAACTTATGGACCATATCTCCAAGATTATACGAGTTATTGATTTTTTGAATTAGTCTTTATTCTAACTTACTATTTGAGAATTGACAAGAGCCTGAAATCCTATTCAGAATTTATATTCTGATTTATTTTGAGTCAACTGCTGTTTTTCTGTACTGCTCCGCAGACTCAATAGGTGTTTAGGATATGGTACGGTGAACCCTACCATAAGTAACGGCGTAAATTATGCCGATAGGTATGGTGGGGAGTCCCTTACCATAGATACCGGCATACATTTCTGATGTAGATAGAGAAAACCCTTACCACAACTCCCTCTCAGCTCTTGATTCTTGAGATTTTACAGACTCCTTCCATTCGGTTTATTTACTTTTTTTGTTGATTACCAGCCAGATTCACGTTTTTGACATCCGTATCACATACTGAAACAAAAACACCTTTTTACTTTTTATTTATTCTTCCTATAGTTTTTTCACAACGATCTCTACAACTTTTGTCCCAATAGCTGAAGTAAGTCCTATAGCTACACCTAATACAAATTGCCACATTTTTATCCCCTCCTATTTCTTATTATTCATGATCTTATATACCTCTATGCCTACAACTATCCCTGTCCTCAACAGCAGGATTGCTCCTACCTTAAGTACTTTTATTACTCCCATAACACACCTCCTTATATAGTAGCTTTGAAGTCATAACTGCTTAGACTCAGAAGATTCTCGAAACGAGAAAGAGGATTACCCTCCTTGGGCAATCCTCCGTTTGCGTTGATATAGTCTACTAGACCTTTGTTGAACCTTATCTTAACATTCTCCGGTCTTCGGTTATCATCTAACCTTATTTCCTCGATCAGTAAATGGAGCAGTGTTTTCTTCTCCTCTACTGATGCAGTCATCTTAAGTAATTCACCAAACTCCAGCAGTGTAACTTTTACGAGGTCATAGGGTATATCCTGTACCTCTCCTACATTCAGATATTTCTCCTGGACCTCTTTCTCTTTGTTTAGCTTGGCGATCTTATCGGAGATCTCCTGTAGCTTTTGTACTAGTACATTCTCATCTATTACCTTCTTTTCCATCAGACTGAAATACTGATTCCGATTTTTTGTGAGATCCTGCAGTTCTTTATCGATTAGCTTGATGTTTTCTTCCGCAGGTCTAAGCATGTTTTTCCTTTTATTGTTCACCTTGGATAGTGTAGCTTTTAGAAAAGCATCGCTTGTCACAAGCCTGTTAAGCTTCTGGAACACATACTTCTCCACATCATCTGCTCTGATAGAGTTTGATCTGCAGACACCTGTGCCTTTGCTTCTCCACGCACCACAGTAGTAGTACTTTAGCACATGCTTCTCACCACTCTTCCTCGTAGATACCACCCTTCCTGCTACCATTCCAGAGTTGCACACAGGACATCTCAGAATCCCCGTGAGCGGAAAACCGCCAGCATAGGTTCTATTCGGCTTGAAGCTTTTTGTCTTCACTAACTCCTGAACACTTTTGAACTTTTCTCTGCTGATTATCGGTTCATGTATCCCTTCTACAAGTATCGGATCAGGATTGATTCCTTTTCGTCTTTGTGTTGCCCAGTTGCTTCTGACATCATACCTTATCATCCCTGCATATAAGGGGTTGTTCACTATATCCTTGATGGATGTAGTGGAAAAGTGATTCCCTTTCTTTGTCTTATGACCTTCTTTATTTACCTGATTGGCTATCGCCTTATAGCCTTTTCCGTTGTAGTAAAGATCGAATATGTGCCTTACTACCTTTGCTTCCTCTTTGTTGATGACAAGCATATTCTCACCACTCTTACGGGTAGAATCAGTCATTTTCACTAGATCATAGCCTAGTACACTTCCCCCGTTCCATCTGCCTTCTTTTGCTCTCGCCTTCATACCCATCTTCACATTCTCTGCGATCTGCCCTCTCTCGAACTCACCAAGGCTACTCATTATATGTAGGTGAAGTCTGCCTTCAGGTGTGTTCAGTTCCATCTTTTCCGTTATACTCTTCATCTCTACATTGTAGTAACTGAGTTTTTCTACAATCTCCAGCGTGTCTTTCAGTTTTCTTGACAATCTGTTGATCTTCCACACTATAACCATGTTGAACTTTCCCGCCTCAGCATCTGCCAGGAGTGATATTAACCCCGGTCTACCTTTGATCGACTTACCACTGATACCTTTGTCTGAGTACACCTTATGAGCCCTTATGTTATTTTCTACACAGTGTGCTTTAATCAACTTTTCCTGTTCCTCTATACTGTAGCCGGCTTCTGCCTGTTCTCTAGTACTTACTCTTGTGTATATGGCTGCAATTTTTTCGATTTTCTCTCTTATCATTACATTCACTCCTTTAATTCATTCTCATAGTTATAATATATACTCATAAAACGATGTGTGTCTCTCGAGATGGTTGAGGGGAAGATTGCTCTTCCCCCTCGTCAACTCCATCACCCATCAGCTTTTTGATAACCAATGAGGCTATTATATCTACCATCATTAACACATCATCATTCATACTAGGCTACCTTAATATGGGCTACTGTATACTTCCCCACCTTTACATAATCTACCTTATCAAAAGAACGTGAGACTCTCTGGCTAAAATCAAGACTGAACTTTTCAGTTATTTCTCTTACAAGTGGAGACGAGTACACCACATACTTTCCACCACTGGGTTTTAGGATGAAATAACCATCTTCTTTTTTGTTACTACTCAGGAGCTTCCCTATAAGGATTCCCTCAGTTGTAAACCCAACCTGTATAGAAGAAGGTGATCCGACTTTACTTATCATGTCTTTATCTAGTGTCATCCTCATACTACTCTTTGGTGAGTTAACCAACGACATTACAATATTGCTATATGAGGTTCTAGTAGAACCTCTACTATCTGCCAATTCGAATATCAGTTTCGTTGCGGTTCCTGATGTCTCCTCTTCCGATGTCTTAAACTCATCAGAATTTTGTGGAGGGTCTATAGACTGAGCAATATCCTCCGCATCATAGTCTTCTGCTACAGTTTCTTCTTTAGCCATCTCATTTTTAATCATCTCATCATCCTCCTTTATAACTTCCTGGACACCGGATTCCTTTTCAGTCAAATCTGCTTCAACTACCTCTATTACTTCTACATCATCAACCACCCTGATTACATCTTTCTCACTAAAATTCATATCACTCTTCATTTCTCTTACCCCTTTCATCTCTTCACTATCACTTGAAACACCACCACTAGTCTGTTCTGCTATGTCATCATCTTCTTTATTGGTCGAGTCATTAAGTTCAGCAAGTGTTTTTTGCTGGATCCTAATTAACCTGCTTTCTGCTGCTCTTTCTTGGAATGATTTCCTCACCACTGTATTCTCTTCTGTTCTTTTTGGTAGTTTTTTAATAGCCATGTATATGACCCTCCTTTATATAATATCTTCTTCTACGACTTCTTCTAACGTTTCACGAACATGAATACCCCTTAACGTTCTAATAGCTTCTGCTGTATCATCTATTTCAACATCCAAAGCATCATATTCCGTCCCATTAAGTTTCAGAATGACCACTCTCACGGTATCCCCGTTGTGGTACAGAGAGCGTTTTCTGGTAAATTTTTGCTTGTCAGTATCTATGATCCCTTTATCACGCCATTCTGAAAGAACGACATCAGCATCTGCAAACCCAGCTTGCGAAAGGATCTTATCCAACTTACTACGAAGAATCCACGCCTCAGTCGGAACCTTACTCGAATCTGTAATTATACGACCGATGATCTCGTTTCTCGGGAGTTCTGCATAGTCGGACTGAGCAGAGAATATTTGATGGCCCAAAGAGTTATCTTTGAAGACAAACTTGTTCATATTTGACGTAATACTTTCCTTAACGGCCGTGTAGGCTTGGTAGCCCAAGTTACGACATTCAACCTGACTTTCATCTGCCTTGATGAGAAACCTTAGTATACCTTCTTCATCCAATCCAATACCAAAAACCTTATTTATGAGCTTAGCAGTGAGGTATATAACCGCAATCTTGTCAGATGATCTCGAACTGAAATTGTCAATTTTAACCAAAGACTTCATCACATGCTCTTTAGCTTCCTTAAACTGAAGCAACAGATCATCATCTGAATACTTCAATATACTCTTCACGAAATGACACCCTGAGTTACCATAGTTGTCCATTAGTCTCTCAGTTATCTGAGTACTATTGCGTGAATCCTTGGTCCAAACAACATTAGCAAACTGGAGCACTCTAACCTTTAGCCCATTATTACGATTGCTATCATTGAGCAATGCGTTCTCACCATTACTGATGAAAAGACTAGAGAATCGAGCTTTCTCTCTTAGTGTGGAGTCAGCAGTAAGCCTGGTTTTATCCAATCCCTGAGAAAATTGATAGATTATCTTCCCATAGACTCGACGGTCAAGTATCCCCGCTTCATCGAATACCATAGGAACCCCCATGATGTGAGCAGCCCTTCCCACCAAGGCATTAGCCGTACTGGCCCATGATCCATATAGTCCGGAACTACAATTCTTTGAAGGCATCCCGAACATAGAGATGCTGAGCAAAGAACTGGTGCTCTTGCCGCTAGATGATGCCCCGTAGGAATGAATTATACAGTTGTCCAATGCAATCATATCTCGTAGGAGACATAATATAGGAGCAGCAAATCCGAGGGTCCAAGCGCACTCTAAGGGGATCCACCCAAGAACCTCATCCTTCACAAGTTTAAGTTCTCCATCAACACTACCCTTAGGTGAAATCTCCAGATTTCCACAATAGGATGATTTGATTACACCACTCTTTGAATATGCTTGGTCATGTAAATAGCATCTTTCTCCATTGATGACGAAGAATCCAACCCGATCGTGGATAAACTGGATTCTGGTTCGCTTCTCCCTATACAGCAGATAGTCCAGCAGAAGCCCAGCAGAAGCCTCTGTGATCTGTATCCCTCTTGCAGGCAACACTCCGACCAGACCATTTTTGGTGAAGTCCTTTCGGTCAATGACAATTGAATGGTACTCGTTATTGAGCCAGTAACGGAGATGAGTCTTAACCTCACCCGTTATAAGATTCATCGATCTTTTCTCGATATCTACTTCTTCACATAATTCGTACCAAGTCTTCCCCTCTTTATCAGGAAAGTAAAGTACGTTCCCTTTTTTTCGAATATTGGTGAACCTCCCCACATATTCAACTTCATCAGTATCACTCATAATCACATCTTCCTTTCTCTGCATATATGAAATTTTTCTTGTTTATACGCCGTGTTCTTATATTACGTTATCCTCTATAATCGGTCAAGCTGAACATCTTTCAGGTTTTTTGCTACATGAAACTACACATGAAATATTATTGAACAACCTACGTATAACAGTGCGGTCTTTGAACTTATCCATCTCAAAACCTGTTAAAACTGTTTTTAAAAGGGTATAATAATGTATGTATTACATGTACATGAAAAAAATCGAAGGAGATTACATATGTCAAAATATCGCAAACCATATCACAAAGGAACAATAGAAGAAATAGAAGATAGAAGAGAAAAACTTAAAAGAATAATTAGAGAGGTAAGTATTGATTCTCAGTCCGTTGCAAAAACAACCTTATTTCTCGAACATTTGATTGATGTTTCAATAGCTACTATTAACCGTGATTTTAATGAATTAGGAATTGAACTCATTACTCTTGAAAATGGCAATAAGAGATACGTGTTATCTCAAGAAGATACAAGAAAATACAATCTATCCCAATTAAACAGCATACTTAATACTTACACGACAGGCGGATTTAAACGAGATTTGAGCTTTTTAGCAATATCTGTAAATGGTGGGTATGCAGATTTTTTAGGAACAAAATTTGTAGAGCTTTATCCTTCCTCTTTCATGGGTTATATGACATCGAACAACTTACTACTTCTTATTACTGACAATAAAAATGGTGAAATTGAAAACTCTTTCTATGATGATATGAAAATAGGTAAATTTATTGCTAAAGAGTAATTAAATTTGTTAGAGAGAATTTTCACTCCCCCTTTGGATTTCCCATTGGCTGCATTGCCACGATCAGGGGAGCTGATTTCCGTTGAAACTCCTAGAATTTTCTTCATCCCCCTTGTACCCCCGTAGATTTAGAAGATCTACCCGATTTACGAGTGGGTAGCGTGGGAGGTTCTAGTTTTCTTTGAACAACAACAACTCTTCATTCCCCTTTAGTGTAGTAGCAGCCGAACAAGTGGAGGATCATTACTCAGGAATCAAAAAAAAAAGAATCCATGGGGCAATGTCATTAAGTTAAGAAATCAGTGTATGGAAATCATACACTGATTTTTTTGACGTAAATTTCAAGAAAAAGCTTGACAATCACCAGTAATAATGCGGCGAAGCCCTTTGAATATAGAAATTCGAAGGAGGCCTAATATGCCGAAACACAATTTTCCCGCAGTTATCCGAAAAAAGTTATTTACTATTATTGATGATCATGTCGTACGGAAACATGAGTTTCTCTCTAATCCAGAACGAGATTTTACACGCCGCCGTAAACTGTCTCTAGACAATATGATTAAAGCTACGATGCTCCTTGGATCTGGCAGCATCGATAAAGAAATGCTGGAATACTTTGATTATCAGCCTGATACCGTCACCGCTTCCGCGTTTACTCAGCAGCGTGATAAATTGTCTGATACGATTTTCAAATCAATCTTCCATCAGTTCACCCATAGTTTTGCCCATTTCAAATCCATGAATGGGTACCGACTGGTAGCTGTCGACGGTTCAGATCTGCATATTCCACACAATCCTCGAGATGCAGAAACCTATTTTCAGTCAGTTCCTGGAACGAAAGGATTTAATCTCCTACGTGTCAATGCTCTCTATGATCTTCTTAACCGAGTGTATCTGGACGGAGAAATACAGCCGGGCAGAAAAGCGCATGAACGACAAGCTCTTTTAGAGATGATGAGGAGATCTGATCTGGACTCACCGGTCCTGCTGATTGCTGATCGTGGATATGAAAGCTACAACGTCTTTGCCCACATGATGGCGAAGGGATGGAAATTCTTGATCCGTGTGAAAGATAAGTCTACAAGAAGCATGCTGGGAACATTCAATACCCCCGCAAGCGGGGAATTCGATCAGATAGTCCATCGTGAACTGACACGGAAGCAAACCAAGCAAGTTCGACAAAATCCGGATCGCTATAAATTCTTACCTACCAGCGTTACTTTTGATTTTCTTAATGAGAACACAGAGTTCTATCCTATTTCATTACGAGCAGTAAGAGTGCAGCTGGAAGATGGCTCGTATCAATGTTTTATCACGAACCTGGATGACGATATCTTCCCCCCGGAAGTCATCAAATCCTTATACTATCTGCGTTGGGGAATCGAAACTTCATTCCGGGAATTGAAGCACACTTTGGCTTTAACACATCTTCATTCCAAAAAGAAAGAAAGCATTGCGCAAGAAATCTTTGCAAAAATGACAATGTACAACTTCTGTTCCATCATTACCTCGCACGTAGTGATTCAGAAAGATGACCGAAAATATGACTATCAAGTCAATTTTTCAAAAGCCATTAGTATTTGCAAACATTATTTCAAGGAGAACAATGCTTTCTTAGACATCTGCAAGCTGATTCAAAAGTATATTCTCCCCATTCGGAGAGGACGAACTTCCCCTCGAAAGGTCAAGTTCAGGACTTTTGTCAGCTTTAATTATAGAATAGCGTAAATTCTAATAAAGTCAAAATCCGGCGGGGTGAACCCGCCTGTTTGCCATGCAATAAAAAACTGAGAGCTACGTTTTCCTTGTAAAATAAACGCCGGATTCTGTATTTTGTCCAAATCCAGAATCCGGTCATCTATTTAGGATTAATTAACTTAGTGACATTGATCCATGGGGATTCTTTTTTTGATTAACTTTACTGTCATGTCAGACTTATTTATTTAGTTTTTTGAGATATAATTTGACACTTGGTCGTAGCGACTCTTTATTTATTTGCCATAGACCACAACAATAAAACAACTGGATGTCACGGATATCAAAAGTTTCCGTTTCTCGATAGCACTTAATGCATTTCATTCTCCTCAAGAGCATTAATTAGCAATTAATATTCATCAGCAAGAAGCATCGTTGCAAAATCTTGTTCATCAATCACATATACTTTGACTTTATTTAGTCTAATTTCACCTGAAAGAACTATTATTGATTTGTATTCAGGTTCTTCCTGTGAATGAGTGATTCTTACCTGATTATCTCGCATCTGCTCGATTTCGAAAATCTGCAGGTAGTCTACTTCACATTTTAAGTTTTCTATCATTCTCCACATGGCAACCTGTAGATTAATATCTATTTGGTCTCTTATCCCTCTTGTCAGATAACGTTGTCCTCTAAACATAGTACTCATTATATTTCCC
The DNA here is from genome assembly GCF_043951855.1 of Proteiniclasticum sp. C24MP. NCBI lineage: Bacteria > Bacillati > Bacillota > Clostridia > Eubacteriales > Clostridiaceae > Proteiniclasticum > Proteiniclasticum sp. C24MP. Next base: position 27,875 of record NZ_JBINJW010000001.1, read on the forward strand.
CCTTTGCTCTCATGCTGTGATAACTATCAGAACCCACTATTATATGATCCAGTAAATCTATACCCATGAGTTCCCCACATTCTTTTATTCTCTCTGTTGCACTGAAATCTTCAGTCGATGGGGTGGGGTCTCCTGATGGATGATTGTGATAGAGGATTATAGAAGCTGCATTGCTTAGCACTGCTACCTTGAAGATCTCCCTAGGATGTATGATAGAACTGTTTAGAGATCCAATAGAAACGATATTAATAGCAACTGGCTGATTCTTGGTATTGAGGAAGCACGCTATCAGTTTCTCACGATCTTCACTCTCCAGCATATCTTTAATGAGCTCGTATGCCGCTCTCGGATCAGTTACAGTTCTCTGCTTATAGAGAAAACTCTTCTCCTTCACAAGTTTTACCGATACAAAATCCACTCTTTTAGCCTGGTGATTATACTTACTCTCCATGATCTGTTCCTTGTTTCTTTTGGATCTACCACCCATAGGATAAGATTTACTATTTGTCATTCTCTTCACCCTCCTCTTTGTTCTTTTCATTTAGACTCATTGTATCTTTCGACTTCTTATGAGTAATTGCACCCCTTATACCCTCTATGAGTTCTTTTGAGAAGATACCTAGACTGATTGCCCCCTTCATTAAATCTAGTAATTCTAGTTCAGTGACATCCAGTGATCTAGGAACATATTTCTCCAGCTGGTTATTTACATCTTTATAGAGGCAGAATCTTATTTCCGGTCTATTCATCTCCTTGACAAAAACTTTCTCGATACAATAAGTGTAAGCTCCGTCTGACACCTTGCTCTGAGCCAATATCTGGCAATACTTAGTCTCCTTGATTACTTTTTCCTTTCTCATGATATCTCCTCCACTTTAGTTCTTTCGTACGTAAAAAGAAGCACCATAACCCTTTTGTTCGAGTTATGGTGCTATTCAGTATAGTTTAATATATTTTGTGGCGTTATGTCATACGGTAGCACAAGGACTATCCCATTGTCGCTACCTAATAAGAACAATGTACTGGTGTATACTTTCCTATTACTACATCTGATGACATCCACATATTCTGGAATACCGTCCACCGTTATTCTAATATTCATTTCCATTTCAATTTCAGGAAGATCGTCTTCCGATTCAGAAAGAATGATATACCCTCCGTAATCTCGCATCACATCTCTATTAGATCCGTAGTTATCGTCCAGTATTTTTAACTCAGCTAATAGTGCAGTCTGCAACTCGACCGGATAACTTTGAATCATCACCAGATCAGTTACTTTTCCTAGTCTTAACAATTTACTCATCCCTTTCATTATTTCAAGATTTTTTCCTTCCAATTCCTTTGAAATTGTAATACCTTTTTATTATTTCTTCATGCTCCGCTTTCACTGCCTCCTCGTATCCTTCCTCCTTGCTTTCTTTCTCAGCACACTCTAAGCATATGCAATCCGTGTTAAACATGGACATAATCCTCCCATCTTTGAGTTCTTTTTGACATCTGTCACAGTGTTTCTGCGTAAAAAATTGATCCATTATCTTCGACCTCCTACATTTTTTAGTTGTGTATACGTTCCTTAGTTCCTTACCTCACTTGAATTTCATTAACTGATCCTAACTCACTACTTCCTATTTCGTTATATGTAAGTGCTCATGAAGTTCCGCTTTCTTCACATCAGACTATTTTTAAGTCGAAGCTAAAGGAGAAACCGTAATAGACAGTTTCTCCTCAGTAATCATATATTCAATTTTAGGACTACTTTATCATGACTATAATATATCTTTACAGATTTCATTTGATACGCACAATTATCTTCAAAAAATATATTGCATTAGTGAATAGAATCCCAATCTAAATGGATAATACAGATGAGGTGTAAATATTACAAAAGCAATACTTGAATTTGAACAATTACTCTCTTATGAATTAAATACTAGCTTACTTTTTATATACCCATCTATCTTTTTAGGTGTTATAATATGAAATATACAATAAATATAATAATAAAAATCTAAAGAGGTAAATATGTATAGGAAAAATCTGACATCACAGTTTAAGTTAATGATAACAACAAGAACATTCAAAGTCTCTTTTACATTGATTTTTGTTATGGCTATGGTTTCATATCTTTACCCGCTCTTTCAATATAGGAATACAGATATCACTTTAATGAGATCCGCTTCATCGTTATTTATGCTCAATGATTTGGGAAGATTTCATAGTTATTTTAAGATCCTTATGCCAATTCTAGTGGTTTTCCCCTTTGTCTTTTCCTATCTTGACGATGTGAACTTCAAGACATTCCCTTATCTTTTGACTAGACAGTCGAAAAGAGCCTATTTTACATCAAAGTATTTTGTCACCATTTCAGGTGCATTTTTAATATTCTTTAATACATGCACATTCCTCGAACTACAATATCAGAATTAAAGATTTTCAAGGAAGGGGGCTAGTATTCATCAAAATTAACATATCAAAATCATAATTTCTGAGGAGGCAAAAATGAAGATTAACAAATTTATATCCATCATCCTTTGTACTCTATTATTTACAGTAGGATGTGCTTCAATTGGTTCAGATGCATCTATTGAGGACACTTCTAAATTTATCGTGTCAGATATCATGAATGATGAATCTAAGATATCTAAGGACGTAAATCTTTCTGTTGATGTAAGTGGAGATGGAGAATTATTGGTAAGTTTTAAGAATGAAAGTTCAGAGAATATTGACCATAGTCATGCTATTTATCTCGAAAAAAAGATTGACGGAACTTGGTATATGATTCCTGAAATAGCTGCCTACGCTGATGAGTCTAATATATTGGAACCTAACAAAGAATTCACACAAACCGTAAAATTAGACAACTGGGATGTAACTAAAAAGGGTATTTTCAGAATGTATAAAAAGTACTACTCTACAGATGCAAATAGACCAGCGTCTGAAACAGAAGAATATAGTATTTCAAATGAATTTGAATTGAAAGAATAAAGTTCAAGTGAAATTAAATTAAGGGATTCATAAGAATCCCTAATTGTTATCTTGTTTTCAACATTATTCACATACAGAGCCTATTTTTGATAGCTTGTTTTCAACACTATTACATACAGAGCCAAAAAAATACTGCCTTTCTCGACTTTTTAGTTCGAAGAAAGGCAGTATTTTTGTCCCTCATTGTCATGTGAGTTCAATCCTCGTATTGTAAGATCGCAATTATTAGTGTTAAACACAGATCACTATTTCACTTTGAAGAAATCTGAGGTCTGTTCTATAGTTCCGTCGTGATACACCCACAATACTTCAGCATTGAATTTTTCCGCAATCTTCTCACCTTCTTCTTTAGGCAAGAGGAATATCTCAGTGCTCAAATAATCGGCAAGACCAGAATCTTCAGTGTATACCGTGATTTGTGCATAGTTCAGTCCCGGAAGCAGGGTGTCTCCGTCTATTATATGAGAGTATCTTTTCTGATCATACCAATAGAACCTTTCATAATCTCCTGATGATACTACTGATCCACTTGTAGTAATCACATTTGCAATAGAAGGATTTGATCTGTCTATCGGATCTGTAATACCTGTATTCCATGGTCTTTTCTCACCATTTTCTCCGAACGAATACCCGTGTACTCTTACATTTCCACCAGCACTGATTGCAAAATTTTCCAACCCTTTTTCAATCAGATGCTGCGCAATTTTCTCTGTTGCAAATCCTTTTGCAACACCACCTACGTCGATAGACATTTCAGGATCTTTCAGAAATACAGTATTACTAATATCGTCAATAATAACATTTTCTATGTCAATATGTTCTCTTTTACTTTCCAGCAAATCTTCTGGTGGTATCTCACTTGAAATATTTTCTTTGGGGTACTCAAAAGGATCGGAATAAAGATCTCTGTAATCGTGCCAAACTTCCAGCACAGCTCCTAAAGCAATATTATTCTTACCACCGGTTTCATAATGCATTTCTTTTGCATAGGATAGTAAATCTATAATATCCTGACTCACTTCTATTTCAGCTGTTCCTGCCGCCTCGTTAATTGATTTGATATTATTGAGTCCCGGATAGGAATTATATTTATCATACAACTTATGATAATACGCATACTGTTCTTTAAGCTCTTTTGTAAAGTAAGAAAACTCTTCCTCGTCATCAGTATACACGATGAAAGTAACTACGGTATCAAACATATGATCTTCAACCATTCGGATTGAGTGTTTTTCGATTTTCGATGAACTACAACCGGATAGAATACCAACAGATATCCCTATAAGCATTAATAAGCCGCAAAATTTCTTAATCATACTTCCCTCTCTCTCTGAGAATTAATTCAGATTGCTACAAAAGTGCATTTATTTATCATTTTAATTATCCACTAAATATTGTAACATAGCAGAACTTCTTATTCTATTCATTCATAGTAATTATAAAGTATTCTATACATATTGTTTTGATTGTGCATTTTTATTAATATCATGAAAAATAATACTGCTTTTCTCCTCCTTATTGTTCAGAGAAAGGCAGTACTATTTTTACGCCGATAGATATGGTACGGTGAACCCTACCATAAGTAACGGCGTCGGTTTTGCTGTTAAGTAGGGCACGGACTTCTTGGCACACATTAACTACAACATTTTTCAGACGTCACTGTGAAAAGTATCTTTTTTCCTAGGTTTCCGCTTCTCAGACAATGTTGTCGCAGCTCGAAGCTCTCGACTTAGTTTTTCCTTTTACATTAGCCTTGGAATTTCAAGGCTCTTTCCATTTCATTTTAGGATCTGAACCGTACCAAAACCCAAACAGTTCTTTATACTGACATGTTTATATTGCAAAAACTAGCACGTTTATTCTTCCCAATGTTAATCTCATCAATCATCAGGTTCAATAGTGTCTTTCGCTCTTCGTTTCCACTGGACTTATTAAGCAACTCTTCAAACTTTTACAACGTTTTCTTTATGAGGTCGTATGGAATTTCTTCGAAACTATCCTGATCTTGAAATCTCTCCTGCTTTTTCAACCCCTTTTCAAGAATAGTAAGCTTCTCACCTATGTCTTTTAGCTTCGGAATTAATTCCTCAGCCTTCATTACTTTATTTTCATCAACTTGAGATAACTAACTCGGTTATCTTCCAGCACCTTTATCTTCTCTTCCAGTTTATAAGCTTTATTATCCGCTAGTAGGATACAATCTTTCCGTTTCTCAATCTTGCTAAAAACATGTTTTTCGACATCATCAGCTCTTATACCGTTCGAATGACAAACACCTGAACCTTTATTTCTCCATGCTCCACAGTAGTAATATCTATTAATGAATTTTGTCCCATATTTTCTATTCCTTGTAACTCTTCCTGCAACCATTCCTGAACCACACTCTGGCACCTCAGTAATCCTGTTAAAGGAAAAGCACCATCAAATGTTCTCTTGGACTTACCGCCTTTAGCTTCAATTAAATACTGAACCTTATTAAAGAGTTCTTCTAATATAATCGCTTCATGAATTCCTTCGTTTTGGATATTGCTATATCTAAACTAGTTAGCTTTTCGATCATATTTATCACCATTCCTTGTTTCCCTACGCAATTCAATCTTTCGATTACAATTAGATATAGCAGATCTACTAATATCAACATAATATGAGCTTAAAGTTTATTGCTCATACTGACTTAATTACCCCATTCAATCTCAGAAAAACTAGTATTTTTACTAAGTTTCCCGGCAAGTTCTGCACTCTGCTGACGATTCTTTACAGGAGCTACAATATACTCACGAATTTTCGTTGTTCCTTCTTCACCATGCAAGAGAATCACGATTTCATCAAAATCATCTGTAAAGACATAGCCAACGGACTGCAAAGAGTTGAGCTGATTTTCTTTATTATATGTACGTGCATGCCCTAAACCTCTCTGGAATTGAATATGGACCGATTTCTCGTTCCATGGAATACGTGTATCTGAAAACTTAATCTGCCCATCAAACTCCCTTAGTGTAAAATAGCGGTATTCTGCTGTTCCCCTAATTGAAACCTTAACCGGACTCTGTGTCTCTTCATTATAAAAATCTAACTGAAGTCCATCCAATGTAGAGTTAATCTCTTTCTCATACGGAAAAACATAAGCAATACCTAACCCTACGATAAAGCATAAAAGTATACTTGCTATCATGACTTTTTTCTTCATATCAGAAATTCAGCTCCTTCGATACTACGCAGATTTTAGTAGGTTAATTCATATTATAATACGCTTGAGCATATTTGGGATAAACACTTTTTACATAATTCTTATTTAATCTGTAATCTATTTTTTTAATATACTCAACTCTAACATTTTCGTTTCCTTCCCAATACTTTTTTGTAATAGCAGTCACATTACTATAATTATCACAATTTACAGTATAATTTTTTATTTTCTTATTTGTGTAAGGCTTACCATTATATACGTATTTCTCATCATGCTCTTCTCTTACTGATGTTGAGTTTAAAACAACACCTAAATAATAGTTATTTATCGTTGGTGAATAACACCATATAAACTTAACATTGGTTACATAGTCTCCCCTTATTGTATAATCCGCTGTAATATTGTAATGCGTTGATGGTGGTGATTGGAATAATAATTCCCACGGCAAAAAGTTAGTCCACCACCCAAGAGCACCAACAGTTGCTCCAATAGCTTTTTGAACATAAACATCAACAACAGCATTTAAATAAGTCGAAACTTTGTTCCCTTTCATTTCGACAAGTTGCGAGGTATACATACTTGATTTTGTAGACATAGCCGTCGCTGTAACATAATAATATGTACAATTTCCAGCACTTGTCGCTATAGTGTACGGTCCGTACATGAAATATTTCGTATTTACGGTATCTTTAGGTTGACCAATTACACTTAGTGTTGAAACTGATCCAGTGTTTACTTCGTCAAACATAGTTATGACCTGGTCTGCTGTAAGTTCAATTGCCCCATTTTTTATTATATCACTTTCAAGTAAACTTATATCGAGTTTCATCTCATCAATTGCTTTAGATAAATGAATATCGTTATTATCTTTAAGATCATTTTCCGCTCTCTCAACCGCGAGATATAAGACACTTAGTTTTTCAAGCATATCGTCTGTAGAGCGTGCAACTTCATCAGAGAAAATTTGTGGAGCCTTCCGTATTGATGTGATAGATTCTACAAGTTCCGCTGAAACACTGGGGATACTTTCTTGATTTAAAATAATTTTTTGCTCACCAATGGGTGTCCTTTCTAACTCCAACCCAGAAACTCTTGCAGTTGAAAGACTTGATAAACCCAAAATAGAAATCAGTAAAGTAGATAGTAGTTTTTTCATTTAAATCCCTCTATATATATTATTAATGATACACTATTTTATATTCACACAAACACCAAGTCTGGTATATACTCGACTCTAAACATGAGGATTTCAACTTTACTCTAAAGATTTATTTTCTATATTTTTAATGTATTTTATAAAAGCCGATTGTAAAATTGAATTACTATAATATATTCTATCTCGACTTCACAGAAACAACGTCAAGAATATAATATATGTATTATATTTCTTAAGAATAACGATTTCAATATAATTATTTATTTATTTTTACAATTGCTCCTGGATTATTTTACTATTTTATTGTTTTTGCTTTACTATATAAATATATTATCATAACAAAAAGCTCTAAAACCCCGAACTTCTTCGGGATTTTAGAGCTTTTTGGTGAATTTTTATATTTTGATTAATGGTAAATCTATTTAAGAGTACCGATTGCTGAACTAAATATGATTGAGGTGTCAAAAGTAAATTCACCTCAGGGTTACATTGCGGTTGGTTGATGGTAAAATTGAAGCAAATATATTTGCTAGGTAGAAAGATATGGCTTTCAAGACTAATGAATTTCAGCAAATCACCATGGATGACCGATTCAGTTCCTTAAGTCCCAGGACACAACGGATTGTTCTTAATTCTTGGGCAAAAACTTTTGCTGAAATAGTTTTTCCGGCGATTAATGAGGAACGTTTTGCTGTTCTTTATAGCGAGCGCTCTGCCTCAAGACCCAATACACCCATCAATGTCTTCATCGGCGCATTAATGCTTGAAGAGATGCTCGGTTTATCTGACGATGAGCTGTTGTCTTCCATCTGCTGTGATATCCGATTCCAATATGCTCTTCACACGACAAGTTTCAACGAACAACCTGTTAGTGACCGTACCTTCAGTCGTCTCAGAGAGCGACTGTACAATTATGAAGTGGAATATGTAATAGATATTCTGAAGCTGATATGATGGACTTGTCAGATGTCTATGGCAAATACCTAAAGCTGAATTCCAACCTGAAACGGATGGATAGTCTGATGATTGCGTCCAACGCCAAACGCATGTCACGACTTGAAATTGTATATACCGTTGCGGCCAAGGCCGTGAGGCTTTTTGACAGATTGGGGATGCATGAACTTATCCCTTCAAAGATGAAGCATTATCTTCAGGCAGATGATCACAATGATGTCATCTACTATCGTAAATCGGATGATGTTCTGGGACATCTGGAGCAAACCATCTCAGATGCCGCAGCCCTGCGTGAAATTATGGCTGATGATCAATGGCAGGAGTTTGAGGAGCGAAGGCTTCTTATCCGTGTATTAATAGAGCAGACTAGCGAAGACTCCACGGGTACGCTGAAACCAAAAGACACGGCCAACATCCGCCCTGATAGTCTTCAAAATCCGTCGGACCCGGACGCTACTTACCGACGTAAAGACGGTAAAGACCATAAGGGATATGTGGGCAACATCGTTGAAAGTGTCGGAGAAAAAGGCTGCACTTTGATTAAGGATGTCAGTTATGCAACGAACAGTCATAGCGATAGTGCTTTTTGCAAAGAGTACATAGACCAGCATGATGGCACATCCAAGGAAATTATGCTTACCGATGGAGCCTACAGCGGCAGTGAAAATACCAAGTTAGCCAAAGATAAGGGGATTGAATTGATTACTACAGCGCTCTTAGGTGCAAAACCTGATCCTGTCATTGCGAGCTTTAAGCTCACTGAAGACGGACGTCAGGTTCTTCATTGTCCCATGAATCATGAACCGATTAAATGCACCTACTACGATAAAATCGAGAGTTGCCGAGTTATCTTTGAGAAAAAACACTGTGAAAGATGTCCTCATCCAAAAGCTGCAAAGTCAAGATTCAACGTAAACCGGCTATCGTCATGGTTTCAAGAAAAATGGTGATCCGGGCAGAATATGTCAAGCGTCTGTCATCTGAGGAATACCAGAAATTAAGCAGACAGCGAAACGGAGTGGAAGGGATTCCTTCCGTACTCCGGTGCAAGTATAATGTGGACAATATTCCCGTCAGGGGATTGCTGAAATCGAAGACCTTCTTTCTATTGAAAGTAGGCGCATACAATATTAAGAAGCTGCTGAAACATCTTCCTGCACCAAGGGCGCAGTCTGCCTTCAATCCGATAATGACATAGCCCCAGGCTGTGAAACACCGCATTTGAGACAAGTGGCTACAACAAAAATCTCAAAAATAGAAATCAAAGGTTTAAAAATCAGCAACCAATCTTTAATCGAGGCTCAAAAAAGTATTTTTGACACCTCAATCAAATATACAAATAAAAAGATTGAACCATAAGATGATTCCCAATATTTTAGTCTCATGGATTGACACCGCTTTAAGTCCCTGATTTTATTTGCTGTTTAATGATTACAACTCCACTTGAAAATAGTATGTAAATCATATTTGAAATATTACACTTAAATAGTCTTAATCTATTCTTGAGAACATGAAAAAAACTGCTTTTCTCAATTCTATGATAAGAGAAAAACAGTATTTTTCTACGCCGATGAATATAGCACGGTGAACCGTACCACAAGTAACGGCGTAAATCTTAACTTTACCTTGCCCTGATAGAGGTTGCGCTAATTTTGATGATTGTTTCTCATGGGAAAAAACCTTCAAAAGAACGTAAACGGACAATAAAGCACCGTATAGAAACCACAGTGCTCTAATGCGATAATTAGTGTAAAAGAAAGCGACCTCTCGGCCCCGCATTACGTTCATAATGAATAAGTTTTTTGAATTTTTTCATTCCATGGCATTACCAGTTCAAGATCGGTTTCACCAGATTCTTTCATCGGAGGCAGTTCTTCAAGTAGCTTCTGCGAATACTTATGGGGATTCTTCCCCGGTTCTCTTTGGAAGAAAGGTCCGAGGGCATCGAACATCTCCTACCCTGGAATCCTCAGGTCAAGAAAGAATGTTCGGTATAACAGTCACACCGGCGGCCGTGAGGCCACCTTTTGTTTTCTCTCTAAAAATTATCCCATACTTCCCTTGATGGTTACATCCATCCGATTAAAGACCGCTTACACTATACTTTTAAACCATGCAAAACTACGGATTCGTCTTTCTTTCTTCTGTAATAGTTTTCGAGAAAATCATGATATTATTTTTTATAATATAATCATTGATTGTACTATAATCTTTATTCTTATATGCACCTGTATTATCTTCTATAAACTTGAAATATTTATTATTCGGATATAATTCTCTCTCTCCGTTAAACGTTGCAATTATTTCATCTTCAACAGTTGTAACATAATAATAATCTCGATATAGAACTTTATAGCCCGATTCTTTTATTTTCTCAACTATGGGGTATAAATCACTACCAGATTCTGGAAGAACATCTATAATCTTCTCTCCTATTTCTTTTCCATCATTAGTTACAATAATGTACTCTTTCTCTTCTTTGTCATTGAAAAAATAATCATACAATTTACTTTGCATTTCCGTGCTGGGTTCAGCATTATATTTTAATGTACTCTCATAGAAAGGAAGTGATACCAAATCAACTGCTATTTTTTCTTGATAGATTGTCTTTTCCTGACAACCCGTTAGTAGAGTGACAACACTAGAGGTCATCAGTAATATTAGAAATACCATCAAACTCTTTTTTAACATGAATATCTTCACTCCTTCTAAGATAGGTTTTACTTGATTCTGACATGTCGATCAGAAAGTGAAACAAGCGACGGATCATGAGTAACAACAAGCAGCGTCTTTCCTTTTCTTTTCATTGAAAGCAGTAAATTAAAAATCTCCTCTTTATTTTTCTCATCTAGACTTCCTGTAGGTTCATCAGCAAGGATCAGTTCACAAGGTTTAATCAAAAGCCTTGCAATCGCAATTCTCTGTTGTTCCCCACCGGAGCATATATATACTTTTTTATTTTCTTCACCCTTTAATCCAACCTCTTCCAGAGCATTTCGAATCAACTTGTCTTCATCAGGTAGTCTATGATGTTTTATGGCAATATGCATATTGTAATATACACTTTCATTGCTGATGAGCGCAAAATTCTGAAACAGATATCCGATTTTATCTCTCAAAATTCTATTGGCTTTGGAGGAAAAGGGTCTGATATTTTTCTCCCCAAAAAGACTGATCTCGCCCCCATCATAAGTATCCAGTAGACCTATCATATTCAGCAGTGTAGATTTTCCGCTTCCAGATTCACCAATGACAGAAACAAATTCTCCTTTTTTAACTTCCATACTGAAATTATTGAATACTACTTGTTCATCATACTTCTTCTTAATATTCTTAATATTTACTATAACCTCTTCCACAAGCTATTCCCCCTTTAGCACTGACAGTGTTCTCTTTTTTTCAAAGGACTTAATCATTATCCCGGCAATCATAAAGTCAAAAAATATGCCAAGGAGTATGAATACAATAAGATACTTTCTGTCCAGCTCCATGAACTCCATGCCCAGAACAAGAGAGAGAAAATATACAGCCAAACTGCTTATAAACATATAGCCATAGCGCTGAAAATAGGATTTCCCAAAAAGATAATTTACTGCCACTTTTTCCTTGTTCTCATAGAAGTAAATAAACACGGACTGATACTGAAAAATATAAATCATCAGAATGTATAGACCAAGAACGAGAATAAATGCTCTTACTTGATCATTGCTTCTAGAAAGCGCAGTATCATATTCTTGGTTCGTATTTGATATAAATATCCGATTGTTTAAACCATTGGTTGCCAAAAAATCTGTAATCACCGTCCGAGTATCTTCGCCATCCTTTATGGTAAGAGAGCTTCCATTCCATTGCATATTCGCATCTAATCCTTTTTTAAAAAGAATCACCGGGTCTTTCTGTTTCTTAAGTGATAAATCCGGAGACAACGGTGCTAGATTATAGATCGTTCCTGGATTTTTTATATAAAGAATTTCTCCATCTCCGCCACCAAAATAAACATCAGTAAACTTTTCATCCTTATATCTTTCAGGCACAAGCAAGGTATTCTGCTCGATACTTCGGAAATTTATTAGATTATTGTTTAAGTCCCTGATATTATAGTTTTTCAGATACCTCTCATTTGCAACAATATATGGATGTTGTACAAACTGACGTTTATAGACTTCTTCAGGAATCGTTTCTTTTATTTCATCAGGGAGAAAATTACTGGAAAAATCATGGTACATCCATTCCTGGGACTCTACAACTTTTAACGTTTGTTGAAGCGGCTCCCAACTTTCGAGACTCGTCACGGTATTGTCAAGAAGTATCCCTTCAATTACCAGGTTGTTTTGCATAAGCAATTTATTCTTTCTAAGAATACTATTTTCTTCCATCATTAAAGGGGCAGTTTTAATCAAAGCAATAAATGGTGTAACGATTAGAATTAACAGCAATAGCTTCAGTACTACAGCGACACCCCCTGAAAATTTCAGCGTACTATTATTTTTGATATTCGACGGCCTTCCAGTCACTGTCAGCATAATATAGCTCAATGCATTTGCTGCAATCCAAAAAAGTAAATACAGCCCAAAAGCCACTAAAAGAGGCTTCAGCAGCAGAAGGTGAATGGGTCTGAAATTTTTCACAATGAGAAAATATAGAGTTATCTGGGAGAAAATGTATAAGACCATGTTGATCAAGTACCTTTTTGCAAAGAGGTCCCAGTAAATACTGGTATCGCTTTCTCCGAAGAGTTTCCGTATTGTAATTTCTTTTTTCAAAGCGATTGATTCACAAATTGTGATCACCACCAAGGATGCAATCGTCAAAATAAGAAGGATATGAATTGAGCCGACTTGAAGATCATCTGGAGTCGAAAATTCGAAGGTGAGTGAAGATTCATTAGATACGACGTACTTATTTATCTCACTATCTATAATGTCATTTTTGATCTGCACTCTATCTTCTCCATAGATGAAAACCAATGCCGTCTTCTTTTCAGGATGTTCGCTGTCAAGAAGTGTTAATGGCTTTACAAGAAGTCTAGGCTGATAGTCTTTTTGATAGCTCGAGTTTACATAATCAATGACATCATATGCTTTTGTATCACCCAAATAGGAAGAATAGTAGTTATTCTCTTCTATTGTAAAGTCTAAGTTTTTGCCTTGGACAGTTTTGAAAAATTCCAACTCATTCAATTTTAGATCTGAATACAAGTAAGCTGTAGTATCAATTATGAAGTCATGTCTCCTTGTCTGCACGAAAGTTATCGCATCGTAGTTTTTAGATTCGAGAAAATCCGTAAGTTCAGACAAAACCGGGGAACCCTGATCATTAAGTAAACTTAATTCAATCGTTTCATGGTCTTTACCCGTTGCTTGAGAAAAACTGCTTTCCAGGCTATTCATTGCATTGAAATGATTTAGCGAAATATTCTGATATAAATAAAGAAAAATAAAAACTGCCGTAAATATAGTCAATAAATAAGCAACCCGTTTCATATATCCTCCTACGAAAAAAATCTGCATATAAGGCAAATGGAAATATCGATGAGTTTATGACGCTCCGTTCCTTTTCTTGTGAAGATTCCATGGTTCATTCTAATCAAATATCTTATCCAAATGCTCACTCTGTAGTCGCACTTGCTTTTGCACCTCTAATTTCACTTCGTTTACATCCGAGTCCTGGTTTTTTGACTCAGCTATATAAGGCGATAAATCTTCATTACTCATAATATCTATAGGATCCGTCATCAGACCAATACTTGCTGCGATGATGATGATTAGTGTTGAGATTGTCTTAGTTATCTTGGGTTTTCGAAATCCTAAAATGTGCTGAACTCTTACTTCCAGATTTCCTTCACCGAAAGCTGTTATTCTCTCGTTAACTGGATGCATTTTGTAGGCAAATCGAACCAAAGTATTCGCATAGGTTTTCCTCATGTCAGTTTTACAGTGATTTAGAGCAGTCTCGTCACATGAAATTTCCATATCATCTGTCATTTTTTTGAATGCAAACCAAACAATAGGATTGAACCAGTGAACGGATAAAATGAAAAATGCCAAAGTCTTTATTATATGGTCTTTTCTTTTTATATGTGATCTTTCATGAAGTATGATGATATTTTTTTCATCATGTGCGATTCCAGCAGGAATATAAACCTTTGGTCTAATGAACCCTATAACAAATGGAGTTTTAAGATGAGAAGCCTCATATATATTATCATGATACAGACTCGCATTTTTCAGTTTTCCTTTTAAAAGAAGCATAGAAACTGAAGTGTATATCATTAGAGATACAAAACCCATAGCCCAGATGTAGGATGCTATTCTGATAGAATCATACCTGCTAAGTAAAGCCAGGGAACTTTGTGCTGCACCCTTCTCAAGCAACGTAAATCCTCCGTCGAAGCCTTCTGCTGATGGCATTAAACTGAACTTTCCCTTTAGTGTAAATGGACCCATCAGTCTAAATGCAACAACACTCCAAATTGGAAAAATCAAAGTCTTCGGGAAATTTCGTAATAGCAATCTTATCAATAGAACCACAATGATTGCATAGGATCCTGTTAGACTCATTTGTAGAACGGTTAAAAATATGCTGCTCATTTCTCCACCTCATCATACTCTTCAATAAGCCTCTCCAGTTCCTTCATCTTCCTTTCACTGATTTTCTTTCCATTAAAGAACGCGCTAAGAAATTTCGGTAATGAACCACCAAAGGTGTCCTCCACAAAATATCTGCTTTGCATGGAATAATATTCATCTCTGGTTATGAGAGAGGTTACTTCTGATTTTATATTTTGGAATATACCTTTCTCTGACAGCTTTTTTAACACTGTATATGTTGTTGATTTTTTCCAATTCAGCTCATTTTCACATAACTTTACCAGTTCTCCAGAACTGATAGGTTCATGTTTCCATATCAACTCTGCAAATCTTTCCTCTATGTCTCCAAATTTATAAAAGTCCAATTTTATCACCTCAGTCTATTTCCAATAGATCATATACTTTAGTCTATTGGAAATAGACTAATATGTCAATACTCTGACATGATATACTGAATTTCTTCTCTGACGCTGTTATGTAGTGTACGGTGAACCGTACCATAAATAAAGGACATTAATACTCTACTCTTTCCGGATATGATATAATAAAGATATAAATAACTTTATTAGAAAGGGGGATTCACCCTGATGATGGACAACATAGAGATGATGGATAAAAAGAAACTGCTGGATATTTTCGAATATATGAATGAACTTTTACTAGAAAACCAGCTTCAACTCGAGATTACAGTTTACGATGGTTCAATAATGACAATGGTCTATGACAACAGACCCGCTACAAGAGATATTGACTGCGTTTTTTCAGATGTTAATCAAAAATTATTTAACTATATTCTTGAATTGACAAAATATGCATTTAGTCTATCTGAAGGATGGATCAACGAAGAAATTAAGGAACCTCTGAAGTCCATTCTAAAAGAGGACAAAGAAACCTATAAGGTTTACTCAAACCTAAAGATTCTCAAACCTTCTGCTAAACAGCTTCTTGCTATGAAAATCCTGGCAGCAAGACCAGAACCAGCAAAGGATTTCATCGATGCCTATCTTCTGTGCTAGGACCTATCTATCAAGACAAAAGAAGAATTACTTCATCTATGTGAAGAGTATATCCCATTGACACTCATTGGTGAGAGACAACAAAACTTTATAAGGTATTTAGGAGAGGATTTGGGTTATGATTGGAAATAAATATTTACAGCAATTATATGATTACCCGGATATTGATGCAAGTTTAAATCAGCTTCTTGAACTACTTAAATACAAAAACAAAGACTTCATAGACAGTCTTTTCATTCCTGTGGACTTATCACTTTGCAGTGAAGATGAACTGAACTTTTTGACAAAAGTCGCAGCCCTTATCGACTACAATCTTCAGATTCACAAGATAGCCGTTCCTGAATGGCTTAGAAGTAATATACTTCGGTTCGAAGTCCCCTACTATCATTCAAAAAGAATCAGCGATTTTGAAAAATTCAAACTGCAAATGACTAATCCCGGTCCCTTTAGAGCGAGAAATGTGTATTTTGATTTAGCCGGTATCGGTAGAATTTAATTGTTTTAACGAAAAATCCACCTTAAGACATTTTATAGCCTTAAAGATGGATTTTTATTTCGCCTTATTTTATGGTACTTGATCAATCCGTATGAGAGGTTCTCCTAAGTGCATCAGATCCTCATCATGAGTTACAAGAACCACTGTCTTACCTGCTCTTTGAAATCCCTTCAAGAGATCTACAACTTTCATTTTATTCTCATGATCTAGGCTTCCTGTAGGTTCATCGGCCAGAATCAGTTCACAGGGCTTCAACATCAGCCTTGCAATGGCCACTCTCTGCTGCTCTCCTCCAGAACACTGATATACTTTCTTCTTTTCAAATCCGGCGAGTCCCACTACCTCCAGAACTTCCTTTACTCGGTTATTTTCTTTGCTCGTGTCATGACCTTCCATGGCAAGCTTCAGGTTATACTCTACTGTGGCATTATCGACTAAAGCATAGTTCTGAAAAAGGTAACCGATTTTATCCTTCAGAAGATTCGTCGCTTTTGTTGAAAAGGGCTTGATATTCTTCTGTCCAAAGTGCACCATTTCGCCTTTGTCTTTCTTCTCCAGTAACCCGATGATATTGAGAAGCGTGGACTTTCCAGATCCTGAAGCGCCAGAAATCACCGTAAAACTGCCTTCTGGAATTTCTAGGTTGAACCTGGAAAAGACCGTCTTTTTACCGAAATTCTTTTCTAATCCCTGAATTGAAATTACATTTTCCATAACTACGCCCCTTTTATGGTTTTCACCATATCCGCTGATTCAAAACGTTTGATCAGACCTGATACCAGAATCATTTCCAGAAGAATCAGGATACTGAATAGCACTAGCAAACTGACTGTTGATACTTTCAGCAAGATCAGACTGTATGGGATCAGTACTGCATAGGACACAAGACTCATCAGGTAGAGATTCCTGTAACGCTCACCATAGGACTTTCCAAGCAGATACTGAATCGAAATCAGCTGCCTTTTCTCTTCCAGTTGAAGATAAATGATTTCATAAAGAAGAATCAGAACCACCGAAAGATATAGTGCGAAAATATAGAGACTTTCCAGTGCTTCCTGCTTATACTCACCCATGTAGAAATCATATACCGGACGAAGATCCGTTACCCGCAGAGCGTCTCCATAACCAGCTTCGTCAAAGGACTCTCTAAGCCCTTCCAGATCACTATAATAGACAGCTCCATAAAGCGTCTGCATGCCGGAAGCATCATATTCCTTCATATAGAATACAATGGGATCGTTCACTTTAAAGTGATCTCTTTTACTGATATCCGGATTATAGAAAGAGTCCTGGAATTCTACATAAACTTTTGGATATTCCTTCTGAGATATGGTTATAAAAGGTTTTCCCTTCAGTTCAAGTGGAACCAGCATGGTATTCCCCTGTAAGGTCTCCAGATCAAGAGCAGTTCCATCTTCACGAAGAATCTTGTAGTCCTTTAGATACTCTGTATTGACCACGATTGAGGATACCGTATTCGGTGCAAGCTCCACATCAAATTCTTCAAACAGACTCAAGTCTGCATCACTGAAATCAGCGAGTACCGCATTCTCTTTTTCTGAAATCTCAAATGCATCTCCAAACATTTTCATGATTCGATCAAAATCTGACATTGGAATGTCGAGACTCACATTGTATCTATATAGATCAGCATCGTGTTTTCTCTCCCTGTAGTTTACATCTCTGAAGGAGCGATATCCACTTTCCAGCTTCGTCAGAAGTGGGGTGATGACCAGTATAAAGATCAGGATCTTCACTGAAAGGTTTCCATAGAGAAGCATCTTGTATGTGGATTTTCTCTTGAGATACATGGCAGAGGAAATATATCTGATATAGACGTAGGAACCTGCAAACACGGCCAGTAGACCTGCAGCAAAATATGCTAAAATCATAAGCTGACCTTTATAAATAGCCGTACCGATGCTTCCCGCATCGCCCACAAAAATCCAGTACGCTATTCCTAGTGTAATTACATAAACAAGTAGAAGTGACAGGAAAAATATCCCTAAAAGACGCCACTGTATCCGCACATCGGAATGTCCCATCATTTTTCTTACGCTCACTTCCTTGAGGTGCTGATTGATGATGCCAATAAGAATGATGAGAAGAATCAGCGCAATCCCTGCGGAGAGGTAGGTGCCTTGACGAATAGAGTCGTCAGGCATAAACGTCTTGCCGTCCACCTTGAGAAATTGTGAAGCCTGGATCTGCCCATGGGTATCAACTACTTCGTCTCGGACTTTTCTGATATCGCTACCTTCCCCATAGAAATAAACCACATAATAAGGATCTTTTTGCGGACTTTCATAAATCTGATGAAGAGGACGGAAATATAATAGAGGATATAGGAGCCCTGATGCGTAGCTCTCATCGAGCATCTGTATCGTCACTGCTGAGGAATCCTCCTTATTGGTTGAATAAAAAGTGGACTCACTGCTGTCACTCCAGGAAATTCTACTACCGTTTTGAGTATAAAAGAGATCTTCTATCTCCACTGAAGAAGAATAGATATAGTTCTCCATGACATTTCTGTTCACCTCGTCAGAATAACCTACAATCACACGAAAGGTCACTTCGTTCTCATCTGAACTATTTTTTATCGTTTCCATAAACTCTTCCGATGAAACGGCAGTGAACATACTCTCATCAAACATGAAACTATATGTGCTCTGGTCATCAAAGTCGGGATGCAAAAAATTTTCCAGGTTAAATGTATATCTGACATTGAAGGTTGTGACAATCAGGTAAGTGGTCGCAATCGCCAACTGTATGACGAGAAAATAGCTGATTTTCTTCATAAAACACTCCTTACCTTAAAAAATAGAATCCCTATATTTTTCCAACTATACCTTTCCTAATATTATCAATATATATATATATATATATATATTAGCATTAATATTATTGTAGTTCAACACTAAATTCGAATATTTAAAATATTGAAAACTTACCATTCTTCAAATCTACTTATTATTTCAATTTGCATGTTCTTAATATGAGTCTCAAAGCTTATATGATTTACGCCGTTATTTGTTGTTAGATATCATAAAAGAATTAACTCGAATTACAATGGATGTTGATTTCTCATATATCACATATCACTAAAATAACACCTCCTCTTTCAATCCTTCTTTAAAGGTTTGAATGTGAATTTCTTCATGAAATCCACCGAATTTCTGTCCGCAGACTCTCCACCGTATCTGAACTGAATATAGAGATCTCTAATTTCATCGTTATTTTGAGTAACTCCATCACCTTTTATGCTGATGCTCTGGGATGTATCACTCACTTCAAGCATTCTGCTCTTTTTTAGTTTTCGAAGGTATTTTCTGTAGTAGTACCTGATCTGTTCGTTATATCCTGAAGGAAATCGGTCTCTTTTTTTTCTGTTAAAAAGAGTCTCTTTTGAGATCAGATATTCTCTTTTTTCATTGAGAGGTCTTCTACTGTAGTTATCCACTCTTCGTTTCTTATATACAAAGTAACCAATAACCATAATTACCACTAACAATCCAGCACCTAAAACAAATCCCCATAGGTCACTGTTCTGAGCCATCTTGATCTTTTCCCCTATGCCCGGGGATGCGCCGGGTATTTCCTGTTCTACATAACTGTCACTGAAAACCTCCATTAGTCTTCTGCCAGAAGCTGTGAAAATCCATAGACCCACATACAGTAACGGATAGAGAAGAAAGAACAGTGCCTTCTGTAATAAACCGAAGATGATACTAGCGCCATAAAGAAGCTGTATTCGGATCCCTTCAACACTGATGATAAGGGAAAGCACCATGGCTAAAATGAAGAAAACATAGATTCGTCTGTTATTTTTCTTCGATGTAGTTCCATAAGCGGATTGCCTTAAAGTTACACTTAAAAGAATTTCCGAAAACAGGTAGAACATCATAAACGGAAGTATACTTAACATTTTCTCCTGAACTGGCTTTACGAGAATGCCTGCAAAAACAAGAACTGTCATGATGCTGTAATACACTTTAAACCTGCTTGCGCGCTCTTCCATCTCCAGTCTTCCCATAAATTTCTCATAGTAGTACATACATCCTATAGCAAATAGAAGCGTAAAAAGAACTCTCTCCAAGGTAAAATAAAGAAGCATTGGCAGAGAAAGTGAAACCCCCAGCAGAACTGTGGTCTTCCAGTTTCTCTTTTCACACTTCCCTTGAAAGAAAAGCAGAACCAGAGCACTGTAGAGATAGATGGGAATACTCCAAACTACTTCCACCTGAAAGAAAACAAGTAGCATCATCAGGTAAAGGGAAACAAAAGACAAAACTTCAAGTATCATCAGCTGCACAAAAAATCCCTCCCTTTATAAATCCTGACATTTCTGGATATTTCTGTAAGATGGTCTTCCCTCATGGCAATGAGCACGAGTTTACCGTTTTTTGAAAACTCATTTATGGGCAACACATGCTCCTTCAGAACTTTTGGCACAATCAGCACCACCACCTGAAATGAGCTTCTGTTTCTGGAAAGCTTCTTTAAGCTGTTTTCCAGGCTATCCGATACCATGCCTCCCATTTTCCCTAAAAGCATCGTATACTTTTCAAGATTCTTCGGAGAAAGTCCAGGTGGAAAACTGACTCCCCCATTGTCTGTTTTAGCATTGTATCCATTACTGGAGAAGCCTGCAGGGATCTTTTCCTTCATAAGCTCCTCCAGTACAGCTCTGGCTGTGATGATGCTTTCCTCTAATGCTTCCACATCGGGATCTTTCCAGTAAGGCTTGCTGCTTTCCATGCTGAGAAAGACCATGGCGCTCTGATCTGCAGTAAAATCAAACTTCTTCACTAGAATACGATGGTGTTTTAATGAAGAAGGCCAGTGAATATATCTCTGGGACTCTCTTCCCGTATATTCTCTTACGCCTCTAAGCATCAGAGGATCATCCACAATCCACCTTTTCACAGAAACCGCGCCATGAAGACTGTCAAAAGGCAGAATGAGTTCCCTTAGCTCCTCTTTCCTTGGAAGAATGACCACTTCCTGGTTTATGGCTTTCTCCAGAAATTTATTATGGAATCCCAGAAGATCTGTCATCTTGAGCTGAGCTCCATCGAAGGTGTGAAGTCCTCGTTTTTTTCCATAGATTTTATGTTCCAGCGTAATCCTCTGCAAAGGCATGACAAAAAGATGATACGTATTTTGACTTTCTGAAAACTTCTCTCCATAGTATTCCGTCACGTTTAGGAAAGGAATGGAAAGGATTTTTCTGTTTTCAATCACCGGTGTAAGGGTAATCTCCTCTCCAATTTCATACACATTCTTATCCGTCTGTACCCCGTAGGAAAGCTTCTTGTCCCCATAATAAAACAGCACTTCATTCAGAACGATGATGGCAATGAGCATGCCGAAAAATGCCCACAGCATCAGAGCGCCTCCAGATCTTCCAGCGGAACTTTTGTCTCTTTTACAATCTCAGAAATGATCTCCATACTCTCTTCAAGAGACTGCCCCATCCCCGATGAAATCCTGTGATTCAGTACAAATGGTGCCATATACTGAATATCTTCCGGGAGCATAAAGGATCTCCCCTCTACCGCTGCCTTGGCTTGAGAGGCTCTAAAAAGAGCTATGGAACCTCTGGGACTAACGCCAACACTAATCTTGTCGTGATCTCTCGTTTTCTCCACAAGATCCAGGAGATAATCCATCACATCCTTTTTGGCTCTGACTTTCTTCATCTCCTCGATATAGCTGAGGAGTTCTTGTTTCTCAAAAACCGCATGGATGGTATCAAAGACATCCTCCAGAGTATTGAGAAGAATCCTTCTTTCTTCTTCCTTTGAAGGATAGCCCATGGAAAGTCTCATGAGAAAACGATCCATCTGAGCTTCAGGTAACGGAAAGGTACCATAGGATTCTATTGGATTCTGGGTGGCCAGCACCATAAAAGGCCTATCCAGCATTCTTGTCTCACCGTCCACCGTAATCTGTCGTTCCTCCATGGCCTCTAAAAGAGCCGATTGTGTCCTTGGTGTTGCCCGATTGATCTCATCCGCCAGAATGACATGAGAGAAGAGTGGACCTTCTCTGAACTCAAATTCTCTTTCTTTCTGATTATAAAAACTGACTCCTGTTATATCGCCTGGAAGAAGATCCGGTGTGAACTGAATTCTCTTAAATGGCAAATCCAGGGTTTTGGAGAAAGACCGAACCAGCATGGTTTTTCCCATACCAGGCAGATCTTCCAATAGAATATGTCCTTCTGATAGAAAAGCAATCAGAAGAAGCTCAATCACCGGATCTTTTCCGATGATTCCCTTTCTTACGTTCTGAACCACAGTTTCCTTGAGTTTCTTTATATTTTCCAACTAATTTCCCCTCCTCATCGCAGCATCTTCATGAAGATTCTCCAGTCTTACATGGGGATCTCCCATACTCATAAGCTCCTCATCATGGGTGACAATGAGAATGGTCTTCCCTTCACCATGCAGCCTCTTAAGCACTTCCAGGATGATCATCTTATTGCCATGATCGAGGCTTCCCGTGGGCTCATCTGCTAGGATCAGCTCACAGGGCTTCAGCATCAGCCTTGCCAAAGCAATTCTCTGCTGCTCTCCGCCAGAGCACTTGTAGATCATCTTCTCTTCAAACCCTTCCAGACCAACCTCTTTCAAAGCTTTCGAGATAAGCTCTCCCTTCTGATCCGATTTGACATTTTCAAGAGCAATCTCCAGGTTATAACGAACAGACTTATGATCAATGAGTGCAAAGTTCTGAAAGAGATATCCGATTTTTTCTCTCAGAAGGATTTCGGATGCTTTTGTAAAAGGCTTTAACCCTTTCTTGCCAAATCTTACGATGGTTCCACCATCTTCTCGGTCCAATAACCCTATCATGTTCAGCAGTGTGGATTTACCTGAACCTGATGCCCCACTGATGACTGTAAAGCTGTTTCTTCTGATGTCCAGATCATACTCATCAAAGATGACAAGATCATTGAATCCTTTTTTCAGGTTTCTGATTTCTATAATATTCTCCATACTTATTCTCCTTTCAATACTAAAGAAATAGACTTTTTCTCAAACCTTCTGACAATCCAGCTCATAAACAGTAGGTCTATGACTATAAAGTAAAGAGCCAGTTTGGTGGCTAATGCCTTGTTGTCATTCGTCGTGGTCCAGACGGTCAATAGAATCGCAAAATAAGGTAAAAGGTGCATCAGAATCATTTCTCTGTATCTACTGAGGAAGCTGCTCCCCATGCTGTATTTCAGTGCAATTTCTTTCCTTCTTTCGTTAAAGTGAAAGGACAATCCCTGATACAGAAAAATCATTGGGATGATGGTAAAAAGCATCAGATATCCCATGGCGGTGATGAACTCTTTCATGTAACTCTCTAGATAATAGTTATGCTTGATCACATAATTTTCAATATTAAAATAGGCTTCCATCTGGTACTTTGAAAGTACTAAAGAAAGATCATCATACGAAGAATAAAAGGCACTCCTATATACGGGTTGAATCTCGCTTCGATACTTAGTGATAAAATACACCACCGGGTTTTCTATTAGTATTTTCGGCCATGAAATATCGGGGGCTAAAAATCCACCCTCATAATTGACATAGTAGGTATTCTTTCCATTCTGATCTAGCCCAGTATAGGTTTGAAATATCTCTCCTTTGAGATGAAGAGGCACGAAGACAGTGTTCTCAGTGATTTGAGATAGATTCAGAACTTCTCCGTCTTCATTTCTGATGGAATATTCTTTCAGATACTGATAATCTACGATGATGCTTGGATAAGGAATCTCCATACCTATGGTTTCATAAAATTCAATCATCTGCCGATCCAGGTGAGCATGTGAAAAGTCCGCATACATGCCTTTTCCCCTTAGAATCATCTCCTCAAACAGGATCTGATTCATGTTTAGATTCTCTCCAATCTCTCCTGGCAGAGAAGTCATCATAGACTGGTTTGTAAACAGGTTATAATTGTAATGTTCTTCTGTGCGGGAACCATAATGGTATATTTTGCGAAACGCTTCAACACCTGTAGAAATCTCATGAACCAGTGGCGTCAGTACAATAAGAAGAAGTACTGTTTTTATAATTATGTTTCCATACACCATTTTCATATTCACAATACTTCTCTTTAGTGCAACATAAGAAGCAACATATCTCACATAGAGATAACTGAGGATTGCAAAAATCAAGATTACTCCAGTAAACATCAGAAGATTCATGGCCATGGGTTTCACTACATTAAGCGAAATGAGCGTGAAATCTCCACCTAAAATGAAATACGAGAAAAGAATACTAATTTTATAGGAGAGGATGGAAAACAGAATGAAACTTCTCATAAGTCTTTTAAAAATCACAGTACTTTGATTTCCATGCATCTTTCTTACGCTTACTTCTTTCATATTGGCATTAATATAGCTTGTGGCACTAAGTAGAATAACAAGTAAGAGGATGGGCGCCAGGAATTCCGTAAGCTTCACCGGCTTATCTTCAACTTCTTCTTCTATAGGACTGTTTAAATCATAGATATCTACCTCGTACATGAATGGAAAAGCATCAAGAATCATCGCCTTCATTTCTGCCATACTCATCGAGTTATCAAAGAAAAAAGAGATTCCAACAAAATTTACTTCTCCCTCATTGTGTTTTCCAGCCGTATGAAGCGGCATAAAATTAAGTACAGGATAGGTGTTTCCCATAATGTACTTGTCAGACAGAAATTTGATGCTGTCAGTTTTTTCATCATTTATAGAATCGGAACTTATATACTGATCGTTTGCAAGGTGTCCAAAATCCACATGAGTTCCTTTCTCCAGATAGAAGAAATCTTCAAACTTAAATTCATCTGAATAAATATAAAGACTTTGAACTTTTCTTTGATAAATGTCATCATGATTAAGACTCATCATGATCTCTAGAGAGGTGCTTTTCCCCATTTCAAGTAGTTTATCCGTTACTTCGTGAACGGACACGCCTTGTTCCTGCAAATACAGATTGATGATCACACCGTTCTTATCCGTCCAGTCATGATACTCCAGAATTGTATTGTCCATACTCGTGAAGTATCTTTCATTGAAATCATTGAATATGCCAAAGGTTACAATAAATCCATAAAGAAAGATAAATACATAGGCGAATTTTTTCATGCTATTCTCCTTTTTTCTTTTAGGAAATTCTAGGCTAATCAGGAACGAACTCCATGTCTTTTTGCACTCCATAGAGTTCGTTTGGAATCACTATTTTATCGAGCAATTATTGACTCTCTAAAACCATGCTGATGACCTGTGGTTTTATTGATTGAAATCATTGCGGGCATTGGATAATTTCCAGGATTAAGTGTTCCAGCAACACTTTTTGTAACCCAGCTGCTGTTACTGCTGCTTCCCACTGCACGACTCCGCCTGCATTCATGTTTTCTAAGACAAACACTGTATATGCACGTTCGGAATCGTCATTAGCATTCACATACCCATAGGACGTATCTCTTATACCATGCGTTACTATCGTATATCCATATGCGGTCACTTGAGCTGTTACGAGTAAGGTCAGGAATAAAACTGCGATTTTTTTCACTTCAAACTTCCATATAATTATTAATTCAATCGATGAGTTTTTATCAGTTTATTTGTCTCATTAATTATCACCTCCGATATTTTTTGAAGTGAAGAATTAGATTGCAGAAAACCTGCAGACTCTGTTGACACCTCTTCTTGATGTCTGCACCTTGTGGAAATACATAAACATGATTTGAATCCTTCTTAAAAACCACCTTATACTATGCACTCAGTATACAGTCAACATTTTTTTATGTTATTGACGAATGGTTCTGGCCATTGTCCTGTATCACCCAAAAAAAATCCAGGAAAACAAATGCCAATTCCTTGAGTTTCTTTATATTTTCCAACTAATTTCCCCTCCTCATCGCAGTATCTTCATGAAGATTCTCCAGTCTTACATGGGGATCTCCCATACTCATAAGCTCCTCATCATGGGTGACAATGAGAATGGTCTTCCCTTCTCCATGCAGCCTCTTAAGCACTTCCAGAATGATCATCTTATTGCCATGATCGAGGCTTCCCGTGGGCTCATCTGCTAGGATCAGTTCACAGGGTTTCAGCATCAGCCTTGCCAAAGCAATTCTCTGCTGCTCTCCGCCAGAGCACTTGTAGATCATCTTCTCTTCAAACCCTTCCAGACCTACTTCTTTCAAAGCTTTCGAGATAAGCTCTCCCTTCTGATCCGATTTGACATTTTCTAGAGCAATCTCCATGTTATAACGAACAGACTTGTGATCAATGAGGGCAAAGTTCTGAAAGAGATATCCGATTTTTTCACTCAGGATAATTTCGGAAGCTTTTGTAAAAGGCTTTACTCCTTTCTTGCCAAACCTTACAATGGTTCCTCCATCTTCACCGTCCAGGAGTCCTATCATGTTCAGCAGTGTGGATTTACCTGAGCCCGATGCCCCACTGATGACTGTAAAGCTGTTTCTTCTAATGTCCAGATTATACTCATCAAAGATGACAAGATCATTGAATCCTTTTTTCAGGTTTCTGATTTCTATAATATTCTCCATACTTATTCTCCTTTTAGAATTTCCGCCACCGATTTTCGCTCAAACTTTCTAAGAATTATCATCATGAACATCAAATCTAGAACTATATAGTAAAGTATCATTTGTACACCTATGGCTTTGGGTATTTTAAGAGAAGTGGCCACGGTAAAAATCAAGACTCCGTAGGGCAATAGATGAAGAAATATAATCTCTCTGTATCTCTTGATGAAGGAAGATCCCATACTGTACTTGACTGCGATTTCCTTCTTTGTTTCGCTCAAATGAAATGACAGACTCTGATACAGGAAAATCAAGGGAATCAAGGAGAACATCAGAAGAAAAAATATCGACTCCATAAAGGTTTCCCAATAACCATTTAAATAAAACTCATAAATTGGCTCATAGGCTTCAACCTGGAAGAAATCTTTAAACGCACTTTGATCCAAAATATTCCGAAGTTTAGTCTGAGAGGAATATAAAGCATTGGTGTACGTTACATTCACCCCTCTTACGTATTCCACTATGTAATTCACCACAGGGTCTTCTACGAATAGGTTGTCGCTTCCCACATCAGGATGCAGAAATGGCTTGTCAAAAGAAACATACATCACATTAGGAACACTATGTGTAATCTGATTGTAGGTCTGATTGTAGATCTGATGCTTCACATCTTTAAGATTCATCGGAATGAAAACAGTGTTTTCTTTGATACTAGAAAGATCTATTTCCTTCCCTTCTTCATCCCTGATCTTATACTTCCTCAAAAAATTGTAATCTGCAGAAACACTTGGATATGGAGCCTCTAAACCACCTGCGAGAAATCCCTCCACCGCTTGAGGAGGCCAGTAAGCAGATGAGAAATCTGCATAGAACCCTTCATTATTCAAAATAAACTCATTAAATAATAACTTTTGGAAATCACTCTGCCTGTCATCCTCTGGATCCACATAGAAGTCCAAGGAAGTGGCTAAATTCACCATATACTTCCCTTCGTAATCTTCTGATGCTTTTGTATAGTGATAAACTCTTTGCAGAGCATCCGCTCCGCTTTGTATTTCTTGTGCCAGTGGTGCCAGAATGAGGATGATCAGTATCATTTTAAGAAGTAGATTCATATACACTGTGGTCATACGAGATTTGCTTCTTTTCAATGCTACGAAATTTCCGATGTAATAGATGTATCCATAGGTCAGCATCATGAAAATGATCAGAATCAAAATAAAGTTTCTCATGTTTCCAATCACAGGTCGGATAATATTCAATGAAATACTGCTGAAATCTCCTCCAAGAATAAAATAAGAAAATACTGTCCCGATGATGTAATAAAGGACGATAAAGCGAATATAGGACGTCATAATTCTCATGAATATAATTTTTGACGAATTGCCTTGAAGTTTTCGGATACTGATTTCTTTGATACTGCCATTCACATGACTCGTCGCTGTCAAAAGAATGATGAGCAGCATAATAGATGGTAGATAATCTGTTAAGGAAGCTGTTTCCATCTCCATATCCTCTGAAAATTGTTCTGATTCATATATTTCCATTGGATTTAAAAATGGATACTCTTCTTGAATTTTCTTAATCAGATTATTTTTCGTTACTTCCTCTTTGTCATAAACAATAGTGGGTGCAAAAAAATTTACAGATGCTTCGTTATTCTCATCAAAACTGTGCATCGGAAGAAATCTCAAAACTGGATACTCTTTACCTCTGGTATATTTCGATGACAGAAAACGAATCCCACCAATTTTTTTGTCATCCAGTGGGTCAGAACTGATGTACCCCTTTTGTTTATCATCCGAAAAGTTGATATCAATCTCCTTTTCAAGGTATGAAACATTATTTAATCTGAATTCATCTGAGTATATGTATGTACTCTTCACGCTTCGTCCTAAGATATCCTTATGTTCAAGGGTTACCATCACTTCGAGCTTATTCTCTTTAGCAAGATGAAGAAGTCTTTTCATAGCATCGTTTTCAGACAGATCATTCTCCTTCAGATATAGATTTAGTACAAGAGAATCTTTTTCAGTTTGGTTCTTAAACTCAACTGGCAAAAACTGAAGACGGTTGAAGTAACTTTCGTTGAATGAATTTACAATCCCTAGCGTCAAAATAAACGTATATAAAAGGATGAAGATATAAGTAAAGCGCTTCATGTTCATTCCCTCCCTTGTGATAGTCAAGATATTTCACTGGGAAAGAAACCCATTCATTAAGATAAAGTTTCTTTCCTAGTGAAATTCAAACTACTTAGTAATAATTTGCTCCCTGAAAGCATGGTAATGATTCCCATTCTTAGAACGATCGGCTATAACCACTTTAGGATAATCTGAAGGATTAAGAGAGCTATATACATTCTTCACAACCCAAAATGTATCCGCTTCATTTCTTACAGCTGCAACACCTGAAGCATTCATATTTTCTAAAGTATACGATGTGTATATCCTGTTGCTTGTGTCATAGGCATTTACAAATCCATATTGTGTATTAGTAACACCGTGTCCGATATAATTGTACCCATACGCTACAGTTTGTGAGAACATCAGCAACAACATTGTGAATATCATTCTTTCATACTTTTTCATTTCAAACCTCCCTGTAAAAGTGTGCAACACCAATGATTCATTTATTATCTATATGATCACCTCTCATATAGTAGAGATAATAGATTATCAGAGAACCTTCAAATAGTATTTTGATGACATTCTATTTCTCTACTTTGGACCTACTATAAACCATGCACTCGGTGCACAGTCAACAGGTTCTTTGTGTTTTATCATGTTTTATATGAAACTGGTCTAAATAAGACTTAAATTGCATGGCTCTATAAAGTAAAAGGAAAATTGCTTAGGTATCCCTATACTTGCTCATTGGAAAATAAAAAAATCCCTACAGATAAAACACTGTAGGGATAAACCAAAACTTAATCATTCTTTTTAACAGAAAAATTGACCTTGTAGATATACTCTTTTGCATCATCAAGAGGTACCACATACTGTGGTGAGGTGTTTTGATATCCTACCAGTTCTACTTCTGAGGATGCACTGACATTATTTATGATATGGGAGAATCCTTCAGAGGCGTCTTTGGAAACTACAGTCGTAATCTCTTCCATCTTATTGAAAAACAGCCCGATAGTCTCTTGGGCACCTGCCATCGAAAGATAGCTAACCAGCATATGGTTATTATACGTATATAGTGTCTGCCTTTTGTTCTGAATGTTTATATGGAAAGAAACCGTATCTACGATTCCATCTTTAAATGAATAAAGCATCATAGGGCTTTCCACATATCCAATGAGAAGATCGGGTTCTTTATCTGATGGTTCTGTCCATTGTCCTGTATCACTCAAAGTATACCCTGAAAAATCAACACCAAGCAGCTTCTGATAATACTGGAAATTCTCCGTGTATTCTTTCAGCGTCAGATTTCCTCTATGAGGTGGAAATACCTGTGCTTTAAATGTCAGAATAAACAGCAGTAGAACAAGTATTGATACTCCTCCTGCAGCGAGATAACGAAGTTTATTATTGTCTTTAAGATCATAGGCAAGACCTTCATCCCACTGAAGGACCTCCTCGTCGCTGCATAACTTATAGCTTTTGAAGAGTCTGATCATCGAATAGATGGGTATCAAGAGACCCATCCCGTCCACAAGAACAAGATACGTTCTTCTCAACGCATCCCCATAAGATAGCTTCGTCATCTCAAAGGTCTTAATTTTTAATCCAAATACTGACTTCCCAATGGTGGTTCCAGTTATAGCAATCAAGATCGGCTCAAAGATCATCATAAAAAATACTATCATCAAAACGTCTAGAATTAGACCCCGTATGCTCTTATTCACCAGTGGAACATGCAGATAAAATACCTGTATGCTCCCCCATAAAAGAACATATAAGGCTAGGTCTAAGCTTCTTGCAAAAAAACGGGTCCAGGGAAGAAATACTTGCGGTAACCGGTCCTTCTTCACCGTAAAATAATCATGCTTAGAGACTACTTCTTTCTTTTCTAAAAGTTCCAGATACTCATACGGGTTCAGCTCACTGATATGACTTCCGCTTTGTCTGATTTTCTCACAGATCTGCTGAGCATAGAGAATATCTCCTTTTGTCTCCTCCAGATCAGAGACCTGTTCCTTAAGCACTTCTAGAAGTGACTTTTCGTCTGAAAGCAGACTTTTCACCTCATCTAGTGAAATCTGCAGGCTTCTAAGAAGCTTGATCCATACTAATTTATTTAAATCATCTTCGGTATATTCCCGATATCCATTCTCTAATCGTTCGGGATTTATAAATCCTTCTCTCTCATAAAAACGGATATTAGAACGATCCATACCGGAGCGAATTTCTACCTCTTTAACTTTCAAAATAGACCATCCTCCATCAGCAATTCTTTCAGACAAAGCGAAGTGTATTTTCAATAACTTCCAATCATATTTAATGTTCTATATCAGTTATATTGTATCATAAGTACTAAGCTGAATTATTACAAAGTGCAATGTTTACGCCGAAGGATGTGGTCCGGTGAACCCCACCATAAGTAACGGCGTGTGATTACCGATTGCTTTGGCACTGAGCCTCTTTGACTTATTTTTCGCGATCATTCTGATAAAATCATAAAAATTACAGTTCTAAATTTATGAATTCCAGCTATACTTTTCTTACAATAAGACTTCCAATTCCAGCAACAGCTATGTAAGAGAAAAAGAATATCCATAAATAAATCAGTCGGATAGATTCTACTCCCGTAAGGCTAATCAGACCCAAAGATAAAAATAGAATTCCTAAAAATATCTGTGAGACATAAAAAAAGAATCTTATCGTGTTGTTTTTTACTCTTTCATCCACTTCTGGAATATTGTTGTTTTTACGCTTTTGCTTAATAACAACAATGACTGTAAGGATCAAACAAGATAACCCTCCTCCAATCAGTCCATCATATCTAAATTCACCCTCATATAAAGAGATTAATATAGATCCAATAACGAAGCCAAAGAATGTACCCCCAATTATCAAATACGGCATATACTTTTGTTTCTTTTTAGTCTGTTTTTTCATTCTTCATCATCCTCCAAAATAAATATCTCTTCAATGGGTAGTTCAAAATATCTAACTAGTTTCAGGGCTAACTCTAAGCTTGGGTTGTATTTATTCTTCTCTATAGCATTTATGGTTTGACGGGTTACTTGTAAGTCTTCAGCCATTTTTATCTGAGTAATCCCTTTATTGGTTCGGATTTGTTTTATGTTATTGATTACTACCAACTGTACACCCCCCCTTTAACGTAAAGATATCTTTACACTCATTCTATCAAGAAATACGTTTTATGTAAAGATATCTTTACGTATTAGAAATAGAATCTTACTCTTACTCTTACTCTTTATCTCTTTTGCTCCATAAAATATGCCTCATATTGAAAAGAAATTTACTTGTAGTTTATGTCAATAATAAAAGGTCTATTCATGAAAGATATTCCTCTCCGATTAGATCTTATACTATCAGATATAGACAGAGACAACTCTGACCACAACTCCCTCTTAGGTCTCACTTCTTTTACTTTACACTTTACAGTCCGTAAATTTGAGCGCTATATTTTCTTAATTTCGCTAAAACCCTCTTTTTCTGAGGAGAATCTCACAGTAGATAAAGCGCTTAAATCCGTGCTTTATTAACCACTTACTATTTAGAAGTAATTGCAAGCAAAATAAATCCTGAAATCCAGCGTTCACAATGGATTTCAGGATTTATAGATATAAACTCCCGGGACTTCTGGTCACATATATAGGCAGAACGGTAGATATCATATGAAAATATGTTATTCTTCGTACATTGATTTAAATCTTGGTCTTTGATATTCCACTTCTTCTTCAATGTATTTTTCATAATCTTTGTATGCTTGTGATGACACTATTTCTTCTTCACTTGTAACATCTAACTTGACCGCTCCTGTTGCAGCCGCCTGTACTATAGAGCCATCATCATTTCCTGCAGCAACTAGGATGTAATATTTATCTTCTTCAAGCATTGTATCACCTTCGAGCAGGGTCACCATATTACTTGAGGATGATATTCCACCAATCTTACTAAGTTCTACAGGTGTATTTTTCTTTATTTTCCCTTTCAAATTATCAATAACTGTAATAGAATATGTAGTCATCGGGATTCCAGGGTCAAGGTCTTCAGCACTGCTATGCACGTTTTTGATTTCTTCATCAATGCGAGCAACAAATACATAATCTCCAAACCCCACTACTTCCTTAGGGTTCTCTATATTTATAACATTCATGCCGCTTACGTATTGAATTGGTAACTCTTTTTGGGATTTCATTAGATATTGTGTTGCAAACAATGATATAAATAGCATCATTATAATTATAATTATTTTTGTATATTTTTTCATTATTACCATCCTTCCGTAGCAGTATTTCTGATTATAATGCATTCCTCATACTACAATTATCTTACCATATAGGATATCAATTATCCTATAAATATTGTAACATAGCAAAACTTCTTATTCTATTCATTCATAGTAACTATAAAGTATTCTATACATATTGTTTTGGTTGTACATTTTTATTAATAACATGAAAAATAATACTGCTTTTCTCCTCCTTATTATTCAGAGAAAGGCAGTATTATTTTACGCCGATAGATATGGCACGGTGTATGCAGTAATTGATTCCTTTTTTGTTTTGCATCGCCCGGCATCTATCCCATATCTTGAGGCAGATCCACATCTTTAAGTTCTTTTTTGTCGATCTCCATATAAGAAACATCTTCCAGGTATTGATTCATAATCCTCTTACCACCTTGGTCACCTTGAAGCTTCAGTAATTCCGGATAATACTTTTCGTCAAAACTAACAGGACTCTGGGAAATGTTGTTATTAATCGCACAGAGAAAACCCGCTTCCGTCTCCGCTGCCTCTAGCAGAAATCTCTCTAAAGTCTCTTGCTCCATCCATGGCTGATCCGCGGTTAAGAAAACTGCAGCCTCTCTTTTTTCATCTGCAGCATCTAAAGGAAGCAGTAATCCAAGTTTGATGGACTCAGACTGTCCCTTTTCAGAATGCAAATTATGAACACACCTTAGCCCTAAACGCTTTCCCGTGTCTAGGATTTCATCATAGGAAGATACAACGATTCCTGTCCCTTTATCTGGATGCTTCCTAAGAAAAGCAGAGACATTCTCCAGCACATGATGAACCATTGGTTTTCCATCTATGTCCACAAGAAGTTTGTTCTCTCCGAAACGTCTGCTCAATCCCGAAGCCATGACGATGATTCTTAAATACCTTTTCATGGCTTCCTCCTCCCCCTCGCAAAATAATTCAGAGCCCTATTATAAGCCTCTTCTCTGTCCAGCAAATCCAGATCTATATGGAGCCCCTCTTCTAAGTTCCATACTTTCAAATTAAACGTTAGGTCTTCCTTTTTCAGGACTACCAGCACTGGAATCTCTTTTTGCACAACTGCGGCCCATACAGTATTAAGAAAAGCCCTGTTGTCTTTTTCAAACCTTCCGATCTCGTCCATCAAGATGCAATCACTCTTATGCTTTATACTTCTCTCTATGGCTCGCACACCAACTAAACTAAAGGCATCCTGATCGATTACAAGTTCTCCATTTCCCTTAAACCTGGCCATAGGAATACCAGGGGTGATTCTCTTCCCTTTTTCCACTGGAAACATATCAAACCCTATTCTTTTTCCCTCATGAATCACTGGAAGCGTGCAAAACCCTCCTGCTTTCCAGTGTAGAGCAGTCAATATTTTCTGGCACAATGTAGATTTACCAGCACCCGGCAAACCTGTCACCATCATCAGCATGGTCTCTTCCTCCCCTATGTCACTCTTTATGCTTTAAACACCCCGACGATAGGACATGATGCCTGAAAATCGGGGTGTACTTGAACGTTTCTTATGAAGGATTTAACTCATTTTCCAGCATACTCATCGCCACCTTCTCACTGGTGATTGGCAGGCTGCGCACATTGACTTTAGTTGCATGATACACGGCATTTGCTATGGCAGGTGAAGGCGTATTAATGACAATTTCTCCAATGGATTTCGCTCCAAAAGGTCCTGAAGGTTCATAGCTGCTCTCAAATTCCACACGTATATTCCCCACATCTAATCTGGACGGAATCTTGTACTTCATGAAAGAGTCCTGTATGAGTCTGCCCTTCTTGTCATAAGTAACATCCTCGTATAAGGCCATCCCTATGCCCTGGACAATGCCCCCTTCTACCTGGATTCTAGCGAGGTTCGGATTGATTGGAGTGCCGCAGTCCACCACCGCCACATAGTCAATCAAATCAATTTGACCCGTTTGTGTATCCACTTCAATTTCTACAAGACCAGCCATGAAAGGTGGAGGACTGGTAGCTGAAAAGTGAGACTCACTGGCAGTCAGGTACTGATTAGTTCCTACCAAGGAACTGTTCCCAATATCAAGTAACGAAACTTCTTTGATGTGTTCTCGTGAGAATACCTTTTCTCCATCAAATTCAACTTCTTCCACAGGCAGATCCAGAAGTCTTGCCCCCTCTTGAAGAATTTTAACCCGTAGTTTCTCGCAGGTCTTCACCACAGCCATACCGGTGATATAGGTGGTACTAGACGCATAGGACCCTGTATCATAGGGTGAGAGATCTGTATCTACGCCATGAACCACGACATTGTCTACGTCGCAATCCAATGATTCCGCTGCCATTTGGGCTAAGATCGTGTCACAACCAGTCCCCATATCTGACGCGCCAATCAATAGCGTATAGAAACCATCATCGTTAAGCCTGATCTCCACAGCGCCCACATCCACATTGGAGATGCCCGACCCCTGCATGGCCACAGCGCAGCCTACGCTTCGCACTTTATTATCGCCCATATCTCTAGCCGGGAATTTATTATCCCAGTCGATCATCTCTTTTGCTTTCGTGAGGCAGTTGTCCAGGTGACAGCTCCCTAGAATTTCATTGTAGTAGGTAGGCATCGTGTTTCCGACCTGATTTTTATCCAGCATATTCTTCATCCGAAGAACAGTCGGGTCCATATTCATCTTGGCAGCCAGTTCATTGACTGCTGATTCCAGCGCAAAGAACCCCTGGGTTGCACCATATCCTCTGAAAGCTCCTCCTGCCATGGTATTCGTATATACCACATCATAGTCAAATCTCGAAGCTTTGATTTTATTATATATCGTCATAGCCTTATGACCTGATAGCCCTACCGTGGTGGGGCCATGGTCTCCGTATGCACCCGCATTCCACAGAGAATGCATATGAATAACTTTAATATTCCCTTCCTCATCTGCGCCTAAGCGAACAGTAATCTCACTCTCATGGCGAGGTCGTCCACAAGTCATGCTTTCTTCTCTGGTGAAGATGAGCTTAGCAGGTTTTCCTGTGACCTTGGTCACAAGAGCAGGATAAATCTCACTGACTATAGTCTGTTTCGCTCCAAATCCTCCACCGATTCTCGGCTTGATGACTCTAATATTGGATTTAGGAATTTCAAGCGCCGTAGATAGAATTCTTCTTACATGAAAGGGAACCTGCGTTGACGTTGTCACCACAAGTCTACCGTAAGGATCCATACTGGTGTGTGTTCTAAAGGTCTCCATCATAGCCTGGTTATTCGACAGTGTATGATATTTCTCCGATACCACATAGGCACTGTCTGCCAGTTCCTTCTCCACATCCCCCAGTACTGCTGAATTCGTTGCACAAATATTTCTCTTTGGGTCAGCACCTACATCCACCAAAGAGCGGAAATCTTCTTCTGGATGAACGATAATATCACTATCTATGGCTGTTCTGAAATCAAGCAAAGGAGTAAGCACTTCATACTCTACTTGAATCAGCGCCATGGCTTCAGCAACGGATTTTTCATCCCATCCAGCGATGATCGCTACCGGGTCTCCCACACTACGAATCAGAGGATCTAAAATGAGCCTGTCATAAGGACTCAGTTCAGGATAACTCTGTCCCGCAGTGGTAAATCTTGTTTTTGGTGCTTCTTCATGGGTTAAGATGCATTCGATTCCGTCTACTTTCATCGCCTCTTCTTTAGAAACACTTAAGACTCTCGCATGAGCATGGGGACTTCTCAGAAGCTTTACTGTAAGAAAATGTTCTGGTGTAATATCATCCGTAAAAACCGGTTTACCAGTAATTAGTGGAATCGCATCTTTCTTGCGTATACTCTTATTTACGGTCTTCATGATTTACCTCCTCAGCGGACTCCAGATAGCTACGAATCGCTCTCATATGCCCCATATATCCTGTACAACGACAAAGATTGCCAGAGAGGTAATTCCTGATTTCTTCATCATTTGGACTGTTCAGCTCGTTTTTCATGGCATACATATTCATAATCAATCCTGGGCTGCAGAAACCACACTGTTCTGCTCCCTCATCTGCTATGAAACCCCCGATTTGCACCGCTTCCTTTTGAATCCCCTCCAGGGTGATTACATGTTTTCCATCAGCTCGTGCCACAAGTGTAGAGCAGGAAAGGACGGGTTTTCCTTCAAGCGGTACGGTGCATAATCCACAGTTGGAGGTTTCGCATCCTCTTTTTACACTGAAGTTACCTTTAGATCGAACAAAATCAATGAGCAGCGTATCTGGTGCCACCTCTCCATGAAATTCTTTTCCATTGATCCACATATTAATTTCCATGATAACCTCCTGAAATCTTCTCTACATTTCTTTTTGTCAGCACTTTTGCAAGCATGCTTCGGTACTCCTGACTGCCTAAGTAATTAGTACCAAAGGTCATCTCTTCCATCATCTTGTTTAACATCTCTTCCATCTCTTGTTCAGGAAGATGAGCTCCGCCCATAAAATCCATTCTCTTCGCAACTCCCGGCCTTGCACCCAGTACAACCGACCATAATCCGTCGTTGTAGGAGACCGCACTTGCTAGAATCGGAAAATCTGTCGCACTTTTTCTCACAGTTTCATAAGCCGCTTTTCGACCGTCCTTTTTGATGATAATTCGGACCAGGACATCTTTGATCGGTTTCATTTCCAAGTAGTCTTTCAGCGGTAGCCTACCTTCATGAGCAAACTCCAGCTCAGTGTTTAAGGCAAGCAATGATGTGATCACATCGGAGAATCCCAGCTTTGAGGCCACAGACCCACCCATGGTAGCACCGTTTCGAAACTGAACGCCCACGATTCCTTGTACTGCCTTGGCGAGATAACCGTCAAAATAACTGTTCAATCCTTCATGGACTTCCACCTCTCTTAAAGAAGTCATGGCTCCAATGGTAAAGGACTTTTCATCTTCATCAATACGATCTATAGACAGAGCTGAAAGATCGATGGCATTTTCAATCTTTCTGTTCCCCATTTTCAGCCACATGATTCCACCTAAAATCACACTGCCTCTTTCTTGTATTAGTTTATAGGCTTCATCTAGGCTTTTTACCATAATATGATTTTTTATCGTAAACATAGTTTCTCTTCCTTTCTTCCCGGTTTTCGCTAATCCGCTTGTAATCTTAACTTCTAACAACACCTGCAATGCTGATTTCTTCTCAACTAGTCTTTTTTATCAACCAGCAGTCTTCCCTGAGAAGACGCAATCAGTTCCACTTCTCCATAGACCTGTCTCATCTTTTCTTCTATGGACTCTTTCTGCTCCCTATGAACATTGATCGTGGACACCACCTGCCCCTCTTTGAACAAACAGATACGATCTGCATAGCGTAAAGCTAAATTGGGATCATGGATCACTAGAAGGGATATGCAATTTCGCTTTCTGGTTTCCGTCAGGACCAGCTCCATCATCTCATGGCGAACCATGAAATCCAGTGTACTCTCTGGTTCATCTAATAGAAGCACGGGCGTTTCTCTAATGAGAGAACGAATCAGTCTCACCTTTTGCTTTTCTCCTTCACTTAATGATGTGAAGTCCCTGTGAATGTACTCCAGCAGACCGAAATCATCCAACTCCCTGCGAACTCGATCTTTCATCTTCTTACTGTAGTTTTCAAAAATCCCCATATCCGGATTAAATCCCATGAGAATAATATCCTCCACAGAGGTGGGATAAGTCACCCTGAAGGTCTGAGGCATAAAGCTGATATACTTCGCCATTTCCTTCGTGGTTTTCAGACTTAAATCCATATCCCCCAATGACTTTTTCCCTTCTGATTTCAGAAGAGACATCATCCCTTTCACCAAGGTGCTTTTACCCGACCCGTTCTTCCCCACTAAAGCCACCAGTTCACCAGGGTCAAGATCCATATTGATTTTTTTTGTTTGCCAGTGGTCATATCCGCATTGAAAATTCTCTAAGCTCAGCTTCCTCATAATTTCCCCTTCCCTCTCATCAGCATGATCAGTATGGGTGCCCCAATAAGAGATGTAAGAATACTGACGGGGATCTCCGCGTAGGTTAAGGTTCTCGCTAGAACATCCGATACCAATAGAAGATTCCCGCCAATGAGTCCTGCGATGATCCAGGTGATCCGGTTGTTGGTTTTAAGAATCAGCCTCGCCAGGTGTGGTGCAACCAGGCCGATGAAGGAAATGATTCCAGTAATGGAGATTAAGGATGCCACCACCAGTGCAGATAAAAACAATATCAAAGGCCGGATTATTTTCAGGTTTACACCCAGAGCTTCCGCTTCTCCATCAGACAAGGATAAGATTCCTACTTGTCTTCCTAGGAAGAGAAGCAGGATTAACGCCGGGAGACTTCCAAGTAGGCCAAGATACACTTTTTCCAAGGTGACTGCCCCAAGGCCTCCCATAAGCCAGAATTCAATGGAAGACAGCTGATTTTCAGGGTCTGCCATGAGTTTCATCAGCATGAGAACGGACTGGGCGAGTGCATTCACCGCCACTCCCGCCACCACAAAGGAGGCCAGCTGGCGGCTGAATCTGCCTCGAGTAAGATATACTGCCAGGCTAATGGCCAAAAGAGCGCCTACTAAAGCACCGGAGGTCACTGTAAGAAAGCCCCCACCACCTAAAATGATTCCTAACGCTGCTCCCGCACCGGCTCCACTAGAGACCCCCATAATATCAGGAGAAGCCAGTGGATTTTTAAAGATCGTCTGCATCAAAGCACCCACCAAAGATAGGGCAAACCCTGCATAGAGCGCCATAAGGGTTCTGGGCAGTCTTAACTGATAAAACACTTTGTAGTCCAGAGGATCCGTTATCTTTCCTGAGATCATGCGCGTCAAAGACACGTCATACTTGCCTACTTCCAGAGAAAGAAACAGGAGGGAAACCGTGCAAACAAGAAGAAAAAACACAGTATTGTTAAGCTTTTTCCCCATGGTCATTTCCCTCCTCATACTTTCAGTTGCTTCTCATCTAGTTTAACGCTTCCGTAAAGGTAAACCCGTAGAACTTTTCATAATACGACACCACATCCGCCTTGAACTCTTCCGCATCATATTCCTCTTCATAAAGATAGGAGGATATGGCCAAAACCCCAAGAGCACTTGCAGGGACGGGTGAATCCCAAGACTCGATGTTTGACGGAAGTCTATAGACTTTCTTTTCTTTTATTGCACTAAGGTCAGAAAGAACAGAATCGTTTAACACATCCTCCACCGTATAGCTCGCATCAGATGCAATGATAATATAATCTGGCTGCCAGGATAGAATCTGCTCATAAGATACTTCAGACCAGTAACTGTCTTCCAGCTCCTTTGCTACATTTAGTGCTCCAGCTTCTTCAATCAAGGAAGACTGATGCATTTTTCCACCCGCTGTGGTCAACAGACTGCTATTTCCACCAAAGTAAACCGTAACCTTTTCTTCTTCACTCCCTTTACCTGCTAACGCTTTCGCCTTTGCAAGGAGCTCCTTGTTATAAGAAATGATTTCTTTCGCCCTGTCTGAAGTTCCAGTTACTTCACCCAGCATGAGCAGCACTTCTTCCATCTCAGTAAAGCTTTCCGGATTAACGCCTAAGGCTTTCACTCCTAGACCCTCCATTGTCTCCACTATGTCTTTCAGACGAACAGGAACCACCAGCATTTCCGGGTTCAGCGCCAAAGCGCCTTCCAGGTTAAACTCTTTCGCCGTTCCCACATTTGGCACGTCTAAAAGTTCTGGAGCAGCCAGAGAATACAAAGGTCTGTTCTCAGCCTTTGCTTCAATTCCGACCATCTTATCTGTAAGACCTAGCGCCATAAGCATGCTTGAAGTTATATAGTACCCACTGACTAATCTCTCAGGTGTTTTTTCAAAAACCACTTCTCGGTCTAAATGATCCGTGACTTTAACGCCTTCAGCTTCATCAGGTGTCTCTACGACGGGTGTCTCTACTTCGGGCGTTTCTATCTCCTTTGGTTGACATGCACCTAAAGTGATTCCCATGACACTTACGAGTAGCACTGAAACCATGGTTTTTATTCTTTTGTTCATTCTTATAATTCCTCTTTTCTTCATCACTTAACCACCGCTAAACGAATTATTGATTTCTTTTGTTAGATTATGGTCCGATACATCTATTTGATTGAAAGTCACATAGAAATTTGTATGTCTTTAATGTTAATAATACAGACATTTTTTCAATTATTCAAGATAACGTACGTATTATCGCGAACGTCAAACAATCACTTTATGAGCTGTTTCAAGTTTCGTATTCCGTATCTGATCACACTCCAGTATGCTGATTTAAGCATCACTTTCTGCTTTCTATGGAATACAGCCTCTTCTAAAGCGCAGCATACTGTCTTAAATAGGATGGACAAAGTCATTCAGAACGACTTTGTCCTTTGTTCATCCACTCATTCATAAATCGTTACTTGCAGATTACAGTCTTTCTCATTCATCTGCAGTCTATAATAAATGGAATAGAGCCTCAGACTATTTCCTGA
The DNA here is from genome assembly GCF_043951855.1 of Proteiniclasticum sp. C24MP. NCBI lineage: Bacteria > Bacillati > Bacillota > Clostridia > Eubacteriales > Clostridiaceae > Proteiniclasticum > Proteiniclasticum sp. C24MP. The sequence continues at coordinate 69,662 of NZ_JBINJW010000001.1, forward strand.
CAGATTTTATATATTGGAAAGTCATTACTATTGATAGCTTTCTTCGCTAATTACAACTCAACTGCTTTTTATGAGTTCTTGTTCATCCAAACTCTCTCGTTCCTTCTGCTCCTCTTCCAGTGACTTTTTAGGAATCACAACATTCAGGAAAAGAGCCATTAGCGTTGCAATGACCACAGGGGATCTTCCAAAGACCATCATGAACCAGTCCGGAAAGTTTGCAAGCGCTGCTGGTACTTGAGTTATGCCCATTCCCAAAGCAACGGAAAGTCCAACTATGGACATGTTTCGATTAGACATTTCCTCTTGTGTGATAAGTTTTATTCCCGTCATGGTAATCATTCCAAAAACTGAAATTGTTGCTCCACCAAGAACTGCGTATGGAATAGTTGTCATAAAAGCACCAAACTTCGGAATGAGTCCAGCAACGATAACTATACTAGCTGCAATGGCAAAGACTCTTCTAGCCACAACCTTTGTGCTTGCAACGATACCGACATTCTGACTGTACGTTGCCGTAGGTAGAGCTCCGATCATCGAGGCGATGGCACTTGAAAGCCCATAGGATTTGATTCCCCCAGCAAGCTCTGCATCGGTTACTTCTCTGTTGAACCCACCCACAGTAGTGGAGGAAAAGTCCCCTACAGATTGAATCGCATTCACAACATACATGACAACCATGGAAATTGCCGCTGTAGGATAAAACTCTATGCCGAAATGAAACGGTTTGGGTAGTGCAACCCAATCAGCAGAAGCCAGTGGCGTGAAATCCACCATACCTAAAGGTAAAGCCAACAGATACCCCGCAAGAATTCCGACAAGAATTGAAGCCAGCTTAAAGATCCCTTTACCATAATTGTTACAGATAAGAACAGTTGCTAAAACAATAATGGCTACCAGCCAGTTTAACAGTGAACCATACGTGGGTGAACCAATGCCACCCGCCATATAGTTTACTCCAATCGGGTACAAGGAAAGCCCAATGGTAAGTACCACCGTTCCTGCCACGATAGGTGGAAAGTATTTTCTAATAGGCTTAATGAAAAACCCCATAATAACAGCTGCAAGTGATCCGATGAGCTGAGCACCAAAAATCGCCGCGATGCCATATTCTGATCCTATGGCTAAAAGCACTGGAATATACGAAAAAGATATCCCCATGATGACTGGAAGCCTGGCACCAATCTGCTTAAAAGCAAAAAGCTGCATGAACGTTGCGATTCCTGCAATAAGTAACCCTGTCTGGACCAGAAGAGTTCTTTCATCCATGGTCATTCCTGTGGCTGCTGCAACCATAATCGATGGAGTGACATTACCGACAATCATGGCAAGAACATGCTGAATTCCCAGTGGAATTGACTTGGCCAAACTAGGTTTTCCTTCATAATCAAACAAAGATGTATTTCCGGCTACATTTTTCTTCATTATCACACTTCCCCCGTTAATATATTGAACAATTATCAAGCTCTATGAATCATAATTTTACAGAATATGATCATCCGACAAAATGAGCTTCTGACCTTCATTTCTTCAATTCACTCATTTATACCAGTCCTTAGCAGACAGATTTCAAAATAGTCATCAACCCGATAAATTGAACGATGTTCTATTTATAACACTTATTGTTCGTTCTTGTCAATATTTTTTCACTCTCATAACTTATATCATTCGTTATTTTTAGCGTGCCCTAGCGAATACGTTCATTCTGGATCCTATTCATGAACACGCCGAATACAAATTCTCTCGTGAATGAATCCTGCTGATACATCTGACAGAAAACTTTTGGCGTTTCAATCATATTGCTCCATGCATGGATAAATTCGGAACCTTAGAGCCACCAGTACTGATTAATTTAGATGTACTCAGCCTAGTCCCAGATTAGATTTTCTGCAATAAATCTCCATAGCAGACTCACCGATAGAATAGATATGGTGAACCATGCCAGAAGTAGCGTCATAATCATTGTATTGTATAATTAAAGAATGATGATTAATGTATTGGAGGAGATAGAAATGAAGCGTATTTTGGATGAGGCACTTATTTATGAAATACTGTCAGTGGTTGAAGAGATTCCTGAAGGAAAAGTCGCTACCTACGGCCAGATTGCCAGATTAATCGGTAGAGAGAAAAACGCTAGACTTGTAGGAAAAGTATTGAGCATGTCGGAATTCTACGGCAGCTATCCCTGCCACAGAGTGGTCAACCATAATGGAAGACTGGCTCCAAGTTGGGCTGAGCAAAAGCTTCTTCTGGAAGAAGAGGAGGTGCCCATGAAGGATGATACTCATGTGGACCTTGCACTGTGCCGCTGGGACTGCTGATTCAATCGCAGCGCAAATGACTGGAAAACTTTTTCAGAATTTCAGTCGAAGCATCCTGTCCAAAGCTCTTCCAATTACAATGAACAGGACCCATGGAAGAAGAATGACCGGGTGAAAGAATACATAACCAGTGGAGACGTTGTATTGTTCTGGTGTATACCAGTTGTAGTTCCATGGATGAATATCCAAGGAATGAAAAAACGCTCCCCAGCTGTACTCTGTAGACGCACCAATCTTGATCCGTGTATATGATATACTACATATAGAAATACATCGCTTACTATGGAGGTTGAAAATGGAGAAAAAACTGAAACTGAATGATGGTACAGTAATGCCCATACTGGGCCAAGGCGCCTGGTACATGGGCGAGAACCCCAGTCGTCGCCAGGAAGAAATCGATGCACTGCGTCTAGGGGTCCAAAGCGGCATGACCCTTATTGACACGGCAGAAATGTATGGAGAAGGACTGTCAGAGATTCTTGTTGGAGAAGCCATCAAAGAATTCAGACGAGAAGATCTCTTTCTCGTATCCAAAGTCTATCCGCACAATGCAGGTCGAAAAAACATCTTTCACTCCCTGAAAAAGAGTCTGGAAAGACTCGATACGCTATACCTGGATCTTTACCTCCTCCATTGGCGGGGAAGCGTACCTCTGTCGGAAACCGTCGACTGCATGGAAGAGCTGAAAGCGGAAGGACTCATAAAAAACTGGGGTGTCTCGAATTTTGATACAGCGGATATGAAGGAGCTCCTCTCCCTTCCCCATGGAGACCAGTGCAGAGTGAATCAGGTGCTGTACAATCTGGGCTCACGAGGCGTGGAATATGATCTGCTTCCCTATATGCGATCCAAGGGTATTGCTCTCATGGCCTATTGCCCCTTAGCCCATGATGACAGAACCAGAAGAACAATCACAAATGAACCTGAAATCAGGAGTCTCTCTGAAAGACTGGACATCACGCCAGAACAGCTGATGCTCTCCTTTCTGCTGGCACAGGAGCATGTCTGTGCCATTCCAAAGGCTTCCTCCCCGCAGCATGTTAGAGAAAATGCGGTTGCACTAAAGATTGAATTAGGTGAAGCGGACCTGAGACTTCTGGATTCCAGCTTTCCTGCTCCGACCAGAAAGGTCTTTCTGGACATGCTCTAACCATCAATACCTGTACAGGATAATTGAAAACGACGAAAGAACCGGAAACTGCAAGGAACTCCTACTGCAGTTTCCGGTTCTTTTCACTTTACTAACTGATTGGCACTGTCCTATTTCCTGCCTGCACAGACCCCTTGCAGAGAGAAGGGCTTCCACTTCATCTGGCGAAGGATCCTTTCAATAGGGCATGGGGCAAGGCAAAAACCATGAAGACAGGCTGCACAAGAAGCATGCTGATCTCATAAAACAGAGTGCTGTTCTCGTATGCATGGCCCTTCACTCTTCTTAGTAAAGCACTTAATGGAATCCCGGAGATATTCCCCATCATCATCACTGTGATTGCAGCTTTCATGATGCGGGCTTTCTCCGCTCCATACTCCCTTTCTAACCGCTCATAGGTTTCAGGGTCAGGATTACCCATGGTGTCTGCCACATGCTGGGCATAGAGGATGCCGATGGCTTCCTCCTCTTTCACAAAGGCTTCCGAACCAGACAGAAAAGAGCTGATTTCCTCTCGGGTGAAACCTTCCTTCAGCGCCATCTGGGTATGGGCATAAGAACAGACTTCGCACCCATTGACTTCCGTTGTTGCCAGCATGAGCTTTTCGATAAACTTCTGATCCACGATCTTCTTCCTTCTGTTCTTTGAAAGCTTCGGAATGGAAAGATATCCATTCACAAAAGCCCCATAAAGCTGCCCCATGGTATATTTCTTTTTCAGCTGATTTCCAAACATTTTTCTCCCTCTATTTCCTCTTCTACTTCATAATGATTCTTTCTCCATTATCGCATAGTAGCAGTTCAATCGAAACTCACGAAAGAGATACTGTCTGCTGTGGAGAATCCCAGCCATTTCCTGCATGAAGCACCTCATTTTTATGATCAAGTTGCCTCTAGGCCCCTTGCTGCTCTGCATGTTTTATCATAGAGATCTCTGAATATATTGTCCGGATCTGTTTTCTTCTTCACTGCCTCATAATGGTCCTTGTTGAAGATCTGCCAGAACTCATCTTCCGTATATAGATTCGTGGAAATGAGTGTTTTGATGGCTCCGATCTCTTTCAGCTCCTTTTCAATGAGATTGTAATAATACTCCGGATTCTCTCTGCGCAGCCCGTATAAAGCGATATCAAGAAAGAGTTCATCCTGCACATCTTTCAGAAAGTCCTCTGCAATCCATTCATATCGATGCACCACCTTATAGGGAACACACCATAGAGGAAAATGATTCACTTCCTTTATGTACCATTCCATGAAATCCTCCATTCTGGAAAAAGGAATGAACGTATCCACAGTGACCGGAATCTGTTTGTCTGACAGGATTTTTCTGAAGATCGAAGCCGCTCTTAAGGTGACATTGGAACTGGTGATTCTTCCGAAAAACAGCCTGAAAACAAAGGACTTCGGATAAACATTTGTGACCCCATTGTTGTATCTGAAAAAATAATCCGGCGTGGTAAGGTAATCTTCTGTCCGCTCTCTTGTGCTTATATAATAGATTCTGGTCCAGTCGTAATTATGGGTATAGGGCGCATCATCCACAAATCTTCCTTCACTGATCACATATTCTACAGGAGAATGGATGATGCCATCCATGAAATCAAGATCCTTCTTTTCATAATGCTCCCATATGGCTGCTTTATAGTCTTCCAGACTTTTGTATTTCTGATATGTTACTTTGACATATTTCTTGGCAGGCAGCACGCTGAATGTCAGCTTTGTTATGATGCCTAAGGTGCCGAATGTTCCGTGCATCATCTGGAAAATCAGATTGTTCTCGTTCTCCGGTGTACAGACCAGTACATCTCCCTTGGCAGTGACCACTTCGTACTCCAGGCAGCTGTCATGAAATCCACCATACTTGTATGACATGGACTCAATGGAGCAGCCTGCTACGGCACCTCCGATGGTGATGGTCTTCAGTTCAGAAACCACCTGAGGCACCAGGTTATACTCCATGAGGGCATCGACGAGTTTTTCAAAAGTTACGCCTGGCTCCGCTGTGCAGATTCTCTTCTCCGGATCGATTTCCAGTATTTCATCAAAATCGCTGATATCCAGTTTTTCGTCTGTATATTTCTTGTCTGCTGGTTTGGGCACCACATGGGAGACCGTTCTCTTTTTCAGCGTAAGAGGCTTTTTCCCCTCTCTTATCTTCAGCTGCTCAGTAATTCTCTTCAGCTTCTTTTCATGTACGTTCATTTTTAAATCAGCTCCTGACCACATACCATCATGGTGATATCACTTCACAGCCTCGCTTCCACGTCTATCTTCTCTTATATTCTAGCACTTCCTCCTCATACATTACAGCTCTTCAGTGTTCTCCACATTCATCATGGTGCTGGTGCTCCCGGCATACAGAACCAGTTGATTTCAGCTTTCCCGTGAGATAGTCAAGGGCAGCGGATTGCACATTTCCTTTTGCGCCGACAATCACTTCAATATTCTTTTCATTGAAAATATCAATGGCACCACCACCCATACCACCAGATATGATGACATGAGCACCCAGATCATACAGAAAATTAGGCAGAAATCCTGGTCTATGGCCTGGATAGGGTATGGACTCTCTTTTCGTGATCTGATCAGACTCCGTTTCAAAGATAGTAAAGTTCTGGCAATGTCCGAAATGCTCTGCAACTACTTCATTTTCACTGGCTACTGCTATTTTAATCATATTGTTCTTCCTCCAATTTTTCTTCTGACAGCTCTCCTGCCAGAAACATCTATTCCCGTCTTTGTTCTCTATTCTGAACTACTCAAAAAGTATTTTCATAGTCTCTGCATAAACCTCTTGTACCGCGTTGCCAGAAGGGCATAAAACCTCAGCAATGCTCTTCCCGCTGTTGATGGCTCTTACTGCTTCCAGATCGTATGGTATGACGCCTGCAAAGGAAAGATTGTTTTCTCTGCAGAACCGCTGAATTCTTTCGGAATTTACAGCGTTTGTATCATACTTATTGATGCATACAGCGGTTTTCGTTCCAAATGACACTGCCGTTTTGACGATTCTTTCCAGATCGCTGATTCCTGAAATGGAAGGTTCCGCAACAATCAGAACCATATCCACTCCGCTGATGGAGGCGATCACGGGACATCCTATGCCAGGTGACCCGTCAATCACCGCCAGTTCAGCTTTACCTGCCGCAGACTTCATCTGTTTCTTTACTTCGCTCACAAGCATACCGGAAGTTCCGCTGCCCATTTTCAGCTGCGCTGTGGAGAAGATCGCATTTTGGTTCTGATAAAGCTTCATTTCTCCATCCACTGCGGGTTTTAATGTGATCGCTTCAGCCGGACACACCAGAGCGCATACCCCGCATCCTTCACATACGAAGGGATTGACTTCATACGTCTTATCATAGGATATGGCATCAAACCTGCAGCTTCTGCTGCATAGACCACATCCTACGCAAAGGTCCTGATGAATTTCCGCTTTCGGCAGTCCATAATAGTCCTTTATCTCAGGAAGTACACTCTGCTCCGTAATGAGATGAAGATTCGGTGCATCCACATCACAGTCCGCGTAAGCCTGTGCTTCTGATAGTTTGATGAATGCACTGGCTACAGTCGTTTTTCCTGTTCCCCCTTTACCGCTAAGAATGAGTAGCTGCTTCATACTGCACCTCCCCCTTCACCGTTTCCAGCAGTTCTGAAAACAGATGGTGATACTTCTCATCTTTTCTTACGGCGACTTCCGCATTGGAATTCAGAAGTCCAAGCTGCTTGTCGAAGGGAATTCTGCCAAGCACCTTGATGTCATGATCCTTGCAGAACTTCTCTGCAGGATTCTCATCCTCCAGACATTTATTCAGTACTGCTCCAAAAGGTTTATGAAACAGTTTGACCAGATCATACACCATATTAAGATTATGCACTCCGAAGACTGTGGGTTCTGCCACAAGAATGCAGTAATCCGCTTCTCTGATGCTTTCCATGACCATACAGGAGCTGCCCGGAGGACAGTCTATGATGCTGAGTTCATCGGCCTTTACCTCACTTGTTTCCAGAAGTCTTTTGATGATGGGTACACCTGATGCTTCTCCTACATTCAGCATTCCTGAATGCACACTGACGTTATCAGATATTCCTCTACTGATCCTCCCGACAATCTTGTTTCTTTCTGTCAGTGCCTGATGAGGACAGACCATGACGCATCCCCCGCAGGAATGACATACATCGTCAAAAACAATCAGCCTGTCCTTCACATAGGCAAGGGCATTGAATCTGCAGAATTCTGTGCATTTTCTGCATCCATCGCATAATGCGGGATCCACTTGAGGGATGCTCACAAAGACGTCTTCCTCCCGAATGCCTTCAGGTTTGAAAAACAGATGTCCATTGGGTTCTTCCACATCACAGTCCACATAGGACGCATCTGCCGCTGCAGCCAGGTTCACGGATACCATGGTTTTTCCTGTGCCGCCTTTTCCGCTTAGTACTGCAATTCTCATTCTAGTTTTCTCCATGCCCATGAAATCCAGGATGTGTTTCATGCAGTGGTGACAGCTCTTCTTCTAAAAATGCGGAAATGTTATCTGATACAGATGCTGAGCGTGTCTGATAGATTGCAACATCGGATGAGGTAAGCACATCCGCCGCATTTTCTCCGCATCTTGGTGTAAGAAGAACGTGCGCTTTCTGGTCCACAATAGACTGAGCCGCTTTTATTCCCGCACCACCGGTACTCTCTACTGCACTGTTTTCAATGAATTCACTTTGTTTTGTCTCTGTATCATACATCAGGAAATAGGGTGTACGTCCAAAGGATGAACATACCCCTGTATCCGCATTTTTTTCATCAACTGGAATTGCAATTTTCATTAAGAAACCTCCATTATTATCTTACTTTCATTTTTCATTGTTTCTGTTCCCGATGGATTCTATTTTATCCATCACCTACTGCTCTAACTGTTTCTGCTCCTACTTCATTACAAAGCGCATACAGAGCATTCCTGATCCATAAGAAAGTCAGACCATTTCTCAGATTCTGAGACAATAATCCTGCTTTTATCTGTTCTCTGTATGGATCTGACCTCTATTGGATCGATTTCCTCTGCCATGCCCATGGCCGAATCCTTTTTTCCGTGCAAGTCCCTGTCTGGGTCCTCCTTCTTTTTTATCGGCGTTGATCCCAGTGCAGATGCCTAAACCTCTACCTTCTACTGAACCATCCCCCATGGGGCCTGTTCCATCTCTATTTGCCATGTTCTTCTCCTCCCTTTAGTTTATGACATATGTCATTTACTCTATCATTATACACCTTTTATGACATATGTCATTTACTTTTTTCATTTTTCCTGATTCTTTTCACAGATGCACTGGCGTCACCTTTCCGATTTCTGGAGCGAATGCTTCCATATCTTTTCTCTTCCAACGCAAAACAGAAAGCCCCTAGCATATCCTTTGATTGATATACCAAGGGCCTACCTTATTCTGAATTCTACGCATGACAGGTGGTCTTATTAATTCGATCAAAGGAGCGCTACTGCTCCTGTCTTCCCTTCCAGAATATAATTGAACGGGAGTGAAAACTGCAGATATCTGAAAAGCCATTTTCCGTTCTCTTTCACAAGTACGGCTTCAAATCTGAACGGCCATTTATACTCTTCTCCTCTGGCATTCTCTTTGAGCATCTCTGCTATACTCCTACGGATACGAAACAGTTTATCCTTATCGTCCATCTGAGAACTTTCGGTTTTTTTGATGAACGCTACCAGATGTTCCAGTGCTTCGCTTTCAGTGATCACTTTTCTGAAAACACCATGGGTGGCAATCCAGATGGCATCATGGGAAGAATTGACCAGACAGTTGTCATGATTGAGTTCAAATCCCTCAAAGCAGCTTCTATGTTTTCTGATCATAGAGTCTATTCCTTCTGGATCCATATATTGAGACTGATCTGTATCAATCACGAGCAGATCCTCTGAACTGAAATACTTCTCTCTTATAGTGCTTGGATCAGTCTCTTTATCCAAATAATCTTCTCCGAAATCATGAATGACGGATTGTATGTCCTTTTCATCCATCGATGCATTATGCTCAGCATATTTCTCCAGTTTCCTCGTTTCCTGATCAAAAATCTTCTGATCATACCCATATTCATCAAGCCGTACATCAGGAAGATGACCGACTACTGGTAGTGAAAACTGCAGCTGCCTGATTTTCCAGACACCCTTATTCTGTGTCAAGATGAAAGAGATCCGCAGATCCCATAAATAGTCTCGCACCTTGTCTTCCCACTGGCTCAATATATGAGCCAATGCCCAGTTGATGTCTGTGACCTTCATCCAATCCGGCCTTTTACTATCCAGAGATACTCCGTCAAAGCATTCTCTGATATAACCCAGGTATCCCGAATAGGCATCCTTGTCACTGGAAAAGGAATACTTCACAGAACCGGTTGTGTAGACGATGGCAGTCTCTCCAAATATAATCATCTCTGCTTCATCGGCATTCATCCTCATGTCACCCCAATACTTCCAGTCACTGATGAATAGTTCTTTCACCTCATCAAAGCCCATACACCATTCACCGCTGCTTGTGCCGATCAGTACGATGTTTTCATTCTGATCAAATAATTTTTCCATGAAGGAATCTGCCTTACTGATGTCCCTCTGTATGTATCCTTCCTGAAAATAATCCAGCAGTTCTCTGATTTCATGCCTGATCTGATTGTTCATATGTCTCACCTCTTTTCTTTTTCTTCACTTATTTACCCTTGCAGTTTCATCTCTCCGTATATCTGTTATGTCAAGATAATGATTACGTTTTCATGGTAACTTAGTATATTTATGATGTCAATATAGTGCTTTTTATGCAGCAACAATCCAGTTACAATCAGGCAAAGAGAAAAAAATCTATTAAGCCATATGTTCAATCGAAAACATATGGCTTAATAGATTCCTCATAATAAGCTTTGTGATTTATATTGATATCAAAGTCGCCAGATTCATTCTTCTAGTGCCACGCTGGTTATTTCACTCTTTTCAGCCATCATAAATAATACGACTATCTGCCCAAATGGTACAAATAAAAATAACTGCCACCAGACACTGCGACCGATATCATTCAATCTCCGGGACCCTACAGCAAGAAATGGCACCAGGAATATGATTGCAACTATTTGATTGAGCTGTTCATGAATAATGGTTGCTATAGCCAATACAAGAACCATAAATAGAAAAAACCACCAATATTCATAGCGAGTTGCTTTACCGGAAAAGTTGGCATACTCCATAAAGCTCTTTTTGATGGACTCAACCGGTGTTTGTGGTTTCAGCTTCTTCTGCAAGATCAGTTCACTTGGATCAGCACTCAAAGCTTCTGCAATCAGTCTAAGCGACTCAGCTGATATATTACTTCCATTTTCAATTCGTTGTATTGTACGAAGACTTAATCCACTTCTTTCGCTCAGTTGCTCTTGTGACCAGCTCTTATCTAGCCTTAAGGCTTTAATCTTATTCGAATCAGTTTTCATAACTTCACTCATCCTCGTTTTCATGTAATTTGAACATAGTATAGATGAAATGACCTGTAATGTCTACGACAGCAGGACGTCAGTTACCCGCAAATGGGTCTTAAAATGAAAAAAGACCGCATAAAGCGGTCAGTTTAACTGGTGGAGATGAGGGGAATGATTTTCAGCATTTTCAACCATTTCATCACGATAAAAAATAACCTTCTAAGCGTTGATATAACTCAATTCTATTGAATAACGTTATTTCTTGTTAAAACAATGTAGACGTCAAAATAGACGTCAATAGACATCAATATAGACGTCAAAACCAACTGAATATTTCCCACGGGCATTTATTATTTTGAGCTTTCAGGCTCTTTTTTATTTTACCATAATAATTATATATTAACACTGTTACCCATACCCCTACAAGGCTCTATTTCGCTTTGTAAGAGCTTTTATCTTATTATGGATATTTACCCATACAAGCTATATAAAACCGTACACGCTTAGAGATTGAAGCAGAAACCACATGATGAACACATTCTATCTATCAGACATTATAATCACTGTACCAGGTGTAATTCACTGTCCGTATTTATGTACGCAATCTATGATAGTGCAGCTCTTAGGTATCGGCAATTTTGGGGAACCCCTGACCAGGTGAATCACCGACTCAGGACTTTTACTCATTTTTGAGTGAAAGTATCTGATCAGTTTTGAGCGTGTACTTACTATCTTGAACCTTCTCTTATTTGAGATAGTTCAATTTTCTGCCACATCCGGCAGAACTTTATCACGATTTTGTTAGAAAGACTTTTCCACTTTTTTGTCGGAAAGTATGCTGTTAGTCTTTTTTGACTAATAGCTTTGCTTTCCAATCCTGGAATGCAATCTTGAATCTTCTTGTACTTTCTTATGGTCTCGTCTGAAACCCCTGCAATCTTCCCTAGTTCCTGGTTAGTGTGGATTGGTGTTAAGGTTTCCAAACACTTGGTAACCTTTTTGCCTCGCCCTTCAGATAGTTCCTGATTCCTCTTCGCCCTTTCTCTGATGACGTCCTCTAGTTTGAGTGCACCCTATGGTGTAACGAATCGTTACCTCCCTCTATGTGATGGGATGGTTCATCCCGTCATGCTGTCGTCGTGAATCACGACTTCAGCTGATGCACTAAAATAGTGCGTTAGATCTTACCATCATTTTAAATGAGGGTATTGCATTTCGTTACCTATTAAGGATGAGATGTTTCACCCTGACCTTCAAAGGTCGCATTTTCCGACCTTTGGATACGCCATCAAGATGAAGTCCCAGATAAGGACTCCACAATTTTGTGGAATGTTCACTGTCGAATTTCTGACCGTAAGATTGGCCGGATTTTCGGCACATCTCCCCAATTTTGGGGAAATCTTTTCATGGCGGATTTTTCCGCTGTGACATCTTACACTCAGTTCGCAATCCAATAGTGGCTTACCAAAGTATTCACTCCCCAATTTTGGGGGATGCTCTACACGATAAAATCATTTCATCAGCTTTTCTTTTACCTGGTAATTGCACGTTAAAACAATTCTATGGAACGCTAAAACCCTTGTAACGCAATAAAAAAGCTAGAAGTTTAACCTTCCAGCTTCTCCAATTCTTCTATACCTTTTCTGAATATGCGTGATAGATGATTCACCGAATAACCTACTTTTCTTCCAATTTCATCATTGGATTTCTGATCTATATATCTCATAAAGAAGATTTCTCTGAGTAAAGGATCTTCAAGCCTGTTAATCAGATTTATAATATCGTTCCTCTTCCGCTTAATCTGTTCGATACGCTCTAGGATCATACCCTTATATTCTCTTACGCTTTCATGATGAGAATATTTTTTCACTACCCAATCATCCAGCATCCCATTGAAGCTATCAATCTCAATCCCTAGCATATGATATGCTTCCAGCTTCTTTCTTATCACAGTAACCCCCTCATACTTACAATTTCAACTATCTTTTTGTTCTCTGTCCTGAAGTCCATGATAGATCTGTAAGCTATATGTCTTTCCAGTTCATCATATGACCGTTTCAGATAGTCATACCCTACAAAGGCGACAACTATTCCAGTATCATCAACTTCTCTGACCGTAACCTGTACCGCTTTTTTCAATCCGTCCTTAGATGCTCCGGTTATTACTGTGATACTGTCTCCGGCTTCAATAGTTTTTGCTGCAACTGTCTTAATTGCATTTTTCACCTGAGTTCTATATAACTCAATCTCTCTCAATCGTCTAACATTGGATGAGAACAGATCCATATAACCCTCTATCAACTCATCCAGATACCTTCTTGAAATCTTACCGACTGATTCATTGATGATTCTGTTAAGCGAACCCCTCGCAATTCCACAAGCTTCAGATATCTCATTAACCTGCATCTTATCGAGATTATCAAAGTAATAGAAGAGCATCTTCACCCTTTCATCATCCTTCAGTACGGTCTTGGCCATGCGTTCCAGATCTCTTCTGAGTGCTTTTATAGTCATGTCTCGTTCTATGCCTTCTAAATAGTCTGTATTGTCTGGTATCGAATCACCAACGGTTACAGAATCATCCTCAATGCTGCCTACTGGAGAATCAATGGATATCGTATTAGAGAAAGTTCTTCTCAGTTCCAGTATCTCTTCAAAGGATACCCCACTGTATACGCTCAATTCCTTTGTGCTGGGCTCGTGACCGTACTCTTTAATATATTCCTCTTCCGCTCGTCTTAGGCCCATATAGGCCTTTCTAGGCTCATAGGGAACACGTATAACCCTACTGTTATCATGATAGAATCTATAAATCTTCTGTTTGATGCGAAGTATTGCATAAGTGGAGAATGCTCCCAGCTCTGGATCATACTTCTCTATTGCATTACATAAACCGAATACCCCTTCCTGAAAGAAATCATCATAATTTATGATCTCATCATACTTAGGATGCTTATTATATGCCCATTTAAAGCTCTTGAGGGCGGTATGAATCAACCCTTGATTATTCTCTACTATTACCCCTAGAACCTCTTTGTGGCCTTCCTGATACTGCCTGATTAGTCTCTCATTATCATCATACATAGAAACCCACCTTTAAGGCTTCCATGTGTTGAGCTGTCTCTTCTGCTTGGCTCTGTATTCTTTCATCCGGTTCTTGTCATAGTCAGGATTGTTCTGTTCCCAGTTTTTACGATTACGCTTCTGGCCTTCCAGCTTACATTCTGGACTACAGTATTTTGCGTTATGCTTTGGATTGCTAAATTTAGATCCGCATATGCTACAGATTTTATAACCCATACAATTAACTCCTTTCTCTGAAAAAATTCTATGTTTTGGCTTCCGTTCTATGTTTGAACATGAGAAAAAACGGACAGTACAGCGTTTGAAGGGCGGAACACCCCCTGGGAGGGGTATAGGGGGATACCTCACCATAAACTCTATACCCTAGATATCTGGTATTCCTTTAGAGCTATTACTTTTCCATTATCCAATTCAATTAAATATTTTCTATGATTATCATATTGAATCTGAGCTTTACCCTTTACTGTTCCTTCCTCACCAAAGTAATAACCAAACACATTACTCTTAACTCTTTCGCCTTCCTTGAACGCATTCATTTCATTAAACCATCCAGAAGATTTCTGTAATGATTTTTTTCCGCTTCATCTTCCAGGTTATATTCCTTATTGATTCTGTCTTTAATATCCGCCTGAGCTTTCTCGGTTTCTTCCTTCAGCTTTGCTTCTGACTTCGCTTTCTTTTCAGTGAGGACGGCTTCGGATAATTTACCCATGAGTTCTGAAGTGGCTTTCATCTTGGCTTCAAGTCTTTCTCTTTCCTTCTGCCGATATTCCGCCCTGGCTTCTTCCTTCGCCTGAGCTTCTCTTTCTGCTCCTTCGTGCAGTTCTTTGAAATCAATATGTCCGTTCTTGTCGATACTCATTACTATTCCCCCTTGCTCTCTTTAAGGATTGCATCTTTCTTTTCAAGAATGAGATTCAATATACCCATAGATCCGGTATTTCTGTAAGTATCATCTGCTCGGACCATAGTTCCGGTCATTCCTTCGGGGGTGGGGTATGTTTTAACCTTTGGTTCTCTGAAGATATCTCTCTGAAGTCTGTGCAGCATTTCATTACCGTTGTTCAGATCAGAATATAGATTGTCTTTTAGATTCTCAATCTCTGCTATGACCGGAAGCAATTTCTTATAACTTTCTCTTACCACATTATCCAGGCTGTCAATGATCTCCTTCTTCAGTTCCAGGTATTCAGATTCATTTACAAGCGGTTTAGCTTCCACCTTCTTCATTTTGTCCTGATACATTCTAGCAATCTCCTGAGCTGATTCACGCTCTTTTGATGCCTTCATGAAGGTTTCCTCATCTGCATCTGCTCTGGCCTTGTTAATGGCTTCTGTGGTGGTTCTGATTGTCTCCTCGGTCACGTCCAATTTTGCCTGTAGTGTAGAAAGTTCCTTGTCTTTAATCGCTTGTAGTTCATTCAGTTTCTGATCCAGTGCTTTTAATGTTTTTGCCATTGTTATTATTCCCCCTTAAAGTTCATCTATTGACGTCTGCAACAATTCAACCTGTATACTCTCTGAATTAGCTAAGTCATAGCTATTCTTTATGATGTTATACTCATCATCCAATAGTGCCTGTCCGGCTTTCTTATGTCTTAATTGAGCTTGGAGCGATACTGTTTTCTCTGTCGCAGTGGTTCTCAACTGATTCATTGCTGCAATTTCTGATGCTACATATTCAGGATCATACTCTTTCACTAACTCAAGACTCGATATCTTTTTGCTCATTTCGCTGGATAGAGTACGAGCGGTGTCCAGTTTCTGTTTGAGATTTTCGATTTCTAATGCCTGAGCGGTTCTAAGGGATTCAAGTTCCATTTTCCTATCATTGAGCTTTCCTATAAAAATTAAATTCTTTGCCATTGTTATTATCTCCTTTTCTTCTTCTTATTTGTTGTTCGTGCATCTTCTTTCTCTGTTCGGTAATCTTGTACCACTAAAATTCTGTTCGCTTCTGGCCGCTTTCCTTCAATTTCCTTGACCTGATATTCCAGGATTGCACCCACTGTTAAATCCTTGAAATTGGCAGATACAAGCTGAGATTGATGAAAGAATACGTTTCCCAATCCATCTTCCATGATGAACCCATACCCTTTATCAGTGAGTTTCACAACCCTGCCCATTCTTCTGTTTTTACCTCTCAATAGCTCACCTCTTTATAATTTATTGTTATAGTGGTATAATATATCCGATAAATTAAACACCCTATTTCCAGCAGACTTGTACAATGTATAGGTCTGTTTTTTTAATCAATCCTTCCACCTGATAACTTCCACCCCATTTCAATTTTTTTCTGCTTGTCTGCTTTTTCATAGAGTACCTGGATTCTCTTGATCTGTTCTTGTAAATTGTTTTTCATTTTGCATCAATCCTTTATAGATTTCTGCCGGATCATGTTGTGGAATTTCGCATAACTATTTTTTATCCAGGTTATAAAACCTTCTGATTGCTGGAGATCTCTTGTTGATTTTGAACCCCCAATTCTTCAGCTCTCTATCATCCTGGACTTTGAATCCTGATATCCTCATGGCGGTTTTCATGGTTCCGTTACTCACATACACTCCGGTATCGCTTCCAAAGATTTCTTTCAGCTCATAACTACCTCTCCAGGAACCACCACGTTCGATTAAATTAGCTGCTATCCACTCAAGAAGTTTCTTCTGAGTTTCAACTGGTTCATGATAGTAGTTTTTCGGATTGTCTGTTGGTAAAGCTTTGTTTTTCATTAACTGCACTTCCTTTAATTTATTTGCTTTAGTGCTGCTTCTTCTGGCTTAACTTTCTTCTTCGGTTTTCTATATGTCTTAGGCTCATATGCTTTTTCATAATCTACCTGAAAGACTGGCTCCGGATTCTCCATGAGATCATCAGCATCTATGAATCGCTCCCATGATAGATTGTACTTATAGACCTCTCCGCCTGGCCCTAATTCCAGAAGCATACCTGTTTCATGATCGTATGTTGTCTGAGCTGTCACAAGATCCGGATAATATCTATTTTTGATTACTGATATTTCCCCATCATGTTCCTCATCCTCATCATAAATACGTTTAACCGCTAGAATCACATCTGCCAGGTTATACAGTTCTGAAGCTCCGGATATATCTTCCATTTCGATACTAGAATTTTTCCTTGCACTCTTTGAGGGATGAAGCACCAGCATGATATGAACATTCTCTGTTTTAGCTAAATCAGATAAAGCTTTCATGAAGTCTCCCTGGTTATTCCATTTTTCATTCTGGCTATCTACACTCAGCACACTCATTAAATTGTCGATTACCACCAGATCAGGTTTATTCAGTTTGATTTCCTCGGCCATGAGTTTTAATAATTCTGAAGTGGTTCTCAGCTTTGATTCTCCTTTACTGAAAATGCTAAGTCTGTCACTATGCCACCGCTTCAATGCTTTAATTACGTACGGTTTAGGAATTTTGAAATAACGCTTGTTAACCTGAGTGATGTTGTAATACCTCTGATTTGCCCCTATACAGTTCTTGTAAAGGTTATTGATAAGAAGTGATGTTATACCCTCACCTGCCACCAGAAAGACCTTGTTACCCTTGTCTATGGCATTTACGATAATCTGAGTCACTACTGTAGATTTTCCAGAATTAGATCTGCCTGTTATGAGTGAAACCTGCTTCGGCCCTAAGTCATTTATAGCTAAATCAACACTTGCTATACCTGTGGGTATATAGTTTCCTTCCAGTTTGCTTAGATCCAGTTCTACATCATCATTGATATTAACCAATCCCTCAACCTTGACAGATGCACTCTTGATGATTTTCAGAATCTGTTCTTTTCCATGCTGCAATAGAATTTCATTGGCATCTTTGCAACCCTTGTATTCTTCTGCATCAGGGAATTTCACCAGGTAACCAAACTTCTCAAGGAATGCTTTTCTCATAGCTTTTCCCACTTCATCTACATCAGAGAAGATGATCAGTGCCTTGAATCCTTGAAGATATCGCTCTTCTTTTCTGAATAGCTTATCCAGACTTGAACCACCTGTTCCAACTGATACAACGTTTTTATATCCGGCTTCATATACACTGATTGCATCTATTTCGCCCTCTGTGATAACCAGCGGTTCTTCCTGGTTCAGAAAGTCTTTGTTATAAAGTCCAAAGTCTGATCCGGTTACCGATAAATACTTTGGTTTATCACCCTTCATGTTTTTCAGCTTAATACCTGTAATCTCACCATTACTCAGATAAGGGAACCCTATGTTATTCTGATGATCTCCGATCATGAAATCTCTGATAGTATCATCTGAAAGACCTCTCTTTATTAAGTAATCTCTCTGAAAGTCTTTGAGATCCCCCAGGTGAAACTCTGGCTTTTCTTTGATTTCGATACGGTAATTGTCTGTAGGCTCTTCCATCTGCATCACTTCCTCATGGCTCATACCCTTGTAATTGGTGTAGTAGGTGTAGATGTCGATTTTCTCGGTACAGGTGAAGCAATAAAACTGAAGTGCTTTCTTGTCAAATGAGAGTGATGGGTGACGATCTCCATTGTTATGAGAATATTTGTTAGGACACCGATACTTTGTGCCTACTCTTTCTAACCCCATTCCCTGAGCTATGATGTGTTCTGCATTTTGTCCTATACACTCTTTAAACTCTTGTATATTCATCATCCCTCACCCCTCATTCTCTGCTTACGTGCATTAATTTTATCCTGTCGCTCTTGTTCCATACGTTTAATCATTTCTGCCTGGTCTGATTCTGTAAGTACTTTTACCTCTCTCGGATGCTTCTTTGGTTTCTCCGGTTCTTCTGTGGGTAGATAGTCCAGGTATACAGCTTTCTGACCGATAAAGTTATAACTCGCTGTGATGAACTCCTTTTCCGTACCTTCTACAGTCTTTTTATATTTCTTTACACTCTCCAGAATGATATCCGGTTCATGCTGCTTGGTTACTTTCTTCCAGTTTCTGAAAGTCTGTGCTTTACCTTTACTGTTTGGATAGATTCTGTAGAAGGTTTCAAACTCCGGTGGATATATTTCTTTCTTCTTATTGTTCTTATGTTCTTGTTTGTGTTGATTTGCTGTCGATTTGTTGTCGTGTCTACTGTCGGATTCGCTGTCGGAAATCAATTCTCCTGATTGATACAACGCCCAATTTACAACGGTTATGACAGAAAATTTGCTGTCGGATTGAATGTTAATTGTGTTGTTGGATTCTAAGACCTTTAAATAATCCCATGCTGTGGAAGGTTTAAGCCTTAGTTCTTCACTTGCTTTATGTCTACCTGTTACAAATTGACCAGGCAACAAGTGAACCAATTGTCTACCTATTAATTGATCGTATTCCTCATGTGTAGCTTTGAGAGTACACCAGATAAAGACTTTCAATAGCTTCTCATTATGAAAGATTGCTTTATCTAAGATTTCTCTATGAAGCTTTATCCACCCCTTACCTGCCATACTCGCCACCATGTTCCTTCATTGTCATGTTCTTCACCTCTTTTCGTGAAGATTCCTGCCACTACTTACTCTTGGCTTTCAGGTACTCAATGAACTCATCAAGCTCTTCATCATCAAGCTGGAGCGTGTCATATGCGATTGCAATAACCTCATCTGATGCCTTGGCTGTCCTGTCTGCCATTTCGGGGAAGTGGTTCTGTAGAAATCTCCGTTCTAATTCAATATTTCGTGTATTTTTCATGTGTTTTTCCTCACTTTCAAATGATTCTTTTTCATGGTTTTGTTTTACTTATTCCGTTCCTTGCCTACCTGCTTTCCGTATGTGAACATGGTCATGGCCACCATAAGCGGATCGTCGGGAAACTGTTTCTTGGCCATGTTATAAATTTCGAGTGCAGCATCGTTCTCATCTTTGTTGTATACAAATTCCAGATTCTTGTAGATCTCTTTCATGTTCTTCATGTTGGTTCTCTCCTTTTAATCAGATTGTTCATGCAATGTTCCCTCTGCCCGTGGGATTTTAATTTTCAAATTGTGATATCCAATTATCGATTGTTGACTTCTTGAAGAGTCTTTTCCCCTCAATGGTTATACTAGGCAACCCGTATTCCTTCTGATATTTCTGTAATGTTACAAAGCTGACGTTCAGATACTTTTCAGTTTCCTTTATTGTCATGTACTCTTTCGGTTCTTTCTCTCTCAACTTCACTTCTTCTATTACTTCTTTGGCTAGTGTTGTTATCATCTTTCTGAGATCTTGCTTTGCTTCATCTGGAAAAGGTATCTGTAGGTTCATAATTTCTCCTTTCAATCTCATTCATTATTTCTGACTTGAGATTAATTCGTGGAAGTTTAAAGTAATCTCTGTACAAATTAATTGATTTTGCTAGAAGCTTTAACTCATCTAGTCTTGGACTATCAGAAATTTTCTTATAGCCTTTTCTTATGTAATCTTCTGCGAAATCTTCCAGGTACAGATCATAATAATCTTGAATTTTATTCATCACATGATCCATAACTTCACCACCCTCTTACTAAGGCTATTGCTCCAGCGATCATCAGAAGGACTGCTCCAGCGATATACATAGAATCAAACAACCGACAAAGAATAAGTTCATATCGATTAAGTTTCATTTTTCTGGCTCCTTTCTACTTTTCGTCAAAGAATAGTTCGCCAACGGGGGTATCGAGTATTTCAGAGATTTTCTTCATATTGTCATAGCTTGGTTTCACTCTTCCACGCTCATACTCAGATATGGTCTGATTCGTTGCTCCGATTAGTTCAGCTAACTGGAATTGAGTAAGTCCTTTTTCAATACGCCTGAATTTAAGTTTTAAGTTCATATGCTCACATCCTTTCAATTTATTATTTACACTAATATTATCACGATTAATTTATATTTGCAACAGTTATGCTAATATTTAGACTGATATTTTTAATTTTTATTGTATTTTATCAGTGGTAATGATATATTTTAATTGAGGTGAAAGAAATGTCTGAAAATATTGGAGAAAATATCAAGAGAATAAGAAAATCTAAAAAAATAACTCAAAAAGAACTAGCATTGTTATTGAAGCAAAAATTTGATGTTGAAATTGGCCAGAGTGCGATCAGTCAATATGAGAAAAACATTATAAATATTAGTTATGATATGCTCCTAAAAATAGCTGAAGCTCTTCAAGTTTCCATTAATCAATTACTTGGTATTGAGGAAGAAACTCCTGTAGATAAGATTCAGAAAGAGATTGAATCCTTGAATAACTCAATATCTGATGCTGAATCACAATTAAAGGAAGAGGAAAAGAAGATTTCTCGAATAACGAGTATGCTGGAAGAAGATCCGGAAAATATAAAGCTAAAAGATCAGAAGCGAGAACATGAGAACAACTGCAACAATCTCAATAACTTTATTAATGAACGTGAGAACGAAATGACAGTGTTATTGTCCAGAGTAGAAAGATTCCCGTATTATCAGGATTATGTAAAGAAAGAAATTGAAGATAGGATTGAAGGAGTCAGTAAGTCTGAAAATCCAGAAGAGTACATAAAGCTGATTAAATATAAAAGCTTGTATGACAGAATCGATAATATAAAGGATAATAATCTACAAAGAACGCTACTAGATCACTTTAATACGCTCAATAATATTGGTAAAAACGTTGCTATTTCAAGAGTCAGAGAATTAAATATGATAAAGCTTTATACTCAAGATGAAACAATCATTATCAATGATGATGAAGCAGACTAAATAAATCATCCCCCAATTCAGTAACCCTCTGCCCGTGGGAAAATGAATGGAGGAAAAAATAAAATGCAAATCAAAAAAATAATTAAGAATGACATTACCACTTACACGCTGCAAGGATACATTGGAACAGATCCAGCGACCGGAAAAAGAGTCCGAATCACAAGAAGAGGACTTTCTTCACCTAAAGAATGTGAATTGCTCTTCTATCAGCTTAAACTTGATTTTGAACATGGAGGATTCAAGAAGAAAGAGAAATACACCTTCCAGGAAGTATATGATCTATGGCTGGAACAGTATAAGAATACGGTCAAAGAGTCCACCCTACAGAAAACCCTTACCCTATTCAAGAAGCACATTCTCCCCCATTACGGGAAAATGTATGTTGATATGGTGAAAGTTACTCACTGCCAGGATGCCATTAATAAATGGTATAAGACATTGAAGAATTACCGTATAGTCAATAACTATGCTTCCCTTGTATTCAAGCATGGGATGAAGCTAGGGATTGTCAAAGAGAACCCTACTCAATTAGTCACTATTCCAGTGAGAAAAGAAGATGTAGATGAAGAGAAACCAGAGAATTACTTCACTAAGGATGAATTAATCAAGTTCCTGGATCATGTAGAAAATACAGACAATCCTAAATGGTATACCCTTTTCAGGTTATTGGCTTTCTCAGGATGCAGAAAAGGAGAGATCCTTGCTCTTACCTGGAATGACATTGATTTCAAGAAGAACACGATCAGTGTAACCAAAACCTTAACCCTCGGACTTGAAAACAGACTGATCATCCAGCCACCCAAAACAAAGAAGAGTAAAAGAAATCTGAGAATGGATGAGAACACCATGCAGATCATGAAAGAATGGAAGAAAAGACAAGCTCAAGATATGCTAAAGCTCGGACATAATACCATGAATAAGAATCAACTGGTATTTACTAACCTGAAAAATCAGTTCATCAATCCCCAGCGTATTGGCCAGAGAATAGAAACATTCTGTAAACAAATAAACCACAAGGTAATTACACCTCATGGTTTCAGACATACACATTGTTCGCTTCTATTTGAAGCTGGAGCAACTATCAAAGAAGTCCAGGATAGATTAGGTCATTCAGACATTCAGACAACCATGAACATTTACGCTCATGTTACCGAAAAGAAGAAAGAAGAAACCGCTCAGAAATTTGCCAGTTATATCAATATTTAGCATCCGTAGACGTCAACATAGACGTCAAATAAAAAAAGAAGGAAGTTCCAAAACCCTGCAACCGTTGATATCAGCAGGCTTTGAAGCTCCCTATACTCTTTAATGGTGGAGATGAGGGGTGTCGAACCCCTGTCCGAAAGTCGAAAAATAAGACTTTCTACGAGTGTAGCTTTGTAATTAACATTCCCTTTGGCTTAGTTTACAAGCAGACTTGGCCATTGGTAGCTTCATTTATTCCGTTTCTGAGGCAAAGCTTACTCAGACTCGTTTTTCCGCTAATCGGCGCTCTAGTCCCAGGCAGCGGACATCCCGGGTAGAACGTAGCAGCTTACGCTGCTAGTGCAAAATTATCTTCTGCGTTTATGTTTTGCTATAGTTTTTTAAAGCAGGTCAATAGCATCCTTCTACTCGCTTATCAGATCTTTCATACCCCCGTCGAAGCCAATACATCCCCATGTATTGTACAATCCTTATTATACGCACTAATTCTTAAAAATCAATAAAAAACACCCTGCAGAATCTAAAAAGTCTTATTTTCTAAAAATTTACTCATTTAACCCGAAATAATCTGTTAATAAATATTTAACTTTTTTGACGTTGCATTTCATGGCGAAAGATTGCAAACCGTTGAAAGCACTAGATAGTTAAAAAATAACAAAAGTATCGTATGGTGCAAAACCGCAATAAAATTTGACAAATCTTGAGACAAATGGCTTAACTTCGTAGACATCAAAAGACCCCACTCAATCAAGAGTGAGGTCTTATTTTTACACTTTTATACCTTCCATGTGTTGCCACATTCCTGGCAAATAGCCATGGTTTTATGGAGCGTCTTTGTCTTATATTTTCTGGGCCTGAAGAGCTTATAGATCAGCATAGGTATTGTCAGGAAAATCCACATGATGGGCTCCCACCACCAACCCACAAAGATCCAATAGAGAGGGCTGTGCTTTTTCTTTGTTATAGTCTCTGATACTACTTGGGTATGTACCTCGTTACTGTGACATTTAGGACATTGCATGCGTGATGACCTCCTATATATTTTTATAATAGTATACCATTAAACGTAATCGATTACTATTTATGTTAAAATATATGAAAGAACAATTTCAAGCATAATAAGCCAGGGAGGAATAGAAATGAACACGTGGAATCGAAATGGATATGTGATTGAAGAAAGACAGTATAGCAATACTTTAAACAAATTCTCTATTGTAGTTGCTGGTGAGGATGTAGATGAAATCATCCCAGAAGATCAGTATATTATGCATTTCATCAGAAAGATGCTGGATGAAGGCGAGGATATTATTGGATGGGAAGGTGGTTCTGGCGACAGGATCAATCTGACTTCTTACGCCGTTTTGGTAAAAGATAAGTATAATGAATGGGCTGAGAGTGATACTTTAATTGAGAGCTATTCAAAGAAACAAGTCCTTGAATTCTTTGATAATAAAAAACTAAATGAGAACGATAAAATAATAATGGGATATTATGACGAGAACAATGAATTTACATCATTAATGGTAAGAACCTCTTAATTTGTGGTGATTTCTCTTGCCTCTCATGCTATAATTTTATCTGATAGACAACCCCTATCACCCTGCATCGTCGCATAACACCATCCTGGTGCAGGGTTACTTTATTGCATCGAGGAGGAACATAATGACTAAACCTGAATTTACCAAGATTCTCTTATCCTTACCTGAAGATCTCACGAATGAATTAAGAAAAGAAGCAGACGAACAATATCGTTCCCTCAATAACTACATTCTGTGGTTATTGGTGAACAGAGATAAAAATATGCTGGTGTAATCTATAGACCCTGCACAATGGAGTGTGGGGTTTTTTACGCAAAAAAATAAGCCGGGGTTACCGGCTAGATGATAATATAAGAACTATAACTTCAACTCAGCAGGATGCTGGCTTATATATGTAGCGAATGTAGTATCCATTTGAAGTGATTCAATTTTGGAATGTATAATTTCAAAAAATGGAACTCCATTTTTAACTAGTTCAAAGTCAGATATATTGAAATCTATAATGCAATACCTAGCCTCAACATTCTCTTTACTGAGATAAAATTTTTTAACTAAACCGCTTGCATCACTCCACTTTGATCCAGTGATACCCTTGTATGAGAAAAGAATCCCTAGTTTCTTTGAAGAAGTTAATAAGAGACTAGCAAATTTACCAACGTATGTTACATCAACTTTCTTTGAATAGTTCTTACACTCACATAAAAAACTCTCTAATCTAGCATCAATCAAACCATATGAGATTAGCATCTTCATAAATTGTTTCGAAGATATAAACTGATCAATCTCATTTGTTCCAGTTCTTACGCTATTAACCACATCAAAATATCTATCATATATCTCTAGAAGATAAGTAACAAGATCTTCTAGGGACTCCCCTTTTTCTGTGGTAGTACAAGCGCTAGAATTAACTCTTTTGAAGTGTTCAAGCTTTTCTATGTATAACTTCTTTTGTTCATCAGTCATCTTGCTTATTTCTCTATAAGAAAAATGCGCATTTATTTCTTCGGCAATCTCTATAAAATTAAGTCCATTACTATTCATTTTTCACCCAAGACTTTATAAATTAAAATCGCATTGTGTAACGAGAGAATTTCTGATCCGCAGTTTTCACATTCTAAAGTTTCCGGAATTGAAGCGAGAGTTTCAAATACTTCTTCCAATCCACTATGCCTATTACAAGTGCCGCAATATATTTCGTAATAGCCTTTTATGTATCCAGCTTCTTCTAAATCACCTAGGAACTTATAAACATCAATAATACTGATGCCATACCTGCGTTTTAGGACACCAGGATAAATCCAGCTTCTACTTTTATAAAATTTAAGAAAGTTAGATATATCTTGAACTTTCTTTTCGTCTTGGATATACTTACTTACAATCCTCTCTATTGGAACTGATATATTTGACAACATTATTCATCCTCTCCATTCCTATCAAAACATTGCTATAGTAATGTTGAATCAAACAATAATTTTCATCCATGTATCTAGTCACTATTTTTACGTGGATACTTCTGGTTTTTGTCTCGTTTTCCCAAAGCAATTCAAACCATGGATATTCAGACATTTCTTCTATTTCGAAAATAAAATTATTGAGTGCATTTTCAAGCTCTGGAAATTTATGCAAATCTTCTTCATGATCTTTTATTAAATCTTGAAGTTCTCCGATAAAAGGTAATATATAATCTTCATTTTTACCAACATTAAGCTCTGCTCTCCCTCCTGAAGATAAATTCATACTTTGTCCAATTAGTTTGACATCACCATTTTCTTTGGCAATAGTATGTAAGAACATAAGGTCTATCGGAGATAACTCTAAACCATATGTACTTTTAAAATTATCACGGATTATCTTTACCAAACTTGAATAGAACATAGGATTATTATCTTTAAAGGGCATTCGCAAAGTATCAAATCTTATTTCAATAACTTCAAGGTTATTATGAAATGCAATAACAACCGGATATTTCAGAAGTTCTTCTTCCCCTGTTGTCGAGTTGTAGGCAGAAAAAGAAAAGCTATACTTAAGTAAATCGAT
The DNA here is from genome assembly GCF_043951855.1 of Proteiniclasticum sp. C24MP. NCBI lineage: Bacteria > Bacillati > Bacillota > Clostridia > Eubacteriales > Clostridiaceae > Proteiniclasticum > Proteiniclasticum sp. C24MP. Next base: position 96,148 of record NZ_JBINJW010000001.1, read on the forward strand.
GTCATCAACAGTATATCTAACCGGAGAAACTAAATCCTTATGTATATAATTCTCCTCAGTTGTATCAATAATCGGAATTTGGTTTAAAATCGACGGCACAGTACTACTGTAGTTGTCTATCTCGAATGGGATAGAATACTTATAGTCCTTAATAAATTCCCATTTTTCAAACTCTTTCACACCTCTTTTCCTCTCACGTATTATCTTAAGAAGTGCAAGTTCATAATCCATATCGGTAATATCAAGGGCATCCTCACCTGCTAGTTGTATTGGAACTTGACCTGAAAATGCAATTTCTGCTTTAATCATTTGTTTCAGAATAAATTTCAGTTGTTTAAATGAGTATTTCCTAACTGTGTTTTGCAAGTACTCAACATAAATTTTATAATCCATTGATTCCCCCCATATTAATAAATTATTTTGTATTTAGTTAAGCATAAGCGATTTATTATTATATATCAAGTACCTACTACACGTCAACAAAAAAAAGCACCCTTTTCGGAGTGCTTCTTACTTTGTATCTATTCTATTTATCCTCCGGACAATTCTCCTCCATTTTCCAAGCCAGTAGATCTTTAATTCTGTCTATGAGGTCATTTCCGGTGGATCGCACAAAAACGTTTACCATCGGATCTTCGAACTCCTCCATAAGATTTTCCAAGGCCTCCTGAGCTAGGTCGTCGAAGTCCTCCATAAGCAGATTCAGGCTCACTTTCTCAACCAGAGCCACATCTTCTTCTTTCAGCTTGAGCAGCAGCTTAGGTTTTTTAAAGTACACCAGGATTACGGAGTTAACCAAGTGCTGCACCTCTCCTACTCCTAGATCAGTGTATTCATCTCCTACGTAGTTTACTCTGTCACCCTCTACTACTTTCATAGCTATACTCTCTCGGTAAAGTCTAGAGATATCCAGCCTGCGCCGCTTTTCAGTTTTCCCCATCCAGCTTCCTCATCCACGATGGTGAAGACCTCGTTCTTTCTGACCACGGTCCTTACCGGGTTCTTGACTCCAGGGCCTTTTCTGACATTAAGGGCATCGGCTGTAATCCTGGCCAGAAAATCTTTTTCACTGATCTTTTCCAGGTCCTTTTCGATGCTGGCGTGAGTCTGTGGTCCTGCCTTGCCATCTACCAGGATCCTTCTGGCTTTCTGGTATTTCACTACTGCGGCTCTTGTAAGCACACCATAGGAACCGTCAACTTTTCCATCAGCTGGTGAGAATCCAAGCTTGATGAGGTTAGCCTGAAGCGTCTTTACGTCCTCCCCCTTGCTGCCATATTTTAGAGCTGGATAAGAAGGTTTTATAGCAGGTTTCTCTAAGAGAAGTGCTTGCGCGTCCTTCCTGACGTCGTCCATGGTCTTACCGTAAAGTTTGAACCAATGCATGACATCGCCGTGATTTGATGCTATCCCGAGCTTGTGAGCGCCGCTGTGATCCAGCACGCTGGTGTTCGTGATCTTGAAGCCGTAGATCTTGGCCAAATATGCAGTGAACTCCACTCCTAGTTTGTAAACCTCAGCGAAGTATTTCGGATCCTTGAGGTCGTCCTCACAGATCTCGAACTGGACGTATCCCATTTCATTCGCTGAACCCTTGGTTCCTTTTCCTGATCCCCAGGCTTCGATATCGAATGGCAGCGTCTGATAGATCTGCACGTCGCCGTTCTTGTCTTTACCAATGAAAGCGTGGACGCAGACATTTCGGTTCCCGGGCTTAGGCTGGTCCCAGTGGTTATTGTATCGGTTTGGTCCGAGGTTCCCGTCGTCTGGTACGTATCGGGAGAGCTTGGGGTTTTTTGCACCGGTGGAGTGCCAGAGCACCCCTTTTACTTCCTGCTTCACGCCTGCTTTATAGCAGTTGTTTTTTGTAAGAATCTGTTTTCTGAGATCCATGACTATACCTCCTTGGTGATTTCGAGTGGTAGCGACTCTGGTTTATTGTGAGAGCTGAGCGTGAGATTATGGACGAATGCCTCTATTAAAACTTCCAGCTCCTCCTCGGTTACGGTAATGCCTTTCTGATTGATCCATATTAAAATCTTCGACTTGGCCAGCTCAAATTTTTCTTCCGGCCGAAGATCAATACCTATCTGCTCGACGAACTCGACAGTGGCCGCGATAAATTCCAGGAGTCTTTCCTGGTTGTCCTTATCGATCTTCGAATCGAAGAAGACTTTGATTTTCGTGGCCAGGTATCCTGCGATGGCAGTAAGTATGATCATGATGTACGGGGTGATATGGTTCATTAATTCTTCCATGTTTTATCCTCCTATCTGTAAAAGGTAATAAGTTACTACGGCGGTAATAATCAGAGTGATGATATGGGACTTGTACTTTTCCCATACGTTGATCTTTGTTTCCAAGGCCCCCTCTCGTTTTTCTCTGACCTCTTTCTTAAGTGCAGTTACATCCGCTTTGACTTCTTTGACATCCTCGCTGATCGTTGTCATCTTCTCGGCCATAACTGCTATGGATTTGGCCATTTCGTATTGCGCATCGGTCTTGTTTTCAATCTTCTCCATCCGTTTATCGTGCGCATCGTGTTTTTTATAGAGATTAATCACGTTCTCTTTGAGGGCTGCAATTTCTCCTTCTTTACTGCATTTGTGTTCCATTTGCCACCTCCAGTATTGCATTTTAAAAGGACCTTCCGATTTGGAAGATCCTTACAATAACCCCATTTGACGGGCTATTTTTTCAAGTATTTCATCTTTTTCTTTCCGGGATAAAGTCTTGAAGTCTTTCCCCTTGAATTTATCCCGTTCATTCTGATCTTTATCTTTCTCTTCTTTAGCCTTCCATTTGATCTTCGCCACTTTCAAACGCTCCCTTCTCATCTTCACTATAATATCGGGTCAGTATGATAATGATGTTATCTCCTGTTTTCTCAGCAGATAAAATAGGATTCGTCAGTAGAATCTCAGGTACAATCTCTTCAAGGTATCCTTCCGGAAGATCTGAGAAATCAAAGTCTTCTGTCACACCATCGATTGTCACGCTTAATACATCACCATCTATGATATGACTGATCTTCTTTTCTGATCTCTGGGGGCTTTGAATTATATTTATCACAGGAACCACCTCCCTACCGCAATGTAATCTACGCTTCGAACAACGGCAGCCTGACTGTTTACTGTTCTCCACTGGGCATAGCATTGACCAGAAGGATTTGAAGGATGCGCTGCCACCATCGCCCCTACAGAGTCGTTATTCCCGTCTCTCATTGAACATGTGACCGCAGGTTCCTCAGCAAAAAGCGCTGGAAAGTTTCTGACAATCGTTGATGTCCTGTAGCCTCCACCACCTAATGCACTGGTACTGGAAAGACTACCGGCTATTGAGCCTCTACATATCATGGTTCCATCAGGAAACTTCGTATACTTACCGTTGGCGTTTTCGCCTTCTTCTATGACTCCGTTATGCCACAAAGGATTACCGCTCACCTTCGCTGATTCTGTGGTGAGATTTAGATTCTTGACTCGGATGTCCATGGCCCCCTGCTCATCCGCACCATCTCCACCGCTGACAATTATTCGAGCATCACGGTCTGTCCCTTGTCCTCCAGAGTGAAAGTCAATATAGGCGTACCCTATCAGATTCGGATTGCCGATTTCTAATCCTGCATTTCCTTGCAGCTGCTCCAGTAATAGTTTTGTGTCCAGACCTCTGTTCTGAATGAGCATGTCTCCGAAGAGTTCCAGCATCGCCAATCCCTCGTAAACTTTACCTATGGCCAAGCCTCGACCGTTCGCTGCAAAGTCTAGAAGGGTGAAGCCTGCGCTCACCTGGAAGATTTGTGACACTGATCCGAAATAATCGGTTAGGGTGAGTCTTACATCATAAGTGAAGTCCAGGTTCAAAATCCCACTTGTTGAAAGATAGGATGAATCAAATACATAAGCCGACCCGGTAGTGAGTGTACTCCATGTTGAAGAATTCTGAAGCTTGTACTCCAGTTTATAGTTTTTTGTGTTCTTGTTTCCTACTGGAGCTACACTGAATTTCATTAGTGCTTTCAGATAAACTCCATCATCCCCATCCTCTACTCCAGCAGATGTGGCTCTCAATACATTGAAGTTCTCGATTTCTGGTGTATAGTACTCCACGACGCTCACTGATGTGTTGTATGTTGCTGATCTGCCTCGGCTGTCGGTTACGGTTACTACAATGGGAATGGTCCCAGCAGAAGTCAACTCCGCCGTCGTGACCGGGTTCCCATTATAAATCGATCCTAAGACCGCTGTTCTATAGTGTGTAATAGAACTCCCGTACGCTCCAGAAGCTGCAATATTAATGGCCAACTTAGATCTGCTCTGAACATATGCTGCAAATTGAGCCGCCAGTCCTGCTACCGCCTCAGCTATGGCCACCTGAGTGATCGTCGGTTTGAACTCGATAGTGTTTGGTACGCTTGCAGTAAAGCTTATAACATCTGACCCAATCAGAGTGCCGCCGTTATAAGTCTCTATGAGGATTCGACCGTTTCCTGATGTACTGTCCGGGATGCTATTGGCATAGTTTTTCGGAACAGTCCACGCCAGCGAGGTGGCAACTTTTCCGCTTGTTGTGAGCTTGGTCCAAGTGCCTGCGTACCAGTCGACATAGACATCATGGGTGAAGGCGGTTGATGCTCTGGCGATATTGATCGTTATGGCATCACCAAGGTTCGGGGTTGCATCAGACAAGGATCCGGTTGAAGCTCGAGGGATTGTAGTGAGGTTCATCGTTCCTGATCCACTGGCGTTTCCGGTGTAAGAACCTGACCATTGAAGTCCAATATCCATATAAAAACTTAAAGGCACACCTGTTTTTGTTCCATCCGAATTATGGTAGACCTTCGTTGTTCCTGAATAAATGGTTTTGTCACCGCTTCCACCTATTGTCGTTGTTCCATTTGCAACGGTAACATTGTTTATTTTAATGCTATAGGACTTTGAAGCGGTTGATGAAACATTGTAAGGTCTATGAATAATGAGGCTATAAGCGAGAACTGAGTAGTTTCCACTTATGTCCTGGGACTGCTGAGTGACAATTAGTTCTACCGTTGGTGCATTTGATATTCCACTTGTCCATAAGATACTTGCCATATTACGTCACCTTCCTAAAACTTAAATTGCCTATTTCTCGTGGTACGAATGCGAAGTTTCCGATTCTTAAACTTTTCAGTATCTGACCGTCGTTTATGAATAGCTTCTGTGTATCTGCTTCATTGCTGAGATAGGCCACTTCTACTCCATTCTGGACAAAGCTGATTCGGTCATTTCTGATTTCCAGGATGAAAGGATTATTCATCTGTCCTAGTACGATCTTTCCATCAACGAACCGGATGTGTTTCTTAATCTCCTGAAATTCAGCTTTGGTATCTCCGTCTACTGTGGTAAGCCATTCCTCATACGTTGTAAACTCAAGATTGAAATCTTTAGCTGTCTGGCTGATGGCCAACGAAACATCTTCCTTATAAGTTTCAAAAGCCGACTGGCTGATGTATGTCTCTGACATGGTTCGTGTGACCTCTTCCGCACTTTCCGTTATTGAGTTATTCAGGGCTGTTGTAGCACTGTTCACAACATCTTCCGTATGTTGTCTCTCATCCTCCGGTGCTGGTGTCCAGTCCGTGGCTATGTTGCCTCGTTCAATTTTAGGATAGGCGTCCATAGGATATGAAGCCCTAATGAAATAAGCATTTGCTGGTACATTCCATTGAAACAAATTCGACGTGTTTGGCGTTCGAGCGATATATACTTTGTCGGCATCGTACCACGCATATCGCCAGTAGTTATCAGTTGTAGACGATGTTTGCTTTGTAAATGTCAAAACTTCTCCGGGTGTGACTGAAATATATTCGGCCATTACGGCGTTTCCATTACTCGCTTGAATTGTGCCTGATAAACCTAGTAAATAATCTTCCATTTCGCCGCTTCTAATGACTAAATTCCTCCCACCCACTTGAACATTGTCATAAAGCGGAGACCAGTTATAGTCTGCAGGATTGGTGCTTTCCGATGCTGTGGTCTTGTTATGCGCCAAGCCTAAGAACCTCTTTCCCGTTGGGCTGTCACTCATCCCTGAACCAGTATCCGTATCGGCATATTTAACCCATGTGTAAGTTGGATTTCCTTGAGGGCCTGTAGGTCCTTGGATTCCCTGATCACCCTGTGCGCCTTTTATGAGGGACCATGTGTAATCAGCATAAGTTGAGGACTCGGTCGCTGTGGTTTTATTGTAGGCAATCCCCATATACGTCTTTCCGTCCGGGAAATTGCTCATACCACTTGTAGGTGTATCAGCGTACTTGACCCAAGTATATAATGTAGGACCAGCTGGTCCCTGGATACCCTGTGGTCCCTGGTCACCTTGGGGACCTTCGATAAGACTCCAGGTATAATCGGCCTTGTTTATACTTTCAGTTGGGCTCGTCTTGTTATAGGCTATACCTATATATTTTGCTCCGGTGGGGTTGTCTGTGAGATTCGTTCCATCGGCGGCAGCTGAATATTTGATCCAGGTGTATAATGTCTGCCCTTGAGGCCCTTGAGGTCCTTCCGGTCCCTGATCTCCCTTGATTAAACTCCAGCTGTAATCGGAATAGTTACTGCTCTCTGTCGAGGTTGTTTTGTTATAAGCCAGCCCTATATACGTCTTTCCTGTCGGAGTGTCACTCATTCCAGTTGTTGGAGTATCAGCATATTTGATCCATGTATAAAGTGTAGGGCCTGATGGACCTTGGACTCCTTGAGGACCTTGAGCTCCAGTATCACCTTTATCTCCCTTGATGAGTGTCCACGCGTACTTGGATGGATCCGTGGAATCGGCAGCAGTGAAGTCGGTATATTGACCGATGTATGTCTTTCCAACGCTATCAGTTGTCGAGAACCCGGATGTTCCGGTCGCGTTGTCTGCATATGCTATATGCAAATAAGATGTCTGCCCATCTGGTCCTTGCGGTCCTTGAATACCTTGTGAACCATCAGCACCTTTGACGTGTGTCCAGTGGTAAACGGCCGGATTTGAACTATCTGTAGGAATAGAGTCTGTATACATACCAATGTAGTCACGACTAGAGTCACTTGTCGAGAAGTCCACCGTTCCGTCTGCGCTGTTTGCATAAGCTATATGTGTGTAACTGGGTTCACCCTGGGGTCCGATTGGGCCAGGTATGCCCTGGTCGCCTTGTGGACCTTGCAGTCCTTGCAGACCTTGCTCTCCCTGATCCCCTTTTGGACCTTGAGGTCCTGGTGGGCCAGGTGTGAGCTGAATGGTCTCGATAGCTTTTTGAGTCTGGAACTGCTTTTCAGTTAAGCTCGTATAATCGGCTCCTACGGTAATCGTGTTGTTTTCGGGATTGGTCAGATCCATATCCATTTTTCTGACCAGATACATGTCTTCGAGCTGATGCGGAATACTGGCCACTTCGACGTACTCAAATATCCTAATCTCATCTATGTTGACGTCCATCATGCTTAAATCGACCGCTGTGAGCTCTATTGTGTTCAGGAGTAGTATTGACTGTGCTAGCGTCTGATTCGCTTTCGTGAGCAGATTTGAGGGCTCTGTAACGTCTTGAAACTCCACCTTTTTGAATATCCACCCATAGGTGTCGACCGCTTCCTGGTTATATACATAATCCACGTCGTTATTTACTGTTTTTATGTCCACCCGGTATTTGCTGCCGTCCTCGTTCTCGATTTCGACGCCTATCGGAATAATGGCGGTTGCGATATCTTCACCTCTGCGCTCCTGGTTGACCTTCAGAAGATTTTCTCCGAGCTGGATCACCTGCCCGCTGAGATAGCTTGAATCCTCCAGATAATCAAGATAGTTTTGGTCTCCTGTTCGTCGTATGATCAGGTACCCCCCAAGAAGTGATAGAAGTTTATCCTCCATCTCTTTCCAGGTCTTGGGGTAGTCAGAGCTGGCTCGAACGATGTAATTATTCGGATCCGTCACCGTGACATTCCCAAGGTTGAACTGTTTTTCGGGCCCCGCCTGTGCGTTGTGATTGGTTATAAGCATGGATAAATAATCAATTATGGTTCCATTAAACTCGTAAGGTCTGACGATGCTGTCATTAAAAAGAGCAAGATCCCCTTCGCAAATGATCTCTTTCACATTCCATGTGTCCAGTCCGTCATCAAGAGGACGCCCTCGGAAAATGAGAACGCTGTCCTGATAAACCTCTATGACTGATTTCAATTTTCCGATCTGATTATATAGAGGATGTGTGGGATAAATCCTGAAAGTGAGAGATCCTGCTTTATTGACTTCCAGTTTCACTTTGGGTTCGTCGATTTCGAGTTCTTCCACTCGAGGGTCCCATAGAAGCTGTCCGTCCAGTTTTATTGTGTACATTTAGATCGCCCCTTCCTGGTACTCGATGCTATAAGTTGTTCCTGCCGCGCCGGTGATCGTCAGCTCGTTCTGCCCTTCCACAAAGATTATATTCGTGAGTTTCCATGTTCCAGGACTTACACTATAGCTGTTTCCATTAAAAACAATCGTCACGGCAGCACTTACGGTTATCTCTGGAATGACTTGTTTTCGACTGTTTGTGCAGATCACGGTTACTGATCCACCGGTTCCGATTGACCCGCTTTTCACCGTCGGGTCCAGCTTGTATTTGTAAGGGTCGCATACTATCTCTATCTCAAGTTTTCCGATCAGCCCTTGCGCTACAAAACTGCTGAGGGCCATTCGTCCGTAGTAGTAATGATCCAGATCGTCCGGTAGAATGAGCTTTCTTTTCCTGCCATGGATATAAGACCCCATGGCGGAAACCAGGCCGGCTCTGTTCTCGGGTGGGACCAGGAGATCAAACTCGAAAGTGCCTTTTCTATCCTCGTATGCGACGTCTCCGATTATGGCTTCCGTCAAATCGATGGACCCGTCGCCTAGAGGCTTTTCGATGTATTTTGTTTTAACTTTGGGAGGCTGCATCTCCTGAGCGGTGAGAATGAGACCCCAGTCGGTATAAGTGTGAATGTTGTCTATGAATAATCCTCTGCCCATTTAGATTCCTCTCTCCCTTCTTGAGCTGTTTCTACCCAGCTCACGGTTTATTCCAGGCGCCAGCTGTCCGACTAAGGCGCCATTGTCCATGACAATCTGCATCTCGTCTTCAAGATGTGGAAGATATTGAGCCAGAATTGCGATCATGGAGTCTATCTTTCCCGCTAGGCTTCCATTGTCTCCGAGGCTGGATCTTACGCTTTCAAGCTGTGAACTTGGACTGACAAGCGGATTCCCGTTCATCATGTTGACCATTTCCGGCTGTCCCGCATCCATAACCTGCATAGACAGATCGTCCATGGCATCCACTGCTTTGGTGGTATCGGCCTTGATACCGATGGCCATACCTTGCGGCAGCATTTTACCGAGTTCATCCCTTGCTTTAGTCGATGGAGAATGGATTCCAAGAAATTTCTTCATCCCGTTAAAGGCGGCTTTTGCAGCATTGACTGCGGCGTTGGCCAGACCTTTAGCTGCGTTTCCGATTCCTTTCTTGATCCCATCAATAATGGCTGAACCGATCGTGAGCCAGTTGTAATTTTTGAATGCAGTGACAATGGCCCTGATTAAAGTCGGTATCTGAGCAATAAGCTGGGGTAAAGCCTTAATAAGTCCGACGGCAAGCATCACGACGATCGTGACGGCAGCTTCTACTATTTTAGGCATATTTCTACTGAGGGCCTCCACAAGTTTCGCGATGATCACAGGTGCCTTTTCCATAAGTCTCGGCATGGCGCTGATAAGTCCGTTTGCCAGAGCCATCATGATTTCTATCGCTGCATCTATAAGCATGTCGATATTGTTTATTAAACTTTCCACAACCGTCAGAATGGCTTCAACAGCAGCGGGAATGAGGGTCGGTAAACTCTCTATGAGTCCGTCCGCTAGTGTCATTATCATATCGATTGCAACCGTGAATAAAAACGGTAGATCGTCTATGAGGGCCTGCGCCAGTGAGGTAATAATAGCAAGTGCTGCGACTAAAAGCTCGGGTAGAATGACGGTTATTCCTCTGATAATGTTCATGAGCAGATCTGACCCGATGGCGACCAATGCAGGAAGGTTGTCCATGATTGCCGTGACAAGAGTATTTATAATCTGCCACACTGTTTCAATCAAAAGACCGATTTCTCCTAATAAAACGTCTGCCAGTTTCGGAATGATCTGAGCCATAAACTCAAGAATCAGTGGAAGAAGCTCATCCACGATGCTCATTAGAGAGTCGGTCAATGTTGGTAAAACATCGAACAGACTTTCAACAATTTTCTCAATGACTGGCGCTAAATTCGCAATTACCCCTGTGATGCTCTCACTTAAGCTGACCGCCAAATCCTCAATATTTGCGTTTTCATCGGCTAAGCCTGCCACAAAGTTAGTATATGCTGACTTGGCCTGAGTGATGGATCCGGAAATTGTTTCACTGGCTTCTTTTGATGTAGTACCGGTGATGTCAAGTTCTGTCTGTATCACGTGAATCGCTTCATACACGTCATTGAGATTACTTATGTCATATTCGATCCCTGAGAGTGCGGTGGCATCTTCCAAGAGCCTTTCCATCTCTCCCTTAGTTCCGCCATAGCCGAGCTTCAGGTTATCAAGCATAGTGTAGTTCTGTTTGGCGAATCCCTGATAAGCGTTCTGAATATCCGTAATATTCGAACCCATTTTATTGGCGTTGTCTGCCATGTCAACAATCGCCATGTCGGCCACTTTTGCCGCGGCTGCCGTATCACCGTCCAAAGACTGAATAAGACTTGCACTGAAGGAAGTAACCTGCGCCATGTATTCATTCGCTGAAATACCCGAAGTCTTATAAGCCTCTTTGGCGTACTTCTGTACCTCGTCCGAGCTGTCCTTGAATATGGTTTCAACACCACCTACAAGCTGCTGGGTTTCGGCATATCCTTCTACGGCGCTTTTTCCGAGATCCCATAGTCCGGTTGCCAAGCCTTTAATGGCTCCACCTAACTTTTTGACCCCGCCGATGATTGCCTCACTGATGAGGTTTGCCTTGATGATATCTCCAAGTTTCAGAGTCTCTTTTCCGGTGTCTTTAGCTTCTTTCCCGACATCTTCGACGGCTTCGGCTACATCTTCAGCCTTCTGACCGGTGGTATTGAATTCATCCGCCTGTTCTTCAAGCTTTCCGAGCTTCTGCTCGGTTACGATAAGCTCTCTCTGAAAGTCTCGGTACTGTTCCGCTGTAATCTCACCTTTATCAAACTGCGACTGGACTTCACGCTGTGCGGTTTTAAGAACATCCAGCTTTTTTCGGGTCTGCTCGATGGTTTCATTCAGAATTTCCTGCTTCTGCGCGATGAGCTCCACGTTTCCGGGGTCCATTTTCAGAAGCGTTTCGACCCCTTTAAGCTCTCTTTGGAGATCTCTGGTTTTCGTGTTGACGGATCCGATTGCTTTCCCCAGATTGGTGGTATCGCCCCCAATCTCGACGGTGATTCCGGATACTTTTGATTTGGCCATTTATTTCACCTCTTTTCGGTTGAAAATAAAAAAAGAGGACACCGTCATGATGTCCCCTGCTTCCCGTTCTTTTTGTCGCGTAGGCGCTGTCTGTCGGGAGCAGTCTGTTTAATGCGCCATGCGTTTTCGAGATATTCCTGTCCTTCCTCTGTCTGCATGAGGTTGTAGATCCTCGCATCTCTGACGTAGCAGTAGAACTCGACCATATCGAGATCCTCTATCTCTCTGAAAGTGAGCCCGGTGTAATCGCTCACTGTTTTTTCCTGGATAGTATATATGAACCATTCATGCTGTCCCTTATTCTCCCTAGTTTTCGGGTAATAAGGGACCTCTAGTTTTTTGAATATTGTATGTTTCCGACCCAGTCAAAATAGGCCTTGAGAAGTCCCTGCATTTCGTCAATGTTCATGGTGTCCAGGACGAAATCGGTTGTGATCTTCTTCTGCTGCTTATTTTTGCTGAGGGCCTTAGATATGGCTTCAGCTAGACGTGTGAATACATCACCCTCATTCGTGATGGTTTCTCTTTCTATTTTGGCCATCTCGCTGATCGTTTTAAGCACTTTGAGCTTTGGTGGCTCAACGTCTAGCTTCATACCATTTTGAAGGCGTACCTCGAAGTACCTTACATTAAGTTGTCGCATATCGAACATGGTTTATTCCTCCTTAAATTAGCCTGCTGCTACTGGTATTTCCTCTTCAATGATGACCAGGGTTCCCTCATTATCAACCGCGGGGTTCGCTTTGAACTCGGCATCCACCACTGTTTCAGCATCTTTTGCAAACGCGAGAGTGAACCCGGCCTGATTCTGCCCGACAATTGAAATTCGAACGTCTCCATCAATCGGATCTTCATGTAAGAATCTGACCAGATACATTTTCCCAGACTGATTCTTTAGACCTCCGATTTTCAGTGTTCTCTTTCCAGCGGCTTCAGTTACTCTGGCAGTTGCGCTGAGCTGAGCTAGAGTCTGGCCATTCCAGGTCATAATCCCGGACTTGAGAAGAACTTCTTCATTTGTCACGATGGTTTTTTCTACGTTTCCGAGGTCGTCCTTGGCCGTATACGTCTCAGCAGTATACTCCAGAGAAGCTCCTCCTTTGATTTCACCTACACGATTTTCCTCGACTTCGAGGACTTCATCTGTAGGCAGGGTCTCGCCCTTTGCAAACTCTAAAATATAAAGTTTACCTGAGCCTAGAGTGATGACTTCTTTATCTCTTTTTGCCATTTTGCTTATCTCCTTTTCTCGATATAGTCGAATGAGTAGATGGTCATGAACCTCATCTCATCCTTGAGCCATAGCCGGTCCGATTTTTCGTATTCTAAGGCTCTGAGTGCGAATTGATTCTCGATGTTATTCTCGGCTGCTGTATCAATCTGAACCGCGTACAATTCAATGGTCGATGAATGCTCAAATATCAGAACTTTATCATCGGATCCTCGGGCTTCCACGGTGTCAAACCATACTGCATATGTTCCATCCGGAGGCTGTATGAATCGGACTTCTTTATGCAGCACTCCTGCTGCTGTTAAAATATCACTTACCATTTTTGATTGCCTCCTTCAGATTCTTCAGGTATTCTTGCGTAACTTCTTCCGTCGCTGATCCTATAAACCCATATGCTACTGTTCGGTTTCCTTTAGCCGTAAGATGCCCGTGTTCCAGAAGGTGTGCCAATCGGTAATGGGGTGCTCTGACATACCACTCCTCAATTAGCATCTTGTCTGTTTCTCGTAGCTTCCTGGAGGTGATCGCGCGTCTGAATTTACCTGAATCACGCTTGTATTTCTGCGCCTTGGTCTTCTTGACAAGGCTTTTCATGCTCTTTGTGGTTTCGGCTTTCATAGTGTCGATGACGTCCTGGTGATAAAGGTCCAGCTGATCCATGATTTCTTCTCCAAGCTGAGAGGGCTTAATGGTCTTATTTGCCATATCACGTCACTCCCAACAGCCTGACTTCTTTGTGTCTTTCTTCGAAATCGTCATAATCCACGATATTATAGTGTCTATTGTCGTAAACAATACGATAAAGCTGCGTGTTGCCATCTATGGCTTTCAGAGCTGGATTATATCGGATTCTGAATACTTTTTCTGCTTGGCTCTGAAGAGCGCCGGCATTCAGATATTCGTTGTCTGGCTTTTTCTTATTGATGTTGGCATGAAGCAGCGGGAGATAAGTCTCCCACTCTTCAGTGCCAGGGTTCAATTTTTCGATGCTTATAGGACGCTTGTAAATCATACCGTCTCACTTTCCTCTCTCATATCCAGCTTCACCTGAAGGCTGAAATCTGCGACAAGGCGGCGGATATTACCGCTGACCTTTTCGGTCATAGTGTGGTTGTCATAAAGGTCAGCGATGACAATAAGCGCCAGCTCATGGACCCGAGGGTCGTCGAGGGGGTATCCGACTCCCAAGGATCCTTCCAGGAACTTTCCGGCCACGCTTATGGTTTTTGTCAGCCTTCGGTCCGTGGCTGCATCCGTGTAATCTATCCCGAGGTAATCCTTAACGTCTTGTAAAGTTGGCATTTATCGGATCCCTCCTTTCAAAATACTAGCCCTGAGCAGGAGCGATGGAGATATAGCCGTTTACATATGCGGCCTCGTCTCTCTTGGTTACGTCCTCACGCTCGATTGCTCTGAAGATTGTAATATCTTCTTCGAATGCGTTCAGTGCAGTTGCGTCTGCTCCGACTACTGCAACATTAGAACTTGCGATGGATACCTGTGCTCTGTCCCAGTACACGATACCTTCCTTAAGGTCACCGATGATGAATGGGATCAGCTGGTTCAGAGTGACATCCTCGATGGCAGTTGGCAGATCCGCATTTGGATAAACCTTAACCGGTACGGACGTTGCTCCGGCTGAAAGTCTCAGGTCCATAGGATTGGATGGGTTTGCAGAAAGCAGGTAGTTTCCTTCCAGATCCTTCAGGGTGTCAAGGTACTGCAGACCGTCGTCGTTTGTCACGATTACGGAAGTCGCCTTGAAAGCGGACCCTAGAGTCACATTCAGAGCCTTCTTGATGTCGTCGATTCCATCCAGCTCTACTGCGGCCTTGGTGTTGATTTCAGCCAGAATCAGCTGGTTGGCTGTTACTCTGGATTCATCACCGATCCATGCCACGATTGCGTTTGCGATATTTGCGTCGGAATCCGCCAGAAGTTCGTTGGTTACTGGGAAGTATCCAGCGTACTTTTCAATCTCATAGGACAGTCTGGTGAACTGAGGTGTTGCCTTAGCACCGATCTTTCCGCCTTCTCCGACCTTGGCGAATCCTGTCTGATTAGCTCTTGCCTTGAAAGTCCTGGATCCGGTTGGAGTTGAAACCTTTTCGACGGTTACCAGGTCAAGCAGGGAAGACTTTGCAGTCTTATACTCGTTGATCTTGGTCTGGATGTCGTCGGGTACGGTGTATCCACCATCAGCAGGAGTGCCTTCGGTCATGGTCTTTTTGACCTTGAATCCCATTCTGGCCGCCTCTGCGAATTCCTTCACGGCGTCTTTCTTGTCAGGCTCACCCTTGGATTTATCTACGGTGGAATTTTTAACCGCTTCTTCATCCGGTTCATTGTCGGCCTTTTCGGACTCGAATAGACGCTTCTCGATCTCGTATTCCTTCTTGAGCTCATCGATTTCATCTAAGACTCCTTTCGCTTTCTCGAGATCTTTGTTTTCGCCCTCACTGAAAGCCTTAGCCAGAGTTCTTTTCTGCTCCATTTTTGCAAGTAATTCTCTCATTTTCTTGTTCATTTACTCATTCTCTCCTTCCACTTGTGTGGTTTTATTTATAAATAAAAAGATATCGAGGTCCTTGAACCTGATATCCACTGCGTCAGCGTCGGTATTCTGTTCGGGTAACGTGTCGGAAGGGGCTTCTTTTACAGGCTTTCCACCATAGTTTTTAGTGGTTCCGGCTCTCTGCTGGGCTGGGACTGCAACAAATGAAACCTCATACGCATCATTAGGGTCCTCCAGGCTGAAATGACAGATCTGTTTGTCATATTCCTGGCCAGGGTAATGCTTACACCACTGTTTCGCGTTATCCGTTCCACAGATGGAGCAGAGGGCCTTATTGACTCTAAGTCCTACCGAGACTTCTTTCTTGATGCCGCCTTTGATGTCGGCTATGAGTCCTTTGTTTGCGTCGCTGTCGAGCATGTAGCAGTGGGCCACGAGCTGAGTGTAGACCTCATTGATTTTTGTGACTTCGTTGTCACTGGCCTGCAGCTCGGTATCGTAGATTCGTGCGACTTGGTTGTCAGATCTTCGCATGTGGTCCTTGATCATCGTCTTTCCGATGAAAAGCTTCTGCATCTTCTTCAGGCTGGCCAGTGGAAAGACTTCACTTGTGCGGTCGATTTCGTTGTCACACATGGCCACTTTGAAAATAAAGACATCCTCGGCCTTGAGGGGCTCGAGAGTCAGCTTATTGATCTTGTTCAGCTCTTTGTCCGTCACAGCCAGTGTGGAGACTTGAGCTGCTTTCATGATTACGCCGTGCTCGATTCCGATGCCATCTCTTTCAGAATTTTCCTTATCCATTCCTTTGTTTCCTCCTTTCCATCAATATTTGTATATTGAGCGCCTGCAAACTGTATCGGTATGCTTGCGCCGTTTCCGAGAAGCTGATCGCCGCCGTCCCTGTCTTCCAGGTCGAGCAGATTTCGGGCCTCGTTCGGTGTATAAATAAAGCTGTTTACAGCTGTACTTAATGTGTTGATCTGAGTCTCCTGGTCAGCTCTCAAAATGACAGCTGTATTGAATTTAAAGTGATAGCCATCACCGATTTCATCATTGCTGAGAAGCTTGTATGTGATTTCCTCTTCATACTGCTTGATGATGAAGAGAAGGGTATCAACATAGAATGAGAGCTGCTGCGCTTCGGCTGAAGCATAACTCGCTTTGGTGTAGTCGCCAATCTGATATGGCTTTATCCCAAAAGCAGATGCGATCTGCAGTGCGCTGTACTGCTTCACCTCTATGAACTGGTTATCCGCAAGCTTGATGTTGAGAGGCGTAAGGGTGGAACCTAAAGGAACAGGGATGATATTCTCGATGCCTTCTGCGCTTAGTTTTCCGGTCATATATTCCTCAATGCCCTTACTGAATTTCTTGGCATTGTCATCGGAAAGAGAACCGGTATACTGCAGCACGGCTTTCGCGGTGAATCCACTGTCGTACATTTTATTGACCAGCTCCTGCGCCTTGGCATTTCCGGAGATTGTCGCTTTCAGCTGATCCTTGACGGATATTCCGACCACTCCATCGAAGGTGTTGGAAGTCTTGAAATGGAGAAT
Source organism: Proteiniclasticum sp. C24MP (assembly GCF_043951855.1). Lineage (NCBI taxonomy): Bacteria > Bacillati > Bacillota > Clostridia > Eubacteriales > Clostridiaceae > Proteiniclasticum > Proteiniclasticum sp. C24MP. Next base: position 112,940 of record NZ_JBINJW010000001.1, read on the forward strand.
CTCCTCAGATGAGAAGGTGTATCTCTTTCCGCCTTTGGTGTATACGTAGTAGATATCAGGGACTTTGTTTAAAAGCTTAGCGTCGTCATACCAGACCGTAACCTTCTCACTCTCCAGTATCCAGAGCTGCGTTTTGCTTCCTGCTCCTGAAATCAGAACATAAGCATTCCCGTGGTGATTTCGGTTGTATTCGACTGTGCTCCAGAAAGTGGAACTGGTCATATAGGGGTTCGGTCGTCTGTTGAGGACGCTGTATAAAGGATGTTCACGGGCGGTTCTTACGCCGTTTCTATCGGTGTATGTCAGAAGCTTTAATGGCAGCTTTCCGACTCCTTCTCCTAATACTTTGAGGCAGGCGAAGTATGTGGCCTCTGACAGAGCGTCGGATGGCGTGTCTGCCAGCCCCAGGAAATCCAGAAGCTGTTCCATGGTCATGTCATCCGTGGATGTCGTGAGAGCCTTGAATGCCTTGTTTAATCTTTTAAAAATATTCATGTTTCACCTCGTTTCTTGTTATACAGATGGTCGCTCCACCCGGCGACTGGGAGATAATTGATCACCTCCTGGGGCTATGCCCATCCCATCTTTTTGAGATAGTTGTCGAGTTCCGTTCCAACATCCACCACTTCCTTTTCCTTGAATTTAAGTTTCACGGCGTGTGCGTCAATGGCTGCATCGACAGGGTCAATTCTCTTGAATTTAGCGCGTGGCTCTTTGTCTACCTTGATTTCATCAAAGCTGTTCTTTACTACCCGCGCATTTGTGAAGCTCCAGGTTAAGAGCTCGTTATTCTGGTTGTATTCGTACTGTTTGGATTTGACCAGAAGCTGTATGTCTACCGTCGCATCGTTCAGATTTCTTGCTGACTGCGTAACAATCAGCACAGGACATCCGAAGTCCTCTAGATCGCTTAGTATCCCATCGGCATTGTGAGGGTCGACTCCGATTCCCAGGAATGTGAGATCATACTCTTTCTGTAAATCCCGAAGATGCTTGATTATGAACTTGTAGTCATTTTTATAGTCACTGGATCCTCCTGTAACTGTAATGAGCTCCATGGATTCCCAGATATCATAAGGTGCCAGATCTGTTCCAATGTGTTCTTCCAATCTGCCTCTCGGCATGAAGCTGTGCGAGTAGTTCCATGTCTTCTCCCCCTCTTCCTCAAATTCGAGGTGAAGAGTGGTTAAATCCCCTCCGGAGGAGAGGTCTAGTCCTACCCAGCACGGTCTGCATCGGAAGCTTTCGAGTGTCCTCTCGGTTCCGTTTTCGGCCCATTTTTCCACATCGATGAATCCATTCTCTGGATTGTTGACCCATACATTTAAAGCCTTCGTAAGAAAGTCTCTAAGATCTGTTCCTCCCATGTCTTTCGCTGTTTCCGCATCGGTACGTAGAGTTTCAAGTCCTTGTTCTGTCCTTGCAAGATACGGATTGGCTTTGATCCAGTTCTCCTCTTCCCAGGGGTTGTCCTCCGGGTCGAGGGAATAAATGTCAACAAAAAAATCCTCTGCGGTTGCTACACCTTTGAGGATCTTTACACAATAATCGTCCATATCTTTGCAGAAGGAGTTAAGTTTGTCTCCTCGAGTCGTGATCATGGAGACTAAAGTTTCATTTAGGGCCCTGGTTCCGTTATAAATGGCTTTATATACTCTGTTATCTCGGTGCTGATGCAGCTCATCTATGCTGGAAAATAAAGATCTGAAACCGTCATCCAGTCCAGATTCCTTCGATAGTGCCTCTATAGTGCACTTTGTCGTGCTGCACTCAATCAGTGACTTATAGTCTTTCACGTCAAATATCTGACCAAGATCTTCATCCACGTTAATGAATTTCGACATTTCTTCCCAGGCCAGTCGTGCCTGTCGTTTCTTCGTGGCCACCGTGAACAGCTTTCCGTAATTGTATCCTGAAAATCCTGCTACATAGGTCCCCATGATTCCATTCTCAAATGTTTTACCGTTCTGCCTTGCTACAGACTTATAAGATCGCCTGAATCGACGATACCCGTTTAATTTTTTCCATCCGAACCTGCTCCCGATGTCAAAACACTGCTCCGGAATCAATTTTACCGGTCTGGGCTCATCACCTTCAGCGATTGTCAGGGTTTCCGCGTATTCAAGTACCCTTTCAGCAGCTTCAACATCCCAATAAAATGGAAATTTAGTCGTCTTCTGTCTGTCCAGGTCGTTCAGATGCCTTTTACAGGCAAGTTTATGAAGAATTCCAGAAGGAGTTTCGCCCCTTACCACAGATAAGGCATGTTCTGTTACTCTATCCAGCTGAACCACCACCGAACTTCGCCAAGAACTTATTTTCCTTCGGAGGTTCGGTCTTTGGCACCACTAATTTCGCCCTGGATGTGATCGTGAGACCGAGATCGCTTGCCATGGACCTGCACTGCTTTGCATATCTGTCCTGCATTCTTGATATCTTATCAAGTACATCAATACCTTCATTTGCTCTGACTGCACTTTTATACATTCTCAGAGCTTGAATATACTGATCATGTGCTACAAGGTATCGAGCCAGCGTGTCTTCATCCAATTCTGTCATGATCCCGATTTTCATGAGTTTTCCGGAGATCTCCGTGAAAGTTCTTTTCTGCTTTGCCGTTAGATAGGCCGGAGGCTTCACATCGGTCATGTCGACTTTGATTTCATGTTCCTCGCGTTCCTTCATCTGAGCTTTTGACATGTGTGTCTTTCCCTTTGCTTTTATCAAAGCTATAGGCTGTGCTGCTCTTCCACCCACATTCCCCACCTCCTCCATGCCTGTTATGCGCGTTGCTGAATATGTTTCAAAAAAGGGGATTTTTCTACAGGACAGGCACCTGCACCGTTCCTCTGGGCCACTCTCATACTTTTAGAACCACCCCCTGGGGTCTACCTCCTGACCATGTCAGGTTCAAAACTTATTCACCGTGTAATTCCCTGTCTAAAAACAAAACCTCTCACAGAGGCTCCTAGAGGCCTTAAGCGGTGTCGGTATTTGCTTTGTGTTATCTGACAGTGAATCTCTTATGCTTGTCGTTATGACAGTTTATGCAGACAGCTTCCAGGTTCTCATAGTCCAATCGTCTGGTCCAGCCGTCTTCGGTCTGTATAGGTACTACATGATGTACTTCTGTTGCTATCTTATTGCACTGCTCACACTTGTACTGATGATCTCTCAGATAAACACGAGATAGTGTACGCCACTCCTTACTCTTGTAGAACTTCGCATACCTGGGGTCTTTCCGGATCTTCCTGTTCTTGTTGTAACGCTGTTCACTCAACTTCTCATTGACCTTCTTCTGTTCTTCCATCAAGGGCTGACAGCTGTCGCAGTATGTCTTGGGGTAGGGTATCACCCTGCCGCATTTCCTGCATGATTTCAAAAGCATATCGATCATCCTTTCCTGGTTTCAAGACAAAGTAAAAGAGACCCAAGGCTGCTGCGTAATGCCTGATGGGTCTCTCAATTCGGAGGAAGTATACCATGAACGCGCCACTGTTCCATCCAATTCTGGACACTATCATCTTACACCTGTATTGTTGTCTCTGTTAATGACACGTTACTGACATTTTACTGACACGTTTGTGACATCCTCATCAAGATTGCGTATAGCGCTGCTGTAGAACCTGATGGTGTGTCTTATGGTATAGCCCATCTTGTCTGATATTTCTTCCAGGTCCATGCAGTAAATGAAGAACAGCTCCAGCACCTCCACCTCTCTGTAGTCCTCCAGGGTATCAAGGGCCATGTATATTTCCATTCTGATTTCTTTGGCCTGCTCGAGAAGCGCTGCCTTCCTGATTCTTGTCTCATCCCGATCTGATATCAGCTCCGCTGCAGAGACGGGTTGTCCGCCTCTAGGCATGTCCGTTATTCTCTGACTCTGTACGGATGTAAGCTGGCCTTCTATTTCTCCTATTTTCTCATCCAGTCTCTCTATCTTCTTCAGTATTCTCTGATACCTTTTTAAAAACTTCTTCTTTCTGTGGAATACTGTATCTTCGCCTGAATCTTCATTCTTCTGCATTGGTAGCCCCCTTTCTGCTTTCATGCTCATGTCGGACCCCCTATCTCAGCTTTCATTGCTTTCAGGGCCTCAAGCAATGCCTCTTGCCTGTTGTTTTTTCCCTGGAGTACCTGCAGCACTCTTTCATCGATGGTTCCTTCTGATATGATGTGATGGATAATAACTCCTTCCCTCTGGCCCTGTCTATGCAGTCTGGCGTTGGCCTGCTGATATAATTCCAGTGACCAGTTCAGCCCAAACCACACGATGATGTTTCCACCATCCTGGAGATTCAGCCCATGTCCGGTACTGGCTGGATGGGCCAGCATGATCGGCGCTTTTCCTGCATTCCATTTTCTGATGTCTTCGGATGTTTCCAGTTTCTGCGCCTTTGGGAATCTCTTCATGATCCGTTCGAAATCATGTTTGAAGCTATAGAACACCAGAACCGGTTTTCCGTTCGCCGCTTCAACCAGATCCTCCAGGACATCGAGTTTTCTGTCATGGATCCTTATATGGTTTCCTTCGGTGTCGTATACAGCTCCGTTTGCTATCTGAAGAAGCTTTCCTGCTACGGCTGCCGCATTCAGTGCTGTGATTGTCCCTTCTTCCAGCTGAAGGATGGCATCTTTTTCCATTTCTTTATAGGTCTTATATTCTTCTCTTGTCAGAGTCGCTGGAACATTTATGAATAATGGCTCTTTCAGTTTCAGATAATCTCGGGCCTTCATGGAGATGCAGATGTCCTTGATCTGGTCGTTTATTCTCTCTTCACTGCCCTCTCTGATCTTGTATAGCTGGAATCCGGGTCTCTGGACAGTGTAGAAATATTCCTGTCTGTAGGCTGTGATGTTTTTCCCTAGTCTCTCTCCTCGATCAAGAAGATAAATCTCTGCCCATATATCCATGTAACCGTTGGGAGCTGGAGTTCCAGTCAGACCAACAATCCTTTTGATCAGTGGCCGTACCTTCTTCAGGGCCTTGAACCTTTTTGAGGTGTGTGACTTGAAGCTTGAAAGTTCATCAATCACCACCATGTCAAAATCCCATTTCAGTCCCAAGGTGCTTACAAGCCACTCCGTATTTTCTCGGTTGATAATGTAGACATCGGCTTCTTCCTGAAGTGCTGACAATCTCTGCTTTTCCGGTCCAAGGATTTTTGCGATTTTCAGATGCTTCAGATGATCCCATTTTTCAGTTTCACGGCTCCAGGTGTCTTCCGCAACTCTCAGCGGTGCGATCACAAGAACCTTATCCACTTCCAGGTAGTCATTCATCAGCTGGTCTACTGCGGTCAGTGTTGTGACCGTTTTTCCCATACCTAGCTATCCCATATCAAGAAAGAGCCCCGCAGCATCGTTTTCGATGATATGGTTTAACGCTGTTTCCTGATATGTGTGTGGTTTATACCTCATGGTGATCACCTCCCCTTTGTATGGAATTCATGAATTCTATGGCACCTTCAAAACTGTCTATGACATAAACCTTGAATCCCCGTTTAAGCATTTCAGCATGTATGTATTTCTGGAGTTTTCTCGGTGTTTTTCCCGTAGCCTTCAGCTCCACAAAATAAACTTTATGGTCCAGAATGACAATCCGGTCCGGTACCCCATTTGTGCCAATAGACGAAAATTTAAGGTACATTCCGTCTAATTGTTCGACTTTTTCCTTTAGGTATTTTTCTACTTTTGACTCTCTCATCTCTCCTCCTGGCTGTCCATTTTTTACGGGTGTCAACAATGTCAACAGAATTTCTGTAAGTAGTACGCATAATAGGGTGTAACCCCCTATATATACCCCTATATACACGTATTAATACTATTTTTCTTTTATAAGTATTTTTTGTTTACTTTGTTGACATTGTGCCTTAAACCCTTTTATATCAATGCTTAGACCTGTCAACAGAGTTGTCAACAAACTGCTTTTTTCTGTTGCCCTTGTTGACACTTGTTGACGCTTTTTTATGATCAATTATATGAACAAAATGTTAACTTGTTGACACTGTTGACGTTTCACCTAAATCTGTTGACGCTTGATATATGCTCTTTGGGTCCCATAAGCAGATCCAAACCTCATCGGGCCTGCTGCCTGTTCCCAATCGTCAAATGTTCGTAAAATGTCATTGATTTCTCTACTTTTAAGCTGGGTGAGATTCTTCGGATCACCTCCGTAGCACTCCACCCATACCTCAGCCACACATACCTTTTCTCTCTGCACCTCACCAGCATCAAAGCTATCCTTTGAATAACTGTTGATGTAGTCCCGGCGCTGGAACCTATCAAGCTGATACCAGTCCTCGCTAATAGGGATCTGGAGATATTCGTAGACCATACCAGCATTATCGTTGACCTCTGTATGTCTTTTCTTGATTGCAGCGGCTTCCTGCAGCACTTCTATCGGTAGATCAAAGATGATCTTCTTTTCAATCATTTCCTTATAAACCTCTAATGCTTCAGCCCAGACCTGGTCAATCTCTTCCGGAAGGTCATCGAATATGCTTTTCTTGGGCTCCTGCTCCCCGCACTTAACCGGCCAGTAACGCCTATCCCCTGTACGGTCTCTCAGGAACTCGTTGTCGTTTGTGGTGGCGAAGAACACGCACTGCCTCTTATGACGGACAGTACGGCGGCCATAGGCTTCACGGTAGATATCCTCTGTCTTTGAAAGGAACAGTTTGATTGCTTCCTGCTCTGCCTTCTTCGTGGCCATCATTTCCGCAATCTCCAGTAGCCATACGCCCTGCAGCTGTTCATAGGCTTCTTTACCCTGCACGGTAGTCAGGCTGTCCGAAAACCACTGGTTACGGCCCAGAACACGAATGAATGTTGATTTTCCGATGCCCTGGGCACCCGTTAAGCTGAGCATGGTGTCATACTTGAACCCCGGCCTCATGACTCTGGCCACGGCCGCTGCCAGGTGGATCCTGATAGTAGCTCTGTGGTACGGCGTGTCGGGTGTGCCAAGGTAGTCGATAAGAAGATAGTCCAGTCTCGGAATGCCGTCCCATTCCAGGGTCTCCAAGTAGTCTCTCACCGGATGGAAGCTGTGTTTCGTGAAGTGCACCGCCAGTCCGTCGGAGATCTTCTGGATGCCTGTGATGTCGTAGGTCTTTTCCATGTAGTGTCTGAGTCCGGAGTCGTCTGAATCGGTCCAGTCTCTTTCCTTCCGGTCCTTATTCCATGGCAGCGCTCCTGCTATGATGGACCTTCCGGCAAAGGCGTTGTACTTGAGCTTTCCTTTCAGAATCGGATCGTTGGCCAGGATCACGGCTACATTATTGATCGTGGACTTGTATCGGTCCTTGACCATCTCCAACTTCTCCATCCACTCCGTGTCCAGCTCCACCGCTTCTTCCGGATCATCTTCTCCTGAATCATCCAGGTCAAAGTCATCCAGTGCTTCCCGGAGCCTCTCCTCTCCGATGGTCTTCTTGACCGTGTCGTCCTCTGAGGCAAACTCACTCATCTTCGTAAAGCTTGGCAGCTTGGCCACAGGTGTATCAGGTTTCGTGTTGTCATCCTCATGACCGAACTTATGAAGTCTTACCAGGTCGAACGCGTTGCACAGCTGTCCGGTAGTCGGGTCAGTGCCATGATGGCTGTATGTGTAGCGGTCATCGTAGACGATCATACCGCCGAATGTTGAGCCACCGTTGAAGGTGTATCGGTTCTCTGAGCTTGTAGGCAGATATACGCCAGGAAGGAACTTATCCATGGCATCCTGGATCGTGTAAGCTCTGCAGAAGGCACCAATGATTCCTTTCTTGGTCAGCGGGTCCTCCTGCTTCTTCATGAGCTTCTGGATCGCCTCGTCCTGCCTGGAGGAAACCGGCCACTGCGTAACATCGGTCCAGTCCTCATAATGATCCAGGTAGTAGTCAGGGTCGAGCATGGGTCCGTCCTGGAACAGGAATACAGGCTCTATATCTCTCGGGTGTGATGGCCAGTACATGAGACGTACTGGCTCATAGGTTGTATCATCAAACATGTCTATGCCGATCTCCTGGGCGATCTTCCTGGAGATGGCCTGGTACTCGTCAGGCAATGCAGGTCGGCTCAGCGGTATGATCAGTCGGAGCCTGGGTGAGTCCGGTGAGTGCTGATGGGTGGAGTAGATCACCGTTGCGTAGTCATTCAGCATCGTGTGGCTGTCCCAGATATCCTGTGCGGATCCTTTGACATAATCCAGGTCCAGAGTGATCAGTGTTCGATTGGCCACGTTCTCGGCCTTTCTGCGACCTTCCTTGAGTGGCCCTCCAACGAATCCACCGATATCTTTGATCTGACCCTGCTTGTCCTTGGACAGTCTCTTGAACTCCGCCAGGGTTTCGGGGGTCCGGATGGAGTCTCCCATTCTCGATACGAGATAGGACCACTCCACCTCTTTCCTTTTCCACCGAGTCTCATAACGCGACTTGCCTATCGAGATAGCCAGGGTCCGGTCATGTTTGACCTTTATCTGTTTTACTGTGTCTATCATTAGCTACCTCCTTAGGTGCTGCACTGCCATTTATTTCTTGATGCCGACTTTCTTCTGGATCCGTTCTCTGTCTTCATCGCTGAAGAATTTCCCGTTCTTGGGTTTTTCGAAGGTCGCCGGAGGGATCACCTGTACTTTCTTTTCAAGCTTCTTTTCAAGCTCCTTCTCCAGCACTTTCTTTTCTGCTTCGATTTCTGCCTCTGCAACCTTTTTCACTTTCATGTAATAGTAATTGTTTGCGGTACTCTCTGAAATTCCCCAGTCGTCAATCATTTGAAGCTGTATCTCTTTAGCATCAACATGATCCTTAAACATCTGTATATAGCGAGAGAAGTCTTTTTTCTGGGTTTCTTGTGATTTTTCTTCCGATTTCGTAAGATTTTCGTACGATTCTGTTACTTCAGGAAGTTCTACAGTCATATCAATGACTTTCAGATCTTCACCTTGTTTTTCTGCTGTCACTGTGACGGTCATATCTCCACCTGGCGTGCCGTAATCGGTGGCTTCAATTCGTGTTGGTGGCTCGATGTATTCCGGGCATTCGTCTGCCTGATCCTCTTCTTCCGGTCGTGGGTAGAGATCCAGCACAGGACCGGAGAAGAATATAGGCAGGTTCTGTGCCTGGTGCCTGAATTCTTCATATTCTTCTGCTGTCATCAGCCAGTCGGTCTCATACACGTAGACTTTATACATCAGTTCAACTCTGATCATTTCTCTTCTCCTTTCTTACTTTCACTTTATATCCCAGGATCTCTGCCTTGCGTTTGTATTCGTTTGCTTCCTGTGCGGTGCTGCAATCGAAAACCATGTTATCTTGGGGGTCCTTAGCTGTCAGGCTTAGTATGTATTTACTCATCCTTACTCCACTCCTTTTTTCTTTGCCCAGTAGAGAGCCTTCTTAATGATTTCCGATGCAATCCTCTCCATCTGCTCCTTTTCTCTGAGTAGTGAGGTTTCGGTTTTGATTACAGGAAAGCAACCGGTCAGAGATCTGAGTGCCTTTAGTCTCTGCTCAGAGAGCCTTCCGTCAAAGCTGTCCATGAATACATACCCCTGTTTTTTAAGCTGAGGCTCTATGGGCTGGGCGGTGTCAAAAGTGAATGTGACATCATTACTGATTACTGTTATTTCCATGTCTTATCCTCCTTAATCTTACGTACATATTCGCCTTTAAACATCTTGCGCCCGCATGACGGGCATCGTTTCAGGTCTGCTACGTTTGATGGCATGATACTGATTATGTTGCATCCGGCACACCAGCACTTGTTCCAGGCTGATTTTATTTCCGATTTCTCCCACAGCCATCCTCGGGCTTTGATCTGTTCATTTCTGTACATCCCTCTTCCCTCCTATCTAAGTTTGAATGCTTTGTCGAGACCCTTAGCAATTTGGTCGATGGCTCTACCCAACTGCACTATAGGGTTCTTCTCTTCTCTCTCATCGAACGGGTAGCAGTCCCATTCATCAATTCTGAAAAGTGTATCGGTCCCTACATCCGTCTGTACAACGTGGCAGTCGCTTGTTTTCATTTTATAAATACCGTTCATGGTGAATCCGGTCTTCTTGTCTATGAGTCGTACCTTCAATCCATTCATGACTCTTCCGCCTCCTCAACTCTCCTCTTCAGCAAAAGCTCTCCGGGCTTCAGCGAGACCATTCCGTAAACTTTAGCATCCCATTGAATTGTCAACTCCATCGGAGGTTCGATTGACAGATGTTCAGAAACTAAACTCCCGTTTTCTGACACCCTGTTGATAAGTTTGAGGGCAGAAGGTTCTTCTACTTCAGCAATTGTCTGTATGGCATATATGGGTCCTCCACCGCAGAAAGGGCACCGGGACCCGTCAGGCCATTTATTTTCTACCGCAACGATCTGGTCACAGTTAAAACATTTCCATTTCATCTTTTCTTCCTCCTTTTTATTGATTGGTGGTTCAAATATCGGCACTCCAATTTCTCTACAAAGGAATTCGCTATAAGTAAGTTCATTCGCCCCCATCCATCTACGGAGGGCTTTCTTGATTCTATTCATCACAAGGGCCTCCTACCTGTACCATGGCAGGCTGAGCATGCTATTAGTCTATCTTTGGCCCGCACCGAACCACCATCTAATGTGCTTGCTCTCTGCATAGCTCTCAAATACCCTCGACCCCCACATCCGCCACACATCCTAACAATAGGTGTAACCTGTGAAGGGTCCTGAAAGTTTGAAAGACTCTTCCTGGATGCTGTCTGCTCGAAAGCTCTCATTGGAGTCTGGGTTCTCATCGGATCCTCACACACGATTCTTCCTGTCGGACTGTACCCCCATATCGGTTTTGAGGTGTTTACTTTAGGCCCCTCCTGCACTTTGGCTGGCAGGTTTTGTGGTTTGTATCGGTATCTCTTCTTTATTTTCTTCTTCATCCGATTTCCCTCCTAGAACAGACGAATGACCTGAAGGGCCACCCAGAAGCAGCAATAGATCAGTATCAGACTGAATAAGGAGTAAACAAGAACCTCTACTACTTTATTCACTATAAGAACCTCCTTCCGTTTTCAATCTCTTTTCTTAGAGACTTGAGACCCTCCAGGATGATCTTTGACTTCTTGAATATCCTGGGCTTTGAGGGTGTGATGTGTTTGTACCGATCTTCGAATTCTTTGATTACTTCATTGATCTCTTCTTTTGTTACCTGAGCTGAGTTTGTATCAATCATTTCTATCCTCCTAATCTTTCTGATAGTAGTCGCACTCATAGGCATCAGCTCTCAGCGGAAGTCCTTCGGCCCAGCTGATTGGTTTACCCATGATAGCGCTGATCTTCTTGAGCGCATCCGTGTCTTCCTTCGAAGCTTCCACGATGATCTCATCATGTACGTGCATTACGATCTTGTAGCCGGCCTCCTCGACACGTATCATGGATACGGCCAGGCAATCTCTTGCAGTGGCCTGGACGATGTTCTCGACCAGCTTCCCTCCGTAGGTTTCCTGAGTTTCCCAGGCGTTTGTGGTCTGGTTCTGGCCCATATAGGTGATCTTGCTTCCATACTTGGATTCTTCAAGTTTTGGTTCTCTGTAGGCCAATCGTCTTCCGGAAGGAAGTTCTATGAAGAGATACTCCGGTGTTCCTATAAACTTCAGACCCTTCTGTATCTGCACCACTGAGTTTTCACGTATTGATTCTTTGGCGCCAGCTTCACAGTCTTTCCAGAATTTAGTGATAGCAGTGTTGGAGGATCTCCATTGATCCACCAGCTCCTGCAGCTCCTCATCGGATGCCTTGGCGGCCCATTTCCTGTCCATGGATCTTAGGGCCCCTGGTCCGCCTTGATAACCAAGGGCCAGTTCCGATACTTTACCTTTCTGGCGAAGCTGTGACCCCTTTGTCACTTCTTCCAGCGGGACCTTGAACATCTGAGAAGCTGAAGCTTCATAGATCTTGCCGTGGGTCCTGAAGACCTCCATTCTCCAATCCTCTCCGGATAGCCAGGCAATCACTCGGGCCTCTATAGCGGAGAAGTCGGCCACCACAAATCTATGGCCAGACTTTGCTATAAAGGCGGTTCTGATCAGCTGACTGAGTATGTTAGGCACCTTGTCATAAGACATTTCAAGGAGCTCCGCGTCTCCTGTGGCCACTATTCTTCGTGCCGTGTCCAGATCTGATATGTGGTTCTGAGGAAGGTTCTGCACCTGGATGAGACGTCCTGCCCATCTGCCTGTCCTGGAAGCTCCGTAGAACTGGAGAAGCCCTCTGGCCCTCCCATCATCCAGTACAACATCCAGCATCTTCTGATACTTCGATGTGCTTGTCTTGGCTGTTTCCTGTCTCAGTGAGAGCGCTTCCACCACCTCGGGCATACTCTTTTCTCTGGCGGCCTTGATCAGCTCCGGTACGGTCTCCTTTGTGACTTTGGGTACATCAATACCTAGTTTGTCACTGAGCCAGATCTTGAGCTGTGCCACGCTCTTAGGGTTGTTTAATCCGGTGATTTTCTTGAACTGCTCCATGGTCTCTTCCTGGTACTCGGTGTCAATCTTTACCGCGGCTTTAGCAAAGTCTTTATCCAGCGCTACGCCTCTGTCATTGATCCGCTGGTCCAGCTCCCAGAGCTTCACCTCATCAGGTGTTGTCCTGTACTTACCTAGAGCCTTGTCAATATTTCTTTCAACCTCTACGTCCTGGATGCAGTAGTCTTTAAACTGCTGCCACTCATCCGGCTTATCATCCGGAAAGAAGGATGTCTGATATCCATTGCTCTTTGACGGCTTCCTGGGCATCGAGAAGAGTCTTATAAGGTTCTTGCCTGTCATGAGCTTCTGCATGTCCTGTGGAAAGCCCAGCGCCTTAGAAACGGCATCCAGACTTCCAGGTAGTCCAAGGGTTAAAGCTTTGATCATGGTGCAATCCCAGTTCTTCGGGTCCAGTCGGGTCTTAAGGTGGTAACATAAGCAGACTCTCTCGAACTGGGCATTGTGTGCCACTTTCCTGATGGATGTATTCCTGATCATGTCTTCCAGCTTGTCCGGTATGACATCGCCATTCTCCAGATCCAGTATCCTGGTAGGACCATCATCTATGGCATAGGCCAGGAGTAAGATTTTAAAAGAAGGATGAGAGGCGTACTTGTATACGCCCACATCCTTAAGTGATAGATCGCAGTATGTCTCGATATCGATATGAGCTGTGGTCAATTAGACCACCCCCTAAAATTCGAAATCGTCTTCGTCATCTGCCAGGTCGAAGTCTTCTTCGGCGCTGGATCCACCACCTAATCTGTCTCCCTCATCTGTCTTGAGTACATTGCCGAGCCCCGCCGCAATGCCCTTGTTGCCTGATGTGTCAAACGCGTAGAAGTTGAGACTTACGAGTCCATACATACCAGAGTATATGTCTTCTTCGGAGTCAATCGGGTCGGCCTTGATCTTCCCTTCGGAAGTAAACTTCCTGAATTCCAGAATCTTTGGTTTCTTGGTGGAATTTGCATTTATAAAGTAGCTGTTTGCATAAGCGTCATCATCCGGTCTTTCCTCATCTCCATCTCTTACAGGGATCTTCAGGTTTGCCGGAATCTTACCGGACTTTCCTGCAAGTTTTGTCTTTGCTGCTTCCTTGGCTTCTTCAATGGCTTCCTTGATAAGCTTAAGTGTTTCCTTATCGTCTTTAGGGATGATGAGGGACACACTGTACTTCTTTGTCTGACCTTCTTCGATTGCATGAGGCTCAAGCAGATGCGCGTAGCTCAGTCTTACCTCTCCTGTTGTTACCTTTGTTCCGTTTCTCTTTGCCTTGAATTCTTTGTTCATTTTGTTTCCTCCTAATATTTAAAATTCGAAATCGTCGATAGTGATCTGTGCTTTTGGCAGCTCCTGGAGAACAAACTCTCCGTCTACCTCTTTAATCTCCACAGCTGGAGAATAGGATGTTTTGTCTTTGGACACTTTCTTCAGGGTCCTGGATACCGTGGACTCTATGACAGGTCTGCGGTACTCATAGGTCGTTTCTGTGGTTTCTCCTGTAACCGGATCATCAGTAGGCAGAATCGTATAATCATCTATAAGAGACAATGAGATCTTGAGACTGATGTCTCCTCCTGCAAATTCACCGTTATATACCTTATGCAGGATTTCTCTTATGTTGAGATCGAGCAGCCTCCTGGCTTCCTCAAATATCTCGGAATCGAAGTTGATTTCCGGGACTATTATCTTAGGCTTGTTCATGTCTACACCTCCAAATCGAAGTCATCAGCAGCGGAATTAAGTTCAGGGCGCTTGTCAGTTTCAGATACAAGTGTTGGTTTGCCGGGCGGTTTCATGATGTAGGGGCCGAGGAGCTGTTCGAACATTTTCTTGCCTAGAAGCTTCTCGAGATCCGTGATGCCTTTCAGCTTGATGTTATAGATCTGTTCCTCGGTGTACTCTTCCATCTTCAGAGTGGCCACAGCTTCTTCAATGTCTGATATGATCCGGTTGGATCTTCCTTCCACCAGCTTGAATCCTGGATAGCGTTCACCTTCAAGTGCCGCGTTGAGAGCGCTTTCTTCCACATCTTTGAGCCAGTTCTTGATTTCCATGGCCATAGCCAGGACTCCGGATATCTCCTCCGGCTGCAGCAGATGAAGTTTCTTGAGCTTGTTTTCTTCGCTGCGCTTTGATTCGATGAAGGTGATGTTATAGTCCGCTCTGGCTTTGCAGGTAGCTCTCACTTTACAGAATCTGCAGTGATCCCCTGCCTGAAGTTCTCCTTCCCCCTTCCATGCTTTTTCTGCGGCGGGTTTACAGTCCTCTTCAGCCCATTTCAGAAGATCCTCAACGGTCATCTCGAAAGAGCTGATATTATCGATTCTGGGCTGTACGATGGTCATCTTTACCCTCTCTGGGGCGTAAAGCCAATCGTATTCGTGGTATGCGCCCAGGGCATACAGCATCATTTGTGGGTTGTCTATGGCTGATACTTCGACACCTTTACCATATTTGAGGTCTACTATCTCTATGACCCCGTCAGATATGATCACGGTGTCACCGGTCCCGAATCCCTCGGGTACCCAGGAGGAGAAGTCCAGCCTCTGTTCCAGGAACGCCAGGGCATCCTTTGACCTTGCTTTGGCTTCTGCCAGTCGCTCCATGACATATCCGGTATAGACACCTACGTGATCCGGCATGTCTGCGGAGTAGAGCTCATCCGCTTGGATTTTCTTAAGCTCCGCGTTGTACTTTCTTTTAGTGATGTTCTTCAGCTGATAGTTCAGCTCCAGCTCTCCGAGTTCGTGTGCCAGAGTGCCTTCCTGGGCAAAGATGGAAGAGCTGTCCTCCATGTCCTCTGTGAGTCTGGCTGAAGGTGGACAGTGCATCCACCTGTGTGCGGCTGATGCGCCTAGCAGCGCGTGTTTTCCTGGCATGTTCCAGCCTCCCTTACCGTTATTGGACCTTTACCCAGCTGTTCCAGTTCCAGGATGAGATCCGCCATCCCTTCACCATAAGTGGAATCCGTCTTGTGTCTGTATGCGATCATCAGAGAGGCCATTACATGAAGCAGATACTCCGGATCTCCTTCCAGGAACACATCATCTCTTCCGGCATTAACATTGACCTTTACTGAAAGAAGTGGTTTCAGTTCTCTAGCGGGGATACCCTCAATGACCAGTTGAAAGGTCTGTAGAATGAGATGATCACTGAAGCCTCTTGATCTCATATCCTGGATGATAGGTAGAATTTCGGACTTGTAGTCTTTAACATCTCTCATCTATTTAACCTCCTGCAGCGCCTTATAGAGTTCATTCAGCTGTTCCTGGTTGAGATCAGTTATTTTCCTTTCACCCATCTGAGTCATGACTTCCTTTGCCTTTTCCTTGTGTGCCTTGGATGACATCACCAGTGCTCTGGTGGTCTCCACATCGATATCCTCTGTGGTTTCCTTGACTTCTTCCTTCGCCTCTTCGACCTCTTTAGGCTTGTCTTCTTTGACAGTCATCTCAATGGCCTTCTCCAGTTTCCCTACAGTAATGGACCCGGTCGGTGCAGGCTTACCTGCGAGTAATGCGTTGTGGGTCTGCATCTGTTCTGCTATGGCAAGTAACGCCTCCATGATTCCAGGTGCTTCGATTTTTACAGTAATTTCCATTTGTTTTTCCTCCTTAAATTTTCGTGCTATAATTGTGCTAGAAACATTTCCATTGGGGGCCTGGCAGGGCTCCTTTTTCTTTGGTCTTTTACCATGGTAGAATCCCTTGAAGCACATATCCGGCTCCAAACATCATCCAGGTAAGAATAATCAGGAAAGGTGCTGCTACAGTGTATTTCAGTGCTAAGATCAGCAGCTCGCGGTCGGTCAGCTCTTCAGCGAATAACACTTCACGTTTGATGAATCTCCATGTCTTCATTCGATTTCCTCCTCGATTGATGTATCTTCCATCAGCTCTTCCAGAACCTCAATTCTTACCCTTAAGCGTTCCGCCTCGTTTGTACCAAACTTAAGTAGCTGCTGCCGCACGGATATCTCTTGTTTCGCTTTTTCCAGTTTGGCCATTGCATGGTTATACCGCGCAGTCTCTCTTTTATGGAGCGCTAAGAGAGTGCTTTTTGTGGTTTCTTCATTCATCGCTCTTCCTCCTCATACTTTTCAAAAAACTCATGGAGTAGTATCAGCGCTTCTGAGAGTTTCTTGAGTTCTTCTCTTGAATATTGGCGCTTATGTGTTTCGCCAGCCGCAAAATCTGCAACATGCTTGAAAGCTTCCTTAGGGCTCTGCCTTTTTGCCTTTATTACTCTAAGGACATTTAATTCTTTTAACCTTGCGAGATACCTCCGCACTTCCTCTTGTTCTTCTACGCTTATTGGTTTCATCTCAGCAATTTCTATGGTGTAACTTCCCGATAAACCTTTTAGATCCATGGTTTAATCCTCCTCTTCTTCCCAGCTATCAATCATACGGTTCTTCTCTTCTTCACTCTTGAAGTTAAGGCAGGTTATCTCGTCCCTGTCGATGTACTTGCAGACAATCCATGTTCTGCCCTCGTAGATAATCATCTTGTCATTGTAGTCATCTCTTCCGAAGTATCCGTTGCAAAAGCCTGTGAGCTTTCTTCCTACATTCATCTCCTGTCTTCCTCCTCCGGTTTTACTTCTTCTTTAACCCACTCTGTAATCCTCTTGTACCCCAGACCCGTACTCTTCTTGTTGTGATACAGATACATGGCCAGCTCCTCGTCTGATAATCTTCTGATATACTCCGCTCTATTCATCTTCGTCCTCCCATTCCTTTGGCATTACATACATGCCGTCTCTGAATCTTATGAAGTCCTTGAGATCTTCCACGACTGAATCCGCCTGCTCTTTAGGGTATACACCCAGCGTTACGGTCTCTCTATCGAGCTTGGCCAGAATCTTGACGTCGTCATCTACTTCCAGTAACTTGATACGTTTTACCTCCAGAATCTCCCGAAGGTTTTGCGTTTGAATCCACATTATTAAAATCCTCCTTTGGTTAAGATTTTTATGATCACAGCCACGCAGGCCACGAAGACGATGAGTTTTGAGAGCCAGATCAGGTATTTCATAAAGCTCATCCGAGAATGCCTCTTATTTCCTGAAATTTGTTTCGAAGCCTTATATTTTCAAGCTTCAGTTCCTGTATTTCTCTTTCCTTTCTACTTAGGAGAGTATCTGTTCCGTCATACTCTATTTTTTCGATACTGGAGAGTGAAAATTTATCCAGTTTGTTTTTCCGGATCAACCCTTCTCTCTCGTAGCGGTCTATTGTAGTAACATTTACTCCCCATCGCTCAGCAAGTTCTTTTCTTGTGAGGAGAGTTTTCATTTTATATTTCTCCTTTCTTTTATCTCTCCTTTCGATATACTGGATATAGAAAGGAGGTGATTTAAATGTCATTTAAAATTGAGTTTGGGTCGGGTTTGGATAAATTAGAGGATGCTATTAAATCTGTCAACGGTACTGTATCTTTCGCTGAACTATTTACTCAAGATTTCATGAGTAGGTATACCAGTTTCAATTCACTTGAAGAACTTCTTGAATATGGTGGATACCATATAGAATCAGAAGAAGATTTTGAAGCTATTCCCGAAGATGAGTTTGATAAACTAATCTCTGAAAAAACGAAGTTTCAGGATTGGTCTACTATGCTGAATGCAGCGGTTAAGAACTACTCAGAAGAGAAAATCAAACGCGCTCTTCGTTAGCCAAGAATTCACGAATTGAGCTAACAATTTCTTCAGTATCAAGTTTGATCTCAGTGCTCAGACGACCTACTTTCGATGGTTGAGGTATTTGAGCCCGCTCCAGGCTACTCGCAATAGACTGGAGTTCTTTTTTGATTTCACGAAGCTCAGATAGTATCTGTATTAGGGTTTTCATATGTTTCACCTCTTTTCTTGGGCTATAATATTGATTATAATACTCGATTCGAGTCATTATTCATCAAAAAAAATATCCTGTATTGGAGTTCTATAATAGCTAGCAAGTCTGATTTTAATTTGATCACGCGGAATGCGTCTATCTTGTTCATACATCGCCAATGTCGTTCTAGCAATGCCTACGCTATTTGCGACTTCCTCTTGTGTTCTTTCACCTCTAAGCAATATAAGCTTTTCCCCTATCGTCTTTTGCATATTATCACCTCCCTTGTACGCGAATCGCGTCTTGAATCTAGTCTAACTTACTACTCAATACGTGTCAAGCACATTGAATAATTTATTTGGAAAATGTCGCGTTATGTGTAATAATGTTGGTAGAAAGTAAAAGGAGGGTTAATCAATGGATTTCGCTAAAAGATTAAAGCAGTTAAGGGAATCGCGTAAGCTTACCCAGGAAGAGTTAGGAATTCAAGTTGGGAAGACAATGGAGAGTGGAGTTATAGCTAGAACTACAATTAGTGGCTACGAGCTTGGATCAAGATCTCCAGACCTTGAAACCCTCGATGCTTTTGCTGATTTTTTCAACGTTGATGTTGATTATTTACTTGGAAGAAAGGATTCCACTACTGTTTTAGATCCGACCACCTCCGACGTCTTAGCTGCGCATGCGACCGATGATCTAACTGAAGAGGAAATGGATGAAGTTCGAAAATATATTGATTATCTGAAGTCAAAAAGGAAGTGATCTAGTTGGAATTAGAAATTGTGGAGTCATATGATTTCCCTGTAAAGAAAGTTAAAGGGATTTTATCCGGCAATCAAATAATTCTGAATATGAGAGAGATAAAAAACAAAGCAGAATTAAACTGTATTTTAGCTGAAGAGGTCGGTCACTATCACACTGCTAGTGGCGATATTCTTGACCAAAACAATATTGTTAAGAGAAAAATCGAGCTTCAAGGGAAAAAGTGGGCATACCAGCATCTCGTTCCCCTAGAAGCGCTGATTGAGGGATTTGAACTAAGACTTACTCGATATGAACTTATAGATAAGCTAAATATCACAGAAGATTTTTTTCATGAGGCAATTGAAAGCTACAAGAAGAAATATGGATGCTATGTTGAGTTAGATAAATATTTGATTGTTTTTGAACCAAACTTGCAGATTATCAAGTGGTTCTAATATATTTTTCGCCTTAAAAAGAACACATGTTTATATTTTTAGAAAGGAGAATGGAAGATGAACTACACCGTATCCACACGTAAACGATCAGATACATGGAGTTACCAGATAATAGTCGATGGGCAGTATCATAGCAGTAAGTCAGGTTTTAAAACCAAACGCGAGGCAAAGAGAGCCGGAGATACAGCTGCGTTAAAGATTAAGACCCCTGAGAGAAATAAACAGACTTTTAAGGAGATTGCAGACCTCTATATCAAAGATGGTATGAAAGCGGAATCTACAAGAAGAGCTTACAAGCAGTGGCTGAAAAATCTGGAACCAATCTGGCATACCGAAATCACAAAGGTGACGTACCAGGATGTATCGCCTTTGATCTTTGATTATTATGACACTCATAAATATAATGGTACAAAATCTTTGGTGGGATTCGGAAAATCAGTTTTCAGGTTTGCATCTAGAAAATTAAAAATAGACGTGGACAATCCATTTGACGAAATCACTTTACGCAAGCAAAGTGATAAAACAAAGCGTGAGCCTAGGCTCTTTACCTTTGACGAGATCATCAAGCTTATCGATAACGAGCCTAACCCTGGTATCAAATGGTTATTTGTCTGTGCAGGGCTTGCGGGTATGAGAATATCAGAGGCTAGGGCAACGAGACCTCGAGCAATCAATCTAAAATCTAAACGGATAACAATAGACAAGCAACGCACGGAAAGCAATAAAGTAAAAGCCGTAATGAAATCCGAAGGTGGAGAGAGATCTATCCGGATGCATGACCGCATGATCGAGGAATATCTCAAGCTCCCCATACCAATAAACAAAGATGATTTTCTACTGGAAACTTTCATATCCAGCACAGCTGTGAAAAAAGCCTTCGAGCAACAGGGTTATCCAGAGACGACACTGCACTCTTTAAGACATAGCTTTGCAACGGTCTGCATTCAGAGAGGAATAGATTTCAAGACCCTTGCGCACATACTCGGTGATAAGTTAGAGACTGTTATTTCCACCTATGCGCACGTAAATACGGACATGCAGAAACTGGCCGATGACATCCTCTCCGGAAAAGATTTGACAAATCCTGAGACAAATAACAGAATAGCCCAGGAAAATCAACAATAATTAGCGCAAAATCTGTTAATAAATATTTAACTTTTAGAAGAAATGGTGTAGAATTATAGTAGTAAAATACCCTTAACAGGTGGTGATAAAATGAAACTCTTAATCATCGGGGATAGTCTGGTAACAGGATACGGTCTTCCAGATGGAAAAGGCTGGCTTGATCTGGTCTGTGAAGAATCCAGTGAATATATTGAAAACAAAGGCGTTAACGGCGACACAACCGCGGATATCCTCAACAGATTTCATGAGGATGTCATCATGCATTCACCAAAAACCGTATTTATTCTGGCAGGCACCAATGATGCATTGGCTGGAAGAACAGCAAACTACATCTACAACAATGTGCAGGAAATGATCAGGCAGTGTATCAACAATGGCATTACACCCATCGTTCTTCTTCCGCCCTTTTTAAATGTAGAGACAGCGATAAAGGACGATCCTTCCCTGAAGGAGACTTTCGAATCCTCAGCCAACACACTGAAACGATTCAGAAGGCTCATTGAAGACTACTGCATAGACGAACATATTGACACCATAGACTTCAATCGTGCATTCATAGGTTCAGACATGGAGGAGAACCCGGAAAAATACTATATCGACGGAATCCATCTGACCGAATTCGCGCACAGAAAGATGACAGATAAATTCCTGTATAAGTACAACTACATCCTTGTGCACAAAAACCCCACAGACTATATCATCAATTATGACACCATATGATGAAGAATGAAAAATGGCGAGAACTCGCCATTTTCTTTTTTTTCGAAAAGTCCTATCCGATCAGGCAAGATCAGATAGGACTTTTCTGTTTCATCATTTTAAAATACTAATTGTTCTTCTCCGAATCCTCTCCATCACTGACTTCAAAGAAAATTTCTCTGGAATCCAGATTGACGTTGGACACAAGGACTTCGATTTTCTCACCCAGACTGAACTTTCTTCCTGAGCGTTCTCCGATGAGTGTCATATAACGATCATCATAGACATAATAATCATCATAGAGGGATGTGATGTGTATCAGACCTTCTATGGTATTGGGCAGTTCCACAAAGAGACCGAAGTTGGTTACGGAGGAAATGATTCCTTCGAAAGTCTCTCCCACGTGGTTCTTCATGAACTCCGCCTTCTTCAGCGCATCCAGTTCTCTTTCCGCCTCCACAGCCACTCTCTCCATTTCAGATGCCTGTTTCGAAGCTTCTGCTACAATGGGAATCAGCTTTTTCGCTCTCTTCTCATCCAGCTCACCATTCAGGAATTCCTTGATGATGCGATGAATCTGAAGATCGGGATATCTTCTGATGGGTGATGTGAAGTGAGAATAGTAAGTTGCTGCAAGACCGAAATGCCCGATGTTTTCAGGCGCATACCTGGCCTGCATCATACTTCTTAATAGAAGTTTAGATAAAACCGGTTCTGCCGGTTCACCCTTCACCTTCTCAAGAATCTCCTGAAGCATCTTAGGCTGAACGCCTGCAAAAAGCTTCACAGGATATCCCAGATTAAAGGAAAACTCGGTGAATGCCTTCAGCTTCTCCTCATCCGGTTCTTCGTGAATTCTGTAGATGAACGGAACATGAGCCCAGAACATATGCTCAGCCACTGTTTCATTGCAGGCCAGCATGAACTCTTCAATCATCTTGTTGGAGATTTCTCTTGGATATAGAGAAACATCCACAGGCTTGCCGAGTTTATCCAGGGTGATCTTACTCTCCGGGAAATCAAACTCAATGGCCCCTCTTCTTTCTCTCTTCTTCTCCAGAATATGCTGAAGCTCCTCCATATCTTTGATCATGGGGATAAATTCCTTGTACTTTTCCAGCTCCTCATCCATTTCTCCCTTGAGAACTCTGGTGACTCCCGCATAGGTTGCCCTCAGTTTGGATTCGATGATGGATTCATAGATGTCGTATTCCACCACTTTCCCTTGTGGATC
This sequence comes from Proteiniclasticum sp. C24MP, assembly GCF_043951855.1. NCBI lineage: Bacteria > Bacillati > Bacillota > Clostridia > Eubacteriales > Clostridiaceae > Proteiniclasticum > Proteiniclasticum sp. C24MP. The sequence continues at coordinate 135,517 of NZ_JBINJW010000001.1, forward strand.
AATGACCATATCACAGCTTAAGGTAAGCTTCGGTTCAAATGGATTCAAAGAACACAGATTGTTTGACAGTTTCTTTGGCAGCATCGGTATCACCAGATCCAGCAGATACACGGATGTGGCTCTTTTAAATGCCTCCTTGTCAATGGGGCTTCCTTCTTTGACAAAGTGCGTCACATCGGCGATATGCACACTGAGCTTGAAGTTTCCGTTCTGAAGTCTTACCACTGATACTGCATCGTCCAGATCCTTGGCATCGGCTCCGTCGATGGTCATGATCATCTCATGCCTCAGGTCTCTTCTTCTTTCGATCTCCTTCTGCGGAACTTCCTCGGGAATCCGATCCGTGTATCCGATGACTTCAGGTGAAAATTCTTCTGGAAGACTATATTTCTTGACCACAGTAAGAATGTCTACACCCTTGTCTCCTTTCTTACCTAGGATTTCAGTAATGAGTCCTTCGGGATTCCTTCCTTTCTCCGGCCATTTAGTGATTTCCACCACAACCACGTCACCATTTTCCGCAAAGTTTCTGTTCTTCTTGTTAATGAATACATCATGATGCATCTTCGTGTCTTCAGGAACCACGAAGCCGAAGGCTTTGGACTCCTCATAGACACCGATGATCTTATTATTCTTTCTTTCGATGATCTGAAGGACTTCTCCTTCAGCTCTTCTGGATCCGGCATTTTCTCTCATCACCTTCACCTGAACCTTATCACCATGCATGGCGGTCTTCATGGCATTCTCCGGAACAAAGATATCCTCCTTGCCTTCCCCTCTTGCCACAAAACCGAAACCTCTCTTATTCACATCAATTCTTCCTGTGTATACTCCATACTCTTCAGGAAGGACGATTTTCTCTTTCTTGATTTTAATCACCACGCCCTCTTTCATAAGGCCATCGATGACTTTTCTCAGTTCTTTCTTCTCATTCTTTTCCAGCCCCAGGACATTAGCCAGTTCATCCGTATTCATCGGATTATAGCTATGTGCCGAAAGAATTTCCATTATCTTTTCTCTTAACATACTTACCTCCATGTTAGATTTACTTTTATCATTAAATCCGCTTCATTAAGTTATACTATCAGTATACAGAAAAAGTGTTAACTTATCCTGAGATTTGGATAATAACTTGTATACTTTCTAATAATTTTCATGTTAAAGGTCAAAAACCGGGAGCCCGATGATAATCAGGCTCCCTTTTTTCCTTCCTTAATTGAACAGTTTAATGATGATACCGCCATATTCCAGAATCACCGGTGCAAAGACCAGAGATACGATGGACATGAGCTTGATGAGTATGTTCATGGAAGGTCCCGAGGTATCCTTGAAAGGATCTCCAACTGTATCCCCTACAACACCTGCTGTATGCGCATCACTGCCCTTTCCTCCATGTTCTCCGGATTCGATGTATTTCTTGGCATTGTCCCAGGCTCCGCCTGCATTGGACATCATGATGGCCAGAAGTACACCTGTCACCACTGCACCTGCAATGAGCCCGCCTAGAGTTTCCGGTCCAAACAGAAGACCCACCACTACCGGAATCACAACCGCAAGCACACCTGGAAGAATCATCTCTCTTAAGGCAGCTTTCGTGGAAATGGCTACGCATCTGTCATAGTCAGGTTTCCCGGTGCCCTCCATGATGCCTTCAATCTCTCTGAACTGTCTTCTCACCTCAGTGACCATCTCATTGGCTGCTTTGCCCACAGAGTTCATGGTCAGCGCAGCAAACAGGAAGGGAAGCATCCCGCCAATAAGAAGACCAACGAGACTTAGTGGATTAAGCAGATTGATGCTGGTCAGCTCCACGCTTTCCGCGTAGGAGGCGAAGAGGGAAAGTGCTGTGAGCGCAGCGGATCCTATGGCAAATCCTTTTCCGATAGCGGCTGTCGTATTTCCAACGGAGTCCAGTTTGTCTGTGATTTCTCTGACCTCTGCTGGGAGATCCGCCATCTGCGCGATGCCACCTGCATTATCCGCTATGGGACCGTAGGCATCCACTGCCACTGTGATCCCTGTAGTAGAGAGCATCCCCACTGCAGCCAGAGAAATCCCATAAAGGCCCATGGTCGGATCTTCTGTTCCGCCCATGACGAAATACGAGACAAGCACTCCAGTCACAATAAGCAGTGTGGGAATCATGGTGGAAAACATGCCAACCCCTAACCCTGAAATGATGTTCGTGGCAGAACCGCTCACCGATTCCAATGCAATGTTCTTGACGCTTCTGAAATCTGCAGAGGTATAGACTTCAGTGATTCTTCCAATGAGAATACCCACCAGAAGACCTGCAGTCACAGCAAAGAAAGCGCTGATGGAGTCCAGTACAAGATAGCTTAAAACAAGTGTACCGATGATTACAATGATACCAGCTGTATAAGTACCCATATTGAGTGATTTCTGGGGATTGTTTCCTCTGCCGTTGGCTGCAATATATATGCCCGCTATAGATGCTATGATTCCAATGGATGTCAGCAGCAGCGGAAAAACTGCTCCGAACTTATCCAGTACGATATAGCCTAAGGTGACGGAAGAAATGATGGATCCCACATAGGATTCAAAGAGATCCGCACCCATGCCTGCCACGTCTCCTACATTGTCTCCCACGTTATCCGCGATTACCGCAGGATTTCTGGGATCATCTTCAGGAATATGCGCTTCCACCTTACCCACCAGATCTGCTCCCACATCCGCCGCTTTGGTGAAGATTCCTCCTCCTACACGAGCGAAAAGCGCAATGGAGGAAGCCCCCAGCGCAAAACCGGTGAGACTGGAAGTATCATCTGAAAAGATGCTCAGAAGAAAGCCAATGCCAATGACCCCAAGCCCCACGACGCTGAGTCCCATGACAGCACCACCAGAAAAAGCGATTTTCAGTGCTCTACTCTGGGAATGCCTTGCCGCTTCCGCAGTTCTCACATTGGCTTTTGTGGCAACGGTCATGCCAAAAAAGCCTGCTAAAATAGAAAAAATCGCACCTAGAACAAATGCCATGGCTGTTCGAAAGCTTATGGCAAAAACAAGAATAAAAAAAACAGCGGAGATGAACACACTAAGATACTTGTACTCACTCTTCAGGAAAGCCAATGCTCCCTTATGGATATACTCTGAAATCTCACGCATACGTTCATTTCCGCTGTCATAGCCGGATATTCTCTTTGCAAGCAGAAGTGCAATCCCGACAGCAATAACCCCAATGAATCCGGTAACAAAAAAAACTGTTTCCATAAAAACCCCCTGCATTTTACAAAACCTTTTAATTGTATGAATATTCTTTCATGTTTAAATGTTATTATAAACCACCGATAAATTCAATGACTTTCTCCATAAATTCTTTACTCAAAGGCAAATCCGGATCGCTGTAGGTGGCGATGTTTCCTTCCAGGTCTTCCGGTGCATCCTTCAGGACATGATTCATCCCTTCTATGATTTCAAGCTGAGAATCTGGTGAGGCCTCATGCAGCACCTGTGCTTCCTTGTGACTGATCTGAATATCTCTGTCTCCATGCAGGATCAGTATCGGGTCAGTAATCTCAGAAATGATTTTCACGGGATCATAGGAGAACCAGGATATGAGATACGGCTGAACACTAGGCCTGAAAAGATTGAAAAGACTTACTGGAACTTCTGGTACCATATTCCCTTCTACAAGCTCCTCCACTATGGGCACGCTCATTTCATAGGCTTCCTGAGACTGGGCCTTCAGCTGCGCAAGAAGAAGCTCATGGGCTTTCTGAGCCGTTCCGGATACCGATATCAGTGCATCACAGTCTGAAGAAATGGAGCAGACTTCAGCTGATATGAGCGCTCCTTCACTATGCCCTAGAAGAATGATTTTCTCGAACCTGGTATCCCCTTTGAACTTGGTGATCCAGGAGAGTACATCATTGACGGAGTCATGAAAATCCATATCGCTTTCCTTCTTTATAAGATCCGAACTCTCTCCGATTCCCCTTTTATCATATCGAAGACTGTAGTGCCCTGCCTCTGAGAGCGCTTCCGCAATCATCAGCAGGTTATTGTTTTCGCCTGCCTGCGGGTTGTTCCCATTGCGGTCCGTCGGACCTGAACCAGGAACGATGATCACCAGGTTTCCCTCTCCTTCTACCACAGGCCACATGAGACTTCCTTTGAGTTCCCCTTCTTCAAATAGAACAGAAACATTCTCTTCCTGATATTTGTCATCCACCAGATGAATCGTCTCTTCTTTTTTCCCGCATGATCCCGTTAGAAGCAGGACTGCTGCAGCAAATAAGATCAGTGGTTTTTTCATCATACTCTCCCCCAGTATCTTCCTGTATTTATAGCAAAAAAGCAAAATGCTGCCTACTACTAGGCAGCAAAATCTAAATCATATTCATTGCGATGGTATTGATTGCAAACAGCACTGCAACAATTACAGTTAGCTTCTTCAAGAATGCTTCTCCGGTTCTTCCACGATTCTTGGCAAAGAAAGATTCCTGTGAGCTTCCACCTGTCAGTCCCTTAAGACCGTCGGATTTACTCTGCTGCATCAGAACCAATGCGATCATGATGATTGCCAGTATAAATTCAACTACGATTAAAACAGTTTCCATACTATCCCTCCTGATTATCTAACAACTTATTTTATCATACTTATCCTATCACTACAATAAGTATACCTTCTAAGACCTTTTTATTCTTACCTATCATAACATATAAATGCCATGGGTCCAAATACTTTTCATGAAGAAGACACCTCCATATAATGAAGGTGTCCGTCTATTCTATTCTATTCTATTCAGCATACGGATCTCTTATTTCTTCAGGTTGAAGAAACCGCCTAATCCTCTGTACTGAGCTACTTCGTCCAGTTCTTCTTCGATTCTCAGAAGCTGGTTGTACTTGGCAACTCTTTCACTTCTTGCAGGTGCTCCAGTCTTGATCTGGCCAGCATTCAGTGCCACAGCAAGATCTGCGATGGTTGCATCTTCGGTTTCACCGGATCTGTGTGAAATAACCGCTGTGTATCCAGCTCTGTTTGCCATTTCAATGGCATCAAGAGTTTCTGTCAGGGAACCGATCTGGTTCAGCTTGATCAGGATGGAGTTTGCCACGCCAAGATCAATACCTCTCTTCAGTCTTTCCACGTTTGTAACGAACAGATCGTCACCAACCAGCTGAATCTTTCCACCAAGCTTTTCAGTCATGAGCTTCCAGCCATCCCAGTCTTCCTCAGCCATACCATCTTCGATGGAAATGATTGGGTACTTTTCAACCAGTTCTGCATAGTAGTCCACCATTTCTGCTGGTGTAAGCTTTCTGCCTTCTCCTGCCAGGTTGTACATTCCGTCTTCAAAGAACTCGGATGAAGCTGGGTCAAGAGCGATGAACATATCCTTACCAGGTGTGAATCCAGCCTTTTCGATGGCTTCGATGATGATCTGGATCGCTTCTTCGTTGGAATTCAGGTTCGGAGCAAATCCGCCTTCATCGCCTACGCCTGTAGCTAGTCCCTTGCTCTTCAGGATACCCTTGAGAACATGATAAGTTTCAGAACACATCTGAATAGCCTGAGAGAATGTTTCAGCACCCAGAGCCATAATCATGAATTCCTGAAGGTCCACATTGTTGTCTGCATGGGATCCACCATTGATGATGTTCATCATTGGTGCTGGAAGTGTCTTCGCATTCACGCCACCGATATACTGGTAGAGTGGAAGTCCTACTGAACCTGCTGCTGCCTTAGCCACTGCAAGAGATACACCTAAGATCGCATTGGCACCAAGGTTCCCCTTGTTCTTTGTTCCATCCAGTTCAATCATCAGTTTGTCGATGAGAATCTGATCAAATACGTTCAGTCCTATGATTTCTGCAGCGATTTCGTTGTTCACATGCTCAACTGCCTTAAGGACACCCTTTCCACCGAAGACTTCCTTGTCTCCATCTCTAAGCTCAACAGCTTCGAACATACCTGTGGATGCACCTGATGGAACAGCTGCTCTTCCTACGGTACCGTCTTCAAGGTATACTTCCACCTCAACGGTTGGGAAAGCTCTTGAGTCCAGGATCTGTCTTGCGACTACGTCAATGATTTCTACGTAATTTTTCATGAATGAATTCCTCCTTGGAATATCTATATATTTTTATTTTGTGATTACTTAAGCAGGGAGTGTCCGGTCATTTCCTTAGGTATTTCAAGACCCATTTCTTCCAGCATGGTTGGTGCCAGATCCGCAAGTCTTCCACCCTCTATGAGCTTCTTATCAGGGTTGTTCGTCACATAGATCAGTGGAACCGGATTTGTGGTATGTGCAGTCATGGGACCACCGGTCTCATAGTTGATCAGCTGCTCTGCATTACCGTGATCTGCTGTGATGAACACCGTTCCGTCTTTTTCAAGGACCTTGTCGATGACTCTCTTCATGTACATGTCGATGTCTTCGAGGGCTTCCACAACGGCTTTCATGATACCAGTATGTCCTACCATATCAGGATTTGCATAGTTCAGGATCACCAGACCGTAGTCTTCCTGATCCATAGCCTCTACGACTTTTTCAGTGATGCCTTCTGCGCTCATTTCCGGTTTCAGATCATAGGTGGCAACCTTTGGAGATGCCACAAGAATACGATCTTCGCCAGGGTTTGGCACTTCCACTCCACCATTGAAGAAAAAGGTCACATGAGCATATTTTTCCGTTTCCGCAATTCTCAGCTGCTTGATTCCCTTGTCGGAAACATACTGTCCGAGGGTATTGCTGAAATCTGTCGGATTATAAGCTACATGTACATCTTCCAGTGTATTGTCATACTGAGTCAGTGTCACGTAAGTGAGATCAAGGGGCTCTCTGTCAAAGCCTTTGAAGACCTTGTCATTCAGCGCTCTTGTCATTTCTCTTCCTCTATCCGGTCTGAAGTTGTAGAAGATTACAGAGTCATTGTTTTTGATGGTTGCTGTAGGTGAACCTTCCTTTCCGATGACAGTAGGCAGAACGAATTCATCCGTGATGCCATTCTTATAGGTTTCCTCCATGCATTCCACTGCCGATTCCTTGTATTCTCCTTTTCCGTGGACAAGAACATCATATGCTTTTTCAATTCTTTCCCATCGGTTGTCTCTGTCCATGGCATAGTATCTTCCGCTGACCGATGCGATCTTACCTGCACCTACCTCGGTAAAATATGCTTCCAGTTCTCTGACAAACTCGATACCTGATGTAGGGGATACGTCTCTACCGTCCATGAATCCATGAACATAGATACGATCCAGTCCTTTGTCCTTCGCAAGTTTAACCAGCGCTTTAATATGGTCGATATGGGAATGAACACCACCATTGGACAGAAGTCCAAGAAGATGAAGATCTCCACCGCTCTTTAAAGCATTATCCACCGCAAGATTCAGGTTCTCATTGGAGAAGAAATTTCCTGTCTCTATTTCATGGGTGATTTTTGTAAGTTCCTGGAAGATTACTCTTCCAGCACCGATGTTCATATGCCCTACTTCAGAGTTTCCCATCTGTCCTTCAGGAAGCCCTACAGCCAGACCTGAAGCCTCAATTGTTGTATGAGGATAGTTTTCCCAGTAGTGGTCGAAATTCGGTTTTCTGGCTGCCTTGACGGCATTGCCAAGTTCATTGTCTGTTAAGCCGAATCCATCCAGGATCATCAGCATTACAGGTTTTTTCATGAATATTCCTCCAGTTTGTCTGCTAAATTCCTGCTGAGTTTCCTCAGCATCAGGAAGCATCTTATCTTTTGATGCTAAAACTTGACGATCTTTGAGAAGTCCTCTGCAAGAAGACTTGCCCCACCAACCAGAGCACCGTCTATATCGGACATGCCCATCTGTTCCTTGATGGTGTTAGGCTTAACAGAACCGCCGTACTGTATACGTACTTTGGAAGCAACTCCAGCACCATATAGCGTACTGATCATATCTCTGATCTGTCCGATGGTTTCATTTGCCTGTTCGCTGGTAGCTGTCTTTCCTGTGCCGATGGCCCAGATTGGCTCGTAAGCGATGACAGTGTCCTGTGCGTGCTCTGCTTCCACATCCAGGAACGCCTTATTGATCTGGTTCGTGATGATGTCCTTTGTTGTGTCTGCTTCTCTCTGCTCCAATGACTCTCCTACGCAGAGAATAGGTTTCAAGCCATGACGATATGCCGCCTTAAGCTTCATGTTCACAGTTTCATCCGTTTCATTGAAATACTGTCTTCTTTCGGAATGACCGATGATCACATATTCCACACCCAGGTCTGTAAGCATGGATGGAGCGATTTCTCCTGTAAACGCACCCTTTTCTTCAAAATGCATATTCTGGGCTCCCACTTTTACGTTGGTTCCCTTCAGTTCTTCCACTAAAGCCGGAAGCTGTATATATGGGGCACAGATGACCACATCTACCTCCGCATCCTTAACAAGTCCCTTGAGTTCATTTGCAACATTGACTGCTTCGCTCACAGTGTAGTGCATCTTCCAGTTTCCCGCGATGATTGGTTTACGCATAGTAAAATCCTCCTTATTTGTCATTTAAAGCAGCTATTCCTGGAAGAACCTTTCCTTCGAGGAATTCCAGTGAAGCGCCTCCACCGGTTGAAATATGGGTCATTTTGTCACCGAATCCCAGAATGTTCACAGCTGCAGCGGAATCTCCTCCACCGATGACTGTAGTAGCATCTGATTCAGCCATGGCCTCAGCCACTTTAATGGTTCCCTTTGCAAAGTTGTCAAATTCGAATACACCCATGGGTCCATTCCAGATGACGGTTTTTGCATCTTTGATGGCATCAGCGTAAAGCTTCGCGGTCTTAGGTCCGATATCCAGTCCCATGTAACCATCCTTGATGTTTTCATCTTCTGTTGTCACAGGCTCTGCATCCGCGCTGAACTTGTCTGCTACCACATTATCAACTGGTAAAAGCAGTTCAACGTTCTTCTCTTTCGCTTTTTCAATCATTTCTTTTGCATAGTCGATCTTATCTTCTTCAAGAAGAGAAGTACCTACTGTGAAGCCCTGAGATTTCAGGAATGTGTAGCTCATGCCGCCACCGATGATCAAAGTGTCCACTTTATCAAGAAGCGCATTGATGACATTGATCTTATCTGAAACCTTAGCTCCTCCGAGAATGGCAACGAATGGTCTTTCAGGCTTGTTTACCGCTTCACCTAAGAACTTCAGCTCTTTATTGATCAGGTAACCTGCAACTGCTGTGTCCACAAACTTTGTGACACCTTCAGTGGAGGAGTGTGCTCTGTGCGCTGTTCCGAATGCATCGTTGACATACACATCACATAATCCCGCAAGATCTTTGGAAAACTCTTCCCCGTTTTTGGTTTCTTCTGCTCTGAATCTTGTGTTCTGAAGCAGAACCACGTCTCCGTCCTTCATTTCCGATACGGATTTCTTCGCGTGTTCACCCACAACAGTATCATCTGCAGCAAAGACAACTTCCTTTTCAAGCAGTTCAGACAGTCTTTTTGCTACAGGTTCAAGTGAAAATTTCGCATCCGGTCCCTTTGGTTTTCCTAAATGGGAACAAAGAATCACTCGTGCTCCGTTTTCCATGAGATACTTGATGGTAGGAAGTGCGCCCAGCAGTCTGTTCTCATCCGTGATCTTCCCTTCCTGCAGCGGAACGTTGAAATCACATCTTACGAGCACTTTCTTACCGGAAACCCTGATGTCTTCTATGGTCTTTTTGTTATAGCTCATTTATTACACCTCTTTGCTTTCATATCCTGAAAAGGCCTGGCCATATAGCCAAGACTATTAGACCAGACCTTTATAGTGTTAGATGTTATTACTTAGCATCTACCTTGGCAGCATACGCTACAAGGTCAACCAGCTTGTTGGAATAACCCCATTCATTGTCATACCATGAAACAAGCTTCACGAAGTTATCGTTCAGTGAGATTCCTGCTTCTGCATCAAAGATGGATGTTCTCGGGTCATGGATGAAGTCTGTTGAAACAACAGCGTCTTCTGTGTATCCAAGAATTCCCTTCAGCTCATTTTCAGATGCTTTCTTCACTGCAGTCTTGATTTCTTCATATGTTGCAGCCTTTTCCAGTCTAACTGTCAGGTCAACAACAGATACGTTGATGGTAGGTACTCTGAAAGACATACCTGTAAGCTTTCCATTAAGTTCTGGAATAACCTTACCAACAGCCTTTGCAGCTCCTGTGGATGATGGAATGATGTTTGCGGATGCAGCTCTTCCACCTCTCCAGTCCTTCTTGGAAGGTCCGTCAACAGTCTTCTGTGTTGCTGTTGTGGAGTGAACTGTTGTCATAAGCCCTTCTACGATACCGAAGTTATCATTGATGACCTTAGCAAGTGGTGCCAGACAGTTTGTTGTACAGGAAGCGTTTGAAATAACAGTCATATCGCTTGTGTACTTGTCCTGGTTAACACCCATTACAAACATTGGTGCATCAGCTGATGGTGCTGAAATAACAACCTTCTTTGCGCCACCCTTAAGATGAGCTTCTGCCTTTTCCTTTGTTGTGTTGATACCGGTACATTCAAGAATATACTCAGCGCCAACGCTCTTCCAGTCGATGTCTCCTGCCTGCATTTCTCCGAAGATCTTGATCTTTTCTCCGTTTACGATGAGGCTGTGGTTTGCTTCGTCAATTTCCACTGTTCCCTTGTATCCGCCATGTACGGAATCATACTTGATCATGTATACCATGTAGTCAAGATCGATGAACGGGTCATTGATACCTACCACTCTTACCTCTGGGTTTTCTAGAGCTGCTCTGAATGCAAGTCTACCTATTCTACCAAAACCATTTACTCCAACTAAAACTTCTGCCATTGTTGAATCTCCTCCTAAAATCTGTTTATTTATTTAAAACTCATTATATTGAGATTTTAATATCGATACGATTTTCCTTGCTGCTCCTTCATCTGTGATGAGAACAGCATTTTTGTTATGTAGTCTTACGGCTTCAATCGCTTCCGCTTTTGATGAGCCGCCTGTAACAGCAATCATATGCTGTACATCCTTGAAATCATCCAGACAAATCCCTACGGAATTGATCCTTCTGATGCTTTTGCCCTGCTTGCCGAAATAGGTTCCAAAGGCTTCACCCACAGCACCTTCTTCCAGAAGCTTTCTGATTTCGTCTTCTGATAAGCCGCGTCTTGCCGCCATCTTATCCGCCCGTCCGATACCAAGTACAAGGATATGCGTCTTGCGTATGAGATCTACAACCTCTCTGATTTCCTTTTCCTTCAGAAGAACCTCTAAAGACTCATTGCTTAAATTGTCAGGAACATTCAGGAGTTTGTAATTTGCGCCTACCTTTTCCGCCAGCGCAGCTACCACATTATTGGACTGAATATCAATGATCCGACCTAGACTACCTCTCGCAGGAACAATGAGATTGTCTCGAAAATCCATCCTCGGGAAACTGTTGACCATTTCCTTGATGGTGCTTCCGCCTGTCAGTGCGATGATGTCCTTGTGCCTGATGACACTGGACAGATAAAGCGCTGCAACATTTCCAAGTTCCTTCTTCACATTGGGATCTTTGTCCGAGTCTCCTGGCACTACAATGATTTTCTTATATCCCAGTTCACTCTTGAGTATGCTTTCCATATCATCAAGTCCTTTGATCTGAGAAACCAGCTGTCTGAGATTATTGAGCATTTCAATCCCTTTTTCCGTGAGCGTCACACCCGGTATGGAAACATCAATGAAATCCATGGATTTGAAGAAATCCAGATCTCCTCTGACAATTCTTTCCCCCAGTTCAAGTTTCTGGGATAATGTCCTTCTGCCGATGGGCTGATGATTGAAGATGGTTCTCAAAATGTTGTATCTTCTTTCAAGAAGAGCGGTTGCCTCAGGAATAATTTTCTGCTGTATCTTTAAAAAGCTATTCACATGATTTCACCCCTTGGCCATTTTTGTCCCACCGTATTCAAATTTGTCCCACATGTATATTATACTCCATGTGCTTCCATTTTAAAATAGATTTATTGAAAAAAAGAGGCATATCGTGTAAACAGATTATTAACTATACTTCTTTGTTGTTAATATCTTGAACTTCAAGGTTGCTGAAGCATAACCATTAAGTGCATCCAACTTTTCTGCATAGAATTGTCCCACCCCTGCTGTAGTCAACTTCAAATATTATTAACATCTCTTTATCTCCGCTATGATATAATGAATCATTGAAAAGACTGCAGAATGAAGTTCTGCATACCACTTTATCAGTGAACTATGGAGGTCAGATGAATGAGTAATGACATCAATATAAATAATGAATCCAGCAAAACTACTATGATCATCTTCGGTGGTACAGGTGACCTGACCCACCGGAAGCTTATACCTGCACTTTATCAGCTGCATATCAACGGTTTTCTTCCGAAGGATTTCACCACAATTTCCATCGGAAGGCGGGATAAGACCACAGAAGAATACAGAGAGGATCTCCTGACATCCATAAAAAGATTCTCCTCAAGAAACTTCGAAGAGGAAAGTTTCGAGTCCTTCAGTAAAATGATCACCTATTTCAGACTGAATTTCGAAGACCAGAGCGACTATGAGGATCTTCTGAGTGAGCTGAATTCCAGGGATACTCCCGGTGTCAAGAACAGCTACATGTTCTACCTGGCTGTATCTCCAAACTATTTCAGTGAAATCGTCATGAATCTCAAAGCCAGCGGATTACGCGATAAGGATTCTCTCTGGCAGAGATTGATCATAGAAAAGCCTTTTGGACAGAATCTGGAAAGTGCAACAAAACTCAATGATTCCATTTCCAGCGTATTTGAAGAGAAAGATATTTATCGCATCGATCATTATGTGGCCAAGGAAATGATTCAGAACATCAACATGCTCCGTTTCCAGAATGCCATTTTCGGTTCCATCTGGAATAAGGATCATATCAGCAACGTACAAATCACCGTTCTAGAAAAGGAAGGAGTTGGTACGCGAGGCGGATACTATGATGGCACAGGCGCTCTCAGAGACATGGTGCAGAATCACCTTCTCCAGCTTCTTGCAATCACTGCCATGGAGCCACCGGTTAGCCTTGACACGGACGATGTAAGAAACGAAAAGGTGAAAGTGTTCAGTTCTCTTAAGCCCTTTAGTGGTGATCATATTGAAGAGAAGCTGATTCTGGGACAATATAAAGGATATCAGAACGAAGATAAGGTGGACAAAGAATCCATCACCGAGACCCTTGTAGCCACAAAGGTCTTCATCGAGAATGACCGATGGGAAGGTGTACCTTTCTACCTGCTCACAGGAAAGAGTCTCAAGAACAAAACAGCCCAGATCACCATAGAGTTTAAACAGAGCAACAGGTACAATTACGGGAAAGAATCTGAACCTAATATCCTCGAAATAAAGATTCAGCCTGACGAAGGCATCACACTGCACCTCAATATCAAGGAACCTGGAGTAGTAGATAAAATCGCCATGGTGGAAATGGACTACTGCCAGAGCTGTCTGTATCTCTTTAATTCACCAGACTCTTACGAGAAACTACTTCTGGATGCCATCAATGGCGATTCCACCTTGTTTACCCGGTGGGATGAGCTTCAGCTCACCTGGAAATATGTGGACTCCATTCTGGATGAGGTCAACGGAAAGAAGAATTCCATGATGAAGTCCTATGAAGTGGGATCCAACGGTCCAGAGGATCTGTCTTCCTTCATTGACTCAGGCGCAAATCACTGGTGGTATCTCAACAGAGAATACTGATCGTTCAGAAAAAAATGATAAAAAGATAGAGCAGAAGCAGCAAACGGATGATCCGTTGATCGCTTCTGCTCTTTGATATATATATCTGATTTCATTCAGTTTATGATCTTTCCTCTATTTTTCTCTAGTTTCTCCATCCACTCACGCTTTTCATCTGCTGTCATTTTCTTCCAGCCATGTACTTCTCCAACAATTCTTAAGGGTTCAGCCGATCTATAAGAACGTGTCAGATTTCCTGGAAATTTCTTATCCGTAACGTTTGGATCATTTTCGAAATCCCCCGTCGGTTCCACGACATAAATACGTTCAGCACCTTCTCCTTTTGCTAGCATTGCGGCAAGAACTGCACCATTGATATTAGCAGTGAAATAGATGTGGTTCATTTTAAGTTCAGGCTGATAATTGGAGTTTCCCCCTGCTGTCAGCATATCACCAATGGAAAGGTCAGCCTTTGTTCCATGAAAGAACGGCCCCCCATCTGTCGGTGAAACCTTGTAGAAATCAGCCTGATTATAGCTTTCAGCAGCATGTTCCTGGTCGCTGAGCTCTTCATAGCAGGCTGCTATGCTCCTGTGCAGCATTCTGTATGCACTTCGCACAGCAGCGTCCTCTGCATTCAATGCACAGGCCAAGGATATTTTCATCCATTTCAGTTTATCCGCATAATTCTTTTGGATACGCCCCACATGAAAAGCTGCCATGAACCGCTCAAAATCATTCTCTGCCTCTTCCCATGCTTTCATGAAGAAGTCAGCTGCATCTTCCTCTCGCCCTTTCTCCTCCAGACTCATTCCTTCCATGCATAGTCTCACAATATTATTGGCGGGATCAAACAGGTTATTCATTTATCTTACCTCCAGCGGTAATGAGATTTCTTTCATTCACTATTCCGATTCTAACAAAGTTGATTTTCCCTCAGCTCTCTGAAAAAGAAGAAGATAAGCGTTTCATCACACCTATCTTCCCTCTCATTCTATTCAATTCAAAGACAGTTCAGGTAACGCAGTGGTTGTTACAACCGGGTCTCCGTTGATGTATCTGAAGGAGCCGAAATCATACCTGTATGTGAAACCCAGCTTATCTTTCATTATTACTGAAAAATTGATGGTATCCAGTTCTTTCGCCTCTATTTTCAGATCATGAATATGACTTTCATAAACCATCTGATCAGGATATTTCACATCGGAGGTCTCCATAGGTATTTTTTCTAATACTATACCGTTCTTTTCCACCACCATATCCGAGCGGATCAGTTCAATCATGTTCTTAGTGGAAAACACCACTTCTGCATCATAGGACGCGGTAAGCTGTGAGGTTTCCTCATTATAGGCTGATGTGAAATCCAGCAGATTGAATGCAGTGTCTGCTATGTATTTTCTATAGACTTCCTCTTCATCCACAAGATTTTCCAGTCTTTTTTCTCCGTACTTCTCTACCAGAAGATCAATTCTTACCGGTTCCAGCACATTGATTTTCCTGTCCACTGTATACGTCGTATCATTGAGAAGATGCGCTTCCAGAAGAACCGCTTCCTCACCTCCCGCTTCCACAGCAGCGTAGACTTTCGAAGTGGAATCCATGGATTTCAGCTTGAAATCTATGTGGAGCATGGCCGTTTTCTCTTCTCCGTCTATGAGATCTGAGACCGTCCAGTTCACATCTTCAAGAATCGTCTCCACATGACCGCCATTTTTCACAGCGTCAGCCACCGCACTGTCGATATTATCTTCCAGATACTGCAGTCTGTTTGAATTTCTGATTATACCCTTGCTCATCTCTCTTGCTTCTGAAATCAGATAAATATTCAGTACCATGGAGAAAAAAAGAAATACAGACATTGCTGTCATTGCTTTCTTATTCAATTCTCCTGCCCCCTTTTCCCCAGTTATTATATAGCCTTTCGGGCTCTACTGTCATAGTTTCTCTATACATGTATGATTATACAATATTTAGGGGTGACATCAAAGCTTATTTTTCTTTCTTCCTAATAGGCTACGGTCACTCTCTGATTTTCGATGGTTTCGTCACTGATGAGATCCACCACTGCTGAAGCAAAATCTTCCGCTGTGATGTAGGATTTTCCTTCGTTGTCCAGAAGCAGCTTCTCTTCAGTTCCGAACCTGTAGTTTCCTCTCTTCTCATCTGGTTCAATGATTTCAGCGGGACTGATGTTGATCCAGTTGAACTTCTTCCCCTGAAGGTTCTTGTAAATCTCCAGCGCTCTCTCGTGAATCTCCGATATCGGTTTTACAGCTTCAGGGAAATCTTCTCTCTCCATCAGCTTTCTGCCATCTGGAAGCAGAAGACTTCCAGCGCCACCGACGGTGATGAGTTTCTTCACTGCTGATTTTTCAGCTATCTTGATGAGATTCTCCGTTGCTGTAAGAAAACTTTCAAGATCATCCGGATCAGGACTGATTGCACTGATCAGCACATCATTCTCCAGTGCCAGTACATGGCCTGATACAACCTTTTCATTCATGACATCTCCATCGCAGGCGATGATCTGCGGGCTGCCTGGAAGTTCGAATGGATGTCTGGAAATTGCTGTGATCACATAACTTCTTTCAATCAGTTCCATGAGCACTCTGGATCCGATCATACCTGTAGCACCTATTATAGCTATTTTCTGCATATATCCTCCTATGGTCCCTTGGGACGCTCTGATAATAATTCTCATCTACATTCTAGACGTAAGATTCCCTTTTGTAAACAGAAAAAAGGCACACTAAGGAAACTCTCCTCCAGCATGCCTAATGTTCTTATTCCATTTCTTCCAGATACTTCTCACACGAAATCGCTGCAACGGCTCCATCTGCTGCTGCTGTGATGACCTGTCTGATGGTGGTTTCACGGATATCTCCTGCTGCAAATACTCCAGGAACATCGGTTTTCATATATACATCCGTGATGATTTCACCAAATGCATTCATATTGACCATGCCCTTGAAGATCTCCGAAATAGGTTCATATCCCACGAAAACAAACACGCCATCTGTAACGAAATCACTTACTTCTTCCGTGATGACATTCTTCACCTTCAGGCCAGTTAGCAGACCGTTTTCTTCCATTGCTTCTTCCACTACCGTGTCCAGAAGGAACTCGATTTTCGGGTTTGCTTTGGTTTTGTCCACCAGATACTGAGCAGCTCTGAACCCCTGACGTCTGTGTATGATGGTCACTTTGGAAGCGAATTTGGTCAGGTAAAGAGCTTCCTGAAGAGCTGAATCTCCTCCACCTATGACAGCAATGGGAAGATCCGTATAGAAATCAGCATCGCAGGTGGCACAGTAGGATACCCCTCTGCCTCTTAACTCGATTTCTCCTTTGAATCCGACCATCTTAGGCTGAGCACCTGTGGCGATGATGACAGTCTTTGCCAGGTGTTCTCCTTTATTGGTGACAATTTTCTTGATCTTATCGGAAAAATCTACACTGATGATGTCTTCCTTGATGAATTTCGTATTGAAATGCTCCGCCTGCTTTCTCATCTTATCGGAAAGTTCAGGTCCTGTAATGCCTAAATCTGTTCCAGGATAGTTATCCACTTCATAAGTAGTCGCAACCTGCCCACCGTAAGTGGCTTTTTCAATAAGCAGCGTATCCAGCTTGCCTCTTCCTGCATATAGTGCTGCGGAAAGTCCAGCTGGACCTCCTCCTAATATAATCGTTTCATAAATATGTGACATGATTACCTCCCCATGGTTACTTCAAGATTAATGATAATATAGAATGGAAGTAAATTCCATACCGTACTTAATATATTATACCCAATCCGGGTATTTGTAAATACATTGTGCTCAATTTAATTGCATGGCCTGAAATTATTCCATGTCTACGCAGAAAAAGAGAGCATATGCTCTCTTTTTCGCTATTTGGAGTGAATAGAATAACACAAAATTAATCAGCAAGTATGAAAATACCTACCAGTTGGGGTCCTGCATGAACCCCCAGAACGCACCCTACTTCGATCTCATGGTATCCGATGCCGCTTTTTTCCAGATGGCTGATCACCGATCTGTTCACATCACTGTCCAGAGAGTTGATTACAACGACCTTCGAGTCTTTCTTCCTGGGTGTGCTGTCAATAAAGGACAGCAGTGATTTAAGCGCTTTCTTTGAACCTCTCGCCTTATCCACCATTTCAAGTTTTCCTTCTTTTACGGATATGAGTGGCTTGATTCCCAGGAATCCACCGATGGCTCCCACGGATTTAGGCACTCTACCACCTTTTACCAGATATTCCATGGTATCAAAGGTCACAAGGAGCTTCACTTTTTCAGCTGTTTCCTGAAGTATTGCAACGACCTCATCCAAAGTGCCTCCTGCTTTGATCTTTTCTCCTGCTTCCACCAAGGCTAAAAACAGAACGCCTGAGACTCCTTTGGAATCCACTATGGTGATGTCTTCCGTTTCCAGCATATCCTTGGCAATCTCAGCAGACTGAATTGTTCCGGACAGTAGTGCAGATATGTGGAAGGAGACGATTTTGTAACCTTCATCCAGATACTTCTTATAGACGTCATGGAATTCCTGTGGATTCACCTGACTGGTAGTCGGGAACGCACTGCCGTTTTCCACTCCCTCATACATTTCAGTCAAAGTGATGGATTCACCATCCTTATAGGACTTGTCACCGATGTGAACAGATAAGGGGAGTACATGTATGTCATATTTTTCGATCAGTTCCTGAGTCAGGTCACAGGTACTGTCTGTGATCAGTTTTATTTTTTCCATATCATTAACCTCGCTTCTTTTCTATGTTCTATCGGCGAGATGATCATAGTATCTTCCAATAGAATTAGTCATAATATAGAAAAGTATACTAGATACACTTTGATAATCAAAATAAGCTTCAGGAAACTAAGAAAATTTTAAGATTTATACTTCTCTCAGCACTTTGACATAGCCTGCTCGTTCCATGATTTTTTCCATGAATACAGACATTACTGTATTCAGAACCGACGTGGGAAGAACAATTCCGATGAAGAGATCCATAAACGATATCGGAGCACCACTCAGCGCCAGTCCCACGGATAGAAAAATCGCACCACTTACGATTGTCCCAAACATCGCGATGACACTGATCTTCATGATCCTCGGAATCCTCTGTCCCATACTCTTATATACGATGAACACTAAAGAACCTGTTATGACCTTATCCACCATGTTGGCAATCTGCCCTCCAGGAAAAGTGGTCGTAAGAGCGGATATGATGCCACAGACAAGGGCCACAGCAAGGACTTCACGGTAATTATCCATTAGGAATATGGAGAAAAACATCATGACCAGAAGAAAATCCATCTTCATTCCACCTAAAAAGGGAATCCCCGGAACAACCTGGTGAAGGATATAGCCGATGGCGATCAGTATAGCAGATAGTGTCATTTTCTTTACATTCATTTCATTCATTCCTTTCAAAATAAAAGTGTTCTGCCAGCGTTTTTTGTAATTCAGATTCTTTCACCACATACCGATCCCTCCTTCACCTGATTTTTAACGTAAAAAAGACTCCACCCCATTACAGGGCGAAGTCACTCGCGTTGCCACCTGATTTCACGTATCTAAAAAGAAACGCATCTCAATTTCGGATACTAACATATCCTATCCCTTTTCACGGAAGGCTCCCGTCAGATACTACTCCCCAGCTTAAGGTTTCGCTCTGCCTCTCGAAGGCCCATTCAACAAAAACTGTAATATGGAAGTCACACCCTTCTTCCACTCTCTTTGAAAACACATTTAAGTTTACTCTTCCTCGTCATCGAGTTTGATATTTTAATCAGTATACTTCATTTCTCAGATCATTTCAATACAAAAATCGCATAATCTATAGTAAAATGCTACTTCACCGCATGATTCATTACTATGTTCTCTCTGAATAGCGGCAATTACGCAATAAGAGATGCTTCAGAACTGAAGCATCTCTTATATATAACTTACTCTTATCTTTGTGACTTGTCGTAAGGAATACCTTCCGCTTTTGGTGCTCTGGACTTCTTGGAAGTGAAGGCCAGCACAATCATGGTCGCAACATAAGGCAGCATCTTGTAGTATGTCTGATTGATTCCCAGGTTGTTCAGGAATGGAATCAGGGATACAGAATAGGCCAGTGTCCTCAGGAATGCGAAGAACAGCGCTGCCCAGAAAATCCTTAAAGGCTTCCACTGCCCGAAGATCATAACCGCAAGGGCCAGGAATCCGAATCCGGCCACACCGGTATGTCCATTGACATTTCCATCCATGACACCCACTGAGTAGAAGAACCCTCCTATCCCTGCTAGTACTCCGGATATGCTGACACCTGCGTATCTCATTCTGTATACATTGATTCCTACAGAATCCGCTGCATGAGGATGCTCTCCACAGGCTCTTAGTCTTAATCCGAATCTGGTCTTGTAGAAAACCACTGTAGCAACGACAAGTAGAAAGAGCCCAATATAGACTGTAAGGTAGGTTCTCTGGAAGAACAGCTGTCCGAGTACAGGAATCTGTCCAAGTACAGGGACCTCACGAATATAGAAGTTCTTGTTTGTCGTGATACCATCGGAATTGAAGAACATTTTCGAAAACAGCAGAATGATCGCCGGAATCAGCATGTTGATTGATGTACCGGTGATGGTCTGATTTGCTTTCATGGTAACCGCTGCAAAAGACAGAAGCAGCGAATAGATGAATCCTGAGATGGCTGCTATGATCATGCCTAACAGCAGAATGGTCTGAGGTCCCATCTCTGTACCTTGAACAAAATATACAAAGAGAGCGCCGAAGAATGCCCCGAAAAGCATGATTCCTTCTAGACCGATATTGATGACACCACTCCGTTCACTGAACATTCCACCTAAAGCTACCAGCAATAATGGAATCGCAACAGGAAGCATATTCTGAATCAGATAATATAAAGTATCCATTACTTCTTAGCCTCCTTTGTATCACTTGAAGCATCCTTGTCCCCGATGCTTTTGGCCTCTGAAACCGCATGCAGTTTCTCTCTTCTCGTTTTGATGAATTTGGCTGCTGCTGAATTCATGATCATGGCAAATGCCGAGAAGTAGATGATGACAGCAATTACAACATCGATGATTTCCGGCTTGAAGCCATGAAGACTCGCAAGGGTTCCACCTCTCTGGATATGAGAGATGAATACAGAGGAGAAAATCACGCCGATGGGATGTGCATTACCAAGAAGCGCTACAGCAATACCATTGAATCCGTTGGCTGCAATGATATTGATGGGCTCATAGGTCATACTGCTTCCCGCGATGGCAGAAGGTGCCAGTATGGCAAAGGCTCCACCTAAACCGGCAAGGCCACCAGCAATGACCATGGTAAGGATGATGTTTCTTTTTCCTTTCATACCTGCATAGTCTGCAGCGGATTTGTTGAATCCTGTGGCTTTCAGTTCATAACCGAAGGTGGTTTTCTGCAATACGATGTAGAGAATAATTCCTATGAGAACCGCAAGCACGATTCCGTAGTTCACATTTGAACCGGCAATTCCGAGGGATGGGATCTGCACATCACCGGACAGATAGCTTGTTCTGGTCATGGAGGACACATACATCTTGCTGTTGCCCTGAATCAGCATGTCCACCAGATACATTCCGATGTAGTTGAACATGATGGAAGTGATGACTTCGTTCACATTCAGCAGTGCTTTGAAGATACCTGGGATGAATCCCCAGAGCATACCTCCGATCATTCCGGCAAACACCGCAACAACCCAGTGGATTCCCTTCGGCATATCCCACATGAAACCAACATAAAGGGCAAAATACATCCCCATGGTGTATTGTCCTGAAGCACCAATGTTAAACAGCCCCATTTTGAAGGCGAAGCCTACAGCCAGTCCTGTCATAAGAATCGGGGTGGCAAAATAGAACACATCACCAATTCTTCTCAGTCCACCAGAAAGCACACTGTTAAAGCCTTTTACAGCATTGGACGGATCTGCAATCAGCATAACGAGGAAGCCTACGATCAGTCCCAGCGCTATGGCAAGAAGTGCTGCCGTAAAAGATGAAAATCCCTTGCTTTGTGTAATGCTTTTTAAGTTAAATCCATTTTTCTTTGAATTATTATTATCCTGCATGGTTAATCTCCTTTACGGTATTACGTTTTGCGCCTGACATATAAAGACCAAGCTCTTCCACCGTCGTGGTTTTAGGATCAAGTTCTCCGACGATTTCGCCTTCGTACATGACCAGAATTCTGTCGCTGACATCCATGACCTCATCCAGCTCCAGAGACATCAGAAGCACAGCTTTCCCTGCATCTCTTCTTTCCACCAGCTGCTTGTGAATGTATTCGATGGCACCCACATCAAGCCCTCTTGTGGGCTGAACCGCTACAAGAAGCTCATGCTTCTTATCAATTTCTCTTGCTAATATGGCTTTCTGCTGGTTACCGCCGGACATGCTTCTGGCGATTGTAACAGGCCCCTGTCCGCTACGGACATCAAACTTCTCCACCAGCTCTTCCGTATATTTTCTCATGGCATCGAACTTCAGGAATCCATGCTTCTGGAAAGCAGGCTCCCAGTATCTCTGAAGAATCATATTTTCTTCCAGTGAGTAGTCCAGAACCAGACCATGCTTATGCCTGTCTTCAGGAATATGACTCATGCCTGCTTTGGAACGCTCTCTGATGGAAGCCTTAGTAATATCCTTCCCAGCCAGCGTAATGGTTCCTGTGGTCATCTTTTCCAGTCCTGTCAGGGCTTGTACAAACTCCGACTGTCCGTTTCCGTCGATACCTGCAAGGCAGACAATTTCTCCTGCACGCACGTCAAAGGACACATTCTTCACTGCATTGTTCTTATGGGTGTGACTTGGTACCGTCACGTTTCTCACAGAGAGTACGACATCCTTCGGTTCTGCTTTTTCCTTGTCTACAGAGAAACTGATGTCTCTTCCGACCATCATCTTGGACAGTTCTTCCTTTGTGGTATCCTTTACATCAACCGTGCCAATATATTTACCTTTACGTAGAACGGTACACCTGTCAGCCACCTGCATGATTTCATTCAGCTTATGTGTAATAAATAAAATGGACTTTCCTTCATCCGCGAAACCGCGCATGATCTGTAGAAGCTCTTCGATTTCCTGCGGCGTAAGCACAGCCGTTGGTTCATCAAAGATCAGAATCTCATTGTCTCTATAAAGCATCTTGAGTATTTCAACTCTCTGCTGCATACCTACAGAAATCTTCTCGATCACTGCATCAGGATTAACCTTCAATCCGTATTTTTCGCTTAATTCGACAACTTTCCTTCTTGCTTCGCTCTTCTCTAAAAAGCCCATTTTATTTGGCTCTACCCCTAAAATGATGTTTTCAAGAACCGTGAATATTTCCACCAGCTTGAAATGCTGGTGCACCATACCGATTCCTAAAGCATTGGCATCATTTGGATTGTTGATCTTAACAACTTCTCCATTCTTTCTGATTTCACCTTTTTCGGCCTGATACAGCCCGAAAAGAACACTCATCAGAGTGGATTTTCCTGCTCCGTTTTCTCCGAGCAGAGCATGGACTTCTCCTCTTTTCAAGGTCAGCGTAATATTGTCGTTCGCGATAATACCGGGGAATTCTTTTGTTATATTTCTCATTTCAATAATATAATTATCCACTTTAACCTCTTCTTATCACTTTATTTTTTAGTTGGAAAATGGGGGAAAACTCTCGCCTTCCCCCACTGAAAACTCATAGATGTATTCGTTTCATCCAATACTCAAGTGAAAATTTCACTCGAATTATCTTACAGAAACAGCAACCTTGCTTAATCCAAGATTAGATGTAAGTTCTTCTGCAGTAGCATATCCATTGGCATCTGCAACTTCGAATGTTCTTACAAGTTCAATACTACCATCAACAAGTGATTCGAAAACCTCATCATATGTTGCTTTGTCAAATGATTCAAATCTATCGAATGCATCTGCATCTTCATCACCGATAACTGTTGTTGGAAGACCAACACCATCGTTAGCAGCATTGAAATATGTGGTTTTAGCTGAATAAGTAGACCAGCTGTCTGACTTGTATATGGAGTCAAGTACAGCAACAACAGAAGCTGCAAGTCCCTTCGTAGCGGATGTGATTACAGTTTCGCTATCATATCTCTGGTCAACGTCAACACCGATGACCTTTGCTTCTGATTCAGCAGCTGCGGACATTACGCTCTTACCAACGGAACCACCACAAGCGAATATGACTTCTACGCCTTCCTGGTACATGGTCTTTGCAGTAGCCTTGTTTGTATCAGTTTCTTCAAAGTTTCCTGTGTAGTGATAAGTAACTTCTACAGCACCATCAGCAAGGCCAAGCTCTGCAGCAGCAGCTTCAGCACCCTGAAGATATCCGTACCCGAATGCCTGTACAGCAGGAACTGCCATACCGCCCATGAATCCAAGGTCTGTCATGCCGTCCATTACAGCAGCATATCCAGCCAGGTAACCTGATTCTTCTTCAGAGTACATGATACTGGCAACATTTTCCTTTGTTTCAAATGTTGAGTAGTCTGCTGTATGAGGAGCACCATCAAGAAGAATGAACTTCACGTCAGGGAACTGTGTCTGAGCTTCATATACTGCAACCTCAAACAGGAATCCTGGTGTAACAATAACTTCTGCACCACCCTGTACAGCTAAATCAATAGCAGCAAGGTATCCAGCATCAGAAGCTTCTTCTGGCTTATAGTACTTATGTGTGATGTTTTCTGCTTCCGCAAATTCAACAACACCCTCCCAAGCACCCTGGTTGAATGATTTATCGTCGATATTACCCTTGTCGGTGATCAGTGCAATCTCAAAACCGTCAGCTCCCGCTTCCCCCTCGGTTTCGGATCCGCAACCAGCAAGAACCATACCAACCATCATGATTGACATTAGAATAGCAAGCATTTTTTTCATTAAAAAACCCTCCAAATAATTCGTTCGACTTTTGTCGTTGCATTTATTATATCTTTTTTACTGAAAAACCACAACTATTATTACTCCGCAAAGGGCTCATTGTACGTGTTTTTTCGTAATTCGCTGAAACTCAAGGGGATTCTTTGTGAGTTTATCACATCGTTTACAGCTGAAAATAAAGAATTGGTTTTCAATTTCCATTGAAAACCAATTCTTTTAGCGATTTACGCGTTTTTTGGTGAATTTATTTCATTTGAGGATATCCGAGCTGTCTTAAAGCTTCATAAGCAACTATAGCTACCGTATTGGACAGATTCAGACTTCTGGTGCTGCTTTCTGCCATGGGTACACGAAACAGATTTTCTCTGTTTTCTTCCATGATGTATTCAGGAAGCCCGCTGGATTCTCTGCCAAAGACTATGAAAACATCTTCCTCAAATTCGATATCAGAGTGACGTCCTGTTCCTTTGGTGCTGGAGAAATAGAAAGTAGCATCCTTGTACTTTTCTCTAAGTTCCTCGTAACTACCGTATAAAGTCACATCCAGTTCATTCCAGTAATCAAGTCCGGCTCTTGCCACCGTCTTGTCGTTGATGGAAAACCCCATGGGGCCAATGAGATGAAGTTTTGCGTTGGTCAGGACACAGGTCCTTCCGATGTTTCCCGTATTCTGGGGAATTTCCGGTCTGAAGAGCACGATATTGATCATTATTCTATCCCTCGCTTAACACCAGTTTTTCAATCATTTTCGCAACACCGTCATTGATGTTTGTATCCGTGACATACTTTGCGACATCCATGACATTCTGCATGGCATTGCCCATGGCTACAGGCATTCCGACCACTTTCAGCATGGAAAGGTCATTTTCACTGTCACCGATGGCAATGATTTCATCAGGATGGATTCCTTTGGCCTTTGCCAGAGCAAGGACACCCAGTCCTTTGTCTGCAAGATAGGACGTGAATTCCAGGTTATCGACACCGGAACTGACCACTTTGATCCTCTGATTCTTTGAGACCTGCTCTCTGATGGAGGAGATCCGATCCATTTTCGGAAAGACAATTCCCTTCTGTATGGCATTTCCGGTTTCTTCTATGAGATGCTTCAGTGTAAAATCATCATTGAGATATTTGATGAGGATCTTTCTGTCTTCCGGAAGCGTCTTCGCAAGCGCTTCATATCTACCCACATAATCTCTGTATTCGGATATATACATGGTTCCATGATTGTACCAGTTGATTTTCGTATCGTGTCTGTTCAGGACATCCTGGATCAGAAGCACGTCATCCCCGCTTAGATTCTCTTCATAATAGACGCTGCTGCCGTCTCTTTCGCTGACATACGCACCGTTTGACGAGACGATGGGGTCTGTAAGGCCCAGTTCATCTGAGTACATCAGTGCACTTTTATGCATTCTGCCTGTACTCAGTGCAATAATCAGCCCCTTCTCCTTGGCCTTTCCGATGGCCTGCGCAACTCTATCCGATACGGTCAGGTCCGGTCTTATGAGGGTCCCGTCAATATCAATGCAAATCATTTTATACATGTATCATTCTCCTTATTTCTGCTTCTTTCTTATCCAATCTTATCATATCAGACAATGTATTTTTTGATGAAGGTGAAGACTGGTCCTCGGTATTCTCTTACGATACCGTATACATCATCATAAAGCTCCTGTCTGCTGCTGAATTCTCCCATCTCTCCGCTGTATTCTTCCCTGTATACTTCCTCCACAAGTTTCGTATAGCTTTCTTTCAGTTCATCATCCTTGATGCGTTCAGCCATTTCAAGATACGTTTCTCCCTGTTTTCTGGAATAATACATGAAACTCAGTCCACGATTCAGTTCTCTGAAGTAAGGCTTAAGAGATGTACTCTTCATCATCCTATGGATTCTGTATTTTCTGTAGGCTACTCTTAGGGAAAACACCATTAAGAGAGCTGCTATCGCACCAAAGACTATGTTCCTGGATACTCTTTCCTGTTTCTCTTCCGGTGTTTCTTCCACTTCATCCTCATTCAAAGGATTTTCCGGATCCTCTTCTTCATCCACAGGTGTTTCAGGATCATCCACCACTTCTTCGCCTTCCGTCGGAGTTTCTTCCGTCTCTTCATCAAAAATCAGCTCTCTTGGTGTACCAGTAGCGTCATAGATCTGCCAGATATCATTTTCCTCGTCGATAAGGACTTCTGTCCAGGCATGGGCATCGCTGTTCCTTACGACAAATCTGCCGCCATCCAGTTCATCTGCCATTTTGAAGCCTTCCACATACCTGGTGGGAACACCTGCTATTCGAAGCATATTGGACAGAGCTGTACCGAAATAGACGCAGTATCCTTCCGGATTTTCAAAGAGGAAGTAATCCACGAAATCCTCCCCTTCAGGAAGGTCTCCCGGTTCCAGTGTATAGGTGTAATTGGTTCTGAGATAATCCGTCAGAGCCTGCGCCTTCTCCTGATTGCTCATGGTAGGTTCGATGATTTCAAACACCAGATCCATGGTTCTTGTGGTGATGGTATCAGAAATCTGAAGATACTCCTCATAATTCGCCAGAAACGCCTCATCTCTTGCAGATGGACTTTCCACTTCAGAAAGATGCGCTCTGATCAGATCTTCCTCGAAATAAGTGATGAAATAGTCATTCGTTACCGTCTTGTTGCTGGTGAACACATCATATTTCTCGTCATAAAACAGTAAGGCCAGATTATTTGAAATGGCCATATCCCGCGTGTAGATACTGTTGAACAGATGCGATGTCATTTCTCTTATAGGCCTGATCTCCAGTATATTCAGTTCATCATTTCCTGTCGCATCTTCGTAATAGGAGATTTTTTCCTCCACAATACTGCCTGTCTCCAGATAGTCTCTGAATTCCTTGGTCCATCTGTCACCAAGATAGTTCACCTTGACACTTCCCCTTAGATAGATGGGACCATCTCCGATGGCATGTAGCACTTCTTCTTCATTGATGATGATGTCTCCTCCGAGTTTGCTTTCGGAGTTGTTATAGCCGGACATGGAAATACTGAACGGATCTTCTATATTTCTTCCATTGATGGAGTTCTGAGTCACCACCTGTCCGTTGAAGAAATTCCATAATCTGTCTGAGTAGATCCCTTTTTCCTCAATATCTATGAAAAAAGAAGACAGGGTAATGATCACTGTGAAAATCAGTGCCTGAACCAGCCTCTTGTTCCGATTCACTTTCAGCACCCGCACTTCGCGATCGTAAAGAGTGGTTCTGTAAAACAGTATGCTGAACGCCCAGACTGGTATGAAGAATCGCACATACTCATAGGAGTTCTTGTAGTAGTCTACAATCCAAAGAAAGAGAATCAGTCCCATATCCAGAATAACCATATTATAAGGGAAGATATAAAGCGTTACAGCCAGTATGCTGGCACCCAGCACCATCATGAGTCTGATGGTATTGAGAAAGTTCTCGAACTGTATGTCCTCTCCTTTCATGATGGCGCTGTTTATAATGCTGATGTCTTCAGGAATCGCATAGATATCAATGCTCTTCACTCTATAATACAGTGCATAGACGCTGACAAGAATGAGAAAAAAGAATCCGAGTCTGTACCAGATGTTGTCTCCTTTGAACAGGCCGATAAGACCTACTACGGCAGTAATTGGCAGCACTGCAAAGATCCAGATTTTCCCATACTGAAATCCCTGAATGTAATATGCACTTTCCATAACCATGGCCATGATGATCATGTTTATGAAAATCATTATAAGAGGAATCACCAGATTTTTCATTCTACTCATATCATTCACCTATGTATTTCATGGAAATACCCTCATGTTCAGACTCTCTTTTACTTTCGTCTTCTATGGCAAACCAGGTAATCCTGTTGTAGCGGTCTTTCATTTTCATGACTACTTTCATGAGATTCGGGCTGCGATTGCCGGTAAAGAGAATGATGGAAGAGGCACCCTGAAACACCTCTGTCTTTTCACTCATGAAGTCCTGCATAGGCTTATTTCCATTGCTGTCATGCACCACCATGTATTCCACCAGGGCATCATGCTGCTGCATTCTTCTCATATCGAATTCTCTTCTCTCCAGTCCGTTGATGATCACTTTATGCTCTTTTCCTTCCTTAAGAAGCAGATGCGAGACAGCCAGAGCTTCCGCGATCAGCATCTCCTCTTTCGCACCATCTTCATCCAGCTTATAGATGTCTTCATTCATGTCAATGACAAGAAGATAATCTATCCCCTTGGTCTGCTCTCCAAGCCTTACATAAAGTTCTCCATGCTTAGCGGAAACTTTCCAGTTTATTCTCTTCAGGCTGTCTCCAGTCTGATATCTTCTCATTTCCTTGGTCATGTAGGGATCTTCAATGGAGGAAGAGGACTGTCTTACGCCTTCGTTACCAACCCCGACCTCAAAGTCCATGGGTTTCAATGCCCTCGTTTTCGGATAAACCCTTACATTCTCCTTCAGCAATGCTTTTCTGATAGTGAAGATATTGAAGAAATCTCTGATTTCTATGCTCAGATGGCTGAATTCATAAACCCCTCTTTTAGGAAAATAGAAGTTGAATATCACCTGCGCCTTGCTTCTGCTGTTCACACTTCTCGTTTCAATCTCCTCATAGTCATTGACCGCCGTGACGAAAGACAGAAAAATTCTTGAATCGTTAAAGATCTGAAGATTCAGCTTGGCAGTTTCAAAAACCTCATAGTGTTCCTTCATCGTCGAGAGCTTTCCATACACTTTGAAAGAGAAGAGAAGAATGCTCAGAAGAGCAAGGATGAACATACTGAGGAAAATGAAATAGAGGGATGTAAATACAATCCCCCCGATGGTATAGTAAAGAACGATGGAAATAAGAAACCCGAAGATAAATCTGTAATCTATTCTCATGGCTAATCATCCATTCTAGGCGGCTCTACTGTTGAAATCATGACTTGAAGCGCTTCGTAAGCATTGCTTCCCTGGCCTCTTGCGTAGGAGGAAAGAATCAGTCTGTGCGCAAGGACCATTCCGGCATTTTCCTTCACATCTTCCGGAATCACATAATTTCTCCCTTTCATCAGTGCCGTAGCCTGGCTTACTCTCATGAGAGCAATGGAGGCTCTTGGACTCGCTCCCAGAGTAAACAGTTTGCTCTCTCTTGTTTCCTTGACGATGTCCACAATATACTTATAGATTTCTTCTGAAACCTTCACCTGTCTTGTCTGCTGCTGAAGCATCAGTACATCTTTAACGGAAGCCACAGGGCTTATTTTTTCTATGGGAATCTCTTCTCTGAAGTTTCTGAGAATCGTCACTTCATCCGTCTGAGAAGGATATCCGATTTTGATTCTCATCATGAAACGGTCCAGCTGTGCTTCCGGAAGATTGAACGTTCCTTCATATTCAATGGGATTCTGTGTGGCCATGACAAAGAACGGCATTTCCAGCTTATAGCTCTGTGTTCCTTCAGAAACCTGGAATTCTTCCATGACTTCCAGAAGTGCGGCCTGTGTTTTCGGTGAAGTTCTGTTGATTTCATCCGCCAGGACAATGTTGGCGAAGACAGGACCTTTTCTGAATTCAAAACTCATGTCTCTCTGATTGTAAATGGAAACGCCTAGAATATCGGATGGAAGCAGATCCGGAGTGAACTGTATTCTTGAATAGGACAGATTGAGACTCTTGGCAAGGGCTTTCACCAGGGTTGTCTTTCCGATGCCCGGAATGTCTTCAATGAGGATATGCCCTCCCGCCAGAATACCCTTCAGAATATTCTTCACTACACTGTTCTTTCCAATGATGACTTTTTCAATGTTCTCTTCTATTCTTCTTACATATTCCATTTATCAAAATCTCCTTCTGCTCCGTTGATCTTTTTCAGCTGCTCATTCTCTTGTTATCTAGAATTATTTTAACATATCCCTGTCCATGAGAATATGAATTTACAGTTATATTGCTTTCTGTAGTGAAAATGGACTCACCAAAGGGTGAATCCATTTCTGCTTTACTGATTCATATCGATTGCTTAATTTTTATGCATTCGGATCCTGGTTGTCACCATTTTCTACTGGTGGATCTTCAGGTTCAACCGGATTTTCAACTGGTGGTTCCTCAGGAGTCGGTTCCGGCTTGGGTTCTTCAGGCTTTGGCTTCGTGCCCACGAGCACAACCTTGTCCACCTTCTTATAGGTATCCTGTGAAATCAGTTCCGTCTTCACAACCTTGCCGTCCTTTATGGTCTGCTTGTAGGTTTTAGAAGTATAACCTGTTACAGGTTTGAACTCGATTTCCGTTTCTCCCACAAACATGGTCGGATCTTCTTTTTCGATGGTCTTCGGCTGGATGACAGAAGTCGTCTCACTGAAAATCTTGTAAGTGTATCCGCCCATATCCGCCTTATGACCATAGACCGCCACCGTAAGGTTCGTGTCATTGCCGTAAGCATAAATATATACCGGATTCGCATAGGTGTTGGTGAATTTCAGATCCAGATAAGGACCATATACCACCGCATCCATACCAGGTTTCAGATAGGACACTGCCATGGAGTGATTTCTTCGCTGGGCGATTTCAAGGTTGCTGTGGAGTGCTGCCTGATACAATGTGCTGGATACCTGACAGAGTCCTCCGCCGATTCCTTCCTCCACCTTATCCCCTATATAGACTCCGGCGTTTCTGAATCCCGCTGCCGCAGTGACTGGCCCGACTTCCTCATTATAGCTGAATGTCTCCCCAGGCATGATCACAGCACCGTTTATTTTGGATGCCGCAAAGCCTACGTTGTATTTTCTTCCAGCCGCAGAAGAAGCATAGTTCGTTGTATAGATAGACAGCTGACTGTCTATCTTCGACAAGGCTTCTGTGGTGATTTCAGGCTGGGATACCACGATATCCGCCTCTACCACCTGATCCGGATTCAGCTCATCGATGGCTTTCTTCAGATCTCTCATGAGTTTTTCTTCATCTACAACACGCCCTTCAGCATGTTCACCGATGATGAACTCTCCACCTGTTCTCTTGATTGTGGCATTCTTCGCTTCCTGATTCACTTCATCCGTCACTTGTTTGACGAATTCAGCAATCTTTTCCTCATTGTGTCCAAAAGACAGGCTCAGTTCCTCTTCCTGAGGACTTATGATTCTTGCAAGCTTTTCCTCATCGGAAAGATTCTTGCCCAGTTTCACAGCTTCATTTGCCAGAGTCGCTGAATCCACTTCGATTTCAAGTTCTTCCAGTGTCAGTGGAAACATCTGATCCTTCGCACTGACAGAAAGCTTATGTTCCATCAGCTTTTCTGAAACTTCCGTATCCAGAATAGTTCTGGCTTCTTCTCTGGTCTTTCCGGATAAATCCGTCCCCATGACTGTTACGCCAGGATAGACCTTTTCGCTCCATGCATTTATGATTTTCTGGTCCTGCTCGTTCTGAATGATTTCAGCCTGAGCTATCGCCTCTGAGACAATGGACTCAGCCAGCTGTTTCTCTTGCTCCACAGCATATCCTCTGTAGGTGATGGCACCTGCACCGGATAATGCTATTGCAAGAATGATTGCGATTATCGTTTTTCTCTTCATATTGTCCGGTAATTAAATTACCCTGCCCTCCCATATCTATTGCGTTTGTACATTCAGTCTATTCAACATAAGTATTATAACATGAGATATATTGCAAAATCTCACAAATATGTTACAAAACACGATGATAATCATCAATCCGCCCTGAGACTCAATTAATAATCATTATCCAACCCATCATACTTCATATTCTGTGGTAGAGCAATCGAGATCGCGAAAATTAACATTTTCACCACCTGCTGAACCATCCACAATACAGACTGAATATCCATAAGAAAGAAAATCGATAACATTCTATACAGATATTTGATTTTGCGATAATATGAAAATAGAATATTGGAGGAGGGATCACATGTCATTTGAACAGAATATAGGCAAGACGCTCACAGA
The DNA here is from genome assembly GCF_043951855.1 of Proteiniclasticum sp. C24MP. Taxonomy (NCBI): domain Bacteria; kingdom Bacillati; phylum Bacillota; class Clostridia; order Eubacteriales; family Clostridiaceae; genus Proteiniclasticum; species Proteiniclasticum sp. C24MP. Next base: position 168,048 of record NZ_JBINJW010000001.1, read on the forward strand.
CCTCATCGAAATCCACAGTCCCACCGGGTATCACCGAGAAGTCATGACGTATATCAGGAAGGAACTGGATGATTCGAAAATCACATACAAGGAAACAGTTAAAGGTGCCATTCTTGCTACCTTAGAGGGTGAAAATGAGGAAGGCAGACTGTTTTCCGCGCACGTGGACACTTTAGGCGCCATGGTGAAATCCATAAAAGGCAAAGGAAGCCTCGAATTCATGCTTCTGGGCGGTTACATGTATAACACGCTGGAATCAGAGAACTGCTGGATCAGAACCTCTCATGGAAAACTCATCAGCGGAACCGTGCAGACAACCAAACCTTCCGTCCACATTGATGGTGGCGAAGCACGCTCCCTGGAAAGAAAACAGCAGACCATGGAAGTGATCATCGACGAGAAGGTAAGCAGTGCAGAAGATGTCAAGGCACTGGGTATAAACGTCGGAGATTTCATATTCATCGAACCCAAGCTGAGAATTCTGGAAAACGGATTCATCAAATCAAGATATCTTGATGACAAGGCAAGCGTATCCATCCTGCTGGAAGCCATGAAGACTCTGAAGAAGGAAACGCTGAATAAAACGATTCACTTCTTCATTTCAAACTATGAAGAAGTCGGTCATGGAGCAAAGGCTGCACTTCCAGAGCACCTCACTGAATTCATCGCTGTGGATATGGGTGCTCCCGGAAATGATCAGAACAGCTCGGAATTCAAGGTGAATATCTGCGCAAAGGACAGCTCAGGTCCATATGATTATGAACTTCGAAGAACACTTGAGATGCTCTGTGAAGAAGAGAATATCCCTTATGCCACAGACATCTATCCATTCTACGGTTCTGACGCATCCGCGGCATTAGGTGCCGGATATGATATCAGAACTGCGCTCATCGGACCGGGGGTCTTCGCATCCCACGGATATGAAAGAACCCATATGGAATCCATGAAAGCCACCTATGATCTCATTGTAAGTTATGCGAAGAAATAGACGCTGAATCGAACCGGAGAAATCAAGGAAGCAGTGCCCTCCCTGTACTTATCAGGGCTGACACTGCTTCCTTTTCTTCTGCTTTATTCTTTTTCAGGACTTCTCAGTTTCACTGAAGTCTGTATGATCGCATCCAGGAGTCCTTTATAATCAAGCCCGATTCCCGCAGCACTCTTCGGAAAGAGTGAAGTGCTTGTCATCCCTGGAAGTGTATTGATTTCAAGAATATACGGGATACCATCTCTTATGATGAAATCCACTCTTGCATAGACATCACATTTCAGCACACGGAAGGTATCAAGGGCCATCTCATTGATCTCTTTCTGAAGGGCCTCTTCATACTCTATGATCACTTCCTCAGCACCGCCCGCTTCATACTTGGAGGAGTAATCGAAGAAACCGCCTTTGCTGGGTTTAATGATCAGTGTCGGCAGCACTTTCCCATCCAGAATCGGCACGGTGATTTCATCGCCTTTGATGAACTCTTCGATCATCACTTCCGTATCCACAAGGAGCCCTTCTCTGACACCATGAATCACTTCTTCCATGGTGCTGCAGATAAATGTCGCCACAGAAGATCCGCCGCAGTTGGGTTTCACCACCACAGGGAATCCCAGTTTCTTCAGCTTCTCTTCCGTCACATCTTCCGGTTTTCTTACGATGAACCAGTCTCCCGTTCGGATTCCCTTGCTCTTCAGCACACATTTGGTAAGGTCCTTATCCATGCATACAGCACTGGAGGCCATTCCACATCCGGAATAAGGAATATCGAGACTGTCAAGAATGCTCTGCACCGTTCCATCTTCTCCATATTTTCCGTGAAGAGCAAGAAGCGCAAAATCAATTCCCTTCACTTTCTCGAAAATATCCATCTTGCTGTCCAGTATGATTTCCACACCTTCGTATCCGTTAAAATTTATATTCTTCAGGATCTCTCTTCCCGAAGATAATGAGACTTCCCTCTCACTGGAAATCCCACCCATGATTACACCAATCTTCAATCTAACTCACTCCTGTTTCACTTACACAATTACTGAAATTCTAAAGTACATTATTGCACCAAAAAACCGTTCTGACAAGAAAAATTAATCTCTGGCTTTCCCATGTAAAAGAGAAAAGACAGGGTTGTCTTAACGAGAAGCATTTCCCTATCTTTCTGCGTTGGGAATATCGGAAAACTCGATATCCACACGATTTGAAGTTTTTTCGTAAAAGTCCTTCTCCAGTGCCACTTCATCTGTTTCTTGTGTGAGTTCGTCCTTCAAAATCAGTCTGAAGGTGGTTCCCTTATCCAGTTCACTGGATACGATACAGTCACCTTCCATGAGATTCATCAGCTTCTTCACGATGGAAAGTCCGATCCCTGTCCCTTCCGTATCTCTTGTTGTGGATTTATTCACCTGGATGAACCGGTCGAATATATGATCCACATTATCCTTCGAAATTCCGATTCCGGTATCCTGCACATCAATGTACACGTTATTCTCTTCTTCATCCAGAGAGAGATTCACAAAGATGCTTCCACCTTTCTTCGTGAATTTGATGGCATTACTGAGAAGATTCAGCAGCACTCTCTCCAGAGACTGGAGATCAAATGCGACCAGATGTTCTTCCACTTCCGTATCGAATATGATTTTCAGTCCTTTTCCTTCTGCATAATGAAGTACAGACATCACCGTATCCTCTGTGAAACTGACGATATCCTGATTGATCATATGCAGTGTGTAGAATCCAGAGTCCACCTTCGTGATATCAAGAATATTGGAGACAATACGCATGAGGCGGTAGGAATTATGCCGGATGAGCCCCGCATACTTTTCGGTTTTGCCTTTCTCATACTCTGATATATCCATCATGTCCAGTGCCGATAGAATGATATTGATGGGTGTCCTCAGTTCATGGGACATATTCGCAAAGAATTCATTGAACATCTTTTCATTCTCTTCCGCAATGTAGAGCTTTCTGATGTTGGCTTCGTTTTCGATTCTCAGTTCATGCAGCTTGATGGAATTGGTCACATTACGGAGAAAGACCAGCATCTGCTTCTTGTTGCTTTCCACACCGATGAGCCGGACATTGGGTTCCACATAAATGTCCTGCCCTTTATGGTCTTTGATTTTTCTTGTTTCCAGCTTCAGAATTTCACTTGTGGAGATTCTCTCCCCGATTTCATCCAGCTCCTTGAAGCTCATCCCCATGAAACGTTCCTCTGCAGGCATATTGACGGGCTTCACACTGGGGAGATTTCTAAAATCGTTGTACACAATATCATTGGCTTCCACCACGCGCTTGCGCACAAGATCGTAAAGAAAAATGAAATCCGGGATCAGATTGAAGAAGCTTCTGTATTTATATTCCGATCTCTCCAGAGATTCCTGCATGGCTCTGATTACAGTGATGTCCTTTGCCGTGATACAGAAGATCTCCTCATCATCCTGCTCGATGTACACCACATCCACATCCAGAATATAGGTATTGTCTCCCAGGTTGAACTTCATGGAAGAAGAATAGTTCATATTGTATTTGATGACTTCATATTTCTCTGTAAGGTAATTGGACATGTCCTTATCCAGATATTCTCCATAGTGATTGAAAAAAATCTTGTATTTGGAATTCGAATACAGAATCTGATGTCTGGAATTCACGAAAACAGTGATGTTCTCATTGTACTCCGCGGATTTGAAAAACATGAAAAGATTTTTCTTGAGCACTTCCGATTTCTTGATGGATTCATCCTTTTCTCTCACAATCTCATAAAATGCCAGAGGCACGAAAATGATGTAAAGACCAAAGGTCATGGTTTCCATGATTGTTCCTGCAAACAGAAATCTGTAGTCATTTCCGCTGGAAAAGATGCTGTAGAAGATCATCGATGTGCTGTAGGTGAAGCTCCCAAGATAGATGGAGAAATTCATGGCATTCTTCAGTGTCGAAAATGTGTTGTAATACCATCCGAATAACACCGGTATGGCTGACAGCATGATCAGTTCGAGCGCATAGGTCATCTCATTTGAGAAGATCAGTGGATCATCCAGAACAAAGGATCTCAGGTAGAGATAGAAGAACAGAATCATGATGGAAAGAAAAACCAGAAAATCCGCATTGATCCTTATGATTCTATAGGTCAGTTTCGCTGTGAGAATAAATCCTGAAAGAACCACTATGAGGAAATAGAACCCGAGAAACGTAGCATCAATCTGTCCGTCTATATTAAAGAGATTGTTCTGATACTCGAGAACCGATCCGAAGAGAAGCCCCAAGGCGAAAATGTAGAGATATTTCTTCTTCGTGTAGTACCCGTAGAGAAGAATCATGGTGGATGAAAGCAAGGCGATGGCTATGTTCGCCGCATCAAGATTAAGATAGAACGGTATTTCTCCCCCACTTGTGAAAAGATGTGCTGCAAGAAATGCCAGAAGACCTGACAGCACAAGAATAGAAAGGGCTATGATATTTGATCTGATCAAGCTGCTTAGTGTTTTTCTTGAATTCAATCTGCTCACGCCCTTTCTTCTTTGTCATTTCCTATTTTTTCTGTTCCACTGCCAGTGATTTTCTGTTCTTCTTGTAATAGGTGCAGAGATGATTCACAGGACAGGCTCCACATTTCGGTGCCCTGGCAAAACAGAGTCTTCTGCCGTGGAAGATCAGCAGATGATGCGTGTCGATCCACAGGTCCTTGTCGATTCTTCTCATCAGTGCCTTTTCCGTCTTTTCCACTGTGGTCTCATCCACAATGCCGATGCGGTTGCTGACTCTGAACACATGGGTGTCCACAGCTATGGCAGGCACTCTGTATGCTGTGGACAGCACCACATTTGCCGTCTTTCTGCCCACACCTGGAAGCTCCACAAGCTCTTCCATGGTTTTCGGAACCTCACCATTATGCTTTTCCTTTAACATCGGAAACAGCTTCATGAGATTCCTCCCTTTGGATTTATAAAGGCCGATGACTTTAATATGGCTTTCAAGCTCTTCCGGTGTGATGGTCAGGAAATCATCCAGCGTCTCATACTTCCTGAAAAGCTCTTCTGTCACTTCATTGACTTTCTTGTCCGTGGCCTGAGCAGATAAGATGGTGGCCACCAGAAGCTGCACCGGATTTCTATGATTCAGTTCACATTTCGCATCCGGATAGGTTTCCATGAGAATTTCAATGACTTCCTTGTTCTTTTTATTCATTCATTCCTCCATATATCATGAAAGAAGACTATTTATAGACACCCCTGTATTCCTCTGGAAGCATCACGGAAATTTTTCTCATGATGTAATCCATGGTGCTCTGATCATATTCTTCCTTCGACTGTTCTTCTGTTTTTGCGGGAACACTGAATGGTTTCCCTGCCTGTACTCTTATTGTACCCTTATGTATTTTTTCACCGGTCATATTTCCGTCCTTGGCGATGGGCAGAATCTTTTCCGATCCCGTCATGGCCAGAGGAACGATTCTCACCTTTGCAAGTCTTGCAATGAGAAGAATGCCTCTTTTCCCTTCAATCATGGAGCCCACTCTGGAACGTGTGCCTTCCGGGAAAATCATCACGTTCTGGCCGGACTTGAGAAGACCTATGATCTCCTTCATGGCCGCCTTGTCCGGTGAATTGGGTTTGATGTTGATGCTTCGGAACACTTTCTTGAAGAGTCCTGTGAACGGGTCATCCGTCAGCTTCTGACCTGCAACGAATGTAGGCTTGTAGTCACCGATCACTCTGTTCAGTGCCGGTCCGTCAATGTTACTCAGATGATTGCAGATGAAGATCACCGTCTCATCTTTGTCTGGCAGATTCTCTTCCCCCTGGAGCTCCACCTTGACGAGTTTCGTGAATATATAGTCCAGCCCTCTATGAGCGACAAATTTCTGAACACCTTCCGGCGCCTTGGCCAGTGCTTTCAATAAAAATTTTCTCAAAATAATAACCCCTTTTTATATTATATTTTTCATTATAAGTTGAAAAGTGTCTGAAGTCTATTATAATACTCTTTCAGATAGTCTGTGTTTATATGCTTTTCATCTGGTTTTTTTCCTCTTCTCATGAGTTCGATCATGGCATTTCTCTGAAGAAGCTTCTTGCCTCTCCACCCTGAGCTGGTCTCCTTGTATTTCACAAACTCCTTGTTGGTCAGAGCCAGAAGTTCCATAAGACTGGGGTATTTCATATATTCCCTGGGTCTGAACTCTTCCATGGGACTGATCCTGATATCCCTGTTCAGAGGACATGCTCTCTGACAGGTGTCGCATCCGAAAAGTCTGCCTCTGAAGAGAAGCATCTCTTCGTCAGTGATTTCCTTGTTCTGGGTGATATAGGACATGCACCTTCTGGTGTTGTAGAGCTCACTTCCCAGAATCTGAGTCGGACATGCCTTCATGCACCGGACACATTCCCCGCAGACTTCATGCTCCGGAATTTCCTTCCAGTCTCTTTCACTTGTTTCCATCTCGAGTTCCGTCATGATCTCCCCCAGAAATACATAACTTCCATACTCCTTTGTGATCACCATGTGATTCTTCCCGATTTCTCCAGTACCTGCCACATGGGCGATATAACGCTCCGGAAGAGAATTGTTGTCTGCAAAGACTTTGGCCTCATATCCCTTTTCTCGAATAAGATCTGCGATCTTCTCCAGATGATCCTTCACCACAAGATGATAATCTTTTCCTAAGGTATAGAGAGAAAAGTATCCTTCCTTATGAATATAGGAATCATAATAGTAGGGAAAAGCGATACTGATGATGGTTTTCGCATGCTCCATTTCACAGGAAAGATCGATTTTCTTCTTAAGATCATTCTCCTCGAATGTAGTGGTGAGATCCAGTTTCTTTCTTTCTTCAAAATAGGCCAGTGAATCCGTAAGGGTTCTGACTTTCATGAATCCGTAAGCAGTAAGTCCCATATCCTCAAGTTTTCTCTTTATTTCCTCTTTTATCTGATTTTCCATCATTTCACTTCCTTTTTCATTCCCTGCTTATATTCATTATAAGTGATGGATAGGATTTTACGAAATGAAAAAATGCCTCGGGAAATTCCCGAGGCATTCAGATCGTTCTTTTTCTTATCATATGTAGTCATAATAGAGGAACTTGACATCCGAGGATTCATTTTTACGAACCAGGATACGAGCCGGTGTACCCACCGCTGTAGCTCCATTGGGTACACTTTTAAGAACTACGGAATTCGCCCCGATTTTCGCATCATCACCGATTCGTATGGGTCCCAGAATTTTCGCGCCGGCACCGATCATGACACGATCGCCAAGATCCGGATGCCTCTTCGGCGCATCACAGTCCGTGGCGCCTAATGTCACACCATGATAAATGGTGCAGTCGTCGCCAATTGTTGCTGTCTCTCCGATGACAACACCCATGCCATGGTCAATGAACAGTCTTCTTCCGATCCTTGCACCTGGATGAATTTCTATTCCCGTGGTCCATCTGGACAGCTGACTGATGAGCCTGGCCAGAAAAAACAGCTTCTTTCTGAAAAAGAAATGCGAAATCCTGTATGCAAAGAGGGCATGGATTGTAGGGTAAAGAAGCAGCACTTCCAGATAGGATTTTGCCGCCACATCATTATTCATTACGTTTTTCACATCTTCATGTAGCCCTCTGAACATAATTCACCTCAAACTCTACTCAAATAAACCCATGGAGATGTATTTCTCTCCACCGTCTGGTGCTACTGTCACAACTTTCTTTCCCTTGCCAAGGGTTCCTGCGATTCTAAGTGCTCCGCATAGATTGGCCCCTGCAGAGATCCCGATGAGAACACCTTCAGACTGCGCAAATGCTTTGGCTGTTGCAAAAGCATCCTCTGTGGACACCGTCAAGATTTCATCCACATGTTCTCCTGTGTAGTTTTCCGGAATGAATCCGGCTCCGATCCCCTGAATCTTATGGGGACCTGGGTTTTCGCCTGATAGAACTGCTGATGTGGTGGGTTCCACCGCCACAATCTTCACATTCTTTCCATGGTCTTTGGCATAATTTCCGAACCCTGTGATGGTTCCGCCTGTACCTACACCCACTACAAAAGCATCCAGTTCAGGAACATCTTCGAAGATTTCCTTCGCTGTGGTCTGGTAATGTTTGGAAGGATTCGCAGGATTCACGAACTGCTGAGGTATGAAGCCAAGTTCCCCGATTTCGCTTCGGATCTCCTCGGCTTTCGCAATGGCACCTTTCATCCCTGCTGCAGCTTCTGTCAATACCAGCTCTGCTCCGTAGGCTTTGATCAGTGCTCTTCTTTCCTGACTCATGGATTCAGGCATCACGATGATCACTCTGTATCCCTTTACTTTACCAAGCATAGCCAGCGCGATTCCGGTATTTCCGCTGGTGGGCTCGATGATCACTGAATCTTTTTTTAAAGCTCCGGCTTTCTCCGCATCTTCCAGCATACCTAGTGCCGCACGGTCCTTGGTGCTACCTGCAGGATTCATTTTTTCAAGCTTTATATATACATCTGCGCGATTCTCCGCATCAAATCCGTTCACTTTCAATAGAGGTGTGTTTCCAACCATTTCAATGGAATTATTATAAATCATTTTTCTACCTCACTTTTCATTTCCTAGTAAACCACTAGGAATTCCTGTTGTAAATATTACATCAAGCACAATCTTTTGTCAATATATCCTGCTCTCTTTTCAATGCCTCTCAACCGTTTACATCATAAAAAGCCTGCCGGGATGGCAAGCTCTTCTAGTTACAGATGTGTCTTATCTACACCAAGGACCTGGATTCCTTTGGGTATACACTGAATATGAAGCGGAAAATCAGGTCCTCTTTCTCCATCGATGTCACTCACAATGAGTTCATCAGAAGTTTCAATAAAGATTTCCTTGGTCTGAAAATAGAGAAGTCCCACCGGGTCTTCCAGGTGATCTCCCCTTAGAAGTCTGCCCAGAAGCGGAAGAATCTCTTTAAGATTCGCCTTGATCAGAATCACATCCAGCAGTCCGTCATCGGCTTTGGATTTGTATGCGAAATCCAGATTCCCTGCGGTTCTTCCATTAAATACCAGCAGCGCATACATATCCCCTTCGTAATTACCATCTTCAGAAGTGATCTTCACCGGAATTCTTCTAAAGGTCGGAATCTGCTCGATGCCTTTGATGTAGTAGGCCAGTTTTCCTATGGCATTTTTCAGCTCGCTGTGGGTTTTCTGGGAAACATCCGTAAGCAGTCCTGTGCTTGCCACATTCAGGAAATACTTGTCGTTGATTTTCCCAAGGTCCATCCACTTCGGTTCCAGAGAAAACATACGATCCAGGGCTTTGGAGATGTCCTTCGGAATGCCGATGTATCTTGCATAGTCATTGGCGGTGCCCATGGGAAGGATTCCTACAGGCAGGCTGATTCCCTTATTCATCATGTAGTTGATGAGAATATCCACGGTTCCGTCTCCACCGGCAATGAGCACATGATGGTAGTGATCGTGAATATCCTCCATGGCACTGGCCATATCCATATTCTCATCCAGTCTTGCTGGAACGATGAAATACCCGTTTTTCTGATGCACTTCTATGACTTCATCAAGTTTATCAATGATGTAATTATCTCCCGCATGGGGATTATAGATGAACTTAACCTTTTCCATAACCTTCCTCCAAGTAATACTCTTACTCCCATTATACCCTAAGATCTCCACTTTTATGTAGTATCTTTTCATTTCTCCCATTTCATCACAGACTCCTTTTTCACTCCTGATTTTCCTGTATATCTGAACCTGAAATAGGAATGCATTTTCATTCTTCTGTTCATGATTGAGATAATCATTGTCTCAAAAGGAGTACTTAGTTTATAATAGACATAATTATGTAGAAAGGAGAAGGATAAAAATGAAGATTATCCTACATTTATTATGAAAAGAGGATTTATTCCAAACATCCTGACCTTCCTGAACTTATCCTTAGGTATTTTATCCCTTATCGCTACAGTTGAAGGGGATTATCTCAATTCCGGTCTTTTCATTCTCGCTGCAGGTCTTGTGGACCGCTATGACGGAAGAATCGCCAGACTGCTCCATGCGGAAAGCCCTCTGGGTAAGGAACTGGATTCTCTGTCAGACCTTGTATCATTTGGCGTAGCTCCTGCTCTGCAGGCATATTTCATGTTCAATCTTGCAGAATACAGTTTTCTCGGACTTATTCCCATCATTCTTTTTCCAGTCTCGGGCGCTTACAGATTGGCCAGATACAATTCATCCAGCTTCAACGGTGTATTCATGGGTGTCCCCATTACCATCGCAGGCTGCGTACTCGCACTTTTCACCCTGCTTCTGAGAAACAGCCTGAACCTCAGTTTCATCATCATATTCATTATGATCGCCCTTGCCTACCTGATGGTAAGCACCATAAAACTTCAGAAGCGATAAACAGTTCCGAATATAATGAAGGCTCCATGCAGTGCATGGAGCCTTCATTGTTGTCAACCCGCGTTTTCCATTGGGCCTCATATTAAATCATCCATCCCAAAGATTGATAGAAAATAACTATTGATAAATTCTTGACAATTAAATCGTAATATCGTAATATACGGATGTATTGATTCATTAGATCAGATGGAGGTCATCCATGGAGAAAGATATTAAGAAATTTGATGAGGTTGCAGAAATTCTGAAGGTCATGGGACACCCTGCCAGATTATGCATTCTCAACGGAATAATACAGACTGGAGGCTGCAATGTATCCCACATGCAGGAATGTCTGGAACTTCCTCAGTCAACCATTTCACAGCATCTTCAGAAACTTCGCAGTGCAGGCATCATTGAAGGTACACGAAGCGGGACTGAAATCACCTATACATTAAAGAACCAGAAAGTCCTTGATATTATCACTACACTCTATCCACAGGAGGGAAAATAGTTATGTCAAAAACAATCATCATCGGTGGTGTTGCCGTAGGCGCATCCGTTGCCGCAAGACTCAGAAGAATGGACGAGAACATGGAAATCGTGGTATTTGAAAAAGGAGAATTCATTTCCTTTGCCAACTGCGGACTTCCATATCATATAGGCGAAGTCATCAAGGAAAGAGATGCACTGATCCTTCAGACCCCACAGGCCATGAAAGACAGATTCAATCTTGATGTACGTGTTTTTTCCGAAGTCACTTCTGTGGATGCGGAGAACAAAAAAGTCACTGTTTCATCAAAAGAAAGAGGAACCTATGACGAATCCTTCGACTACCTGGTCATCTCTCCAGGTGCAAAACCACTAAAGCCTGGCATCATCGGCATCGATTCAGAAAAAGTCATGTCTCTGAGAGACATCAAAGACATGGACAGAATCAAGAAGGCCGCTGACGAGGATCTTAAAGGAGAAGCCATCGTCATCGGTGGTGGATTCATTGGAGTGGAAACTGCTGAGAATCTGCTGGAAAGAGGACTGAAGGTCTCCCTTGTGGAAGCAGCTCCTCATATCCTGGCACCATTTGATTCTGAAATGTCCATGATTGTGGAAAATGAGCTCATTGATCGCGGAATTTCCCTGTACCTGAAAGACGGTGTCTGTGAGTTCAAGGAAGTTGGCGACAAGATCAAGGTCGTTCTCGGAACCGGCAGAGTCGTAACAGGTGATTTCGTCGTTTCCGCCATCGGCGTTACACCCGATACCGCTTTCCTGAAGGATTCAGGCATCGCTCTTGGCCAGAGAGGTCATATCCTCACAGATGGTTCCCTGAGAACCAACTATCCATACATCTTCGCAGCTGGAGATGCCGCTGAAATCACAGATTACATCACAGGTGGAAGAACGGCGATTCCGCTGGCCGGACCAGCCAACAGACAGGGACGAATCATAGCGGACAACATTGCCGGTAAGGACAGAATCTATAAAGGTGCCATCGGAACCTCCATACTGAAGGTATTCGATATGACCGCTTCCAGCACTGGAATGAATGAACGTATGGCGCTTCGAAACGGCTTAGAGGTCAAATCCATCTTCATCCATCCCAATAACCATGCAGGCTACTATCCTGGGGCAACCCAGATGACCATCAAGCTGATATTCGACAAGGACAGAAAAGTCCTGGGCGCCCAGGCGCTGGGTTATGAAGGCGTCGATAAATTCATCGATGTCATTGCTACAGTAATCAAGTACAAAGGAACCATCGATGATCTGACAGAACTGGAACTGGCCTATGCTCCACCATTTTCAAGCGGTAAATCCCCAGTGAACATGGCAGGATTCGTTGCGGAAAACACCATGGACGGTCTGGTCGACAATGTCACCTTTGACGACTATGAGAAGAATTTCGACAAGGAATCCATGATCCTGCTGGATGTGCGTGATGAAGTGGAAGTCCTCAACGGTTCCATGGAAGGTAGAGTGCATATTCCGCTGAACAGTCTTAGAGAAAGAATGAACGAACTGGACAAGAACAAGCTCATCTACATCTACTGTCAGGTAGGGCTAAGAGGTTATATCGCCTCAAGACTTCTGAACCAGTACGGATATAAGACAAAGAACATCACAGGCGGATACAAGCTTTACAATGCCATCACAAAGCCACAGGTGAACAAAGAGGAAACCGCAACCGAACCTGTTACTGTAAAGGAAGAAATCATCGCCTCCGGTGAAGTCGTGGAACTTGATGCTACAGGTCTCTGCTGTCCCGGACCGCTCATGAGAGTCAAGAGCACCATGGACACCGTGAATACCGGAGATGTTCTGAACATCACCGCATCCGACATGGGATTCTTTGAAGACATCAGAGCCTGGGCAAGAAGAACCGGAAACGAGCTTCTGTCTGTAAACAAGGAGAAAGGACTTATCCAAGCTTCTGTTAGAAAGGGCTTAACCGTCAAGGAAGATGACCTGGCTGTGTCCTGTGCAAATCCTGCAAATACAGTCCAGAAAGAGAACATGACCATGGTGGTCTTCTCCGGAGATCTCGACAAGGCCATCGCCTCCTTCATCATTGCCAACGGTGCGGCATCCATGGATAAAAAGGTGACCCTGTTCTTCACTTTCTGGGGCATCAATGTGCTTCGTAAGGAAAACCATGCGCCTGTGAAGAAGAACTTCATCGAGAAGATGTTCGGCTTCATGATGCCGAAGGGATCAAAGAAACTGGGGCTATCCAACATGAACATGGCTGGAATGGGACCGAAGATGATCCGTTCCATCATGCAGAAGAAGAACGTCCAGTCTCTGGAAGAGCTGATCAAGGCAGCCATGGACAGCGGCGTGGAAATCGTCGCATGCCAGATGAGTATGGACCTTCTGGGCATCAAGGAGGAAGAGCTCCTGGACGGCGTGAAGTTTGGTGGTGTAGGCTACATGCTTGCTGAATCAGACGAATCCAATGCCACACTTTTCATCTAAACATAAAACCCGATAGAATCGATAAAGCCTGCAAAGTAAAAAACTTTGCAGGCTTTATTCTTGCCTTATATGAAAACAGTGATCAGGAAATCTTTCCACATTCTCACCGCTTTTCTAGAACCTGTAATCCACACCAATGACATCATAGGTATCGACATCCAGATAAACCCGGATGGGTCCGAGCAAGTCATCGTTGCTGGTTGTGAAAGTCACTTTGAATACTTCTCTTCCCTGAATATTCATAGCGCCTTCCCTGCCCATGATCTGATGTTCTTCTTCAATGAGCACCCTGACTACTTGTGCAGTATCTTCATTTAAAATACGCTCGTCCCCATTCCCCCTGACATGTTCATAGGCAAGGGATCGTATTTCTTCTGGCGACTTATCCGAGGACTCTCCATAGCTGCAGCCTGAAAAACTTATCAGGATGATGATGACTGAAAACAGCACAATATTTGTTTTATAGTTCAACTTGCTTCCTCCTCAAATGGATCCGTTCAACCACTCTGCATCCATATCGTATTCCCTTTCAAGAAATCTTCCGTTTTCAACATGATGCTCATTTAGAGTCTATTCAATGCAGACTAGTTCTCAGAATCACCATTCTCTTTGCTGTCCGTGTCAAAGGTGTCGTCATTCATCTTATTGGTGGATTTCTCGTTCTTGCCGCCGAAAATCTCTTTTTTCAGCTTCTTTCCTGTCTTGGTGCCGGCAAGACCCCCGATACCCGTCTCCCTAAGCGCTTCCGGCATGCTCTTTCCGATGGAGTACATGGCGGCTACGGTATCGTCGAAGGGAATTCTTGAAGTGACCCCCGCAAGCACCATATCCGCCGCCGTGATGGCACTGACTGCACCTGATGCATTTCTCTTGGCACAGGGCACTTCCACCAGACCAGCGATGGGGTCGCACACAAGTCCCAGAGTGTTCTTGAATACTATGGCTCCTGCGTTCAGACACATCTCCGGTGTTCCGCCCATCATTTCCACCACAGCAGCGGCAGCCATGGCAGCAGCTGAGCCGCACTCCGCCTGACAGCCTCCTTCCGCGCCGGAAATGGTGGCATTCTGGGCTATGATGGCACCCACACCTGCAGAGGCGAAGAGACCCATGATGAGATCATGCTCTTCGATGTCATGCTCTTCCTTCATGGTCATCATCACTGCAGGTAGTATACCGTTGGCACCCGCTGTGGGACAGGCGACGATTTTCCCCATGGAGGCGTTCACTTCGGAGCAGCTTAAGGCGTAGCTCATGGCTTTCACCATGACATTACCGGCAACGCTCTTTCCGTTCTTGAGATATTTTCCCAGACGATATGCATCTCCTCCGATGAGTCCGGATACGGAAATCACCTTTTCCTTGACCCCTTTGGAAGTGGAATATTCCATGACTCTGAGATTCTCCACCATTCTATTGTAGATTTCTTCCCGGCTTGCTCCGCTTTCTTCCATTTCCTGCTGGAGAATGAATTCCCCAATGGACATATTGTTCTCACTGCATTTTTTCAGCAGTTCCTTACCGTTCTTTATATTCATCTTCTGTTTCCTCCCTAAATCACCGGATAATTGATCACATCACTGGTGAGCGGCACAAAGCGCACGTGTTCCACGCAATCCACCTCTGTGAGCTTCTCCAGTATGTCTCTATCAATGTTCTGATCCAGTTCAAAGATCATCATGGCGTCTCGACCTTTCTGAGACCTGAATAAGGACATGTAGGCGATGTTGATCCCGTTTTCGTAGAGAAGCTTTGAAATATTGGCCACAACGCCTGGCACATCCCTCTGGGAGATGAGAAGCGTCGGATAATTTCCGGAAAACTGTATGTCTTCCCCATCGATCTGAGAAATTTCCACAGCGCCGCCCCCAATGGAAGACCCCGTGACGGAGACTTCCTTTCCGTCCTTCAGCTTCATGCTTACTCGAACAGTGTTGGGATGCACATCTCCCAGATCCTTTGGTTCAAAGGAGACGTTCATCCCTTTCATCTTCGCCAGCTTCAGGGATTCCTTGAGGTTTTCATCTGCTGGGTCCATGCCGAGGATTCCGGCTACAAGCGCACGATCTGTTCCATGGCCTTTATAGGTTTTGGAAAAGGATCCGTGAAGGTAGAATTTCACTTCCACCGGTTCCTCCCCTGCGATTCCTCTTGCGATTTTCGCAAGCTTTGCTGCTCCCGCTGTATGGGAACTGGATGGACCGATCATGATGGGTCCTATGATATCAAATACACCATATTTCTTTTTCATATTCTCATCGTTTCCTTAATGGAAACTTTCACCTGCCTTCTGTTTGTCTTTTGTTTCTATTGTTCATTTTCCTGTCTAATAATCGTAGTACTGACTTCCTCCGATGAATTCCCGAAGAAGAGAATTGGTCGGAACATATTCATCAGGCATATCTTCGAAAAGTCTCAGAATCGTGATCAGTCTCTTGGCTTCTTCATAAGTGGGACTGTCCTTGCTGATCTTCATGAGCTCTGGCAGCGTATGCTTCTTCAGCACCGACAGTTCATAAAAGAGCGTAGAGTTGAACATGGCGTCCGCTTCTTCCTGATAGGGAAAGATATTCATTTTTTCTCCCGCACTGACCGAAGGGAAAATAAGAAGGGTCTCTTCCGGGCTGTATCCTCTGGAGATATGATCCCTGGCCATTCTTCTCAGCTTCCTCACATCTGTGGTCGCTATTCGATTATGTTTATCCAGATTCAGCACCGTCAGGGCGCTGATGTAGATCTTGAACTTAAACCTGTCTTCGATTCCTGCCAGAAGCCGCGGATTCAGCCCATGTATGCCTTCTATGATGATAATGCCATTTTCTGGCAGCTTCACTCTTGTTTCAGATACGCCTCTTGTACCCGTCTTGAAATCGAATTTCGGAAGGATCACTTCCTGTCCGCTGAGAATTGCAGCCATATCCCGTTCGAAAAGATCCAGTTCCAGCGCTTCCAGACTTTCAAAATCATAGCTGCCATCCACTTTCTTCGGTGTCAGCCTTCTAGGCACGAAGTAATCATCCATACTGACAGGAAAAGGGATCAGTCCATTGACTCGAAGCTGAACCGCCAGACGGTTGGCAAAGGAGGTCTTCCCGGAAGAACTGGGGCCTGCGATCATGACGATTCTCACATCTTCTCTCTTTTTGATGTCATCGGCAATGTAGGCGATTTTCTTCTCATGAAGTGCTTCCGTGATGTTTATGAGCGTTCTGCCCTCATGATTTCTGATTTTCTCGTTGAGATTTCCCACGAAGCTCACACCGATGAGCTCATCCCATCTTGTCGTCTCCTCAAATATTTCAAACAGTTTATCCTGAGGCTCAAAGGGCCGAAGAACCTCCGGTTCCCTTACCGTCGGATAGCTGATGACAAAGCCGCTCTTATAGGAAGTCAGAGAAAACAGGCTGATATCCCCAGTGGAAACCGCCATCTTGCCATAGAAATAAGCATACTGGTCCAGCAGTCTGTACATTTTTATTTCACTGTACTCCATGTTTTTCAGAAGAAGATAGTTGTCCATGTTGCCGCTTCTCTGAAACATCTCTAAGGCATCTTCCAGCAGCATGCACTCTTTGGTGATGGGATAGTCTTCCTTCACGATTCTTCTCATCTCGACCTCCAGCTTCAGGAGCTCCTCTTCCGTGAGGATTCTGTCCCTGATCCAGCAGTAAAGGCCTCGGCTGATGGAGTGGTCTATGATCAGATCGATTCCGTCAAAAACCCTGTGAAATGCTGTGACGAGAATGAAGGACAAGGTTCTTTCATATGCCTTATGACCAACATAATCATCTGTATAGACCGGCACCAGATTCTTCCTGCCCCTTAATTCCCCATTCAGTTCAAAATATTCCCCTTGTTCTCTTGCCAGAATGGGTTTCAGTCTCCCTTTTCTTAGTTCACTGATTTCTTCGTAACTCATAATCCTTTCTTCATTTTTCCGTTCCACATTTCTCTGCATGGTATCCCCCCATATCTCCCCGATGAACAGCTGTTATTCATTCATTTTTTGTTCTTTTCTATATTATAACGAGAATCCATAAAAATAGCACTCGATTGTTCCACATTAAGCGATTCCTCTTTTACCGAAACCCATTACATCATGAAAATCAATTGTTAACCGTAATTTAAAGTCTTCTATGATATGGTTTCATAGAAAGAAATGCTATATAATAAAAGAAGAGTTTATGTGGGTTCTATAGAGTTCAATCTGGAAATCGCTAAACAGAAGTTTCAAAAGATAAATTGAAAGGTGGTTGTATTAATGGCATTAGTCACAACAACAGAAATGTTCAAGAAAGCCTATGAAGGCAAATATGCTATCGGAGCATTCAACATCAACAACATGGAGATCATTCAGGGAATCGTCAATGCATGTAAGGTGAAGAACTCCGCAGTGATTCTTCAGGTATCCAAGGGAGCAATGAAATATGCTGGCCCAAGATATCTGAAGGCAATGGTAGAGGCGGCAGTGGAAGAAACCGGCCTTGACATCGCACTTCATCTGGATCATGGTCCAGACCTTGCTACTGTAAAGGAAGCAATTGATGCCGGATTCACTTCCGTCATGATCGACGGATCACATCTTGAATTCGAAGAAAATGTGAAGATCACAAAGGAAGTCGTAGAATACGCACATTCAAAGGGTGTCGTGGTTGAAGCGGAACTTGGAATTCTTGCAGGTGTGGAAGATGATGTTCATGCGGAAGAGCATGTATACACAGACCCAGACCAGGCAGTGGAATTCGTTGAAAGAACAGGAGTAGACTCCCTGGCCATCGCCATCGGTACATCCCATGGTGCATTCAAGTTCGCTGGAGAACCAGATCTGAAGTTCCATATTCTGGAAGAAATCGAAAAGAAAATGCCAGGATTCCCAATTGTTCTTCACGGAGCATCAGCTGTAAGCCAGGATCACATCGCCATGTGCAACGAGTTTGGTGGAAACATCAAGGGCGCACAGGGAATTCCAATGGATATGCTGAGAAAGGCATCTGCTATGGCAGTATGCAAGATCAATATGGACACAGACATCAGACTGGCTATGACTGCCGCCATCAGAAAAGCTTTCGCTGACAAGCCTGAAGCTTTCGACCCAAGAGGATATCTTGGCGCAGCAAGAAATGAAATCCAGACTCTGGTTGAAAAGAAGATCGAAGAAGTTCTTGGTTCTGAAAACTCCATGAACTAGATAGAATTTCCATCTTAAAGGCACTGCTTCTGGCAGTGCCTTTTCCATTGCGCATCATTTTTATGCATACTTTCCTTGCATATTTTCATTTCGAAAACCTGGTCTCCAGATCACACCCAAATTCTGACATGATAAAAGAGATTCGAATGAATCTCTTGCTTTGTCCTGACTCTATTAATTATTCGTTCGATCTGGTGATCTTTTCTCACTCAAACACGTTCCCTGAATCCTTAGGCCACTTCCCTATTCTTTTCCGCATAAACCGGTGCTGGAGAACTGAAGGAAGCGAGGCTTGCAAGGATCGGCAGAATCATGAAGGCAAGGAGCACTTCCCTGTATCCGCCGAAATAGTCATAGGCTGCGCCGAAAGGAAGGGGTCCTAGGGCTGATCCCAGAACCATGAATGAAACCGCAAGGCCCCTGATCTTTCCCAGATGCTTTCTTCCGAAGTAGTTAGACCAGAGCATGCCTGTGCTCACCGAGTCAAAGGCCATGAAGGTTCCATGCATGACTGCATAGACCATGAGCACCAGAGTGCCTCCTGCAAAATTCAGTGTCAGCATGATGATGGCATAGAAGATGAAATTGAATCCCTTCACCAGATTGACCTTTACTTTATCCAGCAGAAATCCTGCAAGAAAAGTCATGGGAATCTGACTGAAAGCGGTGATGGATAAAATCACTGCACCGAATGCGGAGTCAAATCCTTTTCCGGAGATGATGGAGATCATATGGAAGGTTATACCCGTGTTCACGAGGGAAGGCACCATGGTGGCCAGTAGCATCAGCCAGAAGGCACGGGTTCCTTTTGCTTCACTGAGCGTCCAGGAACGCTCTACTTCCTCCTCAGGCAGAGCATCATGGCTTTCCCTCTCCCTATCTTCAGTATTCTTTCCGATGATGCCATCTGGAAGCATACCGATGTCTTCTGGTCTGTTTTTCACGAAAAAGAAGGCCACAGGAAGCATAATGAGCACCATAGCCACCGCCCAGAAAATCCAGGCTCTTGAAAGGCCGAAGTTTTCAATGAGATAATTGTTCAGGGGGGGAACAAGAGCTGAACCTAGAACCCCTCCGATGGAAATCAGTGAAAGCGCTCTCCCCCTCTTCCTTATGAACCACTGTGGAATGAGAACGGAGGGAATGAGACTCAGGGATCCCTGACCGAACATCCTGATGAAGATGAATCCGAAAAAGATCATCCAGGGCGCTCGGATGGCACTCATCCAGACAAGAACGATCCCGAATAAGAAACTGATGAGTACAGCCGATTTTCTATGTCCTCTGCTGTCGATGAGTTTCCCCACAAAGGGCATGGAGAAACCGGAAATCAGTGTGGCGATGGAATAGAAACTTGAAAT
Source organism: Proteiniclasticum sp. C24MP (assembly GCF_043951855.1). Taxonomy (NCBI): domain Bacteria; kingdom Bacillati; phylum Bacillota; class Clostridia; order Eubacteriales; family Clostridiaceae; genus Proteiniclasticum; species Proteiniclasticum sp. C24MP. The sequence goes on from NZ_JBINJW010000001.1 coordinate 187,908, forward strand.
CTGGGATCTGGACCATCCGAACTGCTCTATATAATGATCGATGAAAATCGATACGGAAAACGTCTGTCCCGGTGAGGAAAAAAGCAGCATCAGTGCTCCTACAAGAACAATTATCCATCCATAATACAGTTTTGATTTCTTCATGCTTTCTCTCCTCAATCTCTTCGTTTCCTTCTATCAGCTGCATCTATATACTGCAGTAATCCACTGTTCATCCTACCAGAAGTGCACTGGAACATCAATGTTCGTGGCCTGTAATCTGTAATCTGATGACGCTTCCGTGTATCGCTTATTTCTGAACATAAGAAAAAGAGCTGAAATCCAGCTCCTTCTCTCATCTCTTCACCATGGTACCTTAAACTGTTCGTACATGGCCTTCTCTTTTGTTCCTTACCACTGTAACGTGGCTTATCTTATGCTGTCTTCAGCCTAAGCTGCTTCTCTTTTGTTCGAAGTCCTATAAACTTCCTGCGGGAAGACTGATCTTCTCCAATTTGTGCTTTATATTAAAAAACTCATTTTCTAGAATATTGATCTTCTGTTCAATCAGATTCCTGTTGGTTTCCTTAACTGCAGCACCAAGTTCTTTGGATAATATACTCAGCTCCTCGCTGATCGCATAAATCCTCTTTGTAGCATCATATGCATTCATATTCTACACCTCACTTAATGACATTTTCTTTTAAGGTCCCGTGGGAGATTTTTTAGATCCGGTACGCCTGTACCTCTTAAAGGAATAAATGTATAATTACTTCAACAGGTTTATCTTTTTCCTGTTACAACTGCATTTTAGCCCTGGTCATGTAAACAGTCAAGGCCGTTTACATAAGTTTATGACATTAGGTTATGAAACTGTTTCAATACTTCGAAATCGTTACAGTAAAGGTAATCATTTTACCTGTTTTTTTCGATTTCACAAGCCTGAAACATCATGAAAAACAAAGAAATCCGGAATACGAAACCAATTGATACACAGATTATGTAATGATTTCAATAAAATCTATTTAAGGAGAGATGGAATATGGAACTGGAAGTGAAGATTCTCGATATCAGTATCGACAACATCAGAAAGATCATGAAAGAGAATGGTGCAGTGCTTGTGAAGAACGAAATGCAGGAGAACTACATTCATGATTTTCCTGACCGAAGACTGCTTAGCAAGAAAGGCTATGCCAGAATACGTGTGGTGAAGGACCAGGAGACCGGAGAGGAAACGGTATTCATGACCACAAAGAAGCTTTTATCAAGGGAAGTCTACAAGAAAATGGAAGAGTATGAAACTGTCATCGAAAACAAGGAAGCCGGTCTTGGCATCTTCCGTTCCCTAGGTCTGCAGCTCATTGAAAACATCAGAAAATCCCGTGAAAGCTATCAGTATAAAAACACCTTAGTGGAGATTGATGTCAACGACAAGGCATTTGTTCCTTTTCCCTACCTCGAAGTGGAGAGTCCCACGGAAGAAGAACTGGAAGAAGTGGTTGCACTTCTCGGCTACACCATGGAAGACACCTCTTCCTTAAGCATCCATGAAATACTAAAGGAAAGGGGCTTGTCTCCTGAAACGCCGGAAGGTCTGTAATTCAGGAAGAACAGTTGACTTTTATCTTCTCCCTAGGTATAATTTCGATATATGTGCGATGAACAGAAGTAGTAGCATGGGAAACCATCATAGAGAGTCTCTGGCTGGTGAGAAGAGATATGGAGATCATGTGAACTCGTCTAGGGAGCATTGGCTTAACAGGCCACGGTATGAACCGTTACATTCAGCCAAAGTGAAGCGTAAGCTTAATTAGAGTGGTACCACGGATATACTTCGTCTCTTAGTGCAGAGACGAAGTTTTTTTATTTAAAGGAGGAAGAAAATGGCAATTTACGGCAAACACACAGATGAGAAATGGCAGAAAATCTGGGAAGATTCAGGCGTTTTCAAGTTCAGAGAAGACAAGGACAAAGAAAAACTCTATGTTCTTGAGATGTTCTCCTATCCTTCAGGGAGCAAGCTTCATGCAGGACACTGGTTCAACTACGGACCCACTGATTCCTGGGCAAGAATGAAGAAAATGCAGGGATACAACGTGTTCCAGCCCATGGGCTTTGATGCCTTCGGTCTTCCTGCTGAAAACTATGCGATCAAGACAGGCATCCATCCTATGGATTCCACACTGAAGAATATCGAAACCATGGAGGTCCAGCTGAAGGCCATGGGTGCCATGTTCAACTGGGACCACGAAGTGGTGACCTGTGCACCGGACTATTATAAATGGACACAATGGCTTTTCGTTCAGCTGTATAAGAATGGCCTGGCTTACAGAAAGAATGCCCCTGTAAACTGGTGCCCAAGCTGTAATACCGTACTTGCTAATGAGCAGGTTCTGGACGGTGCCTGCGAAAGATGTGGAACTCCAGTCATCAAGAAAGACCTGACCCAGTGGTTCTTCAGCATCACCAAGTATGCGGATGAGCTTCTGGAAGATCTGGATGGTCTGGACTGGCCGGAAAAGACCAAATCCATGCAGAGGCACTGGATCGGCAGATCCTACGGCTCCTCCGTGAAATTCAAGGTGGATCAGAAGGATCTGGAATTCGAAGTCTTCACCACCCGTGTAGATACACTTTACGGAGCATCCTATGTGGTATTCGCTCCTGAGAATTCCATGGTTCCTGCTCTTACAACTGAAGCGCAGAGAGCAGAAGTGGAAGCCTATATAGAGCAGGCAAAAATGCAGAGCGACATCGACCGTCAGTCCCTGTCCAGGGAAAAGACCGGTGTATTCACAGGTTCCTACGCCGTGAATCCCATCAACGGAAGAATTATTCCCATCTGGGTCGGTGACTATGTCCTGAACACCTATGGCACCGGAATCGTCATGGCCGTTCCTGCTCATGATGAAAGAGACTATGAATTTGCAAAGAAATATGATCTGCCCATCGAAAGAGTCATCGAAGGTGGAGAGGATCTTCCCTATACCGAAATCGGAAAAATGATGAACTCGGGAGATTTCAACGGACTCATGGGCGAAGAAGCCAAAGAGAAAGTCACCATGTGGCTGGAAGAGAAAAACAGCGGAGCAATGAAAGTCAACTACAGACTGAGAGACTGGCTGGTATCAAGACAGAGATACTGGGGAGCACCGATTCCTATCGTCTACTGCGATCACTGCGGTGAAGTGGTGGTGGAAGAGAAGGATCTTCCTGTGACCCTTCCTTATGATGTGGAATTTGCCCCAGACGGCAAGAGCCCTCTGGCAAAAAGCGAGGAATTCTTAAATACCACCTGTCCGAAATGCGGCGGGCATGCCACAAGAGAAGCGGATACTTTAGACACCTTCGTCTGCTCCTCCTGGTACTATTTAAGATATGTGGACAACAAGAACGAAGAGGAAGCTTTCGATAAGGACATGATCAACAAGATGCTTCCTGTAGACAAGTATGTGGGCGGACCAGAGCATGCCGTGATGCATCTGCTCTATGCAAGATTTGTCACAAAGGCTTTAAGAGACATGGGCTTCCTGTCCTTCGACGAACCCTTCAAGTCTCTGACTCATCAGGGACTGATTCTGGGACCAGACGGACAGAAAATGAGTAAATCAAAAGGCAACACCATTTCTCCGGATGAATACATCAACCAGTACGGCTCTGATGTGTTCAGAATGTATCTCATGTTCGGATTCTCCTACGCAGAGGGTGGCGCCTGGTCTGATGAAGGCATTCGTTCCGTGGCGAGATTCGTGGACCGAGTGGAAAGAAACTTCCATAACATCAAGGATATCCTGCAGAGCTCCAGCAATACGGACGAGCTTCGCAGCGAGGACAAGGATCTTCTTTACTGGAACGCCAACACCATCAAGGGTGTCTCCGAAGATGCGGAGAAGATGCAGTTTAATACCGCCATTGCAAGGATGATGGAGCTGACCAATGCCCTGACCAAATACATCCCGCTGAAAGCACACAATCACAAGGTCCTGGAAAAGGTCAATGCGGATTTCATCCGCATTCTGGCACCATTTGCACCTCATTTCGGAGAAGAGATCTGGCATCTCTTCGGAAATGAAGGATCTGTCTTCGATGAAGCATGGCCAGGTTATGATGAAGCTGCTCTAGTTAAGGATGAAGTGGAAATCGCCATCCAGATCAACGGCAAGATCAAGGAAAGAATCATGATTCCTTCTACCGCTTCCGATGATGAGATCAGAGAACTGGCTCTTGCCGATGCCACCATCCGAAAAGAGACAGAAGGAAAGAATATCGTCAAGGTCATCGTCATCAAGGGAAGGCTTGTGAATATCGTAGTCAAGGGATAATACAGCCGATTCATTCTCAAGAACCAGACAGCACGAGATTACACAATAAAACAACTATATTTCTATAAAGAAAGACCACTCAGATTATACTGAGTGGTCTTTCTTTATAGAAGCATTCTTTCAGAGGTTTTAGGCCATAACCCTTCCAGAGCGCTTTTAGTCCATATGGGATCCGCCGTTGATGTCGATGTCTTCCCCTGTGATGTAGGATGCTTCTTCAGAAGCAAGGAAAGTGATGGTGGAGGCGATTTCAGCGGTTTCACCTGGTCTGCCCATGGGAATTCCATCAATGACCTTCTGCGCCAGTTCTTCAGGCATGGATTTCCAGATGTCTGTGTTTACAAGTCCTGGTGCTACACAGTTTACAGTGATTCCATCCTTCGCCACTTCTCTTGCCAGATTCTTCGAGAATCCAAGCACCGCAGCTTTGGAAGCGGAGTAATGGGCTCCTCCGAATACTCCGCCACCTCTTTTTCCTGAGACAGAGGATAAGCTGATGATTCTTCCCCATCCTTTTTCCTTCATAGGCTTCAGTGCAGCCTTGGTTATGAGGAAAAGGCCGAACATGTTCACATTGAAGATTCTCTTCATGTCCTCAAGGGTCATATCCTCCACTGTGACCTTCTGGGATATTCCTGCATTGTTGATCAGTATATCCAGGCTGCCAAAGGTTTCCAGTGTCTTTTCCACCAGATTGCTGACGGATTCTTCGCTGGTCACATTCAGAACCACTCCAAGAGCCTTGCCTCCAGTGCTTTCGATTTCTGCGACTACTTCGTCCACACCTTCTTTTCCCATATCTGCAATGACCACAGAGGCCCCCTGCTTTGACAGTGAAAGTGCGATTTCTCTACCGATTCCTTTTTTGGAACCACTACCAGTGACAACTGCAACTTTTCCGTTTAACTCAAACATACTCTTCTTCCTCTCCTTCTATAACAGCGATTTCGCCTTGTCCATGATATTCTCCACAGTAATTCCATTTAGTGCCAGAAGTTCTTCATAAGGTGCGGACTGTCCGAACTGATCCATGACACCGATTCTTATGACCTTGGCTCCGCCTTCTTCCGCGACGACCCAGAAACAGCGCTTCCCAGACCATTGATGATGTTGTGGTCTTCCACTGTTACAATCTTTCCGACCTTCACAGCCTCCAGCACCGCTTCTCTGTCTAATGGTTTTATGGTATGCATATCAAAGAGCTTGACGCTTACACCTTCTTCATTAAGCTTCTTGGCCGCATCCAGTGCCAGATGAACCGTATCACCGTTAGCGATGATTGCTACATCCTCACCATCCATAAGTTTCTTGGCCTTGCCGATTTCAAAGGTTTCATCTTCCCCATAGATCACAGGGATGGCATCTCTTGTGAATCTCAGGTACACAGGACCATAGACCTTGGCTGCCTGTTCCACAAGCTTTTTGGTTGCATTGAAGTCTGCACCCATGATGACCGTCATATTAGGAAATGTTCTCAGCACCCCCATATCTTCGATGGCCTGGTGGCTGGCTCCATCATTTGCTGGTGTCAGTCCACCATGGGAGCAGGCGATCTTCACATTGAGATTCGGATAGCAGATGGTCTGACGAATCTGCTCCGCCATGCGAAGAGAACCGAAAACCGCATAGGTGGTTACAAATGGAATCTTCCCTGCAGTTGCAAGGCCAGCAGCAAGACCTGCCGCATTCTGCTCTGCAATACCCACATTCAGGTGCTGCTTAGGCAGCTCCTTGGCAAAAGCTGTGGTCTTACAGGAGTTTCCGATGTCTGCATCAATCACGACGATATTATCATTGGCTTTCCCCAGTTTCAGGATTTCTTCTCCAAATCCTTCTCTCGTAGCTCTTCTTGTCACTTCCATTTTAAAATCCTCCTTCGATTTCCGAAATGGCCTGTTCGTACTGCTCTTTGTTTGGCGCTTTCCCGTGCCAGCCCACTACATCTTCCATGTAGGAAACACCTTTTCCCTTTACCGTATCCAGAACGACGCACTTAGGTTTCCCGTTCTTCGCTTCTCTGATTTCATCCAGCGTCTTCACGATGGACTCCATATCATGCCCGTCGATTCTTCTGGTATCAAATCCGAATGCTTCAAATTTCTTCTTCAGGTCCTGAGTAGGCATGACTTCATCACAGATGCCGTCACACTGGAGTCTGTTGTCATCCACAAACACCACCAGGTTATCCAGCTCATATTTCACTGCAGTCTGAGCCGCTTCCCAGATCTGTCCTTCCTGACATTCTCCGTCTCCAACCAGTACAAATGTCCTGTAGGATTTCTCATCCATCTTCCCTGCAAGAGCCATTCCGACGCCTGCAGAAAGCCCCTGTCCAAGTGATCCGGTGGAAATGTCGATCCCCTTTGTTCTCTTCATGTCAGGATGTCCCTGAAGAATGGAGCCATGTTGTCTTAAGGTGTAGATCTCCTCATAGGGGAAGAATCCCTTATGTGCAAGTGCGCTATACTGGATGGGGCATACATGCCCTTTTGAAAGGACGAAACGGTCACGATCCTCCCATTTCGGGTTCTTCGGATCCACGTTCATCTCCTTGAAATAGAGTGCCGCCATAAGATCCGCTGCTGACAGAGACCCGCCTGGATGTCCTGACTGAGCTGTATAGATCATGGTGAGACTGGTTTTTCTCAGGTCTTTTGCAATATTTTTCAGTTCTTCGATGCTTGTATGATTCACAATAAATTCCTCCTCTGGAATATGATATGCATTCTATAAAACAGCTTTCATCAACCCATGAGTGTCGTCAGGAAGAGCGATACTTCAGGGATATACGTTACAATCAGTAATACAATCAGCGCCATGATTATCAGTGGCATGGCCGCTTTTGAGATTTTAGAGAGATTCACCTCTCCGATGCCGCAGGCTACATAGAGGTTGACGCCCACAGGCGGAGTAACAAGTCCAATGGCCAGATTCACGATCATCACCACACCCAGATGAACCAGATCAATCCCCAGCGCCATGGCGACCGGAAGGAAAAGCGGTGTAAAGATATACAGCGCTGAAGTGGAATCAAGGAATGCTCCTGCAATGATCAGAATGATGTTCACAATGATGAAGAAGATGATGGTGCTTCCTCCGGTCACATCGATGAACATGGTGCTGATGGCCTCTCCTATGCCCGAAACCGTAATGACCCAGGCAAAGAGACTTGCTGTGGCAGTGATGAGCATCACCACTGCTGTCTGCGATGTGGAATCGATGAGCAGACCATACAGGTCCTTCATGGTGATGCTTTTATACACAAAGATTCCTACAATCAGTCCATAGACCGCAGAAACCGCTGCAGCTTCCGTCGGAGTGAATATTCCGCCATAGATCCCACCTAGAATGATCACCGGCATAAGGAGTCCCCAGAAAGCTTCTCTGAAAGCCTTCCATCTCATTTTCGTCGATGCCTTCTCCAGCGTCTTCAGGTTAAGTTTTCTGCCCACAAGAAGGGCTACTACGGCCATACCAAGACCCATGAGTATACCAGGTGCAAGCCCGGCTACAAAAAGAGTCCCGATGGATGCGCCAGCAATGGAGCCGTAGACTACGAAGGTGATCGATGGCGGGATGATGACGCCAATGGCTCCCGATGTGGCCATCAGAGCAGATGAAAACTCTTTGGAGTATCCGGTTTTCGCCATGGCTGGAATGAGTATCATGCCTAGGGCTGCCACCGTTGCAGGACCAGATCCTGAAATCGCAGCAAAGAATGTTGCCACCAGAACCACCACCATGGCCATGCCACCTTTCAGGTGACCCACGAAGGCTTCTGCCAGTTGAATCAGTCTGCTTGAAATACCTGCTCTCTCCATGATGTTTCCGCCAAGTATGAAGAATGGTATGGCCAGCAGTACAAACTTACTGGTGGCGGCATAGACATTCATCGGTACGACAATGAAGTCGATGTTTTCAACCATGAGTGCTGCCAACGAGGAGAGCCCCAGCGTAATGGCTATGGGCACATTAAGAAGAAGCAGAATGACAAATGTCAGGAATAATACAATCGTCGTCATAGCCTATACCTCCTCCTTTACAGCTGCGATGGTCTTTTCAGTGAATCTGATCAGAAGCAGCAGTGCACCAAGTGGTACAAAGGATCCAAATATCCATTCAGGCAGCTGCATTCCTGCTGTGAGCTGCTCCAGTCGATATTCGTTGTACGCCATGATCGCTCCGAAATACACCAGGACAGCTGTGAACAGCACCCCTAAAGCGTTCCCGAAAATGTTCAGTGCTTTCTGGGTCTTCAGTGAAAGATTGTCTGTGATGATACTCAGTCCAAGATGCGCATTTCTTTTCGCCGCAATGGATGCACCGACCAGTGTCAGAAGCACAAAGAGATTTGTGGTGATTTCATCCGTGAAGGACAGGGAAGCACTGAATACAAATCTTGCTATGACGTTGACAAAAGCGAGGATGGTCATGGTCAGAAGACAGATGACTGCAATGATTTCTTCGATCTTACTAAATATTTTCTTCAATTCTTCGCCCTCCTATTCCATGAGTCCAAAAGCTTCCGCCGCTTCTGATCCATATTTTTCGATGAAATACGCCTGAAGTTCCGTGATCTTCGCTTTGAACGGTTTCAGTTCTTCGCTGGACAGCTCCGTGACTTCCATGCCGTAGTCTCTGAACCTCTCGATGAGCTGCTTCTCTTCCTCTTCCACCATATCCCTTCCCCATTCACAGGCTTCCAGAGATTTTTCATGTAGAAGATTCTGTGTCGCTTCAGGAAGTTCATTGAACTTCTTTGTATTCATCACAAACAGATAATTTTCATAGGTGTAGTTCCATACCGTCATGTATTTCTGTATTTCATACATGTTGGCCGAGTTTGTGACACTGAATCCATTTTCCTGTCCGTCGATGGTGCCCTGCTGAAGTGCCGTGAACACTTCGCTCCAGCTCATGGCAACAGGATCAGCCCCAAAGGCTCTCCAGAAATTCATATATACTTCTCCACCTGGAATTCTGATTTTCAGTCCTTCCACATCTTCAGGAGACTTCACCGGTCTTTTGCTGTTGGTGATCTGCCTGAATCCGTTATGGACAGAGCCCATATAGGTGAGCCCTTTCTCGCTGAGCACTTCACCGTAGTAGGCACCACCACTGGCATCAATGACGTCTCTGGCCTGCTGGTAGTTGTCGAAAATCCATGGTATCGTTCCTACAAGCAGTCTCTGATCAAGTACAGACATGGCACTGGATGCATAGGCGGCGATTTCCGTTGCCCCTTGAGCAACCATTTCGACCCCTTTTGTTCCATTACCACCCGCCAGCTGGTCATTGGTGAAGACCTTGATGATGATGTTTCCCTCAGATGCTTCCTTCACCAGTTCAGCAAATCTCTTTGCCGTCTTCGTGTCTGTAGCGATATCCGTGCCATTGACCGTCATGCGAAGCGTCATCTTCGGATAAAGCTCTTCATCTCCGGTACCTATATTTTCGGTAGCGCCGACGCACCCGGATAATACTGGCATCAATAGTATGATTGAAGCGGCTAAGGCCGCCAGTTTCTTTTTCATGTATAGTCTCCTCCATGATTACACTCTCTTTAAGCTGTATGCTTCCTTGGATTTCTCATTGTTTCTGGAATACTTGTCAAAATCTCTTGATAGAATTCCAAGCTGAAGTACGCCGATGACGCACAGTTCACTGATTCTTGCTGCCGGTACATCACTTAAGGATAATGTATCTCTTGATGTGGAATATAATAGAATATCCGCTTCATCCGACATGGGTGTCTTCTGATATCCGGTGATGCAGATGATCTTCGCACCGTTTCTTCTTGCCTGTCTCATGGAATCCAGGGTGTTCTTTGTTCTACCACTGTGAATGATGGCGATGACCACATCCTCTTCTGTCAGATGAGTGGCTGCCATGACCTGAAGAAACGCATCAGTTTCCACCATGCAAGGCAGTCCCAGCTGCAGAAACAGATTGTATGTGCTGAGACAGATGGAACCGGATCCGCCTTCCCCTATGATCAGAATCCTCTTTGCCTTTATGATCTCATCAATGGCTTTATCCATTTCATGATTGTCGATCATCTGCATGGTGTCATCAATGATCATCTGGTTGATTTTCGCAAACTTCTGCTTGATTCTGGCGATATCATCGTCTTCATCAATGGCCTGCTCAATTCCATAGGAAGAAAGAATCTGATTTTCCATATAGTACTTCAGTTCGTTATACCCTTTAAAGCCGATGGCCTTACTGAACCTGATGATGGATGCAGGACTGGTATCGCATCTTTCAGAAAGCTCCATGGTGGTCAGGGATGAGATCTCTTCCTGATTCTCCAGAATATAATCTGCAATCCTCTTTTCCACAACGCTGTAGGAATCATAATAAGCAATGATACGATCGATGGTTTCTGTATTTTTTCCCCGGGGATCAAATCTGTTCATATGTGCCTCCTTTATATATAAAGAAATGAATGTAATTCGTTTCACAAAACCTATTATTTTTTTGAAATATATTTCTGCAGATACTGTATAACGTTTCCAATTCACTGTCAACGAGTGTCAAACATTTAACATGTCGTCAATGAGAACATTTTCATATATTTGCTTTTAAAAGACATATGTTCAGACTTTCTATTTTGATAAAAACAGATTTTCTACGGGTTCAGATATGCTTTTCCCCTTTTTACGGGATCATATTAATAGATTCTCAAAGTTTCTGAAAACCATTTCCATGTTTTCATATTGATAATCCTCATCATGAAACGTTTCATCAAAAGGAAGTCCAGCGGTCTCAGATTCTGGTGGAATCGCACTGTTTAACAGATTATCCCTATGGCATCGCCAGTTTCTTCATGAAATATTTCATCCTTTTCTCCTGCTTTGCCTGCTCCTCCAGGTAATGCTGTCTAAGATTTATCGATTTCAGAAGAATTCTCTTTTTCTTCTCGTTAAAAATATAACATATCCCGTTTCATGATCGTTTCATACAGCGGAATTATGAAATGGATTCAGATGGCACCCTTTTCAAAAATGGTGGTCATTTCTGCAAAACAAATCCCATGAGATATTTCATCTTTATTTCAATGAAACATTTCATGGGATTTACATTCCCTATCCAGATGCACAGCATTGCAGCTGCCATCAAAAAAAGAACCTGCCATCATGACAGGTTCTTTCTTCAAAATCCTATTTATTCTTTTCTTTGAATTTCTTCACTTCATCTATGAAAGATGTCATATAGACATGAAGATCCTTAGGCGATCTGGACGAAATGATATTTTCGGATACCACTACTTCTTTATCCACCCAGGTAAGTCCTGCACCTTCCAGGTCAGCCTTGATTTTCTTTGTGCTGGTTCCGGTCTTCCCTTGGAGAATTCCTGCTGTAACGGGTACCCATCCTGCATGACAGATCATGCCTATCGGTTTATTCTGATCGTTGAAGTCCTTCGTCAGCTGAATGCATCCTTCTTCCACTCTCAGGATGTCCGGTGCATATCCTCCAGGAATCAGAAGTCCGTCATAGTCTTCGGCTTTCACTTCATCATAGGTTTTGTTGGCTTCCGCCTTCAGTCCATATTTTCCAGTGTAGATCTTGTTCTTATCCAGAGCAACCACATCCACTTCCCATCCTTCTTCCTTCAGCCTGATGATGGGATACCAGAGTTCCAGATCTTCAAAAATATCAGCTACAAAAGTCAGTATTTTCATTTGTCAATTCCTCCTGTTTGTTCGTTTGCTTCTATTTTACCCTAAAATCACAGGTGTTATTGACTCAAACGCCAAAGTTAATGAAGATGTTACAAATCTTCAGATTTCTTAGAATGAACCATTTCTGTACTTTTTATAGAATCTATCGATATAATCTGCCACCTTCAGCTCCACGTAACTCTCTTCTCCATAGGATTCAAAAATGCTCTCCTTATAGGAATCTTCAAGAAAGTCCTGCAGGATCCTCGTCTCCCTGCGAACCACCACACTGATGATCTGTATCTCATTTCTTCTTAAAAACAGTGCAAATCTGAGTAGTATGAAATCAATGGTCATGGAACTCAGATTTACACTGAACTCCGTAATCATGAATCTCTTCGTGCTGCACCTTATTCTTATGGCTCCGCTTCCTGTTATGAACGTCACATAGAGCCATTCCCCTTCCTTTACTTCTACCAGTGAAGAACCCACTTCAGATTTCAGGCGATTGTTTATAGGCATAAATATGACTCTCAATAACTCCTGTTTTTCATAGAATTTGTCCTTGTTCACAATCACACCTCTTTGTTTACAAATTGTTTCAATAAATTAATTGAGAATGACTTTCAATTTTACACAATCTATGTTAATATGAATTCATAACACACACAACATATTTCGAAATACGAAAAACGTAAAAGTATTTCATATTTCCCCCTTTTATACGATTATGTATACAATAGTGTATGAACCCTTGAGTTTCCCCGACTCAAGGGTTTTCCCCTTTTTATCGCTGGAAAATGTGATCTGTCTGTAATTTCAGATATTTCTTGTTAATCTTATTTTACACCATTGACTGTTTGAATCCTATTCTTTCACAGATTAATCTTCCTCTGTGTTTCCGAACAGAATCTCTGATGAGCTCCACTGACAATTAAAAACCTTTCAGTTTCAGCTCGATTTAATGTTTTTCTGTTAAGATTTATCTATAACCTATCCGGATATTTCAATAAATCAGAAATGATTTGAAGATTCATCTGTGATGTTATATAATGGAATGGAAATTCAGAGTATAATGATATGAATTAAAGGGGAGTAGAATAAATGAATGATACACAAATCAAAATGATAGACATCTCAGAGGAAGGCTACCAGGAATTCAATGATCTATTGGAAGCAAATGAAATCGAACCTAAGGTGGTAAGACTCGCACTTGCAGGATTCGGATGCAGCGGACCAAGATTCGGTCTTATGGTAGACGATCCAACAGACAGCGACGTAGTGGAAGTCGTAAAAGACATCACTTTCATCGTTTCAAAGGATCTTTACAACGAATACGAAGGATTCGTCATCCTTTCTGATGAAGAAAACTTCGGGGGCGGAATGTCATTAAGACCTAAGAAGGTTGATGATGCTGCCGGATGTTCAACCTGTGCTACAGGCTGTGCTGTATAATATAACGGATAAGGAGAGTATTACATGGAGACACTAAACAAAGAACTGCTTACCATGAGCGATTCTGCATATGATGAATTCCTGAACTTTCTAAGATCAAATAATGTTGATAAAAACAACATCAGAATCAGCCTTGCAGGTTACGCCTGCAGCGGTCCCAGATTCGGACTTCTGGTAGATGACCGCAAGGATGGAGACATGGAAACAACCATCAAGGATCTCACCTTTTACGTGGAATCCGGACTTTACAACGAGTTTGAAGGTTTCCAGATTCTATCCACAGAAGAGAACATGGGACAAGGAATGGTTCTAAGACCGAACAAGGTCTCTGAATCTGACTGTGGCTCCTGCAGCAGCTGCGGCTAAAAAAGACTTTAAAGGACGGATGAAAACATCCGTCCTTTTATAATTCAATCATTTTGTCAAAAAAAGCCGATCTCCATGGAGTCTGGCTTTTTCCCATGAATTTCTACTTGTCCTTATTCTTCTCTCTGCCTTGCTGGTCAAGGCCGGCTCCGATGGCTACACCTAATGCAATGCCAACGGCCAGGTTGTTCATGGCAGCACCCAAGGCTACCCCTAGTCCGATGCCGATGGCCAGATAGGACACGCCTTTTTGCTTCGCTTCTTTGTTCAGATTATCTTTGCTCCTTTTCATCACGTGCTCCTTCCTTCTATCGGGTCTTATCTCGCCCAGTCATGAAGAAGAGCCCTCATAACCTGGATTCCATAAGCCGGCTCATTTTCTTTCACTGTGTTTTTCAGATAGATCACTTCTCCAAAAGGATCTTTTAGAGAAAGCTTCTCTCCTTTTACAACCCATATGGTTCTGTAATTGGATGGCCTGGTCTCCAGCTTCTCCTCACCCATGCCGTCCGTGAAATAGATGAGCAGCGTATTTCTCAGATTCAATTCTCTGATATGCTGAAACACAGGGGAAAATTTTGTTCCTCCCCTTCTTTTCAGAAGCGGCTTGATGTCATGGTAGGATCTGATCTTATAGTCCCTACGCACCGAATCATCACATTCGATGATTCGAATGGACTCACTGTACGCGTGGCTGAGGGTTACAATCTCTTTCAGAAACTCTCTCATGGATTTGTCATCGATACTGCCTGAGATGTCGATGGCCACAGTGACATCCGGAATATGATTTTTCAGTTCCCCTCTCAGGTCCAGTCGTTCAGGCTGTCTTCTGTTCACACGAGTCACAGTTTTCTTTTTGCCTTTGGGCAGTGTTCTCATGGCTTTTTTGATGATCTGTGTCCAATGGAGCTCCCCTTTCAGATTATCCTTCACGATTCGAAGAATCTCGTCCGGAATGCCGTTTCGCGAGGCAAGCTTGAGCGTTGATTTCAGCTTGTCCTTCACCTCGTCTGTGTCTTCATCCTCGGATTCCACCCACTTGTCGTGGACCTCTTCATAGTTGGCATTGTCCGATTCAGAAAGTTCCTTAGCCTCCTTGGGATGCTCCAGTATGGCCTTGTGAATCTCTTCCGTATAGAACTCCAGCGTCTCATTGGTCTTGAGATTGAGATCAAAACGCATATTCACGGTGTTGATTCTCTCCACAAAAGCCGGAAGATGATTGATGTACTGATTCACGGAGACATCCATGGCCAGATTGATGGCCAGTTTCCGATACTTGTTTTTCAGAATCCGCTCTCTTGCATGGTGCTTCAGAAGGATATGAAGAATCTCATGTTTGATCAGCGCCACAGCTTCTCTTTCTGAAAGAAACAGAAAGGAGAAGGGATTGAACAGAAAATGTATCTTGTTTCCTTTCAGCACACTGGCAGTGGGAAAAGCCAGGTTGAAGTCGATCTCACGAACGGTATCCCCAAGAAAAAGGGCATAGTAATCCTCTCCACCGTTGAGCATCTTAAAGGAGATCTCATTGAGATATTCAAAGAAATCCTTGTTGAAGCCTTTACGGAGAAGACCTCCCTCCATATACTTCTGAAGGTCGAAAAGAAGTTCTCTTCTTTTCTTCATCAGCGCATCCTGTTCCTGAAATTCCTTATTGAAGTTAAGATCTACCATAACAATCAAAGAACCCCTCTATAAATGTATCTGAGTTGAGCAGCAGCGGATAAACATCAGGATAGTCACTCTTCAGCTCCTTCATCACTGAAATTCTCAGGTCCTTGGGCATGAGATTGAGCACTTCTGAAAATCTGTCTCCACTTTTCTCCGTCATGCGGTCTCTTAATTTCAGAATCATGTTCTTTGCCAGGATGTAGAGCCTGGAATGGCTTGCCTGACTGATTTCATCCCGGACAAACTGTCCCAGCACATCCATCTCATAAAGATCATCCGGCGAAATGAGGGGATTTCTGTTGTCTTCCAGAAATGCTGTGAATTCCTGGGCCAGCTTCGTGCCCACATTTCCTTTGACCAGATGATACAGTGTCTTTGGTTCATATTTTCTTTTCTCGAATACCTTCAGTGCGTTTGACACCCTCTCCCAGCTTCTGGGGGTTGCCTGAATATACTCGTCCTCACTGGTGTAGCTCAGGTATTCTCTGAAGTTCGAGATGAACTGAAGGACCTGCTCATGAATCTGTCCTTCCTCCATGCCCCAGCGGATCCATTCCTTGGGGTCTGAATCCATATTGAACCAGATGAAACGGTCTTCCTGTGCCGGGTCCATATCCACCACCTGATAATCCGTTTCGCGGAAAGAATCCATCTTGTTTGTGGGATTCATGGCTGCAGCCACGAGCACTCTGTCGGAAAGCTTGTATCCGTTGATTTCTCGATTCAGTATCAGGTTCATGAGCTCCTGCTGCACGCTGTGGTCACAGCGGTTGATCTCATCGATGAACAGCATGACCATGCCTGGATTGTTCTGCAGCCAGGCATCAATCTCCATGAGCTTGTGATGGGTTGCATAATAGGTCTTGCCCCCTACCACCATGGGCAGCCCACCGATTTCTCCTTCCTTCAGAAGATTCGCATCGATATTCACCAGGTACATGTCATTCTTCTTGGCAAAATCCTTGATGAGCGATGTCTTTCCGATACCGCTTTCTCCTATGATCAGTGGCACTGCGCGGCTTAGAAGCGACAGTTCCACTGCTTCCAATGTTTCTTTATAATTCATTTCTGTCCTCTTCTCCTATCTGCTCAGCACGTAATCAATGAGTTTCTGTTTCGTGCTTCTTGATCCGTGGTCTCTGATATAGTTCACTTTGTTGATATCCAGTATCTGAAGCTCCATGAAATCCCGGATATACTCCGGTGTCACATCCTCACCTCTGAATTTCTCCTCCAGCACTTCATAGAGCATGTCCATATCCAGGGAGTCGTAGATGTATTTCACGATTTTTATGTTGGCCAGAAGATACTTCTTCAGCTCTTCTTCGGTGTAATCTCCCACATAGGTGATGGCCTGCTCGCTTCTGGTGATGGCTGCCACCTTTGCTTCCAGACATGGACTTTTCACATATTTCAGCGCGCTCCAGAAGCTGTTCACAGCCTGAAGCTGCACTTCACAGCCCGGGTCTCTGATGTACTGAATCGAATCAAAATCTCTCTTCACCGCTTCCATCTGCAGTTCCAGGGTCTGCTCCTTGATATACTGGATCGCCCAGCCCTTGTTCTTCACCGCAGCAAGCTGCACCTCATAGGGTGCGTCTTTTATGAACCTGAGACTGTTCCATCCTCCTGTCACTGCTGTCACCATGACAGACAATGGCGGACTTTTCATATACTGAATGGAAGAAGGTGTCTTTTTCACCGCCTCCATCATCACATCGAAAGATGGGCTGACGATATGTCTTATTTCATTTCCGTTTCTTTTTACCAGTTGCAGTTCTTTTTCCTGTTCCATTTCTTCCTCACATCATTTCTTGCAGTTTATTTCTCTCTTTTTCATCATCCATTATACTATTAAATTTGATAAAACTAAAGCCTCGTTTAAACAGGCAGTCAGATCCTTCATCTGACTGCCTGAAATACTATCTGAACCGGTTGATTTCCTTTCTCACAAGAAGATGCAGCTGATTCAGATCCGATACATCTCCATACTCTATGAGTTTATTCAGCTGACTCTGAAATCTGGATGCTTCCTGAATCTTGTTCAGGGACATGAGATAGAGGATATCATTCATGATGGATGATACAATGGCTGATTTCACTTCAAAGAGCTTCTGGGCATCCTTGATTTCATCCTTGATGTCCAGCATGGTCTGGTCCAGCTGATAAGCGGATTCCGCTGCTTCCTTCAGCTTGCTCTTGATGTTTTCTGGTATGCTCTGCTTGTATTTGTAGTTCAGGCTGTGCTCTGTCACTGCCCAGAAATTCATGGCAAGGGTTCTGATCTGAATTTCCGCGATGATGTTGACCACGCCGGAAGCCATGTTCACAGGATACTGAATGATCATATGATAGCTTCTATAGCCACTGGGTTTCACATTGGTGATATAATCCTTCTCATAGAGAATCTTCATATCCTGTCTGCTTCTTAGAATATTCACCACTGTTTCAATGTCATCTACGAACTGACACATGATTCGGATCCCTGCAATATCTTCCAGCTCCATAGCCAGACGATCATGGGGAATCTCAAACTTGTTGGCTTTCTCAAGCATGGAAGAAATTTCCTTCACTCTGCCCGTGATGAACTCAATGGGAGAATAGTCATTTTTCCTTCTATATTCCGTTCTGATTGCCCTCAGCTTCACCTTCAGCTCTTCCACTGCCTGCTCATAGGGAATCATGAATGTTTTCCAGTCTTTATTGGCCATAACCAGCACCTCTCACATCCGAATCAGTTCATTACTCTGTTTCTTCTATTATACCAAATTTATAGCAATAGTTATTCTTTTTGTGACAGGAAGGCCGCTTTTCTTACGAGACATCTGGGCATGAGCTTTGTAAGCACCGGAACCATCTTTTCAAATGTTCCTGGAATCACCACAGCTTTTCCTCTCCAGAGCCCAAGGTATCCCGCATCTGCCACTTTCTTCGCTTCCATGATGAACGCCTTTGCCGTTTCCGTCTTCTTCATCTCTGCTCGTTCCTGGAATTCGGTTCTCACAGGACCTGGACATAAGGCGGATACTTTCACGCCTTCCTCCTTCAGCTCTTCATGCATGGCTTCTGAGAGGCTCAGCACATAGGCTTTGGACGCATAGTAGTTGGCCATGACAGGGCCAGGCATGAACGCCGCAAGAGAGGCTACATTCATCACATAGCCGAAGTGTCTTTCCACCATGGCGGGTATGAACAGTTTGTTCATCTGGAGCAGGGAAAGCACATTGAGCTTCACCAGATCCTTTTCCTTTTCATAGTCTGTATCCTTCAGCCTGCCGAAGCTGCCGAATCCTGCATTGTTTATGAGGTAATCCACTCGGATGCCTCTTTTTTCCACTTCCGCACGGATCTCATCTGGTGCTTCTTCTCGGGTCAGGTCCTTTGCCAGAACCAGCACCTTCACCCCGTACTGGGCTTCAATTCTTTCTCTGATTTCATTGAGTTTCTCTTCTCTTCGTGCCACAAGAATGAGATGAATACCATCCCTTGCGAAATTCAGTGCGATTTCGAGTCCTATTCCAGATGTGGCGCCCGTGACTAATGCGTAACCTTCCATAATACATCCTCCAGTTTTTCGTTTTCTTCTATTATAATACAATCACCTGAACTTAATCTTATCTGTTCTTCTATTCCGCTTCATTCGGACATCACGGAAACCACTGAATATTCTAGGATTATCACGATTAAGGAACTGATTATTAATTCTATCTATCAAATACTTGACGATGAATATATCATTTTTTTTGTAACTATTTTCAACTGTACATAGCATATAATATACTCATTAATAATGTATGCCAAGGGGGAACACAATGAAGAAAATTCATATCCTGCTCAGTATCTTGATCCTATCCCTGACAGCAGCCTGCAGCAGTGAAGCCATACCGGAAACCGAAAAGGTTCCGGAACCAGACACATCCATCACTGCGCCTGACACGCAAGACCCCTCACCTGATTCCACACCAGAGGAGCAAGGCCCGGATGTGGAACCCGTCTGGTATGGCGAGGGCTTTGTGATTCCTGAAGACCGCATCAATATCCTTCCTGATATTTCTCTGATTCCGGAGAAAGAGATCAATCCAGAAAGCTACCTCATCAGAAATGAAAGTGACCAGATCATCTGGTTTGGCGCCAATGACAGAATCGAGAGGAAGAGCTCTGATGGCTGGAAAAGGATCGCGACCATGGCCGAAGCTCCTGCCATAGGGTTCATGCTGGAGCCTGGACAGGAGGAGAAGTTCTGGATCAGCAGAGACAATCGGGTCGACATGGTGGACGGTAGCTATCGTGTGATCATGGAATTCAATCTCACTGAAACGGACATCACCGGGAAAGACAGGCCAGGAGACAAAGCCTATTACCTCAGCGCGGAATTTGAAATCAGAGACTAGGAAATAATCGAAAATCTTCATGAATCATAATCTACGAGGAGGCAAATAATGCAGATAAAAAAATTTATATCCCTCAGCCTTTGTACGCTGTTATTTACAGTGGGTTGCTCATCCGTTGACAACAACGACGTTCCAGCTGTCACAGCTGATTCAAATATTGAGATTCCATTATCATCTGAACAGCAAAAGGCTGTCAAGAACAGTATCCACTTTATTGAAAACTCGGAGTTTGCTTCAAAAGACCGTATAGACACAAGCATAGTAACAATACAAAATGCAGATGAAAGAACATGGGAGAATGTATGGTCCATGGTTGCTCAAGTGGATAAACATGCAGTTGACACTACTGACTGGATTATTACTATCGGTGATCGGTCAGGACACGACTTTGCACGGATTGTCTGTGATAGTGATACCTACGAAGTTATTGGTTACATACCAATAGAATAGGACGATATTCTGTATGATATAGAACATCCTAGTACCGGACATGCTTGATGTGTATCTAGAGAACTTTCCAACGAGTTCCTTCGGATTCCGCCCAGAATCCACGCCATCTTCATGCAGAGTCCTCATAAAAGAGCGTACGGCTTCATAGTTGAAGTCATACGCTCTTTTTACTTTGTCTATATAGCAGGTCCATCTGCTTTTTGCAGCAGCTTGCCTGAGAAGTCAGAAGCACCGGACAAGTATGCCTTGTCCGGTGCAGATAAATATCCTATTCTTATCCGATCAGTTCCTTGACAAGCTTGATGACATTGGGCACGTTGAATCCGTACTTCTCCATGACGATTTCTCCAGGAGCGGATGCACCGAAGGTATCAATGCCAAGAATCTTTCCTTCGTCTCCAGTGTATCTTTCCCATCCGAGCGGATTGGCAAGCTCAAGAGCCAGTCTCTTCTTCACGGAAGGATTCAGGACGCTGTCCTTGTACTCCTTTGTCTGCTTCTCGAAGAGGTCCCATGAAGGCATGGAAATGACTGCAGCGTCAATGCCTTCCTTCTTCAGTTCCTGCTGGGCTTCGTAAGCCAGGGAAACCTCAGATCCTGTACCGATGAGCAGTACATCACTGACTTCCTTCTCGGAAGGAGATACAATGTAGGCACCCTTCTTCACGCCTTCCACAGCCAGTGCGGAAGATAAAGGCAGGGTCTTCAGGTTCTGTCTTGACAGGGCAAGTATGGTTGGTGTGTTTTCTGATTCCAGTGCCACTTTCCAGGCAGCCATGGTTTCATTTCCGTCCGCAGGTCTGATGACGGAAAGATTCGGCATGGCTCTGAAAGAAGGCAGATGCTCGATGGGCTCATGTGTCGGTCCATCTTCTCCTACAGCAACGCTGTCATGGGTGAATACATAGATTACAGGAAGACCCATCAGCGCAGATAATCTCACTGCTGGTCTTACATAGTCTGAGAATACGAAGAAGGTTCCTCCGAACACCCTCAGCCCACCATGCAGATGTACGCCGTTCATCATGGCACCCATGGCAAATTCTCTTACCCCGAACCAGATGTTTCTGCCGTCTCTCTTCTCTGGAGAGAAGTCTCCGGCTCCCTTGATTTCTGTTTTATTGGATCCGGCAAGGTCAGCAGATCCTCCGAAGATGGTTGGCAGCTTCTTGGCGAAGAAGTTGATGGCATCTCCTGAAGCGCTTCTTGTGGCAACGCCCTTTCCTTCTTCATAGACAGGCATGCCTTCCGCAAGATCTGCAGGCAGCTTTCCTTCTATGGCATCTTCCAGTTCTCCAGCCAGTTCAGGATACTTGCTGCTGTATGCTGCAAAGAGTTCATCCCAGGCCTTGTTTGCGGCAACTCCGTTTTCTTCCACATGGTTTCTGAAGGTTTCATAGGCTTCTTCCGGAACCGTGAATACTTCATGGTTATACTGGAAGAATTCCTTTGTTGCCTTTACCCCTTCCGCTCCCAGTGGCGCACCATGGGCTTTTGAAGTTCCTGCTGAAGGTGAACCCATACCGATGATGGATTTGATTTCGATGAGGGTAGGTCTGTCTGTGACTTTCTTCGCTTCTCTGATCGCTTCATCCACAGCGTCCAGGTTGTTCGCATCATCCACTCTCAGATAATGCCATCCGTATGCCTCGTATCTGTCCTTCACGCTTTCGGAGAAGGCTTTGTTCAGGTCTCCATCCAGTGAAATGTCATTGGAATCATAAAGCATGATCAGTCTGCCCAGCTTCATATGCGCTGCCAGTGAGGATGCTTCATGGGAGATGCCTTCCATCAGGTCTCCATCTCCGCATAATGCGAAGGTGTAGTGATTAACAACTTCATAGTCTTCCTTGTTGTACTTGGCTGCCAGATGGCTTTCAGCCATGGCCATACCAACCGCCATGGCGATTCCCTGTCCAAGAGGCCCTGTGGTCGCTTCTACGCCGACAGTATGACCAAATTCAGGATGTCCTGGTGTTTTTGATCCCCACTGTCTGAAATTTTTGATCTCTTCCATAGGCAGGTCATAACCGGACATATGAAGAAGAGAATAAAGAAGCGCGGATCCGTGTCCTGCAGAAAGCACGAATCTGTCACGGTTGAACCAGCTTGGGTTCTTGGGGTTATGCATCATGTTCTTCGCCCACAATACATAGGAAAAAGGCGCAGCCCCCAGTGGCAGGCCAGGATGACCTGAATTTGCCTGTTCCACGGCATCAATGGATAATGCTCTGATGGCATTGATGGTTAGTACGTCATTGTTATTATACATGTTTACCTCCATAAAATTGCTGGCACCGGAACAGTTTCCGGCACGAGTCTGTAATGAACCAGTATCAGTATTTATTCCATGATCTTTATCGGATCAAAATTGATGTAATCGCATGAAGTGAGGATGTATTCCACTCCGCTTCGGTATCCCGTCATGACTCTCTGAAGAGATTTGCCGTGAAGATGTCCATAAATGACCTTTTCCACTCCATACTCTTCAAATATATCAGTAAACTCCGAATCTTTAAAGGTTTCATTCACCGGAGGATAATGAATCATCACAATGATCTTCTCATACCCGGCCTTTTTCGCTTTATCCAGAGACATTCTCATTCGAAGCAGTTCTCTCTTGTAGATTTTCTCATCCTCTTCCTTGTATAACGCACTTCCAGGAAGCACCCATCCGCGACTGCCGCAGATGGCATAGTCTTCATACGCGAAAAAGTTGTTCTGAATAAAATCCATATTGTCATACATGCTGTTGAGCTTTGTAATGCTTCCCCACCAGTAGTCATGATTGCCTTTGATCATGATCTTTCTGCCTGGAAGCTTCGCCACAAAGTCCAGCTCCAGTTTACTGGAAGCCATGTTCATGGACCAGGAAAGATCCCCTGCCAGAAGCACCGTGTCTTCCTCTGTGATCTTACTGAGCCAGTTTTCTCTGATCTTCTCATCATGGTCTCTCCACTCATCGGAAAAGACATCCATGGGTTTGTCTCCGCTTAAGGAAAGATGCAGGTCGGAAATGGCGAAAAGAGCCATTACTCTGTGATGAGGATTCTGTAGATTTTCTTCTTCCCTTTTTTCACCAGGAGATAGTTCTCGGCAAAATCCTCTTCCTTTAATTTATGATCGATATCGATGATCTTCACATCCTCGATGCTGACCCCACCCTGCTGCATATTTCTTCTGCCTTCAGATTTGGAAGGGAATACTCCACCTGCCAGGAGAATTTCCAGAAGTGGCTTTTCCAGATCTGCCTTTGTGATTTCCACTGTTGGCACGTTGGAAAGATCCGTTCCACCACCGAAGAGCGCTTCTGCAGCACTTCTAGCCTTATTCGCTTCCTCTTCTCCATGTACGAGTTTTGTCACTTCGTAAGCCAGGAGCTTTTTGGATTCATTGATTTCCTGACCTTCCATAGCTTCGATTCTTTCAATTTCGTTGATATCCACGAAGGTAAGAAGCTTCAGACATTTCACCACGTCCTGATCGTCCACGTTTCTCCAGTACTGATAGAAATCATAGACCGGTGTCTTCTCGGGATCCAGCCATAGGGCTCCGTTTACGGTTTTGCCCATCTTCTGCCCCTGGGAATTGGTCAGAAGTGTACAGGTCATGGCATAGGCAGTCTTTCTTTCCTTTCTTCGCACAAGATCGATTCCTGCCAGCATGTTGGACCACTGGTCATCACCACCCAGCTGCATGGTGCAGCCATGGTTCTGGTTCAGGTACAGGAAGTCATACCCCTGCATCAGCATATAGTTGAACTCCAGGAAAGATAATCCCTTTTCCAGCCTCTGCTTGATGCTCTCTGCGCGAAGCATGTTGTTCACAGAGAAATGAACGCCGATGTCCCTTAAAAATTCCACATAGTTGAGATTCATCAGCCAGTCCGCATTGTTCAGAAGCAGCGCTTTGTCCTCACTGAAATCAATGAATCTTTCCATCTGCTTCCTGATGCCCACGATATTTCTTTCGATATCCTCTCTTGTGAGCATGGATCTCATATCGGTCTTTCCGGAAGGATCTCCGATCATGGCCGTTCCTCCACCCACTAAAGCGATGGGCTTGTGTCCGGCTTTCTGCATATGTGACATGAACATCATGGCGATGAAATGTCCCACATGAAGACTGTCCGCTGTGGGATCGAAGCCGATATAGAAGGTTACTCTTTCTTCTTCAAGGGCTTTCCTGATTTCTTCTTCATGGGTCAGCTGCTTGATATATCCCCTTCTGGTTAATTCTTCAAATACACTCATTTTTACAACTCCTGACGATTTTTACTACATCTAAGTATACCTAATTTCCAGCGGTTTGTGAAATGAAAAAACGGTAAACCCTGAATTATGGAGTTTGCTGAAATGAAAAAGGAACTCTCTTCATCTCAGAAAGTTCCTTTTCCTTTAAGTGCAGTAGTTCATCGAATATACGGCTTTACCCGTCTATAATCTTTCCTATGCACGTATACTGTGTAGATTGTTGAGTATTTTCGAGATTTCTCCACTGCTTCTGTTTCCTGTTTCACTTCACCGGAGTCCTTCTCCTTTGCTTTGAACCTGATATCATGAGCACGAAGCATATTCCGGATTTCATTGAACTTCTGAACAGAAACACCTCGATAGACTTCCTTCCTGTTCCAAAAAAAGATCACACAAAACCCCTCCTGTGAAAGCTCCAAGTTAAATCAAAAAGCTCCAATCAAAATCGGAGCTTTAAAAAGGTTAACTGAGAACCTTGTACTTTTCTAATTCAGATACAGCCAATTCACCCTCATCGTGCATAGCAATAAAGAGATCAATGTCATTGGCCTCGGAGAAATTCTGGAGTTTTTCAAAAATCTTCTCGGATGTTTCACTCTTCTTGTCCATTCCATTGAAGAGGCCATCCACAAATATGGTAGTTACATCATAGTTTGTTGATATGATTCCACAGAGGAACCCGTAGATTGACCTGTAGTCTGTGAGTGCGTATTCGTCTGCATCGATAAATCGGATTTCTCTATCCAGCTCATGGATTGCACGAGAATCGTCATCGACAAAAACAACATTGCCTTTGGCTGTTTTGACTTTTTCATTGGCAAGAGATACCATCTTCTTACTTTTTCCTGATCCCCTCTTGCCATAAATTACCTGTATCATGTCAATCACTCCCTTTGTAAATTTGGTCTTGAAAACCTTTAAACTATGTCTTAATTATATAATTATCCGAAAATTTAGTCAAACCATAAACCCCTTTTTAGTGGCACATATTGAATTAATTTTCCCGTCACCGAAAAGATTCACAACCTGATTCTGGTTTTCATTGACAGATTCGTAATATAGTCAATTTATTTTCCAATTATTTTATCTTTCATTGTTCACATAATGAGAATAATCTGATATAATGAAATTGCCGTAAGGTAATATTATTTTAGACACAGTAATTTTCTTAGCTATCCAGGCCCTTAGCCTCAGAAAACCTAAAAAAATACTGTTGCTAAGGAGGAAAAAACAATGGAAGACAAGAAAATCATCTGCAGAGACTGCGGAAACGAATTCACATTCACAGTTGGTGAACAGGAATTCTACAAAGAAAAAGGATTTGAAAACGAGCCAGTAAGATGCCCAGACTGCAGAAGAGCAAGAAAGGCTGAAAGAAACAATCAGAGAAGATAGTCCTTTAAAGGTAGTTACATTGTAGCTACCTTTTTTCAATGAAAAAAGTTATAATAGAGTGCATAAGTCACATTACTTTATAAAATATAGAAGACATGGAGGATCTACTTGTGGAAGAAAAAAAGAAAATTGTATTAAGTGCCATCAAACCGTCTGGAGAAATCACCCTGGGAAATTATCTGGGTGCCATCAAGAACTGGATCGGTTTTCAGGATGAATATGAATGCTTTTACTGCATTGCGGATCTTCACGCCATCACCGTAAGACAGGAGCCCAAGCTCTTAAGAAAAAGAGTGCTGGAGATCCTTGCGATCTATATCGCATCCGGACTTGACTATACCAAAAGCACCCTCTTTGTGCAGTCCCATGTGCCCGCGCACTCCGAGGCTTCCTGGATTCTCACCTGCAACGCCAACATGGGGGAACTCTCCAGAATGACCCAGTATAAGGACAAGACAGCGAAGCTGAAGGAAAACACCTCCATCTCCGCAGGTCTGTTCAATTATCCTGTGCTCATGGCAGCAGATATCCTCATCTACAACGCGGACTTCGTTCCCGTGGGGATCGACCAGAAGCAGCATGTGGAACTGGCTCGTGACATCGCGCAAAGGTTCAACTCCAGCTATTCCGATACCTTCACCCTGCCGGAAGCGAAGATTCCGGAAAATGCTGCCAAGATCATGGATCTTCAGGATCCGTCGAAGAAGATGTCCAAATCTGATGACAATCAGAATTCCTACATCCTCGTTCTGGACCCACCAGATGTGATCCGAAGAAAGATTTCAAGAGCGGTCACTGACTCCGTAGGCGTGGTCAATTACAGCGACGAGCAGCCAGGCGTGAAGAATCTCATCAACATCATCTGCGCCATCAGGAATGTGAAACCGGATGAAGTAGTGGCTTCCTTTGAAGGAAAAGGCTACAAGGAGTTCAAGGAATACGTGGCGGAGGTCATCATCGAAGAACTGGAACCTGTCCAGAAGAAGGCCAATGAACTCCTGACAGACAAGTCAAAACTCGAGGAAATCTATTCCGAAGGAGCCATGAAGGCCAATTATGCAGCCATGAAAGTGCTGAGAAAGATGCAGAAGAAAGTGGGTCTGCTCCCTCCAGTGAGAAAATAGAAACAGAATCCGATCCAACAGGAAAGGCAGCTGAATCCTCTTCAGCTGCCTTTCCTGTTCCCTTTAATCAGTCCTCTTTGCTGTATCTCTCCCGATATTCTTCCATGAGCTCGGAAGAAGTGGCCACGATGCGCCCATCTTTAAACCCCAGAGCGAAATGCTCCATGGCCTCATCCATGATGAGGTCTCTCTCCATTTCCAGATCCGGAAAAGTGGCGTTCTGCGCATAGATAATCTGCTCTACGTCAAACCGCTCATGCCAGGAGATTTCGGCCATCATGTCCTCTCTTTGGGTTCTTGGATACTCTTCCATCTGAAAATCGCCGAAAAACATCTGCCTGTCCGAGAACAGATAACGGCTTCTCTCCCCTTCTATGACCACTTCCGTGGTTCTTACAGGAACGCCCTCCACATACACCTGTGCCTCTATCTTCCTTACGATTTCTTCATTGAAGGGCATTTTCGGCACTGCCCACACTGCCAGCAGCGCAAGAACAAGAATCCAGATCCATATTTTTGTGTTTGTCTTCATACCATCCTCCAATTATGTGCAGCCGCTTACCTTACAGCAGTTTCCGGATCTCTTCCAGCAGAAAATGCACCTGAGGACCGATGATGATCTGAAAGTCCTCTTCCTGCTGAACGATGCCCATGACGCCCATTTCCTTCAGCCTCTCCTTGTCCACCTGATCAGGATGTTTCACTTCCAGTCTCAGCCTGGTGATGCAGGCATCTGCTGTGAGCACATTGTCATGTCCTCCGCAGGCTTTCAGGAGATTCTTCGCAAGCTTCTTGTAATTTGCAGTGTAGAGGCTGCTTTCTTCTTCCTTCTGGACTTTTCTCACTTCTCTTCCAGGCGTCATGAGATTGAATCTTCTGATGCAGAAGGAGAAGGAAGAATAGTAAAGGAAAAAGAAGAAGATTCCCATGACTAGAAGCATCCCCATGTTCTTCGCCATGGGCATCCTTATGCTCAATAGAAAATCCGTAAAGCCTGCACTGAAACTGAATCCTGCAATCCACTGAAATTCTGCCGCGATATACAGGGAAAGTCCTGTGAAGAGCGCATGGAGCAGGTAGAGCAGCGGTGCCACAAACATGAAGGAAAACTCCAGAGGTTCCGTGATGCCCGTGAGAAAGGAGGCAATGGACGATGTGCCCATGAATGATTTCGTTTTACGGATCTGCCCTTTGGTTGCGGCCCTTGCCATGGCCAGGGCCGCTCCTGGAAGACCGAACATCATGATTGGAAAAAATCCTGCCAGGTACATACCCGTCACTCCATGGATTCCAGAGGACTGCCAGAAATTCCCGATGTCATTGATCCCGATGACATCAAACCAGAACACCGAATTCAGAGGATGATGTAGCCCCAGTGGAATGAGCAGTCTATTGAGAAAACCGTAGATCCCTGCACCGAAAGCGCCAAGGGAACTGATCCTGCCACCAAATATAATGAGCATGTCATACAATACAGGCCACAGAAAATAGAGAAGAATACTGACGAAAACCATGGTGAAGGTACTAATGATGGGGACAAATCTCTTCCCACCGAAAAAATTAAGACCTTCTGGAAGTCTCAGATTCTTGAATCTGTTGAACATGTATGCCGCCACAAGGCCGGATAGAATCCCGGTAAACTGGTTTCCGATGCTGTAAAAAGCCGCACTTACTTCTTCCAGGGGGATACGCTGATACATGGAAACGGATTCCGGTGACAGCATTTTCGTTACGGTCAGGTAGCACAGTATGCCAGAGAGGGCTGCTGAACCGTCTCTTTCCCTGGCCATGCCAAGGGCTACGCCAGCCGCAAAAAGAATCGGTACATTATCCATGATGATGAGCCCAACCTGAAGAAGCACCCGGGATAGAAGGGTGCTGTACCCCAGACCCGTGGACTCGATCCAGTATCCGATCCCCACAAGGATCGCGGCCGCCGGCAGCACAGACACCGGAAGCATGAGGGATTTACCCAGTCTCTGACTGGCGCTTAACATTCTGTTTCTGATCTTTCTGATTCTATACATCTAACTGATCGCCTTATTCATATGCACCATGAGGTACACCATTTCCTGCAGACTCAGTTCATGCTGAAAATTCTTCCTCACGAAGGTCTTTATTTTCTTTTCCACCGTCTTGAACCTTCTGTCCTTCTTCAGAAACATGCCATAGAACTCTTCCACATGATCTTCCGTACTGGGCTGCTTCAGAAGGATTCTTTTGGCCAGAAACTTCAGGTGCGAATTGAGACGCGCCAGAGAAATCTCATCTTCACTGAAATCAATGTCGAAGACCTGCTCGATGATCTCCACGATCCCGCTGGTGAAAAGAAAAATCTTGGAAATGCTCTCCTTGTTTTCGCCCAGGGAAGCATTGACCATATGCATGGTGATATAGCCCGCCTCATGTTCTGACAGGCTTACTCCTGTAGCCTCCTTGATATACTCCAGACCCTTCAGTCCGATTTTGAATTCCTCCGCATAAAGACTTCTGATTTCATGGAGCATCAGATTGGGGATTTCCATCCCCTGCTTCTTCCTCTCCACCGCATAGGTGATATGATCGATCATGCCCACCAGGGCATTCACGGTCATTTCAATCCCCAGTTCTTCCTTGGCTCGGTCTCGGATCTTCTGGGTAGCATCAATAAGCTTCATGGGTGTATCCCCAAGAAGCCTGTAGAACCGGTCTCTGCTGTCATCCAGAACCTCATAGACCTTTTCGATTTTCGATTCATTGACCAGATCTCCTGGTTTCTTCTGAAACCCCAGTCCTGTGCCAGTCAGAATCATTTCTTCCCCTTGATCGGATCGGGTTGCAACGATATTGTTATTAAACACCTTGATGATTCGCATCTACAACCTCCAAAAAAACTCTTACATCCATTATAGATTGAATTTTCCATTTTTCCTAGATTTATCGAAACGCCATCTGATTCTCCAGTCTTCGTCGTGTTTTTCCAGAGAGCTTGGAAACCACGGCAAACAAAACGGCCATCTTTCGATGACCGTTTCTTTTTCTGTTGGAATCTGTTTACAGAAGCTTCTTCATCTCATCTGCAACAAACTGTACCTGTGGTCCTATAACGACCTGCACATTTGTCTTGGATGGTCTGATGACGCCTGCAACGCCTGCCTTCTTGATCTTTGCTTCATCAACTAGGAGATGGTCTTTCACTTCCATTCTCAGTCTTGTGATGCAGTAGTCAAGGGAAGCGATATTCTCTTTTCCGCCCAGTCCGTCAAGAACCTGTGCTGCAAGAGCATTGAAGTTTGTGTCCTTGCCGAGCTTCACGCCTTCGCCTTCCACAGCTTCATCATCTTCTCTTCCAGGTGTCTTGAGATCCATCTTGACGATGAGGAATCTGAACAGGAAGTAGTAGATTGCGCCCATAACCAGGCCAAGTGGAATCAGCATCCAGATATTTACAGCCAGAGGCATTCTCAGGCTGAGGAAAAAGTCAACAAATCCTGCGCTGAATCCGAAACCTGCGATCCACTGGAACTGCGCTGCGATGAATACTGAAATACCAGTAAGAAGAGCATGTACCAGGTATAGTCCAGGAGCAAGGAATACGAATGCGAATTCCATTGGTTCTGTTACACCAGTGAAGAAGGAAGAAATAGCTGCTGCCAGAAGAAGACCTCCTGCAACCTTTCTCTTATTATCCTTCGCTGTATGATACATGGCAAGTGCTGCTGCTGGAAGACCGAACATCATCACTGGGAAGAATCCTGCCTGATATCTACCAACAATACCAGGTTCTCCTGTGCTTGCCCAGAAGTTTCCGATGTCATTGATGCCGATGGCATCAAACCAGAATACGGAGTTCAGCGCATGATGGAGACCTGTAGGAATGAGCAGTCTGTTGAAGAAACCGTAAATACCGGCTCCCACAGCACCCAGTTCGGAGATTCCTGTACCGAAGGATACAAGTCCTGAATAAACCACTGGCCATACGAAGAAGAGCACTGCTGAAACCAGGATCATGGCAAAGGATGTCATGATCGGCACCAGTCTCTTACCGCTGAAGAACGACAGCGCCGGCGTCAGCTGTACATGGGAGAATCTGTTGTACATTCCCGCAGCCACCAGACCGGAGATGATACCCACAAACTGGTTGTTGATTTTACCAAACGCCGCATTGACCTCACCGACATCAACAGAAGTAAGCTGTGCAACGGTTCCTGTGGATAAAAGCTTAGTCACCACAAGGAAAGCAACCAGACCTGCAAGTGCAGCCGATCCGTCCTTATCCTTTGACATACCTAACGCGACACCCACTGCGAAAAGAATGGACATGTTATCGATGATTGCACCACCGGCACTGATCAGGAACGCTGCAATCGGACTTCCGCCACCCCAGCCAGCTGGGTCGATCCAGTATCCGATACCCATGAGTATGGATGCGACAGGTAGTACGGCAACAGGAAGCATGAGTGATCTACCGAGTTTCTGTAGATACTTCATCATAATGATAATTCCTCCTTTGAAAATAGATTAATAAGTTCAATGCACAGATTCTCCCCGGAAAGACAGGTACCGTGGCCACAGTTATAAAAAAAAGACCGAAGAAACAAAGCAACAGCGTTGCATGCATCTCGGTCTTGCCTGGTTCCCAGTAACAATCCATGTATTTGTTTACATCTTAAGTGATTGTGCACCACTTGTCAACAAGTTGTCATGTTTAAAAAGTTAATAATACGTAAACAATACCTCTTATGAATCAAAAGCATCCAACCCGCTATGTTTTTCATTTCCACTGATCACCAATGAAAAAGAGCCATCTAAAGGGCTCTCTCTCAAATAAATATTATGTGGTTCTAGAACTGAACCTTAGGTACCGCTCTGTCTGCTTCGGATGCCTCAAATAGAGGCTCCTGGGTGAAGTTGAAGATACCTGCAAAGATATTCTTAGGGAATACCTGAATGGCTGTGTTGTACTTCATGGTGGTATCGTTGTAGAACTGTCTGGCGTACCTGATCTTCTCTTCCGCATCTTTCAGCTCTGCCTGCAGTGACAGGAAGTTCTGGTCTGCCTTCAGCTGAGGATAAGCTTCCACTGTCACAAGGAGTCTGCTGATGGCTGAAGAAAGCTCGGCATCGGCCTTAGCCGTTTCTTCCACGCCTTTGGCGTTCAGCACCTGGCTTCTGGCTTTGGTGACATTTTCAAAGACTTCCTTCTCATGGGTGGCATAGCCTTTTACAGTCTCCACCAGGTTGGGAATGAGGTCTGCTCTGTTTTTCAGCTGGACCTCGATCTGAGCCCATGCATTCTTCACCCTGTTCTTTAGAACAACCAGGCTGTTGTATACAGAGACTCCATAAATCACCAGTAATACGACCAGTCCGAGAATGACGATAAGTGCTATTGTTCCTGCTTTCATATTCATCTTCCTTCCAAATATATATTTTGAATTGACTTACATTGCTAGAAGGCACCGCCTCCGCCACCGCCGCCGCCACCGCCAGAGCTTCCTCCGGAGAAACCTCCTCCGAATCCGCCGCCGGATGACTTGGCTGAATTGGCAATCTGAGCTGTGTTCACAGCGGAGCTTACTTTAGACATGGTGTTGGAGAAACCGTGATTCATGATGTAGAAACTGTTGAAGGATCGGTATCCGCCCATATAGGTAAGATCAGGATTGCTGAGATCCGCATCAGTAAACACCTTAGGCAGCTGTTCCAGCACATCTTCCGCAACGCCCAGTGAAGTTGCATATACCAGATAATGCTCCCAGATGATAAGTGATGGAATCTCCGCTTCCTTCATGTTCGAGAAATCCTCAAGGAATTTCCTGAAGGCTTCCCACATGGTCTTATGTTCCACACCACGCCTGGAATACTTTCTGATGAAATTCAGGGAGATCAGTCCGAAGATCATTACTCCGCCGAGTACGATAAGACCGATGGCAATAAAGCTTCCCAGAAGAAACAGTCCGCCTAGTCCTGCAAGAATCAGCGCGATGCCCATCAGCACAAAGACTTTGGCGCCCTGAAGTGTATTGGGTGCGAAAAACTGCTGCTTCTCGGCAGTGTCTTTCACTTTCGCCTTGAAGTATTCATAGTCCTTCTGGAACTGAAGTGCCGCTTTCTGCTTTTTCACGATGGTTTCCAGATCGTCCATGACAAGGCCTCTCCCTCCACCGATTTCGTCGATGAACCAGGTGGCAAGGAACTGTTCATGGGGCATCAGGCTCGAAAGTTTCTCTTTATTCAGCCAGGTGATTTCGAAGGTATCTTCTTCTTTCTTGAAGATCAGTCCGCTTTCCACTTTCAAGGGGGTCAGCTTGATCACTTTCTTTCTGGCAAGGTCAAGAAGGGTAGCGATGATATCATCATCCTTGGTCCTTCCTTTTGTCAGCAGATAGGTCATCACTGCCGGTGTGTAGTCCTCTGGAAGTTCTCTGTAGTAGTCTCCCATGAATTCAGGTTTCAGCTCTCTTGTGAACTTCCTGAACATGAAGAAGACTGCACCTATGGCTGCTGCAATGGCTCCCAGAAATACGGGTCTCGACGCTTTCTCACGCGCTTCCCTCTTCTCCTGTTCCTCCAGCTCTCTGATGGCTTCCTCTCTTCTTTCATTGGCTTCATCCGCCAGTCTCTGCTCATTCTCCAGTATGTTCTGTAGCTCATCATTCTGGAACACATTGGTGGATGCCGGAATCAGCTCCGGTGGAAAAATCACCAGAGTTTCCACAAATTCATTGTTCACACTTGGCACCGTGAACCGGAACGTCCGCTCATCCACAATGGTGCTTTCTCCTGTCAGAGGACCATGGGCATAGACCTTCAGGTCTTCCCTGGCTGCGCCTTCCGGTATGGTGATCGTAATGGTGATGTCACTGAGGGGTACAGACCATCTTTTATCGATGATCTTTCTGTTGAAGATTCCGATGTCATTGTATCGCTCTGCCACATTGACCAGCGTATAGCCGATATAGAAAGTCTTCTGCTCGTAATCGGATGGTTCATAGATTTTAAGCTTTGCCAGCTCTCCTGTATCATCCAGTTCGTACACATAGGTGCCTGAACCAGTGCTCTCATTGAAATAAGTGATATTTCCGCCTTCCAGCACACCCACAGTCAGGTCTTTCAGACCACTGGTTCGCGTATAGTCGATGTCTCTCAGAATTCCATCGAAATTTCCGTCGAAATCATATGTGATCTCTTCCATGACCACCGCATCACCATTTTCCAGAATCTGAACATCCATATTGAATTCCGTTACATCATAATATCCTTCTGAGCCCAAGGCCATCTGACCCGGCAGGATGAATATCATGAGGAAAAATCCGATGATGATTTTAAACGTAGTATGTCGTTTCATACTCCACCTCCTCGTTCTCTCTGCTCTTTCTTCCATTCTAGCTGTCTATCTGTTATACTTGTTCACATTTCAGCATCTCTTTCATACGTCTGCTAAAGTGTACGCTCATCCATGCCGAGATCCAGATACCGGTTCAGCACATAGGCTACTCCGTCTTCATCATTGGTCTTTGTGATGTAATCACTGGCTTCTCTGATGATTTCATGGGCATTGCCCATGGCTACACCCAGTCCTGCCCCTTGTATCATTTCAAGATCATTGGGGGCATCTCCGATGGCCATGATCTCGCTTTCCTGTATGCCATGGAGCTTTGCCACTGCCATGATGCCGCTCATCTTATTGACTTCCTTTCTCATGATTTCAAGATAAACCGGCATGGACCGGACCAGATTGTACCTGTCATCGAAATGCTTTCGAATCTCTCCGATATAGGAATCAAGGACTTCTTCATCATCGAGAATCAGCACTTTCGTGATCTTCTCCTCATCACGCAGCACCTGGGGATGACAGACTTTCAGGTTCATGCTGTTAAGCTCCGCCTCATATCTTCCATGGGCATTGTCCCTTGGCGTCATGGCCTCATGAAACGTGTAGATCGTGTAGTTTGCATCGACGCTGTCGCACACCTTTGCAATCTCCTTTGCTTCTTTCCCAGTGAGGGAATTCTCATAAACATATTCATCATCGATGATTCTCAGTGCTGCAGCCCCATTGTGTCCCACCACATACTCTTGCTCACCGACGAGTCCGAGACCTTCGGTGAATTCCACCAGGTTATTTATGGTACGCCCGCTGCAGAGGACGATCTTGACGCCCTTTTCCATGGCTCTTCTTATGGCTTCTCTATTCTTCTCACTGATCTCATGGCTGGAGGATAAAAGGGTTCCATCCATATCGATCGCAACTAATTTATACATCTGTTTCCTCCGTGTTGATTTGTAACCATTATACCCCAGTTTATATATAATTAAGTAATATGACCATTAAATTTTCATTAATTATACGATAGAGCATCGGAATTTCCGCTCCCATGACGGAATAAGTAAAATTATGATGAATAAAAAAGTGGTATAATCCATGATTATCAATTATAATATATAATTGGTCTTAAGATACGATGTATCGCTAGAGAAGACTCATAAAAAGAAATTCCCTATCACAAGTTGTTTATTGTGATTTCAAAAGTATATGGAGGAAAACCGTGGAAGATTTAAGAAAAGAAATAGAACGCAGAAGAACCTTTGCCATCATCTCCCATCCCGATGCCGGTAAAACGACACTTACAGAGAAGCTGCTTCTTTATGGAGGAGCCATCCGCCTGGCAGGTTCTGTAAAATCAAGAAAATCCAAAAACTATGCTGTGTCCGACTGGATGGAAATCGAGAAGCAGAGAGGAATTTCTGTCACCTCCTCCGTCATGCAGTTCAACTATGACGGCTATGTCATAAACATTCTGGATACGCCTGGACATCAGGACTTCTCGGAAGATACCTATAGAACACTTATGGCGGCTGACTCAGCGGTCATGGTGGTGGATGCGGCCAAAGGTGTGGAAGACCAGACCAGGAAGCTTTTCCATGTCTGTTCTCTGAGAAACATTCCCATCTTCACCATTGTCAACAAGATGGACCGTGAAGCCAGAGATCCTTTTGAACTCATGGAAGACATCGAGAACGAACTAGGCATCAAAACCTACCCCATGAACTGGCCCATCGGGTCAGGCAAGGACTTCAGAGGAGTCTATGAAAGAGAATCCAGCAGCATTCAGGTATTCTCTTCTGCAGGTACCCATGGTTCCAGCACGGTAGCTTCCGTGAAGGGCTCCGTGGACGATCCGGTCTTCAAGGACCTCATCGGAGATTCCTTTCATGAGGAACTGAAGGAAAACATTGAGCTTCTGGATATCGCAGGAAACGAGTTTGATATGGGGGAAGTGCTGAAGGGGAATCTGAGTCCCGTATTCTTTGCTTCCGCACTGACGAACTTCGGAATCGAACCCTTCCTGAAATCCTTCCTGGAACTCACCTCCCCTCCACTTCCAAGAGCCACTTCAGAGGGAGAAGAAATCGATGTGTTCAGTGACGATTTTTCAGCCTTTGTCTTCAAGATTCAGGCAAACATGAATCCGCAGCATCGTGACCGTATCGCCTTCATCAGAATCTGCTCCGGCAAGTTCAAGAAAGGCATGGAAGTCTATCACTACCAGGGCAAGAACAAGATCAAGCTCTCTCAGCCTCAGCAGTTTCTGGCTCAGGACAGAGAAGTGGTGGAGGAAGCCTACGCCGGAGACATCATCGGTGTCTTTGACCCAGGTATTTACGCCATAGGAGACACCCTCACAGAGCCAAAGAATAAATTCAAATTCGAAGGGATTCCTGCCTTTGCTCCTGAACATTTTGCAAGGGTGAGACCTATGGATACCATCAAGAGAAAGCAGTTTGTAAAAGGAATCACTCAGGTGGCACAGGAAGGTGCCATACAGGTCTATAAAGAACATCATATCGGAATGGAAGAGATCATCGTCGGCGTTGTAGGAACGCTGCAGATGGAAGTGCTTGAATTCCGTCTGAAGAATGAATATGGTGTGGATATCAAAATCGATCATCTTCCCTACCGCTTTGTGCGCTGGATCGAGACAGAAGATGTGGACCTGGATACCCTCGACATCACCTCTGATACCAGACTGGTCACGGATTTAAGAGGAAGGAACATCCTTCTTTTCCAGAACGAATGGGGTATCTCCTGGGTACTTAATCACAATGACAACCTGACCCTCACCGATGTGGGCAAGGTGGACTAGAGAACTATAGAAGAGTGCTGAAGAAATTCAGTGCTCTTTTTTTGTACCATGTATTCAATATTTACTTTTCTGTCAATTTAAATTGCATCCTATGGCAATTTACAAAATCTAATTATTGCGGTATACTTGTATCCATCAAAAATATGGAGAAGTGTAGAAATGAGTAAGAATAAATACAGAGTACTGCTTTACTATAAATTCACTGAAATAAAAGACCCCCATGCCTATGCCATGGAACATAAAACCCTTTGTCGTTCCCTGAATCTCAAGGGAAGGATTCTTGTGGCGGAAGAAGGAATCAACGGAACCCTTTCCGGAACCATCGAGGAAACGGATCGGTACATGCAGCACATGAAAGCGGATCCCCGATTTTCCGATATGGTCTTCAAAATCCATGAAGAAGAAAAAAATGCTTTCCGCAAGCTCTACGTGAAACCAAAAAAAAGCATCATCACCCTGAAGGACGAGGATGATGTGAATCCAGGAGAAAAGGTGGGTACCTACCTGAAACCCACGGAATGGTATGAAATGCTGCAGAAGGAAGATGTCATCATCCTGGACGGCAGAAACGGATACGAATATGACATCGGACATTTCAGGGGAGCCATCCGTCCCGACATCACAAACTTCAAGGAGTTCCCCCAGTGGATCGAGGAAAACCTCTCCGCGCACAAAGACAAAAAGATCATCGCCTACTGCACCGGAGGCATCAGGTGCGAGAAACTCACCGGAGTCCTTCTCAACCAGGGCTTCCAGGATGTCTATCATCTGGAAGGCGGCATAGTGACCTACGGTCAGAACGAAGAGACCAAGGGCCGGCTCTGGGACGGAAAATGCTATGTCTTTGATGACAGGATTTCCGTACCCATCAATCAGGAGGAAGAGGTCATCGTTTCAAAATGTGTCCACTGCGGAGCCCTTACAGACAGATACATCAACTGCACCAACGATGACTGCCATCTGCAGCACATCGCCTGCGCATCCTGTGAAAAGAAGCACGAAGGATTCTGCAGCAAAGCATGCAGAGACTATGTCCTGAAGAACCCTTCCAGGGATGCAAGAGTCCGTCTGAAGGAAAAAGCAAGGCTATATGAAACCTACGGGCAGAAACACAGAAAAGCCAGGGAAGCCTTTGAGAAGCTGAAAGACGAAAAGGTTCACTTATAAAGAAAAAGATTCTATCTGGAAAATCCTCATGGGATTTTCCTGGATAGAATCTTTCTGTTTTCAGGTGTTTCAGCCTCTCTTTACCGCATCCAGGATAGTCTTGGCATCAAAATCATAGGACTGCTCTGTCTCCACTGCCTGTTTTCCGTACAAAGTCACGTTCTTCTGACCGGTATAGCTGATGGTGATCTTATAGATTTCCCTGATTTCCTCATAGTCTCTGTAGTTCAGGATACTATGGGTCACCCTGGTGGTCTCATAGACCATGAGCTTCTCGAAATCCTCATAGGGGCTGGGATCATTCCCGAGATCGATTTCCAGAATGATTTCATTTCCTTTGACACTGGCCTCTTTCAGCGCTTTCCCTTCACCGTAGAAAGCTTCCAGGACAGGTCTTAGCTCTTCCAGATAGCTTCTCAGCTCTTCATTGTCTGCAGCGGATTCCTGAGCAGGGTCTATGTACTCTGACACATCAGGTGTCACGCCTAAAAGACTGCACCCTGAAACCGCAACTGCAAGTCCTGCTATGAGGGTAGTCATAAACAGCTTTTTAATTTTTTTCAAATGCTTCACCTCTAAAATTATTCCTACTGATATTCTATTTCAATCCATCAGTGCATCCATTACAAAATGAAGACAATCTCCGCTTATTTCAGATTGAAATAGACTTTAAGCGCCTTCGTGAGATGGAGATGATCCTTCACACCACCCAGCTCTCTTGCAGAGTGCATGCCAAGGAGCGGATTTCCGATATCCAGCGTTCTTATGGGCAGATGGGTGGAACCGATGGGTCCTATGGTGCTTCCACCGGCAAGATCGCTTCTGTTCACGAAATACTGATAAGGTACTCCTGCTTCCTCGCAGAGCCCTGCAAAGACGCTCATGGAATCCGCATCGGATGTGTATCTCATGTTGGCTGAAATCTTCATCACGGGTCCCTTGTTGATGATCGGCCTGCTTGTAGGATCATGCATTTCCGTATAGTTGGGATGCACGCTGTGGGCAAGGTCTGCGGAAATCATGAAGGATTTTTCCAGGTTCTTCAGGAAATCCTCTCGGGATCCGCCCAGTCCGTAGAATATTCGCTCCATAAGATCTCTTAAAAGCGTGGAGTCCGCTCCCTGCTTCGTTGCACTGCCGCACTCTTCGTTGTCGAAGAAAGCGCCAAGGTTGATTCCTGAAAATTCTTCCACAGACTTCATGGCAGTGAAGATGCTGTGCACGCTGGAGAGGTTGTCCTGACGCTTGGAGGAGATGAATTCTTCATTGAAGCCTACAAGACTTCCTTTTTCCACCTCATACACGAAAAGATCGAAATCAAGAATCTCACTCACATCCACCTGAAGCTCCTTGGCCACAAGATTCTTCAGAAAGCCTTTTTTCTCGAAATCCTTCTCCGCCATCATGATTACAGGAAGCACATGCTTCTGCTTGTTCACTTCCACGCCTTCATTGACCTTTCTGTTCATATGAATGGCCAGAGAAGGAATGTATAGAATCGGTTTTCCGAAATCGATCAGCGCCGTCTGCGGCTTCATGATGCTCTTCCCTTTCAGCATGACACGTCCTGCAAGAGAAAGCGGTCTGTCAAACCAGGTGGACAGTATAGGCCCTCCATAGGTTTCCACATTGAGCTTCATAAACCCGTCCTGCAGAATCTCCGCATCTGGTTTGATTCTGAAGGTCGGGGAGTCTGTGTGGGCTCCCGCCATCTTGAATCCGTTTGTTAAAGGATCCTTGCCGATCTGAACCATGAAAAGAGAGGAATTGTTCTTGATGTAAAAGGCCTTGTCGCCTTCCTGAAGTGTCCAGTCCTCTTCCCCTTTCAGTTCCTTATATCCCTGCTTCATGAGATCTTTCTTCATAACGTCCACTGCCTGAAAAGCGGTAGATGAGTCATGCAGAAAATCGATCAGATCCAAAGCCAGTTTTCTTTCTTCCATTGTTTTCCTCCGTATTTCTAAGTTTTATTTCCATTCTATCATGAGGTGGTCATCTGCGACCAGAAGTGCCTCATGATTTAAACATTCCTCTTCCAATATACCACAAAACATATGCCGGAGATACCGTAACCGCCTTCGGATCCCCTTCCTTTCCCAAAAGAATTCATGCTCAGGATAGCTGATTATATGTTATAATGAATTCTAAAATTATCAGTCTGACAGTAAAGTGAGGAAATCATCATGATCAATAAAATGATAGATAAAGTGGTGGATGGCAGGGATTTTCAGGTGGCAAAGGAAAGGGAAAGAATTGGCAGAATATCCGGAATGCTGGGCATTCTTCTTAATTTCATCCTCTTTGCAGTAAAGGGCCTTCTGGGTCTTTTTACAGGGAGTATCGCGCTCATCGCCGATGCCTTCAATAATCTCACCGATACCGCCTCTTCCGTCATCACCATCATCGGATTCAAGATGGCGGGCAAGGAACCGGATAAGGAACACCCTTACGGCCATGGCCGTATCGAATACCTTACGGGACTGACCATATCTGTACTGATCATTGTCGTAGGATATCAGTTTGTGGTCTCCTCCTTCAAAAAGATTCTCTCTCCAAGCCCCGTGACCTCCAGCCCACTGATCATCGCAATTCTCGTTCTGTCACTGAGCTTCAAGCTCTTCATCTACTATTTCAACAAGAGACTGGGGAAGAAAGTGGATTCAAGCACCCTTCTTGCCACTGCACAGGATGCCATAGGTGACGTTCTCACCACTTCTGTGGTGATCCTTGGACTGATCCTCAGTCAGTATACCGCTCTCCCCGTGGACGGATTCATCGGGGTCCTCATCGCTCTCTACATCATTTTCTCCGGTCTGAGACTTTCACTGGAAACCATCAATCCCATACTGGGCGAAAAACCGGAAAAGGAGCTGGCGGATAAAATCAAAAAAAGAGTCCTTTCCTATGAGCATATTCATGGTGTGCACGATCTGCAGATTCACAATTACGGTCCGGCTAAAACCATGGCCACCATTGATGTGGAAGTGCCTCATGACATGAACCTGGTGGAGCTTCATAATGTTGTGGATAAAATCGAAAGGCACATAAGAGAAGATCTGAACATCAGTCTCGTGATCCATGTGGACCCCATCAATTACAAAGATGAACGCTATATGGAAGTAAAGAAGATTGTTGGAGACATCGCTCTGGGTATCGACAACATCATCTCCTTTCATGATTTCAGATATACCGGCCACAGCGAAGATGAACTCATCATCCTGGAAGTGGTGGTGGACAGCAGAAACACCTCAGAAAAAGACCGAAGTGAGATCAGGAAGGAGCTGGAAGAGAAGCTTCATCAGCGCTTCAAAACTGCAAGAATCATGATCACAGTGGATCTGGATGTTGCAGTACTCTAAGTAAAAAAAGGAATCATCACAGCTGAATAGCAGTAATGAAAGCAG
The DNA here is from genome assembly GCF_043951855.1 of Proteiniclasticum sp. C24MP. Classification (NCBI taxonomy): domain Bacteria; kingdom Bacillati; phylum Bacillota; class Clostridia; order Eubacteriales; family Clostridiaceae; genus Proteiniclasticum; species Proteiniclasticum sp. C24MP. Next base: position 229,685 of record NZ_JBINJW010000001.1, read on the forward strand.
CGGCAATGGGGAGTGTAAATACGCCCATTGCCGCTGCTTTCATTACTTGTATGTTCAGATTAAGATTCTTAATAGATCATGGTTTCTCTGAAGGTGATTCTGGTCAGTCTGTGCAGCGCTCTGGTGGCCATAATGTAGTTTATGAGGTCCTTGCCGTCCTCTTCAGCCTTCTCCGCCATGATGACGCCATCAAACTCCAGTCCCTTTGCAAAATAGGATGGCATGATATAGAGGTCTCCCTTAAGCAGAGCATCTTCACTGTCAATGAGCTTCACGTTGATTTTATTCTTCAGAAGCTGATAGAGCTCCTTTGTGGTGTTCATGTCTCTTGTGAGGATGCCTATGGTATCCAGTTCGCTTTCCTTGTACTCTCCCACTTTATTCACAATGAGCTCCAGCATATCTTCCATGTTCATATCCTTGTGCTCTTCCACCGGATTTCCGTTTCGTACCAGAGGCACGATTTTCTGGCCGCTCAGGAACTGATTGGCGAAATCCATGATTTCGAAGGTGGATCGATAGCTCTTGGTCAGGTCGTAATGTCTCACATCCCGGAAGATCTCACCCAGATCGTTCATGCTGCTTCTACCTTCCAGAATCATCTGGTTGGTATCTCCTACCACGGTGAAGGAGCTGCATCCTGTGATTTCCTTCAGCGCTTCGAAATGGATCATGGAGTATTCCTGCGCCTCATCCAGCACAATATGGTTCACCTGATATGGAAGCTTCAATCCGTGGAGTCTATGCTTCAGATAGAGCATAGGCGCAATGTCGGCTTCCGTATAAAATGCGAAGCTTTTGAGGTCCTGATAACTTCTCAGATAATCCCCTTCGGAGAGCTCTCTGAATTCCTGTCTCTTTTCGGAAACCAGATGCAGAAGATCTCTCAGCTCGGACTTTCTCATACCGTCCAGCATGTTGATGTCATTGCCGTCCGCCTTCATCTTTTTCTTCTTTTCTTCATATTTTCTGTCGATTTCAAAGCGCTTCTCATCTCTCACTTCCTTCAGTCTCTTGACGATGATTTTCTTCAGTCTTTTGGCACGTCTGAAGAAAGGCATGTATTTGAAGTCCTTCAGCAGTACGTTTTCCATCTCTTCACTGGTGAGAAGAGATTTTCCGAGAAACTCAATGTCTTTGAATGCATAGTAGGTCTTCTCCGTTTCCTCGATCTTCGCTTCGAGAACCGAGCGGAAATCCGCGCTTCTTTTCGTTCTGGCATCGGAAACCAGTTCCTCATCGCCGCTGATCAGCGCTTCCGTGTAATCCTCTCCCATGAACATGGGGCCGTCAAACTCAAGAAGGCTTAAGGCCAGATCCTTGAAGGTGTCGTTATGAACACCACCCTCCCCTAGAGATGGGAGCACCTGGGAAATGTAGTCCATGAACATGTTGTTGGGTCCGAGGATCAGCACCTTGTTCTCCAGCATCTGTCTATAGTTGTAGAGAAGGTAGGCCGTTCTATGGAGTGCAATGGTGGTTTTACCGCTTCCTGCCACACCGTTGACCACAACGACTCCTTCACGCTTTTCTCTGATGATCCGGTCCTGCTCTTCCTGAATGGTCATGATGATGTCCTTAAGCTTCTTTCCTGCATTGGAGGAAAGAACCTCAAGAAGAATCTCATCTCTCACATCCGTCTCTGTATCAAATACCGCTCTCAGTTCTCCTTCTTTTATGAGAAACTGACGTCTGAGGCTGATATCCACATCCACATCCCCCATGGGTGCACGGTATTTATCCTTACCCACAGACCCCTTGTAGAACAGGGATGCGATGGGTGCTCTCCAGTCAATGATGAGCGGCTCATACTTCTCTTCATCCACAAGACCGTATTTCCCGATGTAGATTTCTTCCTCTTCATCCATCCCTTGTTCCAGAAATACCACCTTGCCGAAGTATGGGGTATTGTGAAGTTCTGTAAGCTCGATGAGCTTCTTCTCGATGGCCTTGTAGGATTCTTCCTGTACAAAACGGTTATGGTCGAAGAAATCGATCTGTTTGTCTTCATCACTTCTGTATTCATCGATGAGTGTCTTTCGGTATTCCACGATGTCATCATATACGGTTTTCTTCTTGGTGGTGCTTGAGAGAATATCCTCCATGATATGGCTTAAGACCTTATCCAGATAGGCTCTCTCTTTCTGCAGCTCCTCAGGAGCTAAATCTACATTAAATTCTTTCATCTATTCCTCCAAAGGCATAGCCGCAATCCAGAGGGATCACGGCCATACACTTATATTGTGCTGTCTTCGTTCTTATCATCGGCAGATGGGGTTTCAGTTTCCATATCCCCTTCATTCTTTTCATCAATGAACCCTGGAGTCTCCGGCGCATCCTCAACATGGATGACCTCCTCCTCGTCATTGGCAATCTGCGCTTTTTCCGCTTCTTCTCTGGAAGCTTTTTCAGATCTGGAAAGTCCGAAGTCTTCACCCATATACTGTCTAACCACATGCATGAACTCGGGACCTGTTATGGTCTCCTTATCCAGCAGAATCTGTGCAAGTTCAGTCATAAGCTCTTTATGCTCTTCCAGTATTTCGATGGCTTTTCTATGGCATGATTTTATGATGGCAAGCGTCTCTTCGTCCACCTTGGCCGCTGTCCGGTCACTTACGTTCATGACGGTACGTCCATCCAGATACTGGCTTCTTACGGATTCCGAAGCCATCATATCGAAGGTTTCACTCATTCCATAGAGCGTCACCATTCTTCTGGCCATGTTTGTTGCCCTTTCAATGTCATTGGACGCACCTGTGGTGATGGAACCGAATTCCACCTCTTCTGCAGCTCTGCCACCAAAGAGGATGGAGATTTCTGTTAGCATCTCATCCTTGCTCATGAGATACTTGTCATCTTCCGGAACCTGCATGGTGTATCCTAAGGAACCCATGGTTCGTGGAATGATGGTGATCTTCATGACAGGGTCCGTATTCTTCTGCATGGCCGCAACCAGTGCATGGCCGATTTCATGGAAAGCAACGATCCTTTTCTCATTGGGAGACATGATCCTGTCTTTCTTCTGCTGTCCGGCTATGACAAGCTCAATGGCTTCCTGCAGGTCCTCCTGCATGACATAGGCTCTTCCGTTCTTTACTGCTCGAAGCGCCGCTTCATTGATCATATTGGCAAGGTCGGCACCTACTGCGCCCGGGGTTCCCTTGGCGATCTCATTGAGATTCACATCGTCACCCATCTTGACCTCTTTGGAGTGGACTTTAAGAATGGCTTCTCTTCCCTTCAGGTCCGGTGCATCCACAATGATTCTTCTATCGAATCTTCCCGGTCTTAAAAGAGCCTTATCCAGGACTTCCGGTCTGTTGGTTGCCGCAAGCAGTACAATACCCTTGGAGGAATCAAATCCGTCCATTTCAGCAAGAAGCTGATTCAAGGTCTGTTCTCTTTCGTCATTCCCGCCGTATCCGCCGGTTTCTCTTGATTTACCGATGGCATCGATCTCATCAATGAAGATGATGCAGGGGGCTTTGGCCATGGCTTCTTTGAAGAGGTCACGGACTCTGGCTGCACCCATTCCCACAAACATTTCCACGAAAGCGGAACCTGAAAGGGAGAAGAACGGCACCTTGGCTTCACCGGCTACAGCTTTGGCTAGAAGGGTCTTACCTGTTCCCGGAGGACCTACAAGCAGCGCTCCTTTAGGCAGCTTTGCACCGATGGCCACATATTTCTTCGGATTATGGAGAAAATCCACAATCTCGATGAGGGATTCCTTGGCTTCCTCCTGACCTGCCACATCCTTGAATGTGACACCAGTATCGCTCTCATAAAGCTTCGCCGTGCTTTTTCCGAAGGACATCATGCCTCCGCCGCCACGCTTGTCCATACTCTTCAGGATATAATTTCCTAAGAAGAGCAGAAGTCCAAGTGGAAGGATCCATGAAAGAAGGATGGTCATGATGGGGTTCGCCACCTGCACCGTCGCCACTTCAAAGGGGATTTCCTTCTCCTTGATCAGCTTGATGATGTCTTCATCGTTGCTGATCTGTCCTGTATAGAGCGTAAACCCGGAAAGTTCATCGCCTTCCACCATGGTGTACTCGAATTTTCTCTGAGATTCGTCCAGCTTTATGGACTCCACTCGATTCTCCATGATGGCGGTATTGAATTCATTATAGGTCTGTTTCTGATTTCTGATGTCATTGGCGAAGTAATTGAATACGGTCACCATGACCAGAACACTGAGGAAGTATATGATATAGAATTTTATATTCTTATTCTTCCCAGGCTTGTTGTTGTTACTGTTCATCCCTTGCCCCCTATTTTGCCAGCTCAATCATGGCATTGGCATAAATTCTTGCACAAGTCATCAGATCCTCAGTGAGAATATACTCATCCAGCTGATGCAGTGTATCTTCTCTGCCTGGAAGAAGCGGTCCGAATGCGACGATGTTCTTCATCATCTTCGCATAGGTGCCTCCACCTATGGCCAGCGGTTCGCTTTCATCACCTGTTTCCTTTGCATAAACATCCATGAGCTTTCTGATGAATGCGGCGTCCTTGGGATAATAAAGAGGGCCGTCGTGGGAAAGAATCTCAAAGCTGAAGCCTTCCTTCTCAAAAATCGACCTGATCTTCTCCGTCACGTCTTCCATGGCGAAAGTCACCGGATAGCGGATATTGATGTATGTGTCAAGATGATTGTTTTCCAGTTTCATTTTACCCAGATTCAGAACCAGTTTTCCTGAAGCTTCATCTTCCAGGTCAACGCCCATGTTATGGCCGTCCAAATCCATTGCAAGATTATACTCGAGTACACTTAAAGTGTCCTTAAGCTCACTGAACTCGGGCTTTTCCTTCATTCCGCGAATCAGGGCGGAAATGGCGTTTTTCCCTTTATGAGGTGTACTTCCATGAGCGGAGACGCCTTCAAAAGACAGGCTCTTCTCCTCGCCGCTTTCAAGATATCTGACGGACGCTCTGTCCGGCACCATATTCACAGCCTGCCCGCCTTCCAGAGACAGTAGGTTATGCTCTTTCAGCTCCTTGGAAAGTCTGATCACAAGGATGCCCATTTCCGCATTGATGGCAGGAAAATCCGCATCGGGTGTGAATCCTGAAACCGGCTGCTTTTCACTCTTGAGATAATTCACGATGTCTGCTCCACCAGTTTCCTCGCTGGTGCCGAAAATGAGCCTGATTCTGTGCTTCAGGGGCGCTCCTGACTCCTTTACCGCGATGAGCCCGTGAAGGGCTGCCACCATGGGCCCTTTGTCATCCATGGTGCCTCTCCCGTAGATCCGGTCTCCTGAAACCTCTCCCAGAGGATTCTTTGTCCAGCCTTCTCCCACAGGAACCACGTCCAGATGCCCCAGAACAGCCACATAGTCTTCGCCTTCACCATATTCGATGACACCGGCATGTCCATTTACGTTCATGGTCCTGAAGCCGTAGGCTTTTCCCATGGCCAGAGTCTCTTCCAGCACCGCAGCCACTTTTTCTCCTGCAGGCATACCTTCTTCTGCTTCACCCTGAACTGATTCATAAGATACCAGTTTCAGCACATCTTCTATGAGTTTTTCTCTGTTGCTTTCTATGATTCTGTTTACTTCCATATCATTTCCTCCATCCTTTGCCAGTTCAGTCTCATGAACTGTGTTCTATTTCAAAAATCCGATATTATCAAGCGGAAAGATTCTCAGCCCGCCTTTTCCAATGACTTCATCCTTGCTGATATATGGATTCTCCCAGTATCTTGCATCATTTGATGTCTCTCTGTTGTCTCCAAGAAACAGGAGATGATCTTCCGGCACATCAAATTCCGCGTTGAACATGAAATCATTGACGACATAAGGCTCTTCTATCTGCACTCCGTCCACAAGAAGAACACCATTTATGAGCTCCACATGTTCTCCTGGCAGTCCGATGAGCCTCTTTATGAGAAGCATGGGATTTCCATCCTCTCCTGCCAGCTCTTCCGACTCAAAGACCAGAATATCGCCTCTTTTGAAATTATCTTTGTTGTAGGCCTTTAATACAAAGATTTTATCTTCTTTGTTGATTGTCGGAATCATCGATCCCGTAGGCACTTCAATCCGAAACACCACAAAGGTGTTGATGAGCCATGCCAGAACCAGTGCCGTGGCAATGGGAATGAGCCATTCCCGAATGAGATACTGTATTCTGCTGTTTGTTTTCTCTTCCATAAACGCGACCTACTTTCAATATTCTCTTTATTAATTATGAACTTGTTTCCATAAATATCCATTAAAGTATCCAGTACATCCTCAATTTCTTTAAATGTACTATACTACAGTATACCATACCTTCAGGCAGTTTACATTTTACAAAATGCATGCCGCGATCCATTCTCTTCTTCTACAGGAATGCCCACCTGTATTATCCGATAAATCAGAAAATAAGCTTTTCCTATATAGGCACACTATGATATGATTATCTCAGGAGGTGAACAAATGAAGACTTTTATGAAAGAATTCAAGGAATTCGCCATCAAAGGTAATGTAGTGGACCTGGCAGTTGCTGTCATTATCGGTGGTGCTTTCCGTGCAATCATTACATCATTCGTAGATGACATTATCATGCCGCTGATTGCTGCGATCTTTTCCATTCCGGATTTCTCAGAGCTCTCATTCACAGCAAACGGCACACCCATCATGATCGGACTGTTCATTCAGGCCATCGTCAATTTCCTTATTGTGGCACTGACGATCTTCTTCGTAGTCAAGCTGATTACCCGAATGAAGAAGAAGGAGGAAGAAGCTCCTGCAGCATCTCCAGTACCAACCACGGAAGAGGTCCTTCTGACAGAAATCAGAGATCTTTTAAAGGAAAAACAGTAACTGTGGAGGCAGCAAAATGGTCAACGGTGTAAAGCAGATGCTGTTAGGCGTTGGATTATCAGGACTGGCGATCAGTTTACTGGTCGTCTCGATTGGTACAGACTCATCGGCTTATTTTTTCTCTGGATTTATTCTCGAAATCATCGCTTTCTTCATTCTGTTAAATGGATATTCGATGAAAGACTAGAAGGTTCAACACGAAAGCATCCTTATGAGGGTGCTTTTTGATTTATCCTGATCCCTGAAGAAATGTGGATAGGACGAGAATCAGAGCAGGAAATCCTCTCTTCTCCTGCCATGAACATAAAACTCTTTACCTGCTGAAAAACAGATGGAAAAAGGAGAAAGATAGGATCCTCTCTGCTTTAATCGTACGGGAAATCCTTAAGATTTAAGAAATATATCATTTTTCTTTACTACTTCGCCCTTTACTATAGCGAATGCTTTTGTTATATTTTAGTCAGGAAAAACATATATGTCCTTTTCCTGCTGGACATTCATGTACACTGAATCAGGAAAATTCAAATGGAGGATGGCAGACACCTCGTCTGCCGAAAAAAGCATATGATTTCAATTAAAGACGTATCCAAAGTCTACGGCGGAAAAGTGAAAGCTGTAGACCATCTCACACTGGATTTAAGACCAGGTGAAATCTTCGGTTTCCTGGGACCCAACGGTGCAGGCAAAACCACCACCATCAAGATGCTCACCGGCATCACAAACCCGGATGGCGGAGAAATCGTCATCAACGACATGACCCTTGACAAGGACCCGATTCTCTACAAAAGACAGTTCGGATTCGTCCCTGACAGTCCGGATATCTTCCTGAGGCTGAAAGGTCTGGAATATCTGAATTTCATGGGTGACATCTATAATGTGGAAAGCAGCGTAAGGCAGGAAAGAATCGATGGTCTTGCGAAGCGGTTCGACATGGAGAATGCTCTGGGAGACTATATCTCCAGCTACTCCCATGGTATGAGACAGAAGATCATCATCATGGGCGCACTGATTCACGACCCCAGTCTTTGGATTCTGGATGAACCCATGACAGGTCTTGATCCGAAATCCTCCTTCTATCTGAAGGAAATGATGAGAGAACATGCAGACAAGGGAAATGTGGTATTCTTCTCCACTCATGTACTGGAAGTGGCAGAAAAGGTATGCGACCGTGTCGGCATCATCAACAAAGGCAAGCTCATGTTCTGCGGTACCATGACCGAGCTCAGGGAACTGGTCAGCGAAAACGAAGGACTGGAGAAAATATTCCTGGAGATGACAAACGATGAAGAATAGTATTTATGTTCTGGCCAAAGCCATGTTCAAAAATGATGAAACCCTGAGCAACATGGTAGGCAGAAGCACGAAGAAATCCTTCTTCAGCTCCAAATGGAAGGTCATCCTTCTGGTTCTGTTTCTTATGGTCACCATGGGACTCAGTTTCGGATTCATGATTTCGGATCTTTACGACACCCTGGCCATGATGGAAATGGAATCTCTGCTTCTGAGACTGCTGATTCCCGCTGCCGGAATCATGGTCTTCATGTTCGGAATCTTCTATGTCATGAATGTCTTCTACTTTTCGAAGGATGTGGACAACTATCTCTATCTTCCCATCAGCGGTGGAGAAATACTGACATCGAAGTTCCTCGTATCACTCGTCTACGAATACTTCATCATCATCGTGTTCTTCCTGCCGATTCTTGTGATTTTCGGAATCAAGGACTCCGCCGGAATACTTTATTATGTGTATACACTGGCTACACTGTTGCTGGTGCCTGTATTCCCGCTGACCATCGCCTCCATTTTATCCATGGTGATCATGCGCTTCAGTAACCGGTTCAAGAACCGTGACCGATTCAATATGATTGCCGGTGTCCTGAGTCTCATGGTGGCACTGGGCTTCAATTTCGGTATCCAGTTTCTGACGAATCGAATGAACCAGGGAAGCGAACTTGTCATAGGAAATATTGCGGAGCTTCCGATCTTCAGAGTCACTGGTCTCGTGTTTCCCACAAGCTTCTTCGCTACAGAAGCCCTGCTTGGTTATGATGCCGTGAAGGGACTGCTCTATCTTCTGGCCATGATCGTGGCAAGTGCCGCAGCCCTGGGTGTGTTCTTCCTCATCGGAAATGCCATCTATTTCAAAGGCGTCATCGGTGTATCGGAAAGCAAAGCAACCAGAAAGGTTTTATCCGCAGAGGATATGAAAAAAGGAACCGCAAAAAAAGGCATTCTTCTTTCCTACTCTCTGAAGGAACTGAAACTGCTCTTCAGAACGCCCATCTATTTTCTCAACTGCGTTCTGATCAGTCTCATCTATCCTCTGTTCATCCTCTTCCCGATTTTCATGGGAAGCTCAGGTGACAAGGATGAACTCATGCAGGTTTTAAGCTTCATCCGCTCCGTGGATGAAGGAGTTCTCATAGTGGGCATGGCAGGCGTAGGGTTCCTTCTGGGTTCCGTGAACATCATCTCTTCCACTGCCATCTCAAGAGAAGGAAAAAATTTCTACTTTCTGAAATATATTCCGGTTCCTTACAGCACGCAGATCTATGCCAAGATTCTCAGCTCCTTCTATGTGGAGGCTCTGGCACTGGTCATTCTGTACGGCATCATGGTCTTCCTGTTCCAGGTGGATCTCATGTTCATCCTTCTCTCGCTTGTCATCGTTCTGCTTGCTTCCCTTGTGGTGAATCAGGCGGGCATCCTCATGGATACGCTCTGGCCTAAACTGAACTGGGATACGGAGCAGAAAGCAGTGAAGCAGAACTTCAACTCCGTGATCCACATGTTCATGGGCTTCGGACTCACTGCCCTTAGCATCTTCCTTGGCGTGAAAATCGCTCCGACTTATTTCACCGGTTTCATGGTGGCATTTCTCCTGCTCAGCATCCTTGCTGTGGTCTTCCACTTCATTCTCATGAAGACAGTGGAAAAGAGATTTGCGGTACTGTCTTAAGGAGATGAAGAAAATATCACGAACAAAAGTCATGCTTCAGGGTGAACTGAAAAAAGGAGATCGAAGTATTCTTAAAATCGGAAACAGAACATACAGTATCCAGAAGGATTTCTCGAAAAAGATCAGACTGAAAAATATCCTTCTTGGTGCGGAAACCCTGATTCTCACAGTTCTCTACCGTCTTTCCATGAGGAAATTCGAAGAGATTCCCTGGAAAGGGGCCGACCCTGAACTCATAGGAGAAGGACTCCTTATCACCTTCCTTTTTCTAGGGTCCCTCGCAGCAGCTTTCCTTCTGACGTCCATGGCGCTTCTGCCCAAGGATATGGAAAATCATCTGGAAGAGCTGGAAGAAGAGTATTGAAAAATCCGCCAACCACGAATAAATGGAAAAGCAGCAGACTCATCGGCAACGATGATCTGCTGCTTTTCGCTGCATTAAAACGGTTCATCAGCAAAATACCTTTCTCTATTCTATTTTCCAGTTCACCGGACTTCTGCCCATCTCCTGAAGATATCGATTGGCCCTTGAAAAGGGCTTTGAACCGAAGAATCCTCTTCTTGCCGATAAAGGACTGGGATGCACAGTGGAGATGATTCTATGATGATCCGCAATGAACTTTTCCTTCTCCTTCGCCTGATTTCCCCAGAGGATGAACACTATCGGTTCCTTACGCTGGCCAAGCTTCTTTATGACTGCATACGTGAAGTTCTTCCACCCCATGGCAGCATGGGAGTTCGCCTCCGCTTCCTTCACAGTCAGAACAGTATTAAGCAGGAGTACACCTTCTTTCGCCCAGGAGACCAGTGATCCATGATCCGGTTTTTCGATGTGCAGATCCTCTTCCAGCTCCTTGAAGATGTTTCTGAGAGATGGTGGGATCTTCACACCCTTTTTCACGGAGAAGGCAAGCCCTTCCGCCTGACCTTTGCCATGATAGGGATCCTGCCCTAGGATGACCACCTTCACCCTGTCAAAGGGTGTCAGTCGAAAAGCCTGGAATATCTCATGCTTCTCTGGATAAATTGTTTCATTCGCATAGGCCTGATCCAGGTCTTTCATGAGTTTTCTGAAATACGGCTGTTCCTTTTCTTCTCTGAGCACCGTCTCCCAGCTCTTTTCCATTTCATCATTCATAAGCCCATCTCCTATCCATTCATCTTCTATGTACTATTCTACAGGGGAATAGGCTCTTAAGACAACTGCTTAATAGACCCACGGGTTATTTCGGCCACTTTCTCTTCTGAGCATCTCCAGAAGATCTAAGTTTGCATATTGTTCAGAAGGTATTCAGATTCTTTTATTTATTCTATGCTATATTTGTATAATTATGATACCAGATGAAACCATTGCACTGACAAAGGAGTTACCATGCAAGAAAGATATTTTATCATCCTATCCTTCGATGCTCTGTCAAACAGAGACCTCAAGACTCTTGAGAATCTTCCGGGCTTCAGGCGCCTCATGAAGGACGCCTCCTTCTCCAGGAAGGTCTTTTCTGTATATCCCAGCAACACCTATCCCTGTCACAGCAGCATTTCCACTGGGATGTACCCCATGAATCATGGCGTCACCTCCAACACGCTGCTGGAGATCAACCGGAAAAGTCCGGACTGGAACTGGACAAGAGACCGAATAAAGGTGGACACCTTCTATGATGCAGCCATGAGAAAAGGTTATACAACCTGCGCTCTTTTATGGCCCGTCACAGGCAAATCAGACATCACCTATAATCTCCCTGAACGATTCGCGAATCACCTCTGGGAGACGCAGGTGGGTGTTTCTCTGGCCAACGGGACACCGGGATATCTTCTCGACATCAATAGGCGCTTCAAGCATCTACGCAACGGCAAGAAACAGCCGGAACTTGACCGATTCGTGGAGGCTGTGGCCCATTACACCATAAAAGAAAAGAAACCCAATGTCATGATGATCCATTTTGTGGAACTGGATGCCATGAGACACCAATACGGTTATGGATCCAGAGAAGCCCATGAAGCGCTTCTCAGCTACGATCAGAAACTGGATGGACTCATGAGACTCCTGGAGGAAGAAGGTATGATGGAGAACACCACTCTTTTTGTACTGGGAGATCATGACCAGATTCCCGTTCATACTGCAGTGCACCTGAACAGCGTTTTCAAGGAAAAGGGCCTCATAAGGACCCGAGGCCAGAAAATCATTGATTACGATGCCTATGCGGAAGGTCTGGACGGTTCCTGCTACATCCATCTCAAGGAGCCCCGAAATGAAAAGCTGAAAAACAGAGTGTATGAGATTCTCAATACCCTGAAAAACCGGAAAGACTTCGGTATAGAAGAAATCTATACCAGAGAGGAAGCAATATCCTTCGGAGCCAGCAGAAAGGCTTCTTTCATGCTGGAGGCCAAAAAGGGATTCTTCTTTACCGATGACCACACAAAACCTGCTCAGGTGAGACTGGATCAGATTGTCCAAGGTGAGGATCATCACGGACTATCCACTCATGGGTATCATCCGGAAAAAGAAGACTACCAGACCGTCTTTTTCGCCACCGGCAGAGGCATCAGGAAGAATGTGGAGATTGCCTCCATGAGCCTCATCGATGAAGGGCCCACCTTTGCCCATCTCATGGGAACGGTGCTTCATGATACGGATGGAAGAATCCTTCATGAAATCATAGAGGAAACTGAATCTGAATAAACACGCCAAAGAGAAAAGGACCTGATCGCTGAGATCAGGTCCTTTTAGGGAAACAGTATATTTAACAAAAGGGTAGGGGTATTTCTACCCTAATATGGGAGCTAAATTACTTAGCTTGAACCTATTTTATCACATCTTCTAATATTTGTTAATTAACAAACTAATAAAATCAATATTGTACCAAAATTGCACACTTTTCATCTTATCAAGCAGAATTTTCATGACTTCTCTCCTCTTAGCTGATGCCCATTTTCTTCATTTTGCAGTAGAGTGTATTTCTCCCGATTTCCAGTTCCTTTGCCATCATGGATATATTCCAGTTGCATTTTCTTCCCGTTTCAAGGATGGCGTATTTCTCATAATCCTCCAGCGTCTTCAGACTGCATGACATGGATGCCATGGTTTCCTTCTGCTTGATCTCTCTGTATTTTATGATGAAGATATTGATGATGTCTTTAAAGAGAAGATCTGCTGTGCAGACGGCTTTCTGACATCCATCCGTTTCATAGATGATTCCCACTACACCAATGGGTTTCTTGACACCCATGATGGGTATGGCAAGAGCCGATTTCCCTTCTCTTTCCTTAACCTTCTTATGTTCCCCTGTCTTCAGCGCATCCTTCATGCATTGGACCACTTCCTTATGATCCTTGAGATACTCTTTCACCATCATTCTTCCGTCTTTATCATTCTTCAGTTCCAGCTTGCTTTCACAGAAGATGGTATTCAGTTTCGTATCAAAGACCGCGAGACTTTCCAGACATGAAATCTCCTTTAAATCCAGAGCGATATAGCACATGAGATTTATGATCATCTGGAGTTCCTTCACATCATCCTGATTTTCCACTTGTTCTTTCAACATTACCATTCGACCAACTCCTTAAATTGATAATATATTAACATAGAGTGGTTTACAAGGTTGAAAGTCTTATTTTCTGAAGATTTGACAGATTGTGCCGTGAATCATACTTTTTTCTAAAAGAATGATGAAATGAGTGAACAATTATTCCGAATTAAGTTATAATGAGAAAAGATAATTTTTACAATAAGGAGGGTTCGAAATGAAGAGAGGTGACGTGATCAAAAGCGGAATCACTATGGGCAGCGCTCTTGCCATGATTATCAGCTGGAGTCTCAATCAGTCCGTCCTATGGGCAATCATCCATGGACTGTTCAGCTGGCTCTATGTCCTGTACTACCTGATCATACTGAACTAAAAGAGGTGTTGTTATGTTTGGAACCATCGTCAATTTTTTCGCCATCATTCTGGGAAGCCTCATAGGCATCCTGTTCCATAAAAGAATCAACCAGGATATCGCCTACAGTCTTTTCAAAGTCCTGGGATTATGCGTCATTTATCTCGGCATCATCGGTCTCATCAAAGTGGAAAACCCCATGGTCATCATCCTATCCATGGCTTTGGGCACACTTCTGGGTGAAGTCATCAACATAGAAAAGAAGCTTGAAGCCATGAGCAATAAGATCGAAATGCTGGTGAACAGGTACTATAAAGGGAAAATCAAAGACGGGTTCCTCACTGCCACCCTTCTTTTCTGCATCGGTTCCATGGCTATCATAGGAACCATAGAAAGCACCTTATCGAATAATCATGACACCCTGTATGCCAAATCCATCCTGGATGGAATCACTTCTGTGATCTTCGCTTCCACCATGGGGCTTGGCGTCATGCTGTCCAGTTTTTCGGTGCTTCTCTACCAGGGCTCCATATCGGTTCTTGCGAACTTCATCAAGCCTCTGGTGACAGCAGTACCCGAAACCATCCCCATGATATCAGGAGTAGGCAGCCTCATGATCATGGGCCTTGGCATCAACATGGTCTTCAACCTGAAGCTGAAGATCTCCAATATGCTGCCTTCCATTTTCATTCCCATCCTCTATGCAGTGGGACTGATTATCTGGTCAGGCATAAGGTAAGACTGCACTTGCTGCAAGCAGCAGAAAAGCGATCTTCAGAAAACACTTCTGAAGATCGCTTTTCTTATATCATTTTCTGTTTCGATCACTTGGAAGATCTTTTCTTTTCCTGCAATCAGACTTTACTGGACCGCTCCCGGTTCACCAGTATGATTCCGATGACGATGGAGACCAGTGAGACGGCCACCTGGATGGTGATTTGCTCCCCCAGAAAAATCGCAGACAGGAAGGAGCCCGAAACCGGAATCAGGAAACGGAACATGGTGATTTCTCCTGGCTTGTTGTATTTCAGCAGCGTGTACCAGAGGGTGAAGGCGACAGCCGAGAGGAGTGCGGAATACAGAAGCAGTCCTCCTGCCAGCGGTGTCATGGTAAGGGTGCTGTAATTTCCACCAAGGGAAATCAGAAGCATCACGATTCCACCGAAAATCAGCTGATAGGTAGAAAGAAGCATGGGATGGATGCTTCTCGCATAGCTCTTCACCATGAAGCTTGATGCAACCCCTGTGGCCACTGAAAAGAACATGAACCCTTCTCCTGTAAGTGTAAAGCTTGCATCCAGTCCCGAATCGATATTGACGATGGCCACACCGATGATGCCGAACAGGATTCCCAGAATCTTGTTTCTGTTGATCCGATCATTCTTGTAGATGAAGTGGGCAAGAATGATGATGAGAAAGTTGGATAAAGATGCGATGATGGACCCTTTCGATGCAGTGGTATTGGCAAGGCCGGTGTAGAAGAAGAAATAGTTCAGCGAGGTCTGTACCAGACCCAGCATCAGGACTTTTTTGAAATCTTTGAAACTTCTCAGCTTCACCTTTTCTCTCATGGTGGCATAGGCATATCCGAGAAGAAGCAGGCCCGCCAGAGTGAATCTGATTCCTGCGATGAGAATCTTGGAATAGAAGTCATCTCCGGCCATGTTCATCTGCTCATAGGTGATTTTCAGTACCGGGAAAGCGCTTCCCCAGAGGATGGACGCAAAGACGGCCAGAGCAATCACCCAGGGCTTCTTCTGAAAAATATTCTTATTATCTGTAATCTCATTATTCATAATGTACCTCCAAAATTATCCATAAAGTACATTATACTCAATTTTTCACATCTTGGCACACAAATCGGAAAAAATTAATGGCATCCAATATAATTTTGTGAAAAATGTACCCCTGGCGGGTATTATCCCTCTTTTTATGTTAAAATAGTCAACAAGTATTAATTTACACAAGTAAAATCAGTGGAAGAGTCTGCTCTTCTTCTTGAATAAACGGAGGTTTACATGAAAAAATACAGTTTTATATTATGGATCCTGATTTTCGTCCTGGTCATCGGCGGAGGCTATTACTTCATCGAGAAGTTCGGTGGAGAAGAGACCCTTGAACCTGTGGTGGAAGAGCCCCAGGAAGAAGCAGCCGGAGAAGATACTTCATCCGAGGAACCTGCCGAAACCGACGCCATCTCAGAACTGAGGGTAAAGACTCCATTCACACCCGATTTCACCGTACTGAACGGCGATGGAGAAGAGGTTTCCATCTCTGAATACAGAGGAAAGAAAGTGATCATCAATTTCTGGGCCTCCTGGTGCCCACCCTGTATCCGTGAAATGCCTGAATTCCAGGCCCTTCACAATGAACTGAATGAAGAGGAGACCATACTTCTCGCCATCAACCTTACCGATGGACAAAGAGAAACCAAAACCCTGGCAGATAATTTCCTTGCAGAAAACGATCTGGACCTGAACGTTCTATATGATACAGTGGGAAATGCTTTCTATGAGTTCAATGTCACAAGCATCCCTCAGACCTTTTTTCTGGATGAAGATGGCAGCGTCCAGTACTCCATACTGGGTATGACCAACAAGGAAACTCTGGATGCTGTACTGGAAAGGATGGAATAAATGAGCGGACTGAAACTTCTACTATTATTTTTCGAAGGTGTCCTCACCTTCATTTCACCCTGCATTCTGCCCATGTTTCCCGTATTTCTCATGTACCTGAGCAATGAGAGCCAGAAGAAAGGGAAAGACCTGATCATAAATATCCTGGGATTCATCCTTGGATTCACCATTGTTTTTGTCACACTGGGTGCCACAGCCACTGCATTAGGCAGCCTGCTGAACCAGAACCGTGTTCTTCTGCAGAGAATCGGTGGAGTGATCATCATTCTATTCGGACTCAACATGGCTGAATTCATCCATATCCCCTTCCTGAACTTCCAGAAAGGACTTTCTCTTAAGAGAGACAGCGGCGGATTCCTGAGCTCCATGATTTTCGGAATCGTATTCTCCTTCGGATGGTCTCCATGTCTTGGCACCTTCCTTGGTACCGCACTGATCCTGGCAGCTGATGCCAGCACCGTAGGCACTGGTATGTTCTACCTGTTTATCTTCTCCATGGGACTGGGACTTCCATTTCTCATCACAGGAATCCTTTTCTCAAAGCTGGAGCAGGCATTCAGTTTCGTCAAGAAACACTACAGCCTCATCACAAAGATCTCCGGAATCTTCCTCGTGATCATTGGTCTTCTGATGGCACTGGATCTCTTCGGATACTATGCGAGATTCTTCAATTTCTAGAAACCCGAGAAAACTGAGGTGACATGAAAAGATCCTCCAGAGCTGATCATCTTGAGATCAGCCTGGGGGATCTTCTTTTCATATTTGATTTCCCATGAGGAAATCCTGTTAATTCATATCCACAATACTGTCGTAATTGACTTCCAGAGGTTCAAACTCTCTCAGGAGAATATGTCCTGATTCATAGGTCTCTCCATCGATGGTAAGGAGTACTTTACTCGTTCCGTAATAATCTCCGAAAGTATTGGCCAACGACTGAAGAATCAGTGACTCATATCCTGCACCTGCATTCATCTCCGTCAGGAACTCTTTGGAAAGATCCACATAGACCATACCGTCCTGATTGAGATAAAGGTAATTCACTCTGGTGTTCGGTGTCAGAACCGGTGCAGCTTCTTTGGGCAGATCTTTGTAGGCTTCGATGAGGAGCATTCTTGGAATGTCATTGGTCGTGAACGCAATCTCCTTGCGATACAGGAATATTCTCTCATCCATGGCATTGGGATAATAGAAATTCACCACTTTCCTCTGCGCAGTGTCCTTTTCGATCTTTTCAAGACTGGATGAGACTTCATAGCCTTCTCCGATATTAAGGGTTTTGATCAGTCCCAGATTCTCCGCATAATAGTCAATATTGGTGTATTCCCCATTGTCGGTTTTCGTGACCCTTGTGACTTCCACTGCATCAAATGTTCCATAAGGTGTTTCCACCTCTTTCTCTACAGCAGTAATGGTACTGGTTTCCTCACCGCTTTTCCATGTGGTTCCTTCTGCGACGGGTTCCATGAGGAGAATGCGGTCTGTATTGGCCTCTTTTGAAAGAAAGTTCTCTTTATAATAGGTTTCCGGTTCAAAGATGATCTCCTTCAGCATACCCTCTTTCTTCTCCAGCACACGGACAATCTCCGTACCACCATTGTTTTCTCTCAGCTGAATCCGGTCTTCCTGCATGAAGTCCACATAAACATCATAGGCAGCATACTCATTCCCTTTTCCTTCATAGACCCTGTGGGTGTCTGATTCGAAAGGATAAAGCATTTCCACTGTGTATTCCTTCACATCCTCTGCAGGCTCTTCGGCTTCCGGCTCCTGTTCATTTTCTTCAGCCTCTCCTTCCGCAGGGGACTCTGCAGGTTCTTCCGCCGGTTCTTCCTGAGGCACTTCCGCAGGAGTTTCAGCCGGAGTTTCCTTTCCGCTGTCCGCACCACATGCCATGAGCAGCATCATCACGGTGAAGAGTGCTATGGTTATTTTCAGCTTTTTCATTTAAAGCACATCCTTTAATCTAAAAATATATTCTTCTGTACCTACAGTGTAACAAATGCCCCTTCCGTTTGGGTTACACGGACATTACAGGAGTCTTTCTGAGCACTCACATTTCGGTTACAGACTGGTGTCTGTCTCCCCTTCTTCCAGAAAATACATTCGCACTTCGTCGATATAATAAAGCGATCCGAAAGCGCAGATGATCTCATTTCCCTCTCTGATGGAAAGGGCTTTTTCCATAGCATCCTTCACCGTTTCACTGTGATGGGCTACCATGCCATCTTCGCTGAGGATGGCAGCAAGCTCGGCTCCTCCTAGAGCCCGTTCGTTGTCCACTGTTATGGTGACGAAGGCTCTGGCCAGAGGAAGAACCTCCCTGACCATTTCAAGGTAGCTTTTGTCCTTCAGGACACCCATGATGAAAACCACTTTTCTGCCGCTGAAATATCTCTCCAGATTTTTCCTCAGCACCTCCACGCCCTGATAGTTATGGGCACCATCAATGACCACCATGGGATCGTGAGAAAGAATCTCGAATCTTCCCGGCCATTTCGCCATGAGAAGCCCCTTCTTCAGGGCATCATGTGGAATCCTCATGACCTTCGCATCCAGAAGATTCAGCGCTTCTATGGCCACCACGGCATTTTTCACCTGATGTTCACCAAGAATCGTCAGTTTATACTCTTCATTGTCATAGCGGAACCTCTGAGTATAGTCATCCTGCCCCATCATCTCCATCTGATTGAAGTTCACCTTGTGAACCGGTATCCCAAGCACATCGGCCTTCATGAGAATCACTTCTTCCGCTTCCTGTTTCTGCGGATAAAGAACAAGCTCAGTCCCTGGTTTCAGAATGCCCGCTTTTTCTCCTGCGATTTCTCCCAGTGTACTCCCCAGGATATCCATATGATCATAATCCACAGGAGTGATCACCGACAGCACCGGCGCCTCTATGATGTTTGTGGAATCCAGGCGTCCGCCCAGCCCTACTTCCAATAGAACGATATCGCACTCTTCCTGATGGAAGTACTCCAGGGCAAGAGCTGTGATGATCTCAAATTCGGTGGGACTGTCAAATCCTTCCGCCGTCATCTCATCGATTCTCCATCTGATTCGTGTCATGATTTCAGAAACCCTGTGGTCTTCTATTTCCCTTGCACCGATTCTGATCCGGTCATTGAGCCTGTGAAGGCCTGGTGAAGTATACATCCCCACACGATATCCCGCCTGGGTCAGCACACTGCCCATAAAGGCCACTGTGGACCCTTTGCCGTTGGTACCGGCCACATGAACGAATTTCAGCCTTCTCTGGGGATTACCCAGAAGCTCCAAGAGTTTCCCGATTCTTTCCAGACCTAAGACACTCCCGAATTTCTGCGTGCTCCTGATATATTTCAATGCTTCCTGGTAGTCCAAATCAAACACTTCCCTTCTTTTCCTTATGATAATTATATATGCCACAGGTTCTTAAAACAATGCAGGTCTGCATTACAATGGTTTCACAGCATTTATGCATACGTTTTCTGAATTATATTACTTTATTAATTCTATTAATAAACGATTTACTTTAGATGAATTTAATATTCATATAGTATCATTATGATTGAGAAGTTTTCTTTTCTCCCTTTTCTTACCTATCATCATAAACTTTCAAAACAATGCGCTGTTCTAGTCCATCTCAATTTTACTTCATCCAAGTAAGGAATCATATATTCACCGTTCACAACAGAAGGAGGTCATATCATTTGCAGTTGCTGCTGGATAAACTAAAAGAAATACTGCTGGCTGTTCTGCCCATAACAGTCATCGTCGTTGTACTGAATTTCACTCTGGTTCCTTTAGGAACCATGAGTTTCATGAGATTCCTTGTGGGCACCCTGTTTGTCATTCTGGGTCTGTCCATATTTCTCTTCGGTGTGGATCTCAGTGTCTCTAAAATCGCGAATCTCATCGGAAGGCATCTGACCCACTCCAATTCAGTCTATGTTGTGCTGATTGCCGGACTGATACTGGGATTTTTCATCTCCATCGCCGAACCGGATCTTCATATTCTGGCGAATCAGGTCAGCAGCGTCACAGGAGACCTGATCTCAAAAAACAGTATTCTGATCACCGTATCCATCGGAATCGCCTTCATGCTTTCCCTTGGCTTATTCAGAATCGTCTATGCCATTCCCCTGAAGTTTCTTCTCTGGATCATTTACGGAATCATCATGATTCTGTCCCTATTCACCACACCGGAGTTTCTTGCCATTTCCTTTGATGCTTCCGGTGCAACCACCGGAGCCATGGCTGTACCTTTCATACTTGCTCTGGCTGTGGGTGTGGCCTCACAGAACAAGAAAACACTTCAATCGGAAGAGGACAGTTTCGGTCTGGTAGGCCTGGTATCCACCGGTGCCATCTTGGGTGTGCTTCTTCTGGGAATCTTTTCCGATCCGGGTGAACTTGTGACAGATACACTTCCATCTGCTGCTCTTTACAGCACATTCTGGGGACCGTTTCTGCATCACCTGCCCATCATCGCCAAGGAAATCGTCACTGCGCTTCTGCCCATCATTCTGATATTTCTCATCGGACAGAAGGTCGCGTTCAATGTATCCAGAAAAGTCCTCCGCGGAATTCTCCTGGGATCTTTCTATACCTTTGCAGGACTTGTGTTCTTTCTCACTGGAGTCAATGCAGGGTTCATGGATGCAGGACGAATCGTCGGAAGCGGTCTTCAGGCCATAGGTTCCGACGGACTTACCGTATTCATCGCATTTCTGCTTGGTCTTGTAGTGATTCTTGCCGAACCGGCTGTCTATGTTCTGACCAGCCAGATTGAAGAAATCACCGCCGGTCATATCAGCAGAAAAGTGGTTCTCACAGCTCTGTCCATCGGTGTGGCCTTCGCGGTGGCCTTATCCGTTGTAAGAATCCTGGTTCCTGGCCTTGAACTATGGCATTTTCTTCTTCCAGGCTATATAATAGCCATAGTGCTTAGTGTATTTGTGCCCGGTCTGTTTGTGGGTATCGCCTTTGACTCAGGTGGCGTCGCATCCGGTCCCATGACCGCGACTTTCATTCTGGCATTCGCTCAGGGCATCGCAAATGCAGTACCTGAAGCCAATGTGCTCATCGATGGCTTCGGTATCATCGCCATGGTTGCCATGGCACCTCTACTGGCACTGCAGATTCTAGGACTGATCTACAAGATCAAATCCGTCAAAAGGGGGCTGGACAGCAATGAACAACAGTAATCTGGAAGTATTTATATATATCGTGAATCACAATGACGGCTCCAGAGTCATGAAACAGGCAAAGAAGCATGGAGTCCGCGGAACCACCGCATTCCTAGGTCATGGTACCATTGAGAGTGCTCTCCTGGATTTTCTGGGACTGAACGATGTCAGAAAAGAACTGATTCTCATGGTCACGGACGAGGTGACTGGTCAGCATGCCATGAAAGGCATCAGCAAAGACCTGAGGCTGGATAAGCCAGGAAAGGGCATCGCCTTCTCCTTGAACGTCACAAGATTCCTCGGTTCCAGAGGCTATTCCAGAGAAGAAAACAGAGGTGAAAAGGAAATGTATGAAGCAATATTCGTCATAGTGGATAAAGGCAAGGGTGAATTTGTCATAGATGCCGCAAAGAAAGCCGGTTCAAAAGGTGCAACACTGATCAATGCGAGAGGGTCAGGAATCCATGAAACAAGCACCCTTTTCGCCATGGAAATCGAACCGGAAAAAGAGATCATTCTGATCCTTTCTGAAAGCAGTGGAACAGAGAAGATCATTGAGGCTGTCTCCACCGAATGCGAAATCGAAAAACCAGGAAATGGAATTCTATTCACCTGTGATGTAAAAAGAACCCTTGGTCTGTATCAGGGTAAATAGATTGAAATGATCGAGAGAGGAAACAGCGGTTCTCCTCTCTCTTTTCTTTGCAGAAAATCACCGTTTCTTTCACCTATTCTCCCCTGTTATTGATATAATCTAAATCATAGAAATAGTTTTCAGGAGGTACTTATGGAACAGTTCAAAAAGCGTATCGTATACCAGATCTGGCCCCGCTCCTTCAAGGATTCCAACGAAGACGGCATCGGCGATCTTCGTGGCATCCTCTCGAAACTGGACTACATCAGGGATCTTGGCGCAGATACCATCTGGCTATCGCCCATCTATGCCACAGGAAACAAGGATTTCGGTTATGACATTGATGATTACTACCGCATCAATCCGGAATACGGCACCATGGAGGACTTCGATGATCTCCTTATGGAAGTGAAGAAAAGAGGCATGGAACTGGTCATGGACCTGGTGGCGAACCATACCTCCGACCAGCATGTCTGGTTTCAGAAAGCGCTGAAAGACAGAAACTCTCCCTACAGGGATTACTACATCTTCCGAAAAGGAAGGACAGGGAAAAAGGGAGAAAGCCTTCCACCCAACAACTGGCTCAGCGCCTTTGGCGGCAGTGCCTGGCAGAAAGATGAAAACTCCGATGAATACTACCTGACCATGTTCACGCCGAACCAGTGCGACCTGAACTGGGAAAATCCCAAAGTGCGGGAAGGGATTCATGACATCATGCGTTTCTGGCTGGATAAAGGTGTTCTGGGCTTTCGCATGGACGTCATCAACACCATCGCCAAAAGAGAAGGTCTGCCCCCAGCAGGAAAAGGAAAGAAACTGGATTTCCCCTTTGAGCATATCGTATCTCTTCCAAAGTCCCATGAATACATCCGAGAGATGCATGAAAAAGTCCTTTCAAACTATCCTCATGTCTTCACCGTGGGGGAAGGCATGGTCACAAGCATGGAGGATCTCATCCGCTACACAGATCCCGATGAGAAAAAGCTGAACATGATGTTCCAGTTCGATCTGCATCTCATCGGATGCGGTCCCCTAGGCAAGTTCGATTTCAGAAAAGGGTATCTCTGGAGCGTGAAGGAAATGAAGGAAATCATCTTCAACTGGCAGCTTCAGGTCCAGGAAGGCGGCGGATGGCTTGGAAATTTCATGTCCAATCACGATCAGCCTAGACAGGTTTCCCGTTTCGGTGACGATGGGCCGTTCAGAAGAAAATCAGCAAAAGCGCTGGCTCTTCTCAACATGACGCTTAGGGGCACCCCATTTCTCTACCAGGGAGAGGAGATCGGCATGACCAACTGTCCTTTCGAAAAGGAGGAATGGAAGGATTTCGAGGCCATCAACGACTATAAGGTTCTTCAGGAAATGATGCATCTTCCGAAATTCGCAGCAGAAAAAGTCATACAGAAAATGACAAGAGACCATGCACGGACGCCGGTCCAGTGGAGCGGAAAAGAATATGCGGGATTCTCGGCTGTAGAGCCCTGGATCAAAGTCAACCCCAACTACACCTACATCAACGTGGAAGACGAGCTGAAAAAAGAGAACTCCCTCATCAGATTCTACAAAGAGATCATTTCTCTGCGCAGACAATCTTCTGCTCTCCAGGACGGATACATCATTCCCGTTAACCGGGAACATCCCCATGTCATCTCCTATAAGCGTATCTACAATGAAGAGAGCCTTCTTATGGTCATCAATCTCAGTGGAAGAAACACCGAAATCAGTCTGGAGGAAGTCATGACTTCCGACTGGGCTTGTGAGCTAGGAACTTATGAAATGAGATCCTTTGAGCCCATCCTGTCTCTTCACCCCTACGAAGCCCTGGTCTTCAGAAAAATCAAGTCTCTGGATAAAATATCAAAATAATCGATCAGTCCAGAATACCCGGCAGTTCAGGTTCGAACTGCCGGGTATTTCTTCGCGTTCTATAGCAGGATCAGCCCTCTTCTCTCCTGATCAGGGATTCGATGATCTCTTCATACTTTTCTTCGCTGATGATGTACTTTTTGCGGTAGATCACAAAACTGATGACGATCAGCGCCAGAGGCAGAAGCATCATGGCCGATTTCATGATGAAGAGGCCACGCTCAGAGAGAAGCTCTCCTTCTCCGAGGGAATTGATTCCTGATATGACCAGGGTATAGCCTACGATTCCGTTGGCCACGGCAGCGCCCATCTTATTGATGAATGGCTGAATGGCAAAGGTGACGCTTTCGTTTCTCCTGCCCAGCTTCAGATGGCCGTATTCGATGGTGTCCGCCAGAAAAACCAGCATGAGCAGCTGAATGAAAGCCTGTCCCACAAAGAGCAGAATACCAGCAGCCCCGATGAAGATCATGTTGGCTGGAGAAAAGAAGAATATGAGGTATCCGATGACAATGAGAATGATGGCGGATTTATAAAGCGTTTTTCTCGGATGCCTTTTACTGAACCAGGGAAAAGCCAGAAGCGCCAGAATCTGGGAAACCCCCAGGATGATGGCGAAGACGCTGTACATGTTCTCATTGAGAAACACATACTTGAAGTAGTAGACGCCGAAGCTTGTGGTGGTCACGTATCCGATCATGAAGAGCGCCATGGCCACAGCCGTCACCAGAAGCTGATCATTCTGGGTCAGTGCCCGGACCATTCCTTTCAGTGTGGTTTTGGTCTGATTCTTTCCACCGATGACGGGTGGCTCTTTCACGAAAAACACCGTGACCATCTGGAAAATCATCATGATGACCACCAGTATGATGGTGTAGGTGAGGAAGCCCTTCTTGAGGCTCCCCAGCTGCTCTCCCAGAAGATTCGTCACCGGAATCACCGACGCCACCACCACGAAAAGCCCGATGTTGGCGAAAATTCTTGCCAAGGCACCGATTTCTTCTCTTTCTTTCTGATCATAGCTGAGACTCGGCATCATGGACCAGTAGGAAATATCATTCATGGTCCATGAAATTCCCCAGAGGAGATAGAACACCGTGAAGTATACGATATAGGATGAACCTGTAAGGTCCATATCCATGAAGAGGAGCACTGCCACCACGGCACTGAGCACAACCCCTATGGTCATCCAGGGCTTGTACTTTCCAAACCTAGACCTGGTGTTGTCTACAATGACACCCATGATCGGATCATTGAAGGCATCAAAGACCCTTGCCAGCATCATGATGGTGGTGATGGTGATGAGCACACTGTCGGTTACCCCCACCACCTCTGTGATGAACACGATGAGATACATGCTGACCATGGAGTACACCATGTCTCTTCCAATGGTGCCCATGCCGAAGGCGAATTTGTTTCTTTTAAAGGATTTACCTGTCTCCATTCTCTTCTTCCCCCTTACTACTAGCCATCATGAGCTGAGAGCCGAAGTCTCCCAGCATTCTGGTTTCTTTGGAATAGCCTGTACCCATGAACTGCTGATTCACACGGATGCCCGATAGAAGAAGATCTCCATAGGCATCATAGCGCTCCACGTTATGGGGCAACCTGTAGATTTTCCTGGCATTTCTAAGAATCAGTCCACCGGGTTTCAGCTTCACTGGTGTGATGTGCTTGAGAAGCTCTCCGAAGGCTTCAATATCCATAGACCCTTTCACTGTTTCCACATGGTAGAGCTTATCCTTCAGAAGGCCTTTGAACTGAAGGACATCAAAGGAAGGACTGGGCTTCTGCAGAATCTGGAAATTTCCCAGCACCGCTTTTCCCCTGTCTCCACTGACCACCTGGAAGTTCACACGGTTCTCCTTCTCCGGATCATATCTGTAGAAGCGTCCGAACTGCATCAGCTTCCGATGGGCTTTATACCAGCTGATCTGCTGCGTGATCTCTTCCTTTTCCTTCCTGTTGAGATTCTGAAGATCCAGCTCATAGCCCAGAAGACCAAAGGCGGCCACATGAAACCGGGTCTCCAGTGGTGTCCTTCTCAAAGTCTGCTGATGCGGACTCTGGGATACATGGGCACCCATGGTGGATGGAGGATAGAAGTAGCTGAGTCCTCTCTGGATCTTCAGCCTTTCTATGGGATCTGTATTATCCGATGCCCAGGTCTGGGGCATATAGGAAAGCATCCCAAGATCGAATCTGTTTCCGCCGCTGGAGCAGGACTCGAATAGCACATCCGGGAAATCCTCCGTGATCTTTTTCAGCACCCTGTACAGCCCCAGAATATAACTGTGAAAAGCCATGCCCTGATGCGGAACCGCTTCTGAAAAAAGATCGCTGATATGTCTGTTCATGTCCCACTTCACATAGGAAATGGGTGCACTGGCAAGAACCTTCTCCACCTGACCGATGATATAGCTCTGCACTTCCTCCTTTGCCAGGTCAAGAACCAGCTGATTTCTTCCTTTGGAAGGTTTTCTTCCCGGAACCCGGATGGCATATTCCGGATGCTTCCTGAAGAGTGCACTGTCCTCATTGACCATTTCCGGTTCAAACCACAATCCGAAGGTAAGTCCCATGGCGCTGATCTTTCTGGCGAGACCGCTGATGCCACCTGGAAGCTTCTTCCGGTTCACCTCATAGTCACCAAGTCCTGCGGTATCATCATTCCGTTCCCCGAACCAGCCGTCATCCAGAACGAAAAGCTCCACCCCCAGTTTCTTCGCTTCCTTGGCCATGGACAGAATCTTTCGTTCATTGAAGTCAAAGAATGTGGCTTCCCAGTTGTTCAGGAGCACCGGTCTCTCTTTCTCTGACCATCCGCTTTTTATGACATGATGATTCACGAAATCATGAAAATGATGGCTGAGATCGTTCAGCCCTTTTCCTGAGGTGGTCAGCACCGCTTCCGGTGTTTCGAAAAAAGCTCCCGGAGCAAGAGGCCAGAGAAAGTTATGAGGATTGATGCCTGTCATCATCCGGACAATGCCGTGACTGGAAACTTCAATGGCCGTGTGATGATTGCCGCTGTATATGAGATTCACGCCATAGCATCTTCCATGCTTTTCCGTGGTATCCGGCTTTGCCAGTATCACACCGGGATTGTGCCGGTTGCTGCTGGCTCCTGTAGTGGATTCATTCACAAGGGTTCCATAGGCATGATTTCTCCTGTGTGCATGGGCTTCTCTGATCCACCCGCCATCCAGCGTGATCACATCAAAGCTGTCCGAAAGAAGATCCAGAGAGGCGCTCATGATCTTTCTCACCTTCAGCGTCTCTTCTGACGCATTCTTCAGGACCACTCTTCTGGTGATGACATTCGCCTCGTAAAACACCGTGTAGATGAGCTTCAGTGTCACCGGAAAGAGCTTATCACGCAGGGTGATGACAAGTGTCACCGCATCCTCTCCATGGGCAGTAGGCAGTGTTTCCATGGGCAGAATCCCTTCGGAGATTTCATGACCCGCATAGACGAAGTCCGTAACAAAAGACCCGTCCGGCATTTCCATTTCCAGAGGCATGATTCTGTAGTCGCCTTTTCCATTCGGTGCGTATTCCAGTGGCAGAAGATCCAGGGACATGGCTCCATCCATATAAAGAACGGAGCTTCCCGCTCCAGCATTCTGCTTCATATAAAGGGCATGAAAATCCTGTTCTCTCAGTCTGTCTCCATAGTGCAGATTTTCCAGATGCCCCGAAGGAAGGACGCGGAAAATATAGCTGGTTTCGCTGGTACTGAGCATAAAGACTTTGTTTTTTTCTGTAATCACCCAATCACTTCCTGTTCTCTATAATATTCAGCTTTACTGCTTTCATTCTACCATGAAAACCATTTCAGATATATATCTGAAATGATGTCACCTGACTGTTGAATTGCAATTTCCTTTTCTGAGAATCCTCAGACATTAAAGTAGTGTTCTGTAGATTTCAGATATATAATAGATTGTGAAAGAAAACTACTGCTGCATTCGACTGCTCCTCTTCTCCCCAATAACCATGTAGATTTATGGAGGTTTTTATGAAGAATATCATCACCATACAGCACACTGAGTCGGTACATCACAAAAACGGTATGGTCGGGTCCTGGACCGACTGGCCACTGTCAGACAAAGGAAGGCTCCAGGCGGAAAGAATCGGTGAAAAACTGAAAGAAGAGACAGAGGGAAAGACGTTCGTACTCTATTCTTCGGATCTTCTTCGTGCAAAAGAGACCGCACAGATCCTTGGAAGACATCTTGCCATTACCCCCGTCTTCCTGGATGTCCTGAGAGAACGGAATCTGGGTAAGGCTGTGGGAAAATCCGTAGCCTGGCTGAGAGAAAACATGGAGTGTCAGGAAAAAACTGTGGACGACAGACTGTTTTCCGATGCAGAGTCCAGGCGAGATGTATGGAACAGACTGAAGGATTTCCATGAAAAGATTCTTATGGATGACAGTGAAAACATCCTCATCGTATCTCATGGAGACACCTTGAGCATATGGAATGCTCTATTTCTGAATCTTACACCGGAACATCTGAATAGAGCGGACCTCTTCGGCATGGCTGGAGGTGTATCCTTCTTCCAGGTGAATCCGGAGGGAAAGCACATCCTAAGAAGACTTTCCGACCTGTCCTATATCCGCTGATAGGTCATTCTACCCGAAACATGAAAAGGCTCATTTCGTAGTGAAATGAGCCTTTTCATGTTTGCATTTTCTGAACCAGGTACTATTCGTAGGTCAGCACCGCCGTATGAGGCGGAGTCTCTGGCGTGATTTCTATGCTGTTTTCCTCATACTTCTTCACATCATCCACGAGACCCAAGAAATCATCCAGATGATGCAGTTCGTCAAAACCGAACCTTTCTGTTCTGTAATGCATGGGAATGACCACCCTCGGGGTGATTCTGTCTATGAGCTTCTTTGCCTCTTCCGGTCCGATGGTATAGCATCCGCCCACAGGAATCATCACCGCATCCAGATTCTTGAGATTTTCGATTTTATCCTCACCTAGCTCTTCCCCGACATCTCCGAAATGAGCAAATCGAAGCCCCTCTCTTTCAAAAAGCAGAATATCGGAAAGCCCTCTTCTTCTGCCCTGGGATGTATCGTGGGCACATGGGATTCTGGTGAGCCTGAATGGTGTAGTCCGGTCATTGTCTCTTATGGAAACAGCTTCCACATAGTTGTGATCCCCGTGATCATGGGTTGTATATACTTCATCCGCGAAGAGACTAAGACGAGTCAGTCCAGGTACACTGTTGTCCTTATAGGGATCGATGACCATGGTGAACTGATCATAAGTTACTGAAAAACATGAATGTCCATGCCATGTGATGATAAGATTATTATCCATTAAGTTCCCTCCTTTCAGGTGGTCGTGATCAGATATCCGCTCTGATGGTAACCTTTACAATATTATACCTGTAAGATTTTAACAATCTGCAAACAAAAAGAAACAGATCTATTTACTTTGTCAGATTTTAACAAACTTTTCTTGTCGTTTTCAGTCTTCTTTTTCATAGCCTTCCGGATACACAATCCGATCATACCAGTTCATCTGGAAATGCGGCATGTCCTGACGTCCATGATCCCAGTAATATCCGGCTTCAAGACCTATCCGTTCCCCGATTTCCGCCGCTTTTCTGAAGAACTCCAGATCGCTGTACTCTTCTCCACGAACATTCTTGGCTATATCAAAGGCACTGCGCTTGGTGTGTTCTGATTCCGTTGTCCAGGTGACGATGCCGCCTTCAGCGGTTCGCCCAAGGGAATACAGATATTCCTGTCTCTCCTGGGTGCGATAGGTTTCCGTCACGAGAACGGGCAGACCCTCGTCTTCTGCAACTTCAAGAAACAGAAGAAGCGCTTCCCTGGTTTTCTCATTCAGCTGGTCCATGGAATCTATTCTGGTCATGGGGTCGGAAACGGGCGGATACACTTCGGAGTAATCCCCTCTCATGACAAAGCTTCTTACCCATATGCTGAGGATGAAAAGAACGAGAACGCCAAGGATTCCATAGAATTTCAGCCGGGCAGCTCTTTTCTTTTTCTGTCTTCTCAGGATGATTCTCTTGTTTGTTTCCATAAAACACAGCTCCTCTTCTTACGCTATCTTCAGTATGAGGCACAGAGCTTAACATAGGTTGAGTTTCACCTTCATCTTTTCTGAAGATGTTTAGGATTCCCTTAATTTCAGGCTGAGAAAAAGCAGCCTGGTTTTCCGGCTGCTTCATGGGCTATCTATTCTGCTGATGAGTTTTTCCAGCTGCTCCGCTTCAAAAAGCGCCTGTCCTCTGAAGGGAAATTTCTCCATGACCGAGATCCCTTCCAGAGCAAGCTCCTTCGCCTTGACGGGATCTTCCATTGCATAGAAGGCATAATAGGATTTTATTCTCAGACCATTGATGTCCCGATCCTTTTCAAGAATCTTTCCTGCCTTTTCATGATAGTACTGTGCACGCCTTGTATCTCCTGTGATCAGATAATAAAAAATCAGTTCATAGTAATAGGCTGGCAGAGAATAGGGCGGCACCTTGGAAAGATTCTCCTCCACCACCTTCAGGTATTCGCCGGCTTTATCCATCTCCCCTCTGTCCATTTCCATGAAGTAGAGATAGAACACCGTAGTGAGCTCATGAAAATCCTCCAGAGGAAGCTTCACAGGATGAAGCCCCAGATCCTTCGGCCTTACGCCCAGGGAAAGTTTCTTAGACAGCATGGCACTTTCATAGAACCTTTCTGCAAGAGGATTCTTCCTGAGAATGCTGAAAAACATCATGCCGTCTGTGGGCTGATTCATGCTGAAGAACGGCCATGCATTGAGAAGCGCTAGGAGAATCGATACCACACCTGTAAGGAAAAGCGGTACAGCCGTGAATACCGGCTGACTGATCCTGAAGAAAGAAATGATGAATCCGACTCCTGTAAGGATGTTGAAGAAAATTCCTCCTGTGGAATAGATGGCGAAATGACCAAGATGCGAATTCTCACCTGGCAGCATGGCACAGAGGCCACCGTACCCCACATTCTTTATGAAGGTCACTTTCAGCTTCTCGTTTTCCTTCTGAATGGAAAGAGGTCCTGCACGAAACAGAAGAAACCTGTACCCCAGAAGCTTTCCGAAGACCAGATGACCCAGTTCATGAATGTTGATCACAAGAAAAACACCGATATAGAACAGAAGAAGCATCAGAGGAAAGTGCCAGAAGGAGAGCCCCTCCATGAAGGACAGATCCACTTCCAGAAAACTGAACAGAACGCCCAGTGAAATTCCAGCTGCAAGGATAAAACCGATGTATTTCCAGCTGATTCTCTTTCTCTCGTTCTTCTCTTCCAAATCCTCTTCTCCTTTCAGCAGACTATAAGTTCAGAATCCATCCTGCCAGTACGAAGTACAGCATAAGGGACATGGCGTCCACGATGGTCGTGATGAGCGGAGCCGCCATGATGGCAGGGTCCAGCTTGAAAACCTTGGCAGCCATGGGCAGAAGTCCTCCCACCACTTTGGCCAGAATCACAGTGGCGAAGATCGCCAGGGAAACCACCAGTACGACCTTTTCCTGACCTGGATAGGAAATGTAAAGCCTGATGTAGTTGATCACTGCAAGGAAAAGTCCCGCAATGAGACTGACTCTGAATTCCTTCCACAGCACTTTCAGTCCATCAGATACTTCGATTTCATTCAGAACCATACCACGGATGACCAGCGTACTTGCCTGGGAACCCGCATTACCACCGGTATTGGTCAGCATGGGAATGAAGGTCACAAGGAGCGGTATGGCCGTAAAGGACTCCTCATATCTTGACAGAATGCCCCCGGTGATGACCCCTGAGATCATCAGCACCGTCAGCCAAACGATTCGGTTTCTCGCAAGCTCCCATGCAGGGGTTTTCAGATATGCCTTACCTGACGGAATCGTTGCAGCCATAAGCTCAAAGTCTTCCGTGGTCTCTTCTTCCATGACGTCGATGATATCGTCATAAGTGATGATTCCCACCAGGCGGTCTTCCGAATCCACCACTGGAAGAGACAGATAGTCGTATCGGTTGAAAAGATAGGCAACATCTTCCTTGTCATCTGATGTATGTACTTTCGTCACATCTTCTTCCATGAGATCAGTGACGATTTCATCGTCCCTGCTGAGAAGCAGCGTTCTCAGCGTGATCACCCCGTCAAGAACCCTGTTTCCGTCTATGACATAAGCATTATAAAGGGTCTCGCTGTCTGCCCCATGTTTTCTGATATAGTTTATGGCTTCTTTTACACTCATGTTCGCTCTGAGGTTCGTAAATTCTGCTGTCATGATGCTTCCTGCAGAATCCTTCGGATACTTCAGGAAGGCGTTGATGGTGCCTCTGGTGGCTTCATCTGTGTTTTTCAGCACTCTTTTCACGACTCCGGCCGGAAGCTCCTCGAGCATGTCCACCATGTCATCCATGAACATCTCATCCAGAATCCGGCCCAGTTCCTGGTCCGTGATCTCATGAATGATTCTCTGCTGTGCCTCTGTTTCAAGATTGGCGAACACTTCGGCAGCCAGATCCTTGGGCAGAAAACGGAATACGATGATGGCTTTTTCCTTCGGAAGCATCTCGATGAATTCGGAAATATCCACTTCGTTGAGTTCCACGATCTCTTCTCGTAATGTCTTAAATCTGTTTTCTTCCAGCAGCTGACTCAAAAGGGTGATTTTCTCTTCAAAATTCATGGGTGCTCCCTCCTTCTTCTCTTTCGTTCTATTGTCTTAATCCTTGTTTATTATACCTTATAGAGTGATGCACTTGAAAGACAGAGAAAGAAAAAAGTTCTGAAGCATATGCTCAGAACTTGAATCGATATTCAGTATCTTCTATAAAGACAGAATACCCAGGGCATTGAGAAATACGATGATGAGAAGCACTGGAGTAATATACTTCAGAACAAAAAGGAACACATCCACAAATTTTCCGTTTCCGATGCTTCCTCCATTGGTCATCTCCTCCTTGATGCTGGCCTTTTTTGTGAAGTAGGCAGTGAAAAGAGTGATGAGAAGGCCACCCAGCGGCAGCAGCAGGTTGGAGGAGAGGTAATCAAAAAGATCAAAAAGGCTCTTTCCAGCCACCTCCACTGATCCGAATACTGCATCGGGATGCGTCGTCAGAACCCCTACCAGAAACATCAGAGAAGTGGTGAGGAGCACCGCTTTCTTTCTTTTCAGCTTCAGCTCCTCTGTGAGAATGGCAATGGGCACTTCCACCATGGAGAGCATGGCAGTGGTGGATGCAATGGCTGTGAGCACGAAAAATGCGATGAGGAGAAGATTTCCGAGCGGCAGCATGGAGAAGACCAGAGGGATCGTCTGAAACAGCAGCCCAGGTCCTCCCTCCGGTGCCAGCTGGAAGGTGAACACCACCGGAAAGATAGCAAGCCCTGCCAGCATGGAAACAGCCACATCGGAGAAGGCTACCTTGAAAGAGGTCCCCATGAGATTATTGTCTTTGTTGAAATAGCTTCCATAGGTGACCATGGTGCCCATACCCAGGGAAAGCTTGAAAAAAGCAAGTCCCATGGCGGCCAGTATGGAGCTTCCCTGAAGCTTCGAAAAATCGGCCTTCATGAGAAACGCCAGTCCTTCCCCTGCACCGGTAAGGGTCAGTGCCCTCACCGCCGAAATGATGATGAGAAGAAGCAGTACAGGCATCAGGGTTTTCGTCACTCTTTCTATTCCCTTTTTCACACCACCGATGAGAATGACGGCAACCACAAGCACTGCCACTGCCTGCCAGATCATAGGAGACAGTCCCGTCAAGGTATCTGTGAAAATCCCTTCCGATGCGATACGCGCTTCATCAAGCCCCATATCTCCCAGAAATCTGAAATCCCCTTTCAGGGCACGAAATACATAGGCGTAGACCCATCCCGCCACCGTGCTGTAGAAGAACATGATCAGCAGCGAGGAAAGAAGTCCCATGTATCCGATGCTTTTCCAGATCTTGTGGGCTTTCAGTTTATCAAAGACGCCTACCACATTGGATCTTGTTTTTCTTCCCAGATAGAATTCGGAAAGCATGATGGGGATGCCTAAGAGCAAGACAAAGAGGAGGTACACCAGTATAAAGGCGCCTCCTCCGTTCATTCCTGTCATGTAGGGGAATTTCCAGATATTTCCAAGCCCCACCGCAGACCCCAGCGTCGCGAAAAACACGGTCAGGGAGGTGGAGAAAGTTTCTCTTTTCATGGGAATTCCTGTTTCTTCATTTCTTCTCTTCATCTTCTGTATACCTCATGTGTTAAAGTTTTGATTTTTATTATACTTTGCCCACACGAGAATTACAAATGTTTTTCTAAAGAATTTCGTAGATCACTTCCACCCTTCTTTCCATCTCCACATCACGTGGGGTCACATCCATCTCCATGGACTTCATGGCCATGGGCATTTCCACCTTGGACGGATTCATGATATAGTCCTCGCTTAGGGCGGTGATGACCTTCACATGCCCCAGATTCACTTCCATGGCTTCCGCTAGAATCTTCGCTTTTCTTTTCGCATCCAGTACCGCTTCCCTCAAGGCTTCTTCCATGGCGGCTTCTTCCTCGCGGATTCCGAAAGTGATATCAAACTCAGGGGTTGTACCTCTATCTGTTATCTCTTCCAGCAGGGTAGCGAGCTTATGAAGGTCCATGGGCATCTCCAGATACAGCTTTGATGTGAACTGATAGCCTTTAAAGACATTCTTGTAGAACTTCCCATCGTGTTCCTGTTCATAGTGGGTGCCGATGCGAAGTGTAGTGGTCTTCATGTCTTGCTTACTCATTCCGGATGCTGTAACAGCGCTATGCAGTTTTTCATTATGCGCATTGTACTCTGACAGAGCCTTCTCGTACTTCTCATCTTCAGTCTTCAGATGAAAGCTCAGTCTGATGACATCCGGGTTTTTTCTTACAATTCCTTTCCCTTCCACTCTGATTATTTTTTCCATTTTATCCTCCTTATGGGCTTTTTACACCAGCATCTGCTCCAGCTGAAAACGTCTTTCTGAAATGTGTCTCATTACTTCTATCTTATACAACATGAAAGAGAGATACAAAAACTAATCCATGAACAGTTCATGAATTTAGACATACCAGTGCATGGAGGCTCTTCCCTGCTTGATATTTCCTGTAAAAAGGAATACTCTTAAATAGGACTTCTGTCACTAGAATATACATTTGAAAGGATGATTATGATGTTAAGCAAAAAACTGATTGATGCAATCAATGACCAGATCAACTACGAACTGCTGTCCTCCTATCTTTATCTTTCCATGGTAGCCTACTGTGAAGACAACGATTTTCAGGGCGCTGCCAATTTTTATAGAATCCAGGCAAGAGAAGAAGTGGATCATGCAATGAAATTCTATGATTATCTTCTGGAAATGAATGCCAGAGTGATTCTCAAGGGAATTCCAGATCCTGAAACGGAGTTCGAAGGATACAAGGACACCTTTGAAAAATCACTGGCCCACGAAAAAACAGTAACCAAGAGAATCTATGATCTCATGGATCTTGCCATAGAAGAAAAAGAGCATGCAACCATCAGCTTCCTCAAATGGTATGTGGATGAGCAGGTGGAAGAAGAAAGCAACTTCACAGCCATTCTAGGCAAACTGAAGAGAGCTGATTTAGATCCTGCCGCACTTTACATGCTGGATGATGAACTTCTGAAAAGGGTCTATGTGCCCATTGCAGCAGAATAGATTCCATTAAAGCAGAAATCTCTCCGTCCATTTACACGAATGGATAGAGAGATTTCTGCTTTTTATTGCCTATGTTTCTGCCTGCTTCACTACGCACCTGCTTCTTTACATCAGCATCTTCTCCTGAGAGGAAGCTGTTGTCCTGTCTTACTTTGATGCGTCTATGTCTTCATCACCCTGTTTCCTGTATTGAGATAAATGAGTCCCATGAGAATGACCACAGTTTCCACACCAAATCCTACCCAGGCGATTTCATTCTCGTAGTCTTTCAGGACGATACTCGCAGAAAACATGAGAAGAAACACAGCACCCAGCATGAAGAGAAAGTTTCCCATGAGCCTTGTGAGTTTGTCCAGATCATATTTTTCCTTCTCTTTCTTTGAGGCTGTGTTATAACCTGAGATAAGCCAGGTCTTCCTTTTGTATCGGATCAGCCAGCCCATGAGAAAAAGCAGTCCTGCCGGAATCAGATAGATCATGAGGAATTCCTCCTTTTCATTTTCTCCTCCTTCTTCCCAATGAGGTCAAAAAGAACGGAGGAACCTAATATCAGCAGTGCACCCATGGCCATATTGAAATAGAAGGCTTCTCCCAGAAGCAGCACGGAAAAGAGTATGGCGGACAAGGGATCAATGTAGCTGAGCAGTGCCACGTACTGGGAATCCATCCGATCCACAGTGGAAAAGTACAGATAATAGGCAAGTCCAGTATGAATGATGCCAAGAATCAGCGCATAGGGCAGCGCTTCCAGAGGGATATAGAATGCAGAAAACTCTCCGGTGAAAAGCATGTATACACTCAGCACCAGCAGGGACAGGAAAAGCTCCATGAAGGTTCGATCCATACCGCTGATGCCTTTCATTCTTCGATTGAAGATGATGACCAGCGCATAGAAAAAGGCTGCCGCCAGACCGAAAAGCATGCCTTTGCTGTCCATGTCGTTCATCACCGAAACATCCTTCATCTGGAGCACCACAAGACCGAAGAAGGCCAGAAGGATGGTGAGGATCCTGATTCCTGTAAGCCGCACCCTGAAAATCACAGCGGACAGAAGGATGAACAGTATGGGTGCCATGTAATAGGCTAAGGTGGCACTGGTGATGGTGGTGTTCTTATAGGCTTCAAAAAGAAGGATCCAGTTGATGCCAAGAAATGCACCCCCGAAAAGCAGGTTGTATCTGTTTCTTACCACAGCTTCTCTATCAATCTTCCTCTTCAGAAAGACATAGATGAAGATCATGACGAAGGTTCCCACAAAGCTTCGGATGAAGGCGATATGCAGGGAAGGAATGGGAATTTTCCTCACGAAAAGACCGATGCTTCCGAAGAGCAGCATGGCCAGAATGAATATGAACTTATTTCCGCTTTTCCTCATGGTTTCCCCCTGTCACTGGACGGTTTCTTCTTCTATGGTAACTACTCTATCCTCTCCTGATGCATGACACTACTTCTTTCTGGATTCCATGACCTTTTCTTCCATCTCATGGATCTTCTTCACTTCCAGATGGGTGAGATTGGACATGGTCTCTTTTCTGAAATGAAGTCCCAGTTCATCCCGGGTCATCTTTCTGTCTTTGGTCAGTTCTCTCCATGAGATCTTCTTTTTCCCCATATAGAGATCATAATCCACAATTCTTGTGCCGTCGTCCACGTATTCCATGCCCAGAAGAATCTTCTTGATGTATCTGGGCTCATAGAAGGTAAAGAACCTGACACTGTAGACATCCACTGCCAGAAGCATCTTGGGATAATCCTTGGACCAGGTGCTGCCCAGCACAATCCCCATTTCAAGCTCCGTCAGCACATTCATGAGCCTGTCGAAATGAAGCTGAAAAGCGCCATACATATCGTAGATTCTGATATCCATTTCATACCATACTTTGTTCTTCAGACCACTATTGAGATATCTCAGCGCATTGCTGCGCAGCTCCTTATAAAGGGTGAAGTAGTTGTCGCTTACGAGCAGACATTTTTCCATGTAGATGTCGCTGAGCGTCACCTGGCGGTTCAGCGATTTGTCTGTCAGTGCGATGATGACCCCCTGCTCCAGATTGCTGTTGATGAATTCCATAAGACTTCCTTCGACGCCTTTGTAGTCCTCCTGAAGCTCATCGAAGACCTTTTCCATATCCCCCACGGCTCTCATGATGATGGTGCGGGAAACGATCTTGGTTCTTCTGATTCTGCAGGCGAATCCATTGTTTATCAGCCCTGCCAGTATCACGGAGGGTTCGTCTGTGATGACCAGCGCATTTTTCTCATCGCTGGCTCGTACCACTCGCTCATCACTGGATGCCAGAAGAACGATGGTCTCACCTTCGGTGGCGAAACTGAATGCATCCATAAGCGAAAAAAGCTCCTTGCCGGAAGAAACGCCGAAATACCCTCTGATGCCTTCTTCCTCCTGGGTATCAATGAGAAGGATGCCTGGACCTGTTCTTAATAATTCAACCATACTACTCTCCTTGAAATTATTATAATCCGCTCTTTACTCTTCTGTATCTGTAGCTGTCTGTCCCCCATGGGTATCTCAGCTCATGCACTTTTCCGCTGGAACCTTCTATGACATTGATGCTGGATACACCATTTAAAAACCATCTGGTTCTCACCTTATGATTCTTCTTCTCCGGGTTGTGACCATACAGATTGTAATCCCTGGGATCCGTAATGACATCTTCATAGTAATGGGAGAGATGGAAATCATGTCCCTCAATTTTCATCATCGCACTCATTTCAACGAGACTGCTTCGGGTAACCATCTCTTTCACTTTTCTGTATTTATCATGATTCCCCATGACTAGATAGACTTCATCCGCAGAAGAAAATTCCATGATCCTTATGATTTTCCGTGCATCATTCAGGAATTCATTCATGAGATGCTCGTTGAATTCCAGCTTGATGTGATCCGCCAGATCGCCTGTGTGGATGATGACTTTGGGTTTCATTTTTCGTATCAGTCTTCTTATGGCCGGATAGATGGCCAGTGGTGTATCCGAGATGTGCAGAATAAGGTCCTTCTTTCCCCTGATTTCTTCGGGGATGTAGATTCTGCCCAGCGCACTGTACACACCTGTTTTCAGTTTCTTCATTTCTTTCTCCTTGAACATTCCTTCTTCCATCATACCATACTGGAATTCCCTGAAACAGATGGAATTTAAGGCTCAACAAGGACTGTTCCTTCTAGAACAGCCCTTGTCTGTATTCATTATCGCATCTTCAGATCATCCAAGATCAATTTCATTTTCAAGCCATACGGAAATGCTGCCCGCTTCAGCAGGAAAATCTCCATAGCCTTCTTCATTCACCGTCACCTGGTCTTCGCAGTTTCCCGTGAAATCCCTGAATATTCTTCCACTCTGATTCTCTCCCATGAACATGGAAATATACTTCTTCTCCATGGTGGAGATCACCACTGCACATTTTCCGGGATGATCTTCATTTCCGTTTCTGACCCAACCGATGAGATCCTTTTCCTTGAAGTAATCATCCTGCTCTCCATAAGCGTGGTTTTTCCGGATCAGAGCGAGGATATCAATCTGATCTTTATGTGGCTCGATCATGAATTCTCCTCCGATGCCGTAGTAATCCCCATAGAATACACAGGGATATCCATCTTTACGAAGCAGAATGATGCCATAGGCGATTTCCTTGAACCATGGCTCTACATAGGATTCCAGAGACTGTCCGGGTTCGGAATCATGATTGTCCACAAAAGTGACGCTCATGGGCGGATTCTCCTTGGTGATGGTTTCTTCGAATAGATTCCTGAGATCGTAGTTTTCCGCATCCTTGGATGCGTTGTAGAGACTGAAATGCAGCCCCACATCAAAAAGATCCATATTGAATTTTGTGGACTTCATGAATTTCGTGTTGTTTTTGATTCCATGTTCCCAGTACTCTCCCAGGAGATAGAACTCGTCTCCCATTCTTTCCTTGATGTGATTGCTCAATTCCTCCAGAAAAGCGCTGTCGATGTGTTTCACTGCATCGAATCTTATTCCATCCAGATGCAGTTCATCAATGAACCAGTCGATCCATCTCTTCAGCTCTTCCTTCACATCCGGATGTGCATGGTCGATATCTGCGAACATCAGATAGTCGAAGTTCCCATTGTCATGGGATACACCCCAGTTCCATCCTTTATTCTCACCAAGGATCCTATAGATTCCCGTATCACCCGTGAGGGTGTCATAATCCACACCGGAGAAGTGGTTGTAGTTCCAGGTGAATTCAGAATACTTCCCGTTTCTTCCGGGAAAATTGAACCCTGTCCAGGCCTTGATTTTTTTCGGCTTTTCGATGTCTTTTGTACGATCGTTTCTGTCAACTTTAACAGCCTCGAATTCTTCTTCAAAATCCGCACCAGCCTTATGGTTCAGGACCACATCCGCATAGACATGCATCCCCTCTTCATGAATGGCGTGGATGAGATCAAGAAGTTCCTCCCTGGGTCCGTATTTTGTTCTTACTGAACCTTTCTGGTCGAATTCACCCAGATCGTAGAGATCATAGATGCCATAGCCTGTGTCATTTGTTCCTGTGGCCTTGCATACCGGTGGAAGCCACACGGATGTTACACCGATCCGCTTCAGATCCACCAGCTTCTTCTTGAGATCTTTATAGTAATTTCCGTCATCAGGGATATACCATTCGAATCCCTGAAACATTAATCCGTTCATCATCTTCGGCACCTCTTCTGTATTCATTGTGTTCTTTTGATATCATTATACACAATTTTCACCTATTTCACCCTAAATGTCTGCGGAGCTTTTCTGTAGACCAGAACCACCGCTGCTGCACCGTACAGAAGGGAGAACAGAATGATGAAAGGAAGAAAGCTGGCTGCAGCGGTTCTGATCTGCATGGCCATGTAGGAAGCGAAGTAGACCAGCCCGTTGATGATGCTGAATATGGGACTCTTCACCTCCATGGAAGAGGTGTAGGGCTGGAAAATATAGTACATGAACATATAGTGGATGGAGAAAAACAGCGCCAGGGACACAATCATGAGAAGCACCGGCAGAATCTCTCTGTAGTTTTCCGCTCCGGAGAAGTAGGTTACCAGTAGAAGTCCTATGATGATACCCAGCGTCGGAATCATATTGCCCAGAATGATTCTTTTCAGTCGAAGCCCGAACATCTTAAGGAGTGCTTTCGGCTGTCTGTAGAATCCGTATCGCATCATGGAAAGATCGCAGTTATAAAACATGGCTTTGGTGTCCCTGTTGGCGTTGCACAGAAGATACATGATGAAGATGAAGAGCGTGTATTGGGTGCTCAGACCCGATGACAGCTCGATCAGAATGTTCTCCTCTGTAAGCATGTTTCCACCGAAGATCAGCAGGAATGCGGCCACCACAATGGCTGTCTTGACAAAGACGGGCTTTCTGAAAAACTTCCTGTGACGATCAAAAAACAGGGCATTGAGAAATGCATATCCTTCCTTTTCCTTATACCTGTCATGATCCAGATATTCCTCCCCGAAATCCTTGTCGTTCATCTTGACATCGGCAAATCTTGCTTCCTTCACTGCAGTCTGCAGTTTTGTCATCTTCTCAAGGCTGGTGGCTCTGCTGGCCACTTCCGTATACCCTTTGAATCTTGTGATGTAGACTACAGATGCGGCGCCAAGCAGAAATACCGCTGCCATGAAAGCCGGATGAAGCAGGATGCCTCCCCCGTCAAAACCAGGTATCAGGAAATAGAGGCCATACCCTGAGGCAAAGACCATAAGATACAGTATGATCAGGACCACATTATGTTCTTCCAGAACAAAGCTCTTCTTCTCGAATCCGTACAGATGCATCGCTTCTGCGATCAGCGACGTCATGGTGGCCATCACCGAAAGGAGAAGCGCTGTCAGCATGTTCATCCCGATGAGATTTCCTATGAGAAGAAAAGACAGTGTTCTTCCCGTGAATTTAAACCCTTCTTTCTTCAGAAGATGGGCGAAGGTATATGCCTTCGCATTCATTCTCATTTCCTTGATCATGATGAACTTCTGGTGGTTCAGCTCCAATGTGAGTGAACTTATCAGTCTCAGCACAAAATAGAACATGAGAACCAGCGTCAGCGGGTTCGGATTTCCTCCTTCTCCCAGAAGAAACTGAGTCAGAAAAATAAAAACCCCAGGGAGAATCAGCGCCTTCATGGCACTCCATACAAAGTGATAGATAAATGCCACATAGCCCAGACCGCTTTTTATTTTCAGGATGGAATAGCTGGTGGACTTCAGTATATTCTTAAGAAAGAACAGTTTTTTCAGAAAGTAGAGAAAGCCGTTGATGAAGATCGACGTCTCTACCTTCATGATGGTAAGCACACTACTAAACATCTTTTCGCTCCTTCAGCCTCTCAATGATTTCTTCCTCGAAGTTCGGATCTGCGAGCATCTCGTGATCCAGAAGAGACAGCTTTCCGTCATTCAGGATGACGATCTCATCGCAGAGATCCGTAGCAAGCTGCAGAATATGGGTGGAGAATATAATGATGTGGTCCTGCCTGATGCTCTTGAGAAGCTTCTTGATTTCCAGTGCCACCACCACATCCAGAGAAGTCAGAGGTTCATCAAGGAGAATCACCGGTGGTTTTGCAATGAGAAACAGAAGCATCTGAAGCTTGTTCTTCATCCCGTGGGAATATCCCTTGATGAGACGATGTCTGTCCTCTTCATCAATCTTGATGAGATTGAAGTAATCATCTATGGTTTCTTCCCCTTTCAGTTTCTCCTTGTTGATGTCCATGAAGAATCTTATGAATTCATACCCTGTGAGAAAATCAGGAAGAACGGGGGAAGAATAGACATAGCTGAGATCTTCTATGGTAAGGTCTCTTGTTTCCCCATGAATCGTAAGATTCATGATTCCTCCATCCTCTTTGACTTCGTCGGCAAGAATGTTGAAGAGGGTCGTTTTACCCGCCCCATTTCTACCAAGAAGTGCATAAATCTTTCCATTTTCAAAGTCAAAAGATACGTCTTTCAGTACTTCCTTGTTATCGAAAGATTTGGTGATCTGTTCCAGTTGCAGTTTCATATCATACACCTCGCATTATTTTTATATGGTTTATTATACCATATAAAGAGATAAATTATAACTTATTTTTGAATCCGATTCTGTTAAATTCCAGTCAATCCACTATATCATACCATCGCTTCTGATCGTGAAACAGCAAACATGAACTATTATTGTGAAAACAGATGAGAATCAAAGCAGTTTGATAAACACCACCTTTGATTAATATATAGCTACATATTTCTGAGATATTGAATATATGAAAACACTTTGTAAACACAATATTTCTTAACACTTTATTTCATGTTTATCAACATCTTACGGGTAGAATGAATTATGTAACAAACTATTATTTTTTTTAAAGGAGTGATCTCATGAACGAATTAACCGCTAATCTGGAACAGAGTCTACCTGACATACTCTTTGGTATACTTTTCCTCATCATTGCCATCATAGCCGGTTATATAGTGAAGAATCTGATTGTAAAAGGCGCAAAGGCATTAAAGCTGGATCAGAAATTCGGTGACAGCGCGAAGGAAGCGAACAGCATTCCTGAACTTCTTGGTAAACTTGGATTTATCTTAACAGTTCTATTCTTCTTACCAGGAATCTTTGACCGATTCGGACTGAATAATATTTCCGCACCACTGACCGGTATGCTTGGAACCTTCCTTGGATACATTCCAAGACTCATAGGTGCAGCACTCCTGCTCTTCTTGGGATTTGTCATCGCTAAGATCGTACAGCAGCTGACCATGGGATTCCTTGAAAGAGTGAAAGTGGATAAGCTGAAAGACAAAATGGGGCTCACAGATCCAAAGACACCAGAAGAACCCTCAAAGAATTCCCTTTCCTTTGCTGATCTGGGTGGAAAAGTACTCTATGTCATCGTACTGATTCCATTCATCATTGCAGCACTGGAAGTCCTTAACATTGATGCCATTACAGATCCTGCAGTGACCATGCTGACCAGTATCACAAGCATCATTCCGCAGATTCTGGCTGCTGGTATCCTCATCCTCATCGGTATCTTCATTGCCAAACTGGTTGGAGATCTGGTTGAAAACATCATTGATGGATTCGGTATCTCCGATAAAGTCGCTGATGTCATGGATGAACCAAGAGCCACCGGTTTTGATCTGGGAAGAGTTGTCGGTATCGTGGTAAAAGCCCTGATCATCCTGTTCTTCACAGTTCAGGCATTTGATCTCATCGGACTTACAATTTTCCAGACCATAGGCGGAGCAGTCATTGCTTATCTGCCAATGATCTTAAGCGCACTGCTGATCCTTCTGGGTGGATATGTGCTAGGCTCCATTGCCAAGAGATTCATTGTTGACACCCTGCCGCAGGCAAGATTCGCAGCCATGATCATAAAAGGTGTGATCATTACCATCGCAGCCCTCATGGCGCTGTCACACTTAGGCATCGGTGCACTGTTCGTGGAAACCCTGTTCATCGCCATCATCGTAGCAACTGCAGTGGCATTTGCCATCGCGTTCGGTATCGGTGGTAGAGACTTCGCAAAAAACACCTTGCAGAAGCTGGAGAAGAACATGGAAGAAAACAAAGGAAACATGAAGGAAATCCAGAAGAAGCTGGAAGCGGAAGATCGACTGAAAGAAACCGAGCAGAAAGCGAAAATGGATGAGCTGAGAAACGAGGGACCTGTAATCACAGAAGTACACCATGATGAGGATAAATAATCTTCACTGATAAGAAGTAAGTTCCCCCTTTCTTCTTGGATATAAAAGTGACCACCTTGGATGAAGATCCCTGGTGGTCATCTTTTCGGGCGGAAACAGTCCATTTCCACTC
The DNA here is from genome assembly GCF_043951855.1 of Proteiniclasticum sp. C24MP. NCBI lineage: Bacteria > Bacillati > Bacillota > Clostridia > Eubacteriales > Clostridiaceae > Proteiniclasticum > Proteiniclasticum sp. C24MP. The sequence continues at coordinate 274,180 of NZ_JBINJW010000001.1, forward strand.
TGACAGAACATGAAATGAATTTATAATCTGTACTTGATGCGGCTCCTGATTCTTCCTTCCATATCAGAAGCTGCTAGGGCTTTTCAGAAAAAATGTCTTCATGATCCAGAATATCCTCAAGTTCTCCATACTTCAATGTGAGCTTTTCCCTGGTAAAGGTTACGGCACTTTCATATTCCCGATCTTTCAGCTCACCCGTGGAAGGGGTCTGTCTCACCTTGAAGGTCACCATGCCGGCATTATCAATGAGGCAGAAGAGTGCAGCGGCATTTTTCTCCATGTTCTCATATATATTATTCACCGGATTTTCGGATGGAAACACAATGGTTCCCGCCATCTCTTCCACCGGCTCATAATAGGCCACGATCCCATAAGGCTCGGTTCCTGTCTTTAATGCCAGATATCTCTGGACATAGCCGCTTCCAGGGGAAGGAAGCTTGGACAGGATTTCTCCCACCTTGCCATGGTTACCCACATAAGGTGTTTCCAGTTCTTTCAGTTCTTCCACAGAAAAGCTCTGCTGATCCACAATGATGTTGATTCCATAGTCCGCATGTCCACGCTGCCCATAATCCATAAGGAGGCAATACACATAATCTCCAGAATCCTCTTCCACATGGAGCACAAGGGTATCTCCATTGATGCTGTAGCTGGCATCCTTGATTTTCTCTGTGCTTCCTTTGGCATAGACTTCGAAATGAACCACATCTATAGGCAGATACCCCTGTTCATCAGAAATACTCATATAGACTTTCTGCCCCTTGCTCGCTTCCAGTGTATTCTTTTCCTCATAGGTGAACATGGCTGGATGGTCAGCATCGGCTACGACGCTTCGGTCCCCGCTTGTCCACTCATAAGTCCCTATGGCTGCTTCCTTTCTGACCGCATCATTCATTAGCACATGAATGGTGGGAGGTCTGCTTTCCTCCTGTGAACGGTCCAGAACGGCGAACAGTACAAAGCTGAAAAGAAGAAGCGTCAGGATGCCCATGAAGATATTTCTGCTTTTCCTTCTTTTTATTTCAGTCATGATATGTCTCCTTTTATGTTCGGATATTTCCTTTCTATCTTTACTTTATCTAGAAGAGTTTAAATCAATAGCGATACCCGCTTATTTTTTCTTTAATTTTAAGTGAAGATTCTTTCTAATTCCATCTTCCTACAGAATCCTGAAATACTGATTGATTCCATGCCAGCTGCCGAATTTATACCCCACCTGAGGAAGATGTCCTGCATAGGTGAACCCCATGGCTGTGAAGGCTCTGCTGCTGGCTTCATTTTCAGAAGTAACGATGGCTACCGCGGTCTTCATCCCCTTTTCCTTCAGCCTTTTCAGCAGTTCCTTCATCAGTGCGCTGCCATATCCGTTTTTCAGCTCCTCCTTATGGACATACACAGACACCTCCACCGTTCTGTCGTAGGCCTTCCGATCTCTGAAACGGCCGCCGTAGGCATAGCCTGCAATATGGCCTTCCTTCTCCAGCACCAGAAAAACATACTTCTCTCCATTTTCACTGATTCTCTTCTCCATTTCAGAAATCTCCGGTACATCATATTCAAAGGAAACTGCCGTGTTTTCCACATAATGGCTGTAGATGCCAAGAATCTCCTTCCCATCACTTGATTTCGCTTCTCTGATCATAAGAATCGCTCCCTTCTTTATAATTATCTTGTTCCTTTCTTCCATTATATTCCTTAAGAGTCTCAAAGTAAGCGGAAAGTTTCATTATGAATCCGTTTCGTAGGAGCAAGAAACATTGTGTAAAATGCATTTCTTTCCTACTTTGGTGTAAAAACTTTTTTCTCTATGCTAAAATGGAACTATTCATACTGATGCATCAGGAAAGCATGTTCCATGACTGAGAAGGAACTGCATACCTAGAAAAATCGAAAACATCATGAAAGAGACATGAAACTCATCGCTCTAGGCCCTAGCGGTGCAATGAAGTATATTCAAACTGAATTACGAGGAGGAAAGAGAAAATGAGAGTGGAACACGAAGATAATAGAATTTATCTGATGAACGAGGAAGAAATCGAAGCCGGTGAAATCCTGTTTGAACTTGCGGGGGATGACATTCTGGTTGTGAATCACACCTATGTGCACGACGGATTCAGCGGTCAGGGCGTAGGCAAGAAGCTCATAACAGCGGTGGTTGAAAGAGCCCGGGAAGAAGGACGGAAAATCAGACCTGTCTGTGAATTCGCCCAGGCGATTCTTACAAAGAATGAAGACTATCATGATATGCTGGAAAAATAGTGCAGCTTGACAGAGCCCGGAAACCAAATTTATTTTTTGGTTTCCGGGCTCTTCTATTATCTGATGCGAAACAACTCTACTTCTTCTCTGATTTCTTCTTCAGTAGCCTGTATCTCATATAGGTCTTGTGACCACCAGAGAGGTTATAGACTTCCTTCAGCCCATGATTCAAGAGAATATTCTGCACCGCATTTCCTGTGGTTCCCTTATTGCAGTAAGTGATGGTGATGGTGTCCTTATCCAGCTCCTTCATCTTCTCTCTTATTACAGCATGGGGAAGATTTTCCGCATGTTCCACATGGGATGCACTGAACTGCTTCTCCACTCTTGTATCAATGACCCTGACCTTCTTTCCGGATGACATGAGTTCTTCCAGCTTTTCATTGGTCATAAGAGGCCTGTTGCCATAGATGGCATTCTCCTGAATCATCCCTGTATACATGACCGGATCCTTGGTAGTGGAAAACGGTGGTGCATAGGCAAGGTCCAGATGCACCAGATCCTGTACCTTGGCACCGAAGCTGATGAGCGCAACAAAGACATCGATTCTCTTATCCACGCCCTGCGGACCCACAATCTGAACGCCTAACAGTCTTCCATCCTTTTTGTCTGCCACGGATTTTATGGTCATTTCCTTTCCGCCCATATATTCCGGACGATCCGGTTTGATGTTATGGCTTACAGAAATGTCGTAACCTTCCTTCACCGCTTCTCTTTCGGTAAGACCCGTCTGCGCAACCGTCAGATCAAAGACCTTATAGATTCCCGTTCCAAGCACCCCTCTGAATTCAAGCGCGCCTCCGGTGATGTTGTTTCCTGCGATTCTTCCGGTCTTGTTGGCAGTGGACCCCAGCGGTCTGTATACAGGCTTTCCTGTGACACTGTGATACTGCTCAATGCAGTCTCCTGCCGCATAGATTCCTTTTTCCGAGGTTTCCATGAAGGAATCCACCTTGATGGCACCGGTCACTCCAAGCACAATGCCAGCGTCTTCTGCCAGCTTCACATTGGGACGCACACCTGTAGCAAGGATCACAAGGTCCGCATCCAGTTTTCTTCCGTCAGACAGAAGAACGTTCTTTTCAGAAATTTCACTGGCATAGGTATTGGTTACGACTCTCACATCTTTCTTTTCCAGATGTTCTTCCACAAGGATCGCCATATCCGCATCCAGTCCTGGAGAAACCTGTGGCAGAAGTTCCACCATGGTCACTTCCATACCCAGGCCTCTGAGATTCTCCGCCATTTCAAGGCCGATGAACCCGGTGCCTACAATCACCGCTTTTCTAGGTGATCTGTTATTGATGTACTGTTTGATTCGATACATGTCATTGATGTTTCTCAAAGTGAATACATGCGCATTTTCAACACCTTTTATTGGAGGTACCACCGAACGCGCACCCGTGGCGAGAATCAGCCTGTCAAAGTGGTCAGTGAATACCTCTCCTGTCACCAGGTTCTTCACTTCCAGTTCTTTCTTCTCTTTATCCAGCTTCAGCACTTCATGTTCCGTTCTGATAGCCACATTGTATTTGTTTCTGAAAAATTCAGGATTTCTGGGGGTAAGCTCTTCCCCTTTTTCGATTTCGCCTCCGATATAATAAGGCATTCCACATCCGGAATAGGAAATATGCGTATCTCTCTCATAGATGACGATCTCCGCATCTTCATCGTTTCTTCTCGCTTTCGCCGCAGCGGATGTTCCAGCTGCAACTGCTCCGATCACCAGTATTCTCATAGTTCTATCTCCTTTGCTTTGTCATTTATCATCAGGATAAATTATAACGTAATCATGTTAATTCTATATGAATTATCCCTTGATTTCAGCTGCAGATCGAAGAATACTATTTATCATTCCTCTCTGGTTCCCATAATTTCCATATCCTTCTTATCCAGGATACTTTTTCCTATATAAGATAAGCCTAAGATTCGTTTTTTCACAACAAAAAATGCTGCATACGGGGGGACAACCCCTATGCAGCATCTAGTTTTATGATCAGTTCAGTACTATACTACTCACCCGCATCCCGCTTCCGTTCTACAATCCTCGATAAGAATATACCCAGTTCAAATAAAAGGATCATCGGCAGCGCAAGAAGGGTCTGTGATATGATATCCGGTGGTGTCAGCACCGCAGCAAGGACGAAAATCACCAGAATGATGTACTTCCTGTTCTGCCTCAGAAATTTCGAACGGACCACACCAAGCCTTGTCAGTATGACCATGATGCTTGGCATCTCAAAAATCAGCCCGAAGGAAAGCACGGTATTCACTACCAGTGAAAGATAGCTGCTGAAACTGATCATCTCCTCGATTCCTTCCATCTGAAAACCGATGAAGAACTGAATCATCAGCGGCAGTACCACAATGTAGGCGAATACTCCACCAATGATGAAGAATACTCCACCAAAGAGAAGGGAAAAGACGATGGTCCTTCTCTCCTTCTTCTCAAGACCCGGGCTTACGAAAAGCCAGATCTGGGTGATGAGAAAAGGTGCTGAAACAACCAGTCCGATGATCACTGCAATCTTAATGTATGAGAGCAGAAGCTCCGCCGGAGAGATAAACACGAAGTTGATATCCGGCACAATGCCGATCATATCCTTCACAAGAATCTCCGAGAAGCTGTAACTGAGAAGAATGGCTGCAACAAGTGCTACAGCCATATAGATGATTCTGTTTCTCAGTTCAGTGAGGTGCTCCACCAGGGTGAGCTGGTCATCCTTGCTTTTTTTAGTTTTCCTTTTTTTCATCTTTCTTCACATCGTCAGCGGTGGTCATAACATCCTCTGTCAGTTTATTTGCATGAGATTTGAACTGACCGATGGCTTCTCCGATGGACTTGCCTATGGCAGGCAGCTTGGATGGCCCGAAAATGACCAGTGCGATGGATAAGATCAGTATAAGCTCAGTCATTCCTATTTTTCCCATTATATTCTACTCCTTTGTTTTGTATACTCTGTTTCCCGTTGGTTCTTATAAATTATAGTAAGCGTTGATCAGTTCTACTACCTTGCCTGCAGCATCTGCAGTAAGACCAGCACATCTTGCTTTTCTTTCAGGATCCTTCATTCCGTATCCTGATACTTCCATGAACTGTCCCACGGAGTCAATGCAGTTTACACTTGGTGAAACCAGTGAATCCACATCAACATCTGGCTTATAGGTTGGCAGCTCTGTGCTTGTGTACCACTTGAACAGCTCAGCTGTTACTGCTGGAGCATCTTCTGGTGGAATCGCAAAACCGATGCATGTAGCAGCGCCAGCGATGGCTCCGCATAAAGATCCCGCTCCGAAACCTGTTGCTCCGTTGGCAAATACATCTACAGGAATCTGGTTCCATGGATACCCGGCTTTGTCTCCCAGCTGTCCGATTACAGCATCCACAACACCTCTGCAGCAGCCGCCCTTGTTGTAGTATCCGGCATATCCTCTTTCCATGGTGGTTCCAATGTCAAGCTTCTGGTATGGATATGGATAAACCGGTGCATCTTCACTTGCTTCTACATATTCATATGCAAGCACTTCCTTGGATGGAAGCTCCACTTTCTTGTCACAGCCTGTTAAAAATGAAGGAATAAATGAAACTGCAGCTACCCCAACTGCTGTTTTTCCTGCTGTTTTCAACATATCTCGTCTTGAATACACTTTTTCATTCTTGTTTGCTTCGCTCATGATTTTTCCCCTTCCGATTACATATTTTTAACAAAGTTTCAAAAGTTTGATAAATATCTAACTTTTCTATTAATATACATTTTACCGTTGAAAGGGTCAAGTTAAATCATGAAACTTGAGTTTTATTATAATTTCGTCGATGAAATACCCCGGGTAATTTATTTTTTAACAAAATCGACTGATTATTATTAGTGCTTTTGTATCGTATCTGAACATTTTCTGTCAATTCGTTCAGTATTGTTAATGTTATATCCATCTTCTGATTCGCTTATCTTCTCATTTTGTCACTGAAAAATCCTGCAACTTCCTGGTTTTCACTGGAGATCACGTCATCCATGATCTGAACGAAGTTGAATTCCCGCTCCATTCTGAAATTTTCCACAGATACCTCCACCAGTTCTCCATCTCTAAGCTCCTCCAGAGCCGCATCACGATACATGAAGCTGATGCCCATGCCTTCCATGGTCATCTTTTTCATGATGTTCACGTTCCCCATTTCTACTACTTCTCTGAAACTGCTCAGGCTTCTGTTTTTTTCAGCCAGTGCACGTTCCAGAATCTCTCTTGAACCAGATCCTTTTTCCCTGATGATAAGCTTCTGGTCAAGGAGATCTTCCAGAAGGACCTTCTTCTTTTTCGCGATGAAATGATTTTTAGAAGTGATCAGGATGAAATCACAGGTTTTGAGCAGCTGGGTCTCATAGAGATCCTTCGGGAACAGCCCTTCAATCAGTGCGAAGTGGATTTCTCCTTTGTTCAGCATCTCCATGAGATTCTTCGTGTTATCCACCATAAGCGAGAAATGATACCCTGGAAAAGTCTCAAACAGTTCCGATAGAAAAGGAGCGATGGTGAATTCACCAATGGTGAGTGTTGCTCCGAATCTGACTTCTTTTCTTCTGCTTTTCAGACCTTTCAGTTTTTCCTTAAGCATTCTTTCTCTGGCCACTGCACTTTCCGCATGGGTACGCAGGATGCTGCCTGCTTCCGTCAGCTGAAGCTTTCTTCCTTCATAAGTGAACATCTTCATACCGTATTCCTCCTCCAGCTGTCTCATCTGATGACTGATGGCAGGCTGCGTCAGGGCAAGCTCCTTTGCGGCTTCTGTGTAGCTTGCGTTTCTTGCAATGCTTAGCAAGGATATCAGTTTCTGATCCACCATTTCTTCTTCACTTCCTTCGCATTAAAATAATCTATACATCTATTAATAATCATAATTATATTTTATGATGAATCCATGATAGAATCAATGAGAACTTATAGTATTGGAGATGACAACATGAACAGACTTACATCCATTCTGCCTGGTGTCCTTATTTCTGGACTTCTGGCTCTTTTATCCTATTTCATCAGCGAAGCTCTGCCTGTGCACCTGATCAGTGCAGGCGTTTTTGCGCTTCTCATCGGAATGGCGCTGAATCCACTGGTTTCTTCCATGAGCGGTACAAAGGAAGGACTTGTCTTCACTTCGAAAAAACTTCTGAAGTTTTCCATCGTCCTCATGGGTCTAGGCCTCAGCTTCAGCCAGATTCTTTCCGTAGGAAAGTTTTCTCTCATCGTCATGACTTTTACCCTCATCACCGCCTTCGGTGGTGGATACCTTCTAGGAAAGGCTCTGGGTATGGACTGGAAGCTGTCCAGCCTCATCTCCGCAGGTACAGGCATCTGTGGAGGCTCTGCCATCGCGGCCATTGCTCCTGTCATTGATGCCAAGGACAGCGACATCGCTTACGGCATTTCCGCCACCTTCATCTTCGACATCATCATGGTGGTGCTTTTCCCCATCATGGGCAGTTACTTCATGATGTCGGATCTGGGATTCGGTCTCTGGGCAGGAACCGCTGTCAATGACACCTCCTCGGTGGTGGCGGCAGGATATGCCTTTTCCGACGCTGCAGGCCAGTTTGCCGTCATCGTGAAACTCACAAGAACCCTCTCCATCGTCCCCATCGTACTGCTTTTCTCCTACATCAATGAAAGACTGGAAAGAAAGAAGCAGAGCGGTCATTCGGATTCCGGCGCGGCAAAGGTGGATCTTCGAAAGATATTCCCCTGGTTCATCCTGTTTTTCCTTCTGATGGTGGCACTGAAAAGCACCGGTTTCATACCAGAGACCATCAGCACTACCCTGGCTTCCTTCAGCAAGTTCATCATGGTCATGTCTCTAGGAGCCATAGGCCTGAAGACGAACTTCAGTCAGGTAGCCAAGTCCGGCATGAAGCCCATGCTGCACGGATTCATGATTTCAACCCTGGTCGTTGTGGTATCTTTCATGGTTCAGCAGTTTCTGGGACAGATCTAGGTCTGATTCCTATGACAGACTGGCCGTATGATGATGAATCTTTTTCTCCATAACAGCCTGCGCTCGTCAAAGAAGCAGTAGCGGATCATGCTCCGCCACTGCTTCTTTTTCTTCATCTATTTTTTCTTTCTCTTCTTCATTGCCTCTTCGTAAGCCTTGATATAATCTTCCACCGTGATCTTTTCAGAGAGTTCTCCGATGAGATCATAGGGAATCTGGTCCATTTTCTTCAGTCGGATGCAGCTTTTCCCCATATCCAGTTTTGGCGTCACTCTTTTTTCATATTCTTCTCTGAACCATTCTTCCAGGCCTGGTTTCGCATAAAGCCCCATATGGTAAAGAGCGATATGATTCTTCTGAGAAGCCAGGTTCATGAAAGGAAGAGGTTCTCCCTCGGATGCATGATACCCCTCCGGATATCTTTCCAAAGAAACCACGTAACCGATCATGCCATAGGAAACAGTTTCTTCAAAACCTTCCGGTAGATGCTCGAGTATGGTCTTTCTCAGCTTCTCTATGGGCGCTCTGCGCTCCTCAGGCAGATGATCCAGATAGTCCTTCACTGTTTCTGCACTTCTATTCATCCAATCACTCCATTCCTGTAATATAGTATTCTCTATTCTACCAGAATGTTATGAAGGTTTTCTGAACGCTCCTTAGTTGGCAGAGCCTGCCGCAGCAGTTCCCTGAGCCTGCATCACAGCATCGATGGCCAGAACCACTGCCAGAGCATGAATCTCATTTCTTCCTTCTTCGATGTCGATGACATAGGAGTCTCCCCAGGTGAACCATTCCTTGTGTATGGAAACCACTGGGCTGTTTCTCTCCAGAATCTCATATTCATGAGACCAGAAATCACCCGATACATCCCAGTCCAGTCCTGAGATGGAATACCTGGGCTTGAAGAAGGTGAACTCCTTGACGATTTCGGCAATCATTTCTCCATTCGTATACACATAGAACTTCGGAAGAAAGCTCAGCACTTTCTGCTGAATGAAAGCCACTTCCGTACCTGTCATATCATATACATGAAGCTTCTTTCCCCAGGAGAACAGTTCTCCCTCCACATAATATCTGTCTTCTTCATTTTCGTCCTTGATATAGAATCTGTCTCTCCAGGAAAAGACCTTCTGCTTCATGTATAGTTTCATGTTTTCTTCCTCCACTTTGCTGTCTTTATACTTCGATTTTCACGATAGCCAAATCCATCATATCACGATGATCAAAGCCCTTATTTCTTCGTTCCAGATGATTTGACCAATTTTCTTATGACCATACCTACAAGCACCAAAGACATCACACCAAGAAGAGCAAATCCTCCAAAATAGAGCAGATAATAGTTTCTGGCGATGCTGCCTTTCACTTTATCCATGGAAGTGATTTCCTCTTTCTCAAAAAGAGTGAAGCGCAGATCTTCTTCCGGAAGTGTTTCAAATGTTCCGATGTAGGTTCCATCCTCCTCTTTCGTCATCTGGAGATTGCTGTCTATGACATATGGATAGGTTTCCGATGGTGTGATCTTTATGGTCAGGTCATGGAAATCCTTCCAGTATTTTGCCGGATGAAGAAAATACTCATAGGTGTAGGTGGGCTCCACCGTCTCTCTTCGATCCATACTTCCCATGGTGTCGTATCGCACTTCCACGACTTTTTCTTCCAGTGCTTCAAATTGAACTTCATAGGCGATGAGCACATAGCGTGGCGTGGTGAGAAGGCTAGAGATGTGATCCACTGTGACAAGCCTCTCTCTTTCCAGCGCCTCATCCAGCACCTCATAGTAGATGTTATGGTCCTCCGGGATGAAGACGCTGCCGCTGATGTATTCATCTGCGGAGAGAAACTCCCTGTAATAGGTCTCAAGGCTCATTTCCTCCTCAACAATCTCATAGGTGAAGTCCTTGACTTCCGGTGCATCCTCCACTCCGCTTTCATAGCCTTTCACTTCAATGTCAATCTCTTCATCCAGACTGAAAATGTCCATGGATGTATGTTCATCGCCCAGCCATGTTCCTATGACGAATTCATTCGTATCATTGTCATATCCGTAGCTGTTGTTGCCTCTGGTGAATAATCGTGAATTCGTATCCGATAGGGTGAAGCTGGCATCCACATGCAGATCCTCTTCCCGGTCGGAATCCAGCTGAATCCGGTATAGATGTCCTACTTCCTCATAATCATAGTTTTCAGGTACATACTTCTCTCTCGTAACAGATTCCAGTATATCCGCTAGCTCCACTTTCTCTTTGAACTCATCTTCACTGTATACTTCCTCCACTTCTTTCCCGTAGTAGATTTCATAATTCACGGGCTGTCCATCAAAGAGAACCTCTACCTGATCTTCGTCTCTGTTCCATAGATTTCTGATGAAAGGAAAGACCATTCTGGAAACGGTGGTTTCTTCTTCCGTGTTCTGCATGGTGTAGCGCGCACTGACTTTCCCCACTCGGGTAAAATCATTTTCCTTCTCCTCACTGAAATCAAAATGCAGATCCTCTTTGATCACTGTGATGGGCGAATCCTCATCGATGGTGATCATGGAAATACCCGGATAATGATACCAGGTCACAGGTCCTGAATTTGCGGATACTGTGACAGTATAAGCGAGCATCACCAGAATAACCAGGATGAGTGTTTTTCTTTTCATCATAAATCTCACCTCTTTCATCTATAATATCATAAATATAGACAAACAATTAACAAATACCTTACAATAGGATCTGATGCATCCGAGAATCCTTCTTCATAGGCGATGAAAAACCCTGCCCTCATTTCTGACTGCAGGATTTCGCCACGATATATGCTTACTAATCTTCCATAAAGGAAATCAATTGAATTCTGCCGCTTTTTACTGCTGTTTCCATGGCCTTCTTTGTAAAACCATTTTTACTGAACAAGATAAAATATTTTTCAGCTGCATCAAAAAGTGCGCTCTTTTCCATGAGATGATCTATGACCTCCATACCGATCTTTCTATTGGTCCATTTCACCTCGCATAATACTGCTGCTGCCCTACCAAAACCCACAACATCAATCTCTTCTTCACGTTTCAGTTTAGGATTATTTCCCCACCACCTTCCGCGAGCAGTGATGAGAACAGGAAGACTTCCTTTTCTGTTCATTCTGTCGAAGTAGTCCAGAAAAATCTCTTCAAATCCTTCCCCCATGAAATTCGGCAGATCTTTCTTCACCTGTTCCTGATATAGACGATCACCAAGACCAATCTCAATGGCACTCCTATTCTGGAAAACATACCGGTACCAGAACCTGAAGGATCCATCGCTTATCCTGTAGATTGTTTTCCTTGAAGTCATCTCTCCGATGGGCTTCTCTTTCAGCAGTATGCCAAGTTCTATCAGATTATCCAGATAATTGTTGATTGCACCTGTACTTTTTTGAACCTTGGTCGCAATCTCATTGTTTTTCCGAGCACCTCCTGCAATAACCTCAAGTATCGCATTATACGCTCCAGGTTCTCTTAGTTCCTGTTTCAGGAAGCTTACCGGTTCTTCATACATCCTGCCTGAAGTAGTGAAGAACAGAGCCGTAAGATTTTCATCCAGCGTTTTTCTCTTATCCACGTAACTTAAATACTCTGCTACTCCGCCAGTTGCGCAGTGGAGCAAGGCAATGTCCTCCTTCTTCATTGGCGCAAGAAATGTTTCTGTTTCAAAAAAGCTGAACGCCTTGAGCCTGATCTGCATCGTTCTTCTGCCATAAAGAGGACTTTTCATACCCAGCACCTGATTTTCCATGAAACTCATGGAAGATCCACATAAAATCAGATGAAGTCTGGTATTTCTCCAGTTATGATCACAGTATTTCTGGATGAGTGAAGAGATTCCAGGATAGGCTGCGGCTAAGTATGGAAATTCGTCTAATACAAAAACCAACCTCTCCTTCTTCGAAATCTCTGTCAGGTAATCAAACAAAGCCTCGAAATCAGAGAATCCATTAAACCGAAACTCAGTGCCTGAATATTCCAGTACAAGTTTAGACAGCATCTCCAGGTTCTTCTCCCCACTGGTTTCCGTTGCCATGTAGTAGACCGCATTTTTATCTCTGATATATTGTCGGATCAGTTCCGTTTTACCAATCCTTCGTCTACCGTAGATTACAGTGAAATGAAAATCACTGCTCTTGTATTGATCCTCTAATAAATCCAGTTCTTCTTTTCGACCAACAAACATCCCTTTCACCTCATTCGAGCAAATTATGATTTAGTAGCTTATGATTTAGTATAACATAATATACTAAATTACGATATACCAATTGGTAATATCATGAAACACTACTTTGACACAGAAATTGATGATCTGAAATCAAGGGAGTCCGAAGCCTTTATCTGTAAAAAGAAAAAAAGATCTGCGATGCAGATCTGGTCTTCTATAAAATCAGTTGTTGATGAGTTTGTTTTCCTTCTCCAGCATGATGTCCAGAATGATCCGGTCTGACTCCACACCGCCTTCGGTGCTGAGAAGACAGAGATTCTCTATGGTTTTCTCTGGATCATGGTCAATGATGCCGTCATGGCTTCCTATGGCAATACCGTTTAATGCCAGAGAGGAAGAAAGACATGCTGCACTGGTGCAGGTTGCTACCTTCAGTGCACACCCGCCTTTTGCTCCATCACAGAGAATGCCTGTTACATTTCCCAGCATGTTCTGAACCGATGCATAGATGTCTTCTTTCCTGCCGCCCTGAAGATAGGTGATGCCACAGCTTGCTCCAGTGGCTGCTATGGTTGCTCCGCATAGCGCTGAGAGCCTGCCGAACTTCGTCTTGATGTAGATCGTCACCAGATGACTTAAGGCTACCGCCCGAAGAAGCTCTTCGTAGGATAATCCAAGTTTTTCCCAGTATGCGATAACTGGAAGGGTTGCCGTGATGCCCTGATTTCCGCTTCCTGAATTGCTCATGACGCTGAAGGAAGACCCTGCCATTCTGGCATCGGACCCTGCCGCTGTCAGTGCCATGGCATAATTTGTAGGGTCCATGACCTGATGTCCATTCTCCATGGATTCATAGATGGTCTTTCCCACTCGGAGTCCGTAATCATGAAGAATCCCTTCTTCTCCGATGCGTTTGTTGATCTTTATGCTTTCCTCCACTTTGGACAGCTTTGAGACATCCACGTGCTCAATGAATGCCCAGATACTGTCCATGCTCATGAAGCTTGTATCATTCACAGGAAGCTCATCGATTTTATCTTCCACACTGAAAAAGACTCTTCCGTCGGTTTCAATCCGTGTGATGTTCGTATGTCGATCTTCGACGATCACCCTGGAGGAGGATCCTTCCGATTTTGCAAGTACTTCTATATAGAGCTTCTTTGGATGATCCGATTTTCTTATGCTGATCCTGCCTTCTTCAATCATCTTCAATGCTTTTTCAATATCCGCTTCCTTGATGCCACAGAGCACTTCCAGATTCTTGTCAGCATCACTGAGTGATCCCAGTGCAGCCGCCAGATTCATTCCTGTTTTACCGGTGCCTGGAATATTCACACCCATGGCGTTTTTGATGATGTTTGCACTGGCATAGACTTCCAGTGATAGTAGTTCACCCTTTAGGTGCTTTGCAGCCATGGCCGAAGCATAGGCGATGGCAATGGGCTCTGTGCAGCCCAGTGCGATGACAAGTTCCCGATCCAGTACTTCCAGAAAAGCTTTTTCCAACATAATATCCCCCCGATTATGCACATTTCCCAAGATTTCATGGAAGAGTCTACTCTTCCTGCATGTATGTTCTCATACCCTATCTCTGCTCCCATTATAACAGAGGTGCTCCCTTCTCAGCTAGTTAAAACCCCCTGAAACAGAAGAAAAACCACCATTTCGGAAATCAACTTCCTCCTGATGATTTTTCATTTCTCTATGCCATACAACTGTATACGGCAGGGTTACACTAGACCAGAAGAAGCGCATCCAGATCCAGAACATGAATCCTGTTTCCAGAAAGCTGCTTTATGATTTCCGCTTCTTCCAGTTCCAGTAGCTTTCTGCTGATGGTTTCCGGTGTGGTGCCCAGGTGGGATGCCAGGTCCTTTCGCTTCATGGGAATTTCAACGATGTCTTTCTCGCCATAGCGATCCAATGTTTCGGCAATATACATGGCGATTCTTGTATCCACTTTTTCCGTGGCGAATCGTGTTGCCTGCTTCTCCGAAGCTTCCAGTCTTTTTGAGAACTCGGAAAGCACCTTCATGGCAATGGTGGGATATTTAAGAAGAAGAAGAGACATGTCTTCTCTTTTCACCATGCAGATCTGAACATCTTCCAGGGCTTCTGCATAGGAGTCATGGAGATCTTCATTAAAGAGCGCCAGTTCTCCGGTGAATTCTCCTGGAGTCAGGATTCTCTGAATCTGATCCTTGCCGGATTCTGACATTCTATAGATTTTCACCTTTCCCCGGCTCACGATGTAGAGGGCATCGGATGGTTCCTGCGCTCTATAGATGGTCTCTCCCCTCTTGTATTCCACTGCATGGGTCAGCTCTGATATCTCAATCATCTGATCTTCCGTCAGATGATTGAAGATGGGGACCAGAGAGATGCAGTGGTCATGATGCATTGCCCCATGGGCGCTGCAGGTTTTTCCGTTTTCTTCTTTTTCCATGTTATCTCCTCCTGGTCCTCTTCTTTGTATTTACATAATCTTTGTTATGTGATGTCTTTCAGTTCTTTATTCTTTCATACTGAGCACATCATAGCCCAGATTCATGATTTTACGGTTCAGTTCCTTCGGTGTCACTTCCTCTTCATTATAACTGATTTTCACCTTGCTGGAATTGAAAAGCACCGTGGAAGTTTCCACACCTTCCGTCTTTTCCAGCACCGTTTCAATCTTCTTCACACAGGTCGGGCAAGTCAGCTGTTCCAGCTGCATTACAAGTTTTTTCATATTTGATTCCTCCATTTTCATCTTTATTGTCTTCATCATATCCTGTATTCTATGAGGATACCTTGATATCCATCAAGTTTTCCAGATTCTTTTCACTTTCGGCAACCAGGTTCTTTCTTCTGTATTTCACCAGTCTCATGGCATTTAAGATCACGAGGATTACACTGGCTTCATGAATGAACATGCCTTCCGCCAGATGAATTCTTCCGCTGAGCACTCCAGCGAGAAGAAGTGCCACCACGCCTACCGCAAACCAGATGTTCTGCTTCATATTTCTAACAGTGGCCTTGGCCAGGCTGTATGCATGGGTCAGCTGCCTGAAGTTGTCTCCCAGCAGAACCAGGTCTGCTGTTTCAAGCGCCACGTCTGTACCTCCGTCTCCCATGGCAAGCCCGATATCCGCTGTGGCAATGGCTGGTGCATCATTGATGCCGTCTCCTGCCATAAGCACTACTTTACCTTCCTTCTTCAGCTTCTCTACGAAGTCCAGCTTGTCTTTGGGCAGAAGCTCCGCATGGTATTCGTCCAGTTCCAGTTCTCTGGCCACCAGCTCCGCTGTATGTCGGTTATCTCCGGTGAGCATGATGATCTGTCTGATTCCGGATGCTCTCAGCTCTTTCAGAGAGGAAAACGCATCTTCTCTGATCTGATCCCTGATGAGAAACAGTCCACTTATTACTCCATCCACTGCAGTGAACACCACAGTATTTCCCTGCTTTTCTCCACGGACAGCTTCCTTTTCCGCTGCACGCTCTATCTCTATGCCATGCTCTTCCATGAGTTTACGGTTTCCTATGGCGATGACTTTTTCATGAAGCTTTGCTGTGATTCCGCGCCCTTTCTCCACCAGCAGATTTTCAAGATCTCCGCTGACTTCAATGTTTCGCGCTTTGGCTTCCTTCACGATGGTCTGCCCGAGATGATGTTCTGATGCGTTTTCAACGGTGGCTGTCAGTCTCAGAAGTTCTTCCTCGCTGATTTCCTGGAAGGTTCGGATTCCTGACACTTCAGGTTTCCCCTTGGTGAGTGTTCCTGTTTTATCAAAGACCAGCGTGTCCACTTTGGAGAGTCTGTCCATGACTTCTCCGCCTTTCACAAGAACACCGTTTTTCGCACCGTTTCCGATTCCAGCCACATTGGATACAGGCGCGCCTATGACGAGAGCACCCGGACAGGCGACAACCAGAAAAGTGATGGCGATATGCAGATTCTGGGTGATGAAATAGACAAGCACGGAAAGGACCACTACACCCGGTGTATAGATCTGTGCGAACTTATCCAGAAATCTGGCCGCTTTGGATTTGGCTTCCTGTGCCTCTTCCACCAGTTCGATGATTTTGGAGAATGTGGTATCTTCTCCCACTTTCTCTGCAGTCATCTCCACGTATCCATGATCAAGTAAACTCCCGCTGAAGAGCTTATCTCCTTTTCCCTTGATTACGGGAACGGATTCTCCGGTGATGGCGGCTTCATTGATGGATGCTTCTCCAGAAAGGATGGTTCCGTCCACAGCCACTTTTCCTCCGGACCTTATCATGATGGTGTCTCCTTCCGTTATGTCATCCACCGAAACGACCACACCTTCTCCGTTTCTTAAAACCATGGCTTCCTGGGGTGCCATATCCAGTAGATTCTTGAGCGAAGAACGGGTCTTCTCCAGCGTTCTAGCTTCCAGATAGGCGCCGAAGAGAAACAGGAAGGTGACCACGGAGGATTCCATATATTCCTGTATGTAGAGTGCACCGACTACGGCAATGATGACCAGAAGTTCAATGCTGAACGCCTTCATTCTCAAGCTCTGGAATGCCTTCATTCCGATTGGTATACTTGCAAGGACTGTGGCGGTGACAAGGGCAGCGTTTCTTGCCGCCTCCATGTCTGCATTCCCGAAAATGATTCCTGCAAGAATCAGAACAAAGGAAAGTGCTGTAATCCGGTTTTTGTATTTCATGATGATACTCATCTCTTTTTCCTCCTACTATCTTTTCTTTCTTGTCTCTATTCTAGGATGAAATGAAGAACCTCTCCTTGATGTGCATCAAGTTCAGCGTGATTTCCGAAAATATATGTCAGGTTCCAGTAGTGTTACGGAATTGATACCCTAGCCCCATACAGATGCCCTATACTAAAGTAAAATCAGAACCAGAAGGAGGTTCCCATGAAAAAATCCGCAGCAATTCTCATTCTTTTTGCTCTGACCCTGACTATGCTTGCCTGTCAGAAGGAAGTCCCAGAGACAGCTTATGAAGAATTCATGACTCAGCTTGAAGAGATGGATTTCAGTGTGACTGCAGAAAATACAGATAAAGACATCCTGCAAGGGGAGCGCAGATGGCTTACCGTGAACGAAACAGAACACATCACTGTTTATCTGTATGAAAGCGAGAGCAGCATGGAAAAAGATGCCTCTTTTATCGATGAAGGCGGCACGGGATATCACAACGGCAACAATTCTGTGGAAATCAGCTGGGTCTCCTACCCGCATTTCTACAAAACGGATAATCTCATCGTTTTATACGTCGGAGAGAACACCGAGCTCATCCATGCCCTTGAAGACATCCTTGGAGATCAGTTTGCAGGGTATCAGAGGTGAAGAAAGAATTCTTAAAGTCTGTATGAATAGCAAAAAAAGAAGAAGGCCAGCTTCTCCATTGAAATTGGCCTTCTTCCTGTTTTAACTTCTTTCAGTTCTCATTTCCACTCTTTCTAATAGAGTACAGACTGTCCTCCATCTATGGCGATGACCTGTCCATTGACATAGGATGCATCATCCGAGAGCAGAAATGCGACGACTTTCGCCACCTCTTCCGGCTGTCCCAGTCTTCTTGCCGGATTTCTCTTGGCAAACTCCTTCTGAGCCTCCTCCGGATTATCCGGATTGATCTGCTTGAAGGAACCTTCCACCATCGGTGTAAGAATCGCTCCTGGTGCTATGGAGTTGACGTTGATTCCGGCTTCTGAATATTCCACTGCCGCACTTTTGGTCATCCCTGTCACTGCATGCTTGCTGGCTATATAAGGCGACTGGTTCTCAAGGCCCAGAATTCCCGCTACAGATGCAGTATTCACGATCTTTCCGTAGTTCTGCTTTTTCATGATGGGCAGTACAAACCTCAGTCCGTAATAGACACCCATGAGATTGATCTGAATGACCTTGTTGAACATGTCCAGATCATATTCGCCCATGGAGGCCTGTTTTCCTTCGATTCCGGCATTATTGTAGAATCCGTCGATTCTTCCGAATTTCTTCATGGTCTCATCCACATAGTTTTTCACTTCTTCTTCTCTGGAAACATCCGCTTTCACTGTGAGGATTTCTGCTTCTCCATATTCTTTCAGCAGAGCCTCTTTCTTTTCCTTCAGCCCTTCCTCATCGATATCCACGAGTGACAGTTTCGCTCCTCTAGATAGGAGTTCCTTTGCAGTTGCAAATCCCAGCCCAGAAGCACCTCCAGTAATCAGCATCACTTTGTCTTTCAAGTTCTTCATGATTATCCTCCTTGTATAATGGTTCTGATACCATTATCTCATGGCAGACAAAGGATTAGAATGATTTCCAAGAATCATTACATAATGGTAATGCTCTGTTTTCATTTCTCACACTCTGTTATCATCTTTTATGTAGTTTATCTTCAGACAGCTCCTGTTTAAGATCAAGGAGCTGCAAATTCCACTTTGATTCGATCCGGGTCTTCAAAAAAGACCGCATAATAATCTTCTCCACCAGCATAGGGATGCCTGTCTTCATAAAGGATGGAGATCCCTCTTGAAGAAAGCTTCTCTGTCATCTCATCCACATCTTCACGTGACGCAGCATGAAAAGCAAGATGATTGAGTCCCACACCGCATCTGTGATAAGGAATCTCCATGTACCTTTCTTCGGTCTGAACAAAGACAAGATAGGATTCACCTAGTCTGTAGCTTCTTCCTTCCTTCCATTCCTGGAAAAGCTCATAGCCCAGTTCAGGAAGAAACCATCCCCAGAAGTCCGTGGACCCCTGAAGATCTGATACATAGATTTCAATGTGATGTATAAGCCCTTTTGACATAAGAAAACCTCCCTGTGATCTGAATTCATGTTATCCTTTGCTTCTCATTTCCACCTTCCTTATTTATATTCTACACCAATTTATCTTCTTCTATTCGAAAAGGGATCCTTTTACAGAATCCCTTTCTTTCAGCTGTTTTCAGAGCCTTCATCACAGTTACAGGGGGTACCATGAAACTGATGATTTATTCTTATCTTTCATTTACCAGCAGCACCATGAAGTCATTTGTTTTCATTTCTCACACTCTGTTGTTATTTTCCTACGTGATGCATCATAAAACATCTGCTTCCGTTTTGAGATTGCTTGTCGGACGCAGACCTGTTACTGCTCTTTTCACTCTGTCTGATTTCCCTGTTATTGACTGCTGTTTTTCTGGATTTTTCCGAGTTCTTCAATGGCGAAATCGATTAGTTCACCTACCGTATAAGCTGTCGTACCTGGAATTTCCACATTGCATCTATTTAAAGGAATCAGTATTTTCATGGCATCTGAATTCCCAATGGAAAGAGAAATGCCTTGGGTGATTTCACCCATGATGGAATTGGGTATGACAATAGCAATAGGTCCCATAATCACATCCACTTTTCCAGCATTGACGATAATCGCATTTTCTCCAGTAGCACCGGTTCTGGCACCTGCTTTTATCATGCCAGCAGTGGCCAGCGCATTGGTTCCCAGTGCAATAATATCCAGATTCCTGAGATCCGATTTTATGATCTTCTCTATAAGAGATTTTCCAATTCCTCCACCTTGTCCATCAATCACTGCAATTTTCAGCATCTTACTCATCCTTTCATCACTGCATTTTCATAGTAACTCCACATTGAATCCATTGGATTTAATCCAATTCTTCTACTCACAGACCGCAATTTGCACAGCCTTATCTTCGTCCAGCTTATCTTTCGGAAGTCCATAACCGATTTTCAGCGGAGCTTCCATATGGATATTCTGATGATACGCTGCTACTTTCCTGATGATGGCCGCGCCTGTCGGTGTCACCAGTTCTCCATCCATGTTATTTTGAAAAGTGGGATGATTTTTGAGAAGGATCCTGGTCATAGGTGCCGGGATATCGATATTCTTATGAGGAAGCTTGATGGTTCCTCGCCCTGTATTTAAACTGCTCACCCAAACCTTGTCAATATTAAAGTGATTCAGTCCCAAGGATGCGCCTACCGCATCAATGATGGTATCTATCATCCCTTCATATCTGAACTCCACCTGTCCCAATGATATTTCATGTGCTTCCGCTTTACTTCTGAAAAGAGAGGACAAGATACCTGTTACATTTTCCTTGATGGACTCTTCCAATGCAGATTCACGAATTTTCTCCAGAACATCAGCCGCACTTGATAAGTCCGTTTTTTTTCCCTTTTCCGAAGCTTTGGTATTGAAATAAATGAACTTTCTCCCTTTGCTGTCATATTTTTTTATGATCAGCTCATACTCATTTTCGTTTATCACTGCATTGATTGCTTCTCTTAACCTGTCCGGCTCAAGCCCCAGACTTATGAAAGCCCCTGTCAGGGTATTTCCACTCATTCCTCTGCTTCCGTCTATGTATAGCGTACTCAACTTCATACCACCTTTTTCCTACTAGTCCGATTTTACCACACCTCCATGAAAAAAACATAGAAAAATACCCTGCAGTTTCTCGTGGAGTCATAGCTCCTTCAGCCATTGCAGGATATTTATCTATATATTGATTTCAGGTATGGTCAGGGCATATCTCAGCAGTTTTCGTGTCACCTCATGAGCAGGGTTTTCAAGCACTTTACCGATTTCTCCTGTTTCCACTATTTCTCCCTGATGCATGACAACAATACCATCGCAGAAGTCCGAAGCCAGTTGTAGATCGTGTGTGATGAAAAGGATGGTCATGTTCTTTTCCTCTTTGAGTTTCTTCAAGAGTGCCACTATCTGTGCCTGTACCAATGTGTCCAGAGAACTGGTTGCTTCATCACAGATGAGAAGCTGGGGCTTGGCGATGAGCGCTCGAGCTATGGCTACCCTCTGGCATTCTCCTCCACTGAGTTCTGAAACTTTCACCTTCTTATATGTCTTTTTAAGTCCTACATAATCAAAGAGCTGCATCGCCTTCTCTTCCAGTTCTCCAGGAGAGAACAGATTATAGGCTCTGGCGCCCTGCATCACACCATCTAGAACCGTATCTCTGGGATCGAAAGAATCCTGAGGGTTCTGAAAGATCATCTGAAGGGGTCTTCCTATGGGCTTAAGCCTATACTTCTCGCTGAGATTCTCACCCTTAAACAGGACCCTGCCCTGGTCTTCTCTGATTAGCCTTGACACAATCCTTGCAATAGTACTTTTTCCCGACCCGCTTTCTCCCACAAGAGCAAGACTGGTACCTTCTTCTATAGAAAAGGAAACATTCTTAACTACATCCTGCATCCCTTTCCGATTTCTGAAGCTTTTAGATATATTGTGAAGTTCCAGCAGGGCCATTTACAACATCTCCTTTATTCTGATGCACCGCACCCTATGGGAGTCACTTACACTGATTTCAAGTATTTCCCCTTTCGTGCATGCCTCTGTTTTTTGTGGACAGCGCTCCGCAAAGGCGCATCCTGCAATCTTTTCTTCAAAGGCTGGGGGGACCCCCTTAAGACCATCTGACATGGATCCACCTCTTTTAGGCACCGCACCCAGCAGTGCTCTGGTATATGGATGAACGGGTTTATGCAGTATCTCGTGCCTCTTTCCGTATTCCACAATTCTACCTCCATACATGATTGCAATCTCATCAGCGAGCTCCGCCAGCACAGCCAGGTTATGGGAAATGAGGATCATAGACAGGTCATTCTGCTCTTTCAGAAGCTTCAGCTGATTAATAAGATGATATTGTGAAGTCCCATCAAGTGCACTGGTGGGTTCATCTCCCAGTAGCAGAGAGGGTCTTTTTAGAATCGACAGTAATACTGCTACTCTCTGTGCCATGCCGCCACTAAGTTCAAAAGGGTAGGACTGAAGCACTCTTTTCGGATCGTCAAAAAGAAGCGTAGTCATGATGGAAGAAGCCATGGCATCACTTTCCTTGTGTGTAATTTTCTCTCCATGAGCACATAGTGTCTCATGGACAAGTGAGGATATGCTAAAGAGCGGATCCAGAGACAACATGGCATTTTGAGGAATCATGGAAATATGTTTCCCGTAGAGTGCACTCAGTTCTTTCCGCGTGAGTGAAACCAGATCTTTTTTTAGAAATCTGACGGTTCCACTGATTTTCATCTCATCTTTTCTGATGCCCATGAGTGCTCTTAGAAGAGTCGTCTTGCCAGATCCACTTTCACCGGCAATCCCAAGAATTTCACCTTGTCTTACCTCCAGTGATACCTCTTTCACGATATTCACATTGTTATAGCCAATGGACAGATTGTCCACCTTTATGACTGTGTCTCTCTCTTTCATATCCAACTCTTTTCATTCTCCTGATCTGTCTGCTGTCTAAGCTACCTGCATTACAATATACCTCTTCTGTGAAAGTTCTGCCTGCTTACTTCTCGATGGATATCTGCGCATCAAGAAGATAATACTCAGAAGGATTCGTATGAAGCCCCTTCACTTTTTCATTCATGACATAGTAGTATTTTGCGTGACCCATGACGATATATGCCGCATCTTCAAGAATCTTTTCCTGTATCATCTTTGTCTTCTCTATTCTTCGGGTCTTGTCAAATTCTGTCTCCAGTTCTGCAATCAGACGATCCACTTCACTGTTCGAGTATTTCCCGTAATTGCTGCTTCCTTCAGTTCTAAATGCGATGTTTGCAAAATACTGGGGGTCTCCAGTGGGTACCATGGTGAAACTTACCAGCATGAGATCAAAATCTCCGCTTTTCTGATGTTCACTGACCGATTCATGGACCTCCACAAGGATTTCAATGCCTGCTTCTTTAGCAGCAGAGGCCACACTGTTGGCATAGTTTGGAAGTTCTGCCTTTGTGCTATAAGTCACCAGCTTAAGGCTGATGTTTTCTCCCGCAATTTCTCTTACACCATCACCATTGGAATCCGTTATGCCCGCATCATCGAGTATTCGCATCGCCCCTTGCATGTCATAGGCATAGCCTTCTGTTGCGCCGAAATCCATAAAATCCGGATATAATCCCGTGGCTTTCACAGAAGCATTTTTATTGAGGATCTTTGCATAACTTTCCTTGTCAATAATCATACTCAGCGCTTTTCTCACCGCATGTTCCTTGATAGCGTCTTTCTCAAAATTGAGAAAGAGTATCTGCGCTCTTGACCCTGGCACTCCTTGCACGTTGTAACGCTCAGCATCACTGAAGAGTTCAAGACTTGTGGAAGGCATACTCACCGAAACATCGATTTCTCCGCTTTGCTGAGCCATGGCCAGGGTACTTGTATCGCCGATGATTCGTATTATTGCACCGTCGATGTCAGGTTCACCACCCCAGTACTTTTCATACTTTTTCACCTCAGCTCTGGTTCTCACTTCGTAGCTTACCGCTTGAAACGGACCTGTTCCTATGGGTTTAATCGCAGGATCCTCCTCTGATGTCACATCGATGATTCCAGTGATGGGCTCTGCCAGTGCATTGATGAAAGCGGGAACTGGGTCTGTTGTAGAAACTGTTAAAGTCAGCCCCTCAGCTCTCATATCCTCTATGTAGGTCAGCTCTTTAAATCTGGCGTTGATCTCCTTCGTTCTTTCCCAGCTGAGCTTCACTGCTTCCGCATTGAGCGCTTTGCCATTATGAAAAGTAATGTTCTCTTTCAGGACAAGCTTCCATGTTGTGGAATCGATCATCTCGTAATGCTCCACAAGATAGGGCTGTGGCTCCAGATTTTCATCCAATCTGAAAAGTGTTTCTGTAATGCCCCAGCGGGAAGTATACCAGCTGTCCCAGCTTTGTGCGGGATCAAGACTTGTGGGTGACTGGGTATCAGCAATTCTAAGAATCTCTTTGTAATCCTGCCCAGCAAGAATTCCCTCTTCTTTACGCTCTTCCTGGCCATTGCAACCTGCCATCAGCAAAGCGATGACTAAACCTGCAGTAAATCTGACTACTCTGTTCTTTTTCATGTTTCATTTCCTGACCTTTCCGTTCTTCTATTGTACTTTATTGATAAATCAATTCTTCACTGTCTGTTATATGATGGTTTCTCTATCTGCATCGATTTCTCAGCTTTTCTCCCAGAAGATTGAACAAGGAAGAAGCTATGAAGATGGCTGCTCCTGGTAGAAGGATCATCGAAGGATTGCTCTGAATATAAGCTCTGCCACTACTGATCATCATTCCCCATTCCACCATAGGCTCCTTGACACCCAGTCCGAGATAGGAAAGAGCTGAGATGCTCATAATAACACCGGAAATGCCCAGACTGGCATTGACGATCAGCGGATAGAAGATATTGGGTATGATTCGCCTGAAGATGATTCTCAGATGAGATTCACCACAGATCCTTGCAGCTTTGATGAAAGATCGTTCTCGTAAGGATAATGCGTAACTTCTGGAGATCCTTGCATAATCCACCCACTCCACAAGACAAAGGGAAACGATGATGCTTCTGAATCCTATGCCCAGAATTCCGGTCAAAGCCATCACCGTTATGATCTTAGGAAAGGATTGCATAATGGTGATGAATTTATTCAGAACCATATCCAGCGGACCACCAAAGTACCCTGATAGGACGCCCATTGTGACGCCTATGAAAAAAACCGTCAGGGTGATAAACAGTGATGCGAATAAGGAACTTCTAGCTCCGTAAAGTATTCTTGAAAGCATGCATCGGCCTAAGGCATCTGTTCCCAGAGGATAAGCCCCTCCAGGCGGAAGTTCCGCTATGAGGAGATTTACTTCATTGGGATCATTCGGTGCGAGAAACCCTGCAGAAGCGGCAGTTAAAAGAAGCAGAAGCACGAGTCCTGCCACGACGAAAAAAACCGTGCGTTCCTTTTGATGTTTTCTATTCATGGCATTTCTCCTGTCATTGTGTTCCATACCTTATTCTCGGATCGATGAGTCTGGATATGAAATCTGTCATCAGGTTGATTACAAGATAAACCAGTGCACTCCAGAGTACAAAGCCCTGAATCATATAGTAATCCATATGAGTAATGGAACGGACCGCAAGTTTTCCCAGACCATTGATGGAAAAAATGCTTTCAATAATTGTAGCGCCTCCCAGAAGTACCCCTGTATAGATACTGATCTGCGTAAGAATCGGCACTGCACTGTTTCTCAGTACATGACCGAAAAGGACTTTTCTGTAACTTACTCCCCTTAAAAGGGCACCTTCCACATAGGACTCATTCAACTGTTCCAGAATGATGGCACGAATCTGTCTGGTCATTCTAGATGCGGACTGAATGGTCAGTACCGCCACTGGAAGAATCAATCCTTTTACACCTTCCTCCGCAATGACAGGGAAAAGATTCAACCTTATGGAAAATATCCAAAGAAGAAAGAGTCCCATGACAAAAGATGCCACCGATATACCAATAAAGGAAAAGAATCGGATAACCTGATCTATCAGACTTTCCTTGCAGACTGCACTTAGAATTCCTGATGGAACAGCCAGAAGGATTGTGAGCACAAGAGATATAAACGTCAGCTGTAGTGTAGGGACCACATGGATTCTGAGCTCTTCTGTAACAGGTCTGTTTGTTGAGAACGATATGCCTAGATCACCTCTTAAAGCATTCCCAAGCCACCTTCCGTACTGGACCAGAAAGGGCTTGTCTAGACCCATGACTTTCTCCTGGATACGAACTGACTCTTCAGAAATCATCCCTACATTCCCATCTGTGCCCATGAGCCATAGTTCTGCAGGGTTTTTCGGTGAAAGATGCATGATGGAAAATGTGAGAAAGGAGATAATGAAAAGTACCAGTCCAAACTGAAGAAACTCAAGAAGGGCCATCTTCAGCACTTTGTTCTTCCGGTTCATCTATCCTCTCCTTACACTTACAAGGAATTCAGGAAAGGTGTCATATTGGAGCTGCTCTATATCGCTGTAGATTTCTCCGTTCAGATTCTCTAAGATCTCGCAGCTGAATGCATCCTGGCCCTTCCAGTATGCATTGTCCCATAGAGGCCTCCTAACATACGTCAGTGGAAGTTTTTCCGCCATGGCTTCCAGATGGACAGCCTTCTCATAAATATATCCGCCGTTTCTTCTGATTTCCTCTTTTCTATCTTCCCATTGCTTTTTTGTATTCTCATCTCTCAGATAGTAATACCACTCTGCATCAAAGTAGAGCATGGTCCCGCCCGGCTTCAGCTTCATAGCCCAATGCTTCAGCTGCTTTTCTGGTTCTGTCAGCGTCCAAGTCACATCTCTTGAAATAATCAGATCAAAGGAGGCCTCATCAAAAGGAAGTCGGCTCCCGACTTCCATGAATCTGATTTCCGCTCCCGCGAGGTGTGCATTTTTTTTCGCTTTTTCGATCATATCCTTAGACATATCCACTGCAGTCACTTCGTGTCCTCGCAACGCGCAGAGAATGGCGAAGAAACCAGGTCCGGTTCCAATATCCAGTATTTTCATCTGCTTCTTTTCTTCAATCTGACTGAAGATCTTGTTTTCCCATACTTCTTTTTTCTCTCCGAAAAGCTGGGACATATTCTGAGAACTGTAACTTTCTGAACGATGCCCCCAGTACTCTGTCATACGCTCTTCCAGATGCTTCAAATCCTTATTTGCATTTCTGATCTTTTCCATCTTCGCCTCATTCCTTCTTCCGTCTGCTGAATTTTTCATCCGTCTATTCTATGGAGTGACTCATCAAAATATTTTTACAGCTTCCTTTCCGCTTCTCGCATCACCAGATTGTAGAGATGCTGATAGGAAACAGGATGTGTTTCCAGAATCTTTTTCAGATTCTCATATTCTGGCGTATAATAATTCTCTTCTTTGTATGTTGCACATTTCACTCTTACAGCACCATACTCGGTTTCAACATTGAGGATTTTTCTCTCCAGCACTGTGCGATCCAATAGTGCTCTGCGGATTCCGATGGCGGTGGTATGCATGAAGATCACTTCCTCCATCTTCATTCTGTCTTCTTTCGCGCACAGAACACTCAGTTTATAAGCTGGCCTGTTCTTCTTCATGTAGATTGGCGTGTAAAATGCATCTTTAGCACCGATCTCCATGAGTCTTTCCATGACAAATCCAAGTGCTTCCCCGGTACAGTCATCCAGGTTGCTCTCCAGAAGCAGCACCTGATCTTCTGTTTTATTCATTTCACTGGTATCTTCCAGCAGGTAGGCTCGTAAAATATTCGCATGCCTGAAGTCCTTCTTTCCGGCTCCAAGTCCCACTCCCAGCATCTTATAGGCTGATGGGAGGTCCTTTCTTGTACGAAGCGCAGCTGCAAGTGCAGCTCCCGTAGGCGTGATCATTTCACCTTCGGTGTCTGTGACCTTAAGCTCCAGATCATTTGCCACTACAATATTGAGTGTTGCAGGCACTGGAACTGGTATAACCCCATGCTGACACCAGACATGCCCTGTCCCTTCATGTAACTCAGATACCACAATATCCTCTACCCCTAGATCATCTACCAGTACACATGCTGCTACAATATCCACTATGGAATCCACTGCACCCACTTCGTGAAAATGAACTTTGTCCACTGGCAGCCCATGGGCTTTGGCTTCTGCATCAGCTACAATGGCAAAGACTTTTTTCGCTAAGGTCTTTGCTCCTTCTGTGATTTCAGACTGCTCTATTATGCCGTAGATATCATGAACATTTCTGTGAACATGATCATGCTCGTGACTATGACTGTGGTCATGGTGATGGCCATGGTCGTCACTATGAGCATGGCTGTGACTGTGATCATGATGATGGCCATGATCACCGCTATGAGCATGTCTGTGACTGTGATCATGATGATGGTCATGATCGCCGCTGTGGGCATGGCTGTGACTGTGATCATGATGATGGTCATGGTCGCCACTATTAGCATGGTTGTGACTGTGATCATGATTGTCTTCTTCCAGTATCACATCGAAGGAAGCCGCATCAATCCCGCATTTTTCTCTTCTCCCGGCCTCTATGGTGTACCCATCCACATGAAGACTCTCAAGAGCACTTCTTAATAGTGCTTCCTTCTTTGCAAGATCCAGAAGTGCTGCCACCGTCATGTCCCCACTGATGCCTGAATAGCATTCCAGATATAGTATTTTATTTCCCATGATTTCCCTCCGTAAGTCTGTTGATCTGTGTCCCTAGGTAAGCCGCACCAAATCCATTATCGATGTTCACCACAGCGATTCCTTCAGCACAGGAGTTCAGCATCGTAAGCAGAGAAGAGAGTCCTCCAAAATTCGAACCGTAGCCCACAGAAGTCGGCACAGCTATGACAGGTATATCCACCATGCCTGCAATGACGCCTGGAAGTGCACCTTCCATGCCGGCCACGGCGATGATGCAGTTTGCCTCCTGAATCGCTTCGATTTTGGACAGCAGCCTATGAATTCCAGCCACACCTACATCATATATTCGGATGACATTACTTCCGAAGAACTCCGCAGTCTGCGCCGCTTCCTCCGCCACTGGAATATCCGATGTACCACCAGTGCATACTGCTATGAGACCTTCCTTCTTATGAACATGTCTCTGAATTCTTATGATCCGGGCAGTCTCATCATACTGCGCATCTGGAATCATCTCTCTGACTTTATCATACTGCTCTTTTGTAGCCCTGGTGCCAAGTACATCCACACCCTTTTCATCAAAGTTCATGAAGATCTTCACCAGATGGTCCATGGATTTCCCGCTGCAGTAAATTACTTCACCGAAACCCGATCGAAGTTTTCTGTGATGATCCAGTTTCGCAAATCCCAGATCCTCATAGGGCAGTTTCTTGAGGCTCTCTTCCGCTTTTTCTATGGAGACCTCCCCATTTTTCACTTTTTCAAGCATTTCCTTTATATCCATTTTCTTTATTCCTTCCCTGTTTCATTATTCTTAAGATGAAGATCCATGCTTCCGCTTCTGAAACCTTCCAAGTCCAGTGTGATGTAGTGAAATCCTAACGATTTCAGTCCATCACTGATTTCTTCCTTTTTACTGATGAACTCTGTAAATTCATCAGTCGGGATCTCTATTCGTGCAATATCGCCATGAACCCGTAATCTCATTACTCCAAACCCCATAGATTGAATGAATTCTTCACCTTGCTCAATGCGCTTGAGCAGACTGAAGTCAATCTGTGTTCCATAGGGAAGCCTGGTGGCTAGACATGGTGCCGAAGGTCTTCTGGAGACTGATATTCCAAGCTCTGAAGCCAGTTCCCTTACTTCTTCCTTGGTGAAACCATATTCAGCCAGAGGACTGGATATGGAAAGTTCCTCCAGTGCTTTGATACCAGGTCTGTAGGTGCCGTGGTCATCCGCATTGGTCCCATCCATGATATGTATGAGACCCTCTTTTGCAGCAAATTCTCTCAATGTGGTGAAAAGAAGTCTTTTGCACAGATAACACCGGTTAACCGGATTCTTCATGATCTCTTCATCCTGAAACTCATCCACAGTCATGACCGTGTGCACTGCACCCATTTCCTTGGCTACCCTTTCCGATATGGTCACATCAGATACAGGATGAAGCTTCGTCTCAAAGGTCACCGCATGTACCTTCTTGCCGATCTTCACCGCCTCCTCCACAGCAATCTTCAGGATGAGACTACTGTCTACACCACCAGAAAACGCCACACAGGCACCTTCTTCCACTTTCTTTGCTATACTTCTTCTCAATTGTTCGTTCTTCATATTCCCTCCCGTTTATCTGCAAGTTTTCAAAAAAATAAACGAACTCGAAAAGACGCATTAAATCTGCGTTTTTCCGGGTTCGTCCCAGTTGATCTTAGCCACTATGAAAAAGTTGTAATGATCTATAACTCCGTATGAATAAGCAAACTTCTGATTGCTTTGTGTCAAGGATTCTTGCACTTTGTTGGAATTTTTTCACTCCATTATAGTATACCTTACTCAAAAAGCATTGTCATTTGAAATTTATACTTTTATGCTAACGTTTGTGTAATTCAAGGAGCAGATTTCTTATGCACCCTATGTCCTTCACAAATTGCAATTCTACCATGCATTTCTGTGAATTTTCAGTGCTTTTCTTTGAAATACTAAAGGTTGTCACATGCTATTATATGTATATTTTTTTCATGTTTTCCAGCGACTTGCATTCCACAAGATTCATCTTACCTGCAGAACCGAATGAAGTGATAAGTTGGGCTAGGATCTCCATGACTCCCTTCTCCACTTCTTTATTCAGATCTGCTACATCACTATCTGACATGGTGCCTGTCATTACGCTATCCATAATACTTCCGAAAACCTGTCTAGGATCTACCACATCAGGATGATTTTTCAGATCCTTATACACACCACCTATTGAAAATGACTTTTGCTTATCTTCGTGAAGATTGAAATACTCCCTCATATTCCTGGTTACCGCCATACGGATATCTGTATCCACATTAATTTTTGCGATTCCTGATCGAATCGCTTTCTGTATTTCATGAACAGAGATGCCTTCTGCATCTGGCATGTTTGATCCCAGCACTTTCAGATCCTCAACCAGATATCTCGGGATGGTCGATGATCCATGGGAGACCATGGAGCACTGCAAACCTTCCAGTCTTAGAATCTCTTTTATTGCAATAAGAATCTCTCTTCTGAGTTTCACATTCTTACCTTTGTTTGGACCGTGCATGGTACCATAGGAAATAGCGAGAGAGTCGACCCCTGTTTTCTTTATGAATTCCAGCGCATCCAGTGGATTTGTATAGGTGGACTGACTTGAAAACACATGATCTTCCACGCCTGCAAGGACACCTAGTTCTCCTTCAACAGAAACCCCCCTTGCATGCGCATATTTAACAACTTCTCTTGTAATTTCCATATTTTCTTCAAAACTCTTAGATGAACCGTCAATCATAACGGAAGTATATCCTCCATCGATGCAGGCTTTCACCACTTCCAGATTGGTTCCATGGTCTAAGTGAAGAACAACCGGAATTTTAGCATGTTCTGCATATTTCCATACAGCTTCACCAATATTCCTGGCTCCTCGTCTGATATCATCGATGGTGGAGTTCTTGAAATCCACCCTTCCTCCCATGAATCCGTTGGCAAGTTCTGCGCCTTGTATAATTGCGGGAGATCTTAAAATTTCATGGATTTCTATCGCTGCTTTGATTTGAGACACGCTGTTTACGTTAAATGCACCTTGTCCATAATGGTATTTATCCGCAGTATCTAAGATTGGTTTAATTGGTATTACTGGCATATTTTACCTCTTTTCATCTTCTATTTCGTATTTCTGTAGTATACCTCCAACGAAGGTATCAATAACATCTGTTTGGGGGCTGATGATGATCAAATCAGCATCTTTTCCAAGATCTATGGAACCTTTCCTCTCAAAGACCCCGATCAGTTTTGCAGGATTTTCAGAAAGGAGTTTGGAAACTTCTGTCAAATCTCTTCCTGTATAGGCCATAATGTTCTTAAGTGCCTGAATCATTGTCAGAGTGCTTCCTGCTCGTGTCACACCATCAGTGAGTTTAGCATCTCCTTCCGTAACGACAATGTCATTTACGCCAAGTGTATATTGTCCATCTGGCAGCCCTGCCGCCATTATGGAGTCCGTGATTGCAACCACTTTATCCCAACCTTTGGTTTTCAGTAGAAGCCTTACAACGCCTGGGTGCAGATGTCGACCATCGCATATAGCCTCACAGTAAACATCCGATTCCAGAGAAGCCCCCATAATTGCAGGAAAATGCTGATGCATTAGTTTCATTGCATTGAATGTATGTGTTGAGGATCTGATTCCCTTTTCAATAGCTTGCATACTTCTATCATAGTCAGCACCTGAGTGGCCCATACTCATAACAATCCCTAAATTCGTTCCTTCTTCAATAACCTCAAGCGCATCTGGTAGCTCAGGAGAAATAGTCATATATCTAACCAGATTGCCAGATGCTTCCTGATATTCTTTCAACAGCTCCACATCAGGGTTCTTCAATAGATGCAGTGGCATAGCCCCTTTGTATTCTTCGGCTAAAAATGGTCCTTCCAGATGTATACCGATGAGTTCTGCACCTTTTCTTTTCTCTTCTTTATAATTCCTGATCTTTTGTATGCTCCAGTGTGTCTGTTCTCTGGTATCCGTCAGAATAGAAGCCAGCCAGGATGTGGTGCCCTGAGAGGAGAAAAACTGAGAGATCTTCTCAAATCCCTTCTCATCCGCTTTATTCACATCTATCATCACTGCACCGTGAGTATGGATATCAATGAATCCTGGAAGCAGATAATTCCCTTCTGCATCGTAGACTTCATCTGCTACTTTAGTGCTCTCACCCTCAGTAATGCTGGTGATGATTCCATTTTCTATGAGGAGTTCCCCATCAATTATTCTGCTGTCTATTAGTATCTTTGCATTCTTGATCAACAAAGTTTTCATATCTACACCTCTTCTATAAAGCAACGGATTCCGGAAGTCTTATGCTGATATCTTTATGACTTCTGAGAATCGATACTGGGAACCATGACCCTTTCTCTCCATAAGCGGCTGTTCTGATCACAGATTTGTGCCATGGCCTGAATACACCTAGTCGGATAGCATCCGCCCTAAGCATATCTTTGAATCCTACGGTTACGCATCTCTTTGGCATTGCATAAAAAGCACCATGCATTGTGTCTAGCGAATTCACTACGCGGGTTTCCAGTGAGATATCCGTGACTCTAGTTGGAAGATTCATAAACTCCTCTTCAGTCATCAGAGGATCCGCTTCATTAAATGCAACATGACCATTGATTCCGATTCCACCAAACACAGCATCAATCTTACCCAGTTGATCAATTACCCTCTCGACATTTCCCAGGTCCCTTGGATCTGGAAACACTCTCTGCTTCTCATCCATGAGAAGCTCTTTGCTGATTTTTCCATATACTTCCCTATTCATGAATCCTCTGAAACTCATGAAATGATCCTCAGAAATCCATTCATCATCTTCTGTAAGATACTCATCCATATTAATAAACCAGGTATCCTTGAGCGAAATCTGTTCTCTGTTGATTCGTTCCACAAAATAAGGATACTGTCCTGTAGGACCTACTGGAACTATAAATACCGAAGGGGTACCTGAATCATTATTTCTATTGATGATTTCTACCATCTCATCAGCCATGGCCTTAAATATATCCTTATCGGTTTCCATGACAATAAGTGGGATTTTTGGTGCAGCTAGTAGTTTTTCTTTTCCGTAATTTATATAACTCATATCGTTCATATCTTTCAACACTCCTTTATAATTCCTGCAATTTACTGAAAGAGTTGACTTAAATTCAGTTCGTTTATGACTTTAACGATTTCTTTGCTTCTTGATACATTGAATTTACGTAGAAGATTCTTAATCTGCGTTTTCACTGTAACAAGCTCCACACTTCTTTCTCTTGCAATTTCAGCAACTTTATATCCCCTCAAAAGCAGCTTAATCAACTCTCGTTCAGCTGGAGTCAATAATGATACTGTATGCATAAAGTCCATAAGACTGCTTTCCGTTTTCTTTAATCTTTTATATTCCTTCATGATGATTTCCTGAACTTTGGATTCCAGTACCGGTTGTCCTCTGAATACATTTCTTATATGCACAGCAATATCATCATAAGAGGTCCCTTTGACAATATAATCTGTGGCACCCAATGCCATAGCTGTCAGGATGAACTGCTGTGTTTCATGTGCTGTCAGGAAAATGATTTTCGCATTCTTGTGATTTGATTTTATTGTTTCAGCAGCCATAAGTCCTGCATTGATGGTTTCCATTTCGATATCCAGAAGAATCAGGTCATATTCCACATTCTCATAAATACTAAGTATTTCCTCAGCACTATAGGCTGTCTCGACAACTTCCATATCAGGCTGATTATTAATAAATTCTGCCAGATCTTCCACAAGTAGAGGAAAATCGTCTGTAATGATGATTCTCTTCTTCAACTTCAAACCTCCCCCTCTCATTTCTCCGTCTTAATAACGGGGAAGCAGAACATAAAATGTTGTACCTTCACCCTCGACTGTATCAAATCTGATTGTTCCATAATGTGCTTTCACAATTTCCAATGAATAATGAAGTCCCATTCCCCAGTTGAAATTCGAGTTCTTGTTACTATAGAAAGGCTCGAAAAGTCTGTTCTTCTGCTCTAAAGTCATACCCATTCCATTATCGCTGATTTCTATCACGGAATAGATTCTCTCCTGGTAACTTTTCAATGTAATTCTGCCTTTTCCGCTGTCCTTATGTTTGAGATTGACTGCATCCTGGGCATTAGATAATAAATTATAAAGAACTTCTGTAAAGGAATTGGTATCCAGCAGAAGATCGATCTTATCACCTTCCACCTCAACACAATGTTGTGCATATTTTTCACTGAAAAGGCTGAGCGCCTTATCAAAGAGTGTACTCGAATCTGTTGGTACCATCTGAATTGCCCTTGTTTTGACGGACTTATGCAGCTCTTCAATCCTGTGGAGCAGATTCTCATTGATCGTGTTGATCGTTTCGAGGCTATCGGACAATTTATCCAGATCCACTTCACCAGATTCAATATTGTTCTTCATTCTTCTGTAAAGAATCTGGTTTGAAAGCAACTGATTTTTCGTGCTATGAACAAAAGCGGAAGCGCCGATGCTGGCCATATCATAGCTCTGCTTCATCAGCAGAGCTTCTCTGTTGTTTCTGATCCTGCTTCTTGTATATTGGACAAAACTGAACAGCCCTATTACCGCAAAGGTCACATTCACAATGACAATGAAGAGATACGCTTCCACAGACAATGCGGAATTCATGTAATATATTCCACCCAAATACAGATAATTCTCTCTGTTAAAATAATATACCTGACTTGGATCCTGCTTGGCATATATACTGAAGATGACACTAAGAGACGCTATAAAAATTGTGATGTATAACAGATAGCGTTTCCAAAACTTGAACTTATATGACTTATACTCATAAACGAGAATCGACACAGCCACAATGATGTATCCGATTATCCAAATATATGAGCCTGTTACAATCAGTTTTTGATAATAGAGAAATTCTCCAGACAAATACTTGAATAATTTCGGGTGATATCCGATGAGTGTGATTACAGGCAAGATAAGGGATACTATCTTCAGCTTGTAATTATTTCGTATGAATTGAATCATCGAAAATTCTAAAGCAATGAGCATTAGTACAGCCGGAAACAGGCTTCTCCCTAGTGCAATGATTATCCCCAGCCAATCCAAGGTGATTAGGAAATACTGAAGCCGATGTTTGATCCCATCCGAAAGGAAGAGAAAGTTCTGCAATTCCCTGTTTATCCCACCCTTCTTGGCGATGTAGAGCATGATGCCAAAGAGAAATAGAGCAAGAGAAAGGCAGAGCAAAAGAAGATATACTGTCTCTCTGTTCCTTCTTATAAGCAGAATCAATGCTACCGCAACACTTAAAAACAACGTGAATAAAATTAACATCTTAATTGTCCTCTCTAGTCGAAAAGGGTTATCATCACAAGATGAAACCCTTATTCATATTCTAGTTGATTATAACATTATTCAAACGCTTCCTGCATATTATCAAGCATAACGTAGTCTTTAACTGGAGCTTCAGTTTCAACTGCACCGCTCTCAATGAAATTATCCTGCTGTGCCTGATACACACTAACCAGTCTTCCATTATCCAGAGATTCCTTCAACCATTCAGAAGTGATCCATTCTCCATCTCCTCGCTGGTCAAGAACACTAGCTTCATCCAGTTTCGCTTCCTCTGCAACCCATTTACATACTTCTTCCACATTCTCAGTTCTGTAATCCATTGCCTTGTAAAGTGCTTTTGTGAACTTTAAAACGGTATCTGCATTCTCTTCTGCATATCCTGGGTTTACAATCCAGGATGCAATGGATGGAAGTGTTTCAACATATGTTGCATTGTTGGTGAGCATCATTGCCTTATCGCCCATGTCTTCTTTTATTGTAAACGTATTTGGTGACCATGTTGCAGCTGCATCCACAGATCCTGAAATCATAGCTGTAACAATGGCAGATGGATCCATATCCATGATGACTACATCATCCTTAGTCAGACCTGCATCTTTCAGTGTCATGTCAAGAATCATTTCACTGGTTGTACCAGAAGCCATTGCAATGGTCTTTCCTTTAAGGTCTTCGATAGTCTTTATCCCCTTATCCGTATTTGCAATCACTTCATCCGCATTTCCAAAATGGGAGATTGCGAAAATCTTGGTTCTACCTTCAATTGCCAGTTTATGTGCGCCAGGCCCAATATAACCTAAATCAATACTGCCTGATTCCATCGCTGCAATAATAGTAGGACCATCCGCAAATTCCACAAGTTCAATATCAAAGCCCTGTTCTTCAAAATAACCCATTCTCATTCCTGCTACTACTGTATTTAAGCTGGCGTAATTGGGCATGTAGGCAATCGATAGTTTCTTCAGCTCTACTGGTTCTTCCTCTGGGGTTTCAACCCCTGGATCATCTGGTGTATTGGGTGTTTCTTCATTTGGTTCACTGGAACATCCTGCAAATACCATCATAGATAGTGAGACTGCCATCAACATTGAAATAATTTTCTTCATTTTTTCCTCCTAGTAACTTTTATTTTCTTATCTCAAGGTATTCCTTGTATACCTGTGACCAGACATGATTCTTGATATCAAGGAACTCCTTTGTAAGCCTTGTTTCCTGAGTCCTGGGATACGGAATGTTCACATCGACAATTTCCTTTATTCTACCAGGACGAGCACTCATGATGATGACTTTTGTTGCGAGTATGATCGCTTCCTCAACATCATGCGTAATGAAAAAGCATGTTTTCTGTTCTTTCTGCCATGTATCGAGAAGCTCACTTTGAAGCTGTGTTCTCGTCTGAGCATCCAATGCCCCGAAGGGCTCATCCATCAGCAGTACTTCGGGGTTATTCGCGTAGGCCCTTGCTATAGCAACTCTCTGTTTCATACCACCAGAAAGTTCTTTGGGGTAGTGATCTCGGAAGTGACTAAGTTCTACCATATCTATATAGTAGTCTGCGATTTTCTTGATTTCACTTTTCTGCTTGTTCTGAAGTCTTAACCCAAACTCCACATTCTGCTGAACTGTAAGCCATGGAAAGAGCGCGTACTGCTGAAATACGACTCCTCGCTCTGTACCAGTTCCATGAACCTCTTTCCCATCACAGTATACATTACCTGAGCTTGGTTTGCTAAGTCCCGCGATGATGTTGAGCAATGTGGATTTTCCGCATCCGGATGGTCCTACAACACAGATGAACTCATTATCATAGATATCCAGATTTATTCCATTCAGTGCTATAAGCTCTCCATTTCTCGTATTAAATACCTTTTTCAGATCTTTAATCGAAAGTTTTATATTTCTCTCTTCTCCTGCCATCCCGTGAGTCTCCTTTCAAGTAACTTAATGCCTTTTTCCAAAGTGATTCCTATTATTCCTATGACAATGATATAGAGCAGCATGGGAGGCGAGTCAAAGGAGTTGTTAAGCGCTCTTATTCTCATACCAAGCCCTGCAGTCGCTCCAGTTGATTCTGCAGCAATCAGTGTTGTCAAGGCTACAGACGCACCTAGCCTGATTGCAGTTATGATGAAAGGTAGCGTAGCTGGAGCTATTACTTTAATAAAGATGTCTTTGTCATTTGCTCCAAGTACTCGTGCAGCCTTAATGAGCGTTTCATCCACATTTAATACACCCTGATATATTGTAATGGTCATTACTAGAAAAGTGGCAATTGTGATGACGATGATTTGAGGTTTTCGCCCTACACCTGCTGAAATCACTACAAGTGGCACATAAGCCAGTGGAGGAATATTTCTAATGAACTGAATCCAGGGTTCAACGATATATCTTACTGGTCGATACCAAGCCATGAGTATGGCCACAGGCAAAGCAATAATGAATCCTAAAACGAACCCGGCACTTACTGATATCAGACTGCTCTGGATATCCATGAAAAATGCACCTCGATCAATCATAACCTTGATAGACTCCACTACCAGTACAACATTAGGAAAACTTCTACTTGTTTGAGGATTAATGGATAATAAATACCACACAATCATTGCTGTTAGAAAAGAAATAAATACCCACGCTCTTGTCGGAATTTTATTGATCAGGCTATCTTCTTTTCTTTTTTCTTTTTTCTGTTTCTTAACTAATAACTTAGCGGGCCTCTCCGCTCCACTATCAATCATTCTAATTCCCCCTTTAATGAAATCGTTTATACGTTCATTATATGGGGAAACCTTTACATCGGTAAGTATGATGTTTTATCATACCTTTGTTATTACTTTAACAAATAATTCCTCATTCTCCTCTTTCATGTGCGTAACAGAGAAAAGATAGAGCGAAGGAAGATGCTTTCCTTCGCTCTATCTTTCTTATAAGATTTTATTTGTCTTCAATTCCGCTGATCATGCCAAGATGTACTGCGCTGCTTTTAAACGTCTTAGGTAATGCGAGTATCTTCGGATTCTGACCCACAAACTTTTTCTTCGCATCTGTAAGCGCTTCCTCAATGGTATTTCTAGTTTTCATCCCCATACCTCTTGCAAAGCCTGGGGCTTGTCCCCCCACTATATAAATAGCTGCAGTATTCATTTCTGCAATATGAGCACTGGAAATCATTGAAAATCCGTGAAACGGATGAAATGCATTGGCATATCTGTACTTTCTGATGTATTCTTCATTTGTGGCAAAATACTCACCAAACCGATTTATATCAGGAAGTGTGTTGCCATACTTCTGAAACAAATCATACATCTCACGGGTGTATGGCCATAAATCCTCATGAAAATTACCATCGCAAGTTGATGCACATATTATGACGCAGTTATCCTTCATGACCCTTTTATGTCTGACTACCTGTGCAGAAATTGCCTGCATCATCATAATAGGATTTGTTCCCATTCCATCTCCATAATGAAAGAACTGCGGCATGCCAAATATCATCACATCATATTTTTCCTTGGCATAAGGCACATAAGTCCTTTCATCAGCAATCTGCCATGATGCCTTCTGCATTTCTCCTGCATAGCCACTATAGATTGCAATCTGCCTTGATTTACTATCCAGAACAGCATCGCAGCAGAAGAATTTCTTATTCATCTTCTCTTCCATATGCTGACCAATCTCATCAAATTTTCTTCTCATAAGCGAATGGCTGTTCACTGGGGTAAAATCACTTCGATGCATCACCTGGGGTACATGATGAGATGCAATGGATCTCCAATGAGTAATCCCTGTGGAACAATGCTTGTAGCCACCTGAATATCCTCCATAGGGATTTCCCTGTGCATGCCCGATCAAAATAGCAATATCTGCATCGTAGACATATTTATTCATAATTACAGGATCACCCTGGCTGGTTTTTCCTAAGTCAATCAGATGCTCATAGTCTTCACTATCATGATTTATAATCTGATTATCATACCAGAACTCATTAAACAATTCTTCGCCTAGAACGCCATAAATCTCTTCTTTCGTGTTCTTTCTATGTAGTCCATTGGAACAGATCAGAAGAATATCCTTCTTTTCCACACCAGCTGCATATAGTTCTTTCAGAATCAGTTTAATAGATACCTTTCTGTGTGAAGTTTCCTGTTCTCCACCTTTCACTCGATCTGGAAAGATGATTGTAACCTTAGATCCTTTTTTTCCCAAACTGGACAAGGGTTCCATACCCATTGGATTTCTTAGGGACTTCAGTGTTTCTTCCTCAATTCTATCCTCTGGGATATAATCCGGATCCTTCACCGTTTCTCCTGGAATAAAAACATCCGTATCTTCTGGGAGTGTCGCCTCTATGAGACCATGACCATATTCAAATGCTACTTTCATTTTTGTACCGTCCTTTTCATTTTATTTTGTGTATAAAGATAATATTTCAAGATATTCATCCGGATAAAATCCAATATCTCCAGTGAATCTTGTCAGAGCAATGAGCCCTCCGTCGATGGAATCAATGGAGGCTAGCATTGCAGCATTATCTGATTTTAGTCCTCCACCATAGACCACAGGCATATTCCCTGAAACTTCTTTAATGAAGGAAGAAATCTCTGAAATATATTCTGCCCCTGGAGGAGTCTTGCCAGGCCCGATGGCCCAGACCGGTTCATATGCGATTACAATCTGATCTTTATCAACATTTTTCAGTCCTATTTCAACTTGCTCTTTTAAAACCTCTTTCCATCTGGGCTGTTCTTCACTTGTTTCCCCAATGCAGTAAAGCACTTTAAGCCCTGCCTTTTGCGCTGCAATGATTTCCTGATTAAGAAGAATATTCACTGAGCTCATGTCATCCACTCCAGCTATTTTCAGAATACCTTTCTTATCATTCCTCTCTTCACAGTGCCCGATGATTGTGCTGGTTACGCCCATAGCCTTCATGGATTTTGCTGTTCTATTGGTTGTGAATGCACCAAAGTTTCCACCTTCAGTCACATCATCTCGGTAAACACTCTGACATCCGATATGCAGATTGGAACTCTCACCATTACTCGCTACAGCGGAGATCAGATGTGCTTCAGGAAAAAAGACTGCAAATTCATAGTTGTCTTTCGGATACCTCTTGAGTTCATCCACTATGTTCTCCACGATATGACTACCCCACTTTTCAACAGGCGCCATCGCATTAATTCCACCAGACTCTTTGGGAATGTCAAACCTCTTTAAGTTCACGTAGATATATTTCTTTCCCATTTTTATTCTCCTTTCTTACTCCCTGAAATTGATAAAGTCAGGGATTTCCTCTCCAAGCAGGGGTTTAAGCCAGTTCAAGTATTTTTTTGTTATATCAAATCCATCCTCACTAATATATTCATCAGGAAGTTTTCTTTCATAAAGCATCACCTGGTCTATAGGAATCAGCGGTGTTTCCACTTCGTATTCTTCTCCTTCTTTTCTTGTCAGGCCAATCATGACTCCTGTATGTTCTTTCACAGCTGCCTGAACAGCTTTGCGCCCTACAAGAACCGCTTCATCCCGATCTATGGATGACTGGTGAGAAATGGAGGCTCTACCAAGTATTCCAGGTTTTTCATTTCTTGCTTTAATGCCCAGTTCCCTGATCACCAGATTCGCAAGATATGCACTAACATCTCCGTAATAAACAGATCTTCCTGTTTTAAAGACAGGGGGGACGATGGACTCTCCATGCTCATCATTAAGTCCTTCACTTACTACAACTACCACTCCGCCTTTTTCCTCATACAGCTCTTTCACTCGTTTAAGGAATGCTTCCTGATTGAAGCTTCTTTCAGGCACTAGAATCATATGTGGTGCATCCCCATCTTTTTCTCTTGCTGCAGCACTAGCTGCTGTAATCCATCCTGCATTTCTTCCCATGGATTCAATAATACATACATGGATGGGAAGTGATTTCACATCCTGTCCCACTTCAGCAGTAATTTCAGCGATGTATTTCGCCGCACTTGCAAAACCAGGCGCATGATCAATCGAACTGATATCATTGTCTATGGTTTTAGGAATACCAACCACAAAAATCTCCTCACCTTCACAGGCTTTCTGAATTTTACCGCAGGCATCCATCGTCCCATTTCCACCATTTAGCAGCACATATCGCACATTATGCTTCAAGAATATATCCTTCATCTTTCTATAATCTTCATCTGTGACTGGATATCTAGATGAGCCTATTGCACTTCCGGGTGTTTTCAGTAGGAGCTCCATTTCTTCCTGACTGATTTGACCGATTTCTTTGAAATCTTCATGAAGCACGCCCTCAGTTCCTCCAATGACACCGAAAACCTTCCCGATCTCATCGTGCATCTTCGCCTCTTTAATGATACCGTATAGAGATGCGTTGATGACAGCAGTAGGTCCGCCTCCATGAATAATGACCATATTATTCTTCATACATAGCCCCCTTCAGACTTAATTCTATATCCTGATACTAACACGTTTGCATCTGATTTCATCAATAAACCCACTCAAACGTTTGCGTAAACCATTTGTATTATTCACTTGGCTCGATTATGATTAAATCAAGTAAGGAGTTGTGTTTCATGACATTAAAAATAATTGCTGAAAAGGCAGGCGTCTCAGTCTCCACCGTCTCAAGAGTCATCAACGGAAAAAGCACTAAAGCTGCAAGTAAAGAAGTACAGGAAAACATTTTTAAAATCGCACGTGAAATCGGGTATACCCCTAATAAGTTTGCCCAAAACCTCCGTCAGAAACCACTTTCAGTATCCTCTTCAAAAATACTGGGTTGTATTTTTGGAAGAGTCTCATCCTCTGACAATGATCCGTTTTTTTCTATTCTTGCCCGCTCTATTGAGAAAGAAGTGATAAAAAAAGGGTATACCATGAAATACTCCTTCACTTCCTCTGAAGTCAGTGATGAGAATAAAGTCAAAGGCCTTCTGCGTGATTCTCATCTTGATGGTGTTTTTGTTTTAGGACGTCTGGATAAAAATTACTATGATCTCATCCAAAAGGAATGCAGACATATGGTCTATGCGGGATTAAATGGCATCAGCCCTCTATATGATCAGGTTATAGTGGATGGCTACCAGGCCGCCATGACAGCTGTGCATTACTTGTATAGCCTTGGCCATAGAAACATCGGTTACATAGGTGAAAAGTCGAATGAAACCCGATATAAAGGCTACTACGATGCGTTGGTGGAACTCGATCTTTCACCTGATCCAATAAATATTTTCATGACGAAACTCTCAGCTGACAATGGGTATACAGCAGCAAAAAGAATGCTGGAATCCTCTTCCAGCAACGCAACAGCCTTTTTTTGCGCAAACGATCTCACAGCCATCGGCGTCATCAAAGCCCTGAATGAATACGGACTACTGATTCCGCAGGATATCTCTGTCATCGGCATTGATGATATTGAAACAGCCCAGCTGATTTCTCCGAGTCTTACGACAATCCAGATTCCGCTAGAGGAAATGGGGAAAGTCGCAGCGAAGCTTCTTCTTGATCGTATGGAAGAAGGAAATTACCTTCCTATGAAAATAGAATTACCATTCAACCTCATTGTAAGAGATAGCACAAGCACCTATTCATCAAAAACTAAAGGAGATCATTATGTTTAAAATCAAATCAATTCCATCTGGTGCGTATAGCACTGAGGATTTCAACAAGGCCTTTCACGAAGCCACTCTGGTTTATAACGAAATCATTAAATCCAATGAATATCAGGATTCCTTAGGCTGGTTAGACCCTCAGAAATGGGCATCTGATTTCTCCATAGCTAATCTTCTAAATCTGACCAACAACATAAAAGAAGAAGATGCTGTTCTGGTTCTCATAGGTGTTGGTGGTTCAAATAACGGCGCACGTGCTGCTATCCATGCTCTGAAATGCAAAAGGCAGGTCATCTATGCAGGAAACAACCTATCAGCAGATTACTACAATAAGCTATTCGAAAGCCTATCTGGAAAATCAGTTTACATAAACGTCATAGCCAAGAACTTCGAAACACTGGAACCCGGCCTTTCCTTCAGGCTCTTCAGGCATTTTCTGAAGGAACGATACGGGAAGGATTATAACAAGAGAGTCTATGTGACCGGGACACCCGGAAGTCAGCTTCATGATTTATGTAAAAGACAT
Organism: Proteiniclasticum sp. C24MP; assembly: GCF_043951855.1. Classification (NCBI taxonomy): domain Bacteria; kingdom Bacillati; phylum Bacillota; class Clostridia; order Eubacteriales; family Clostridiaceae; genus Proteiniclasticum; species Proteiniclasticum sp. C24MP. Next base: position 318,040 of record NZ_JBINJW010000001.1, read on the forward strand.
CAGTTCACCTTCCTCACATTTCCTGAAGATATCGGAGGTCGTTTCTCAGTCTTAAGTGACGTCGGACTCTTTCCCATGGCCTTTGCAGGGATTGATATCAGAGCTATGGTTGACGGTGCTAAGGACATGAAGACCGAACTATCAGATCCTGATAAGAATAAATCTGTTCTATATGCTGCCACAAGGCATCTGCTATACCAGAAGAATTATGCCATAGAAATGCTTGCCTCCTTTGAGCCTCGTTTAGAGTTCTTCAGTAAGTGGTGGATTCAGCTTTTTGCAGAAAGTGAAGGAAAAGAGAATAAAGGCTTATATCCAGTAGCTTCCACATACAGCGAAGACCTTCACTCCATAGGACAGTATGTTCAAGATGGCAGAAAAATAATATTTGAAACATTCATACATGTAGAAAATCCTGAAAGCAATCTTCATCACTTCTCTGATTGTATCAGTGACGGTTTTGATTATTTGAACGGTAAATCGTTGACTCAGATCAATGAAGCTGCCTATGAAGCGACAATAAAAGCGCATCATGAAGAAGGCATTCCAGAAGTAATCATCAGCCTGCCAAAAATTGATGCATATCATCTTGGACAGCTCTTTTTCTTCTTTGAAACCAGTGTCTATTTATCTGGAAGGCTTCTCAAAATTAATCCATTTGACCAGCCTGGAGTGGAAAATTACAAGAAATATATGTTCCATAACCTGGGCAAATAAATCTGAATTTCATTGAAAAATTAACGTAACTCTAGCATAACTGGCTTCATGGCCAGTTTTTTAGATGCAATATACCATACCTGAACTATATTGATCAGAATATAGTTCAGGTTTCTTTATACTAATATTAAAGAAAGATATCAATCGATTTAGCTCCATGATAATTGCATGTACCTTGTGTGAAATTCAACATTCTAGAATTCACACGATGATATACATGTGTCTATCGTCTCTAACAAATCGAACCCTGAAAGACACATGAAACCATGCATTTTTCAGGGTTCGCCCAGGGGCTTATTCTATTTTATGATACGGAAGATTCCATTTCAGAATGCTGATTTCATGTATTATCGATTTTCGTAATACACCTTATCATTTTGATCTTCGAAATGAAATCCTTGTTCATGTGATTTACTGAGTTGTGCACAGAAACTTTTTTTATAGAAAAAAGCTTCAGGGATTATATCAGCAGTCTCAGGATGTTATCCGCAGTGGCTTCCAGATTTACTCTGCTCTTATGTTTACTGATTTCAAGTGGTTCAGGCAGCCGATTGATGGTGAATATGGAAGTCACACCATTTTCATAGGCTTCTTCCAGGTTCTCTTCTGCACCGCCAGCGATGACTATGACCGGCTTGTTCTGTTTCTTCGCTCTCTTTGCTACGCCGATAACCACTTTGCCTCTCAGACTCTGGCTGTCAATCTTCCCTTCCCCGGTGAAGATGTAATCCGCATCTGAAATAATGTTTTCAAACTCCACTGTATCAAGTACAGTTTCTATCCCCATCTGCAGCTTAGAGTTGAAGAACGCCACCATACCGGCACCCATGGCACCAGCTGCTCCTGTACCAGGCATTTCAGCAAGATCCTTACCCAGATCTCTTTTGATGACTTCCGCCAGATGTTTTACACCCTTATCAAGCTCCAGCACCATTTCTTTATCCGCACCCTTTTGTGGCCCGAAGACATGAGCTGCTCCATGAGGTCCATACATGGGATTATCAATATCACACATGGTTACAACTTCCACGTTCTTAAATGCATCATCCAGACCATCCAGACTGATTCTGTCGATATCTTTCAGTGTCGCTCCAGCAGGCACAAAGGATTCACCTGCTGCATTATAGAACTTCACACCCACAGCTGCTGCTGCGCCGCATCCACCATCATTGGTGCTGCTTCCGCCAAGACCAACCACGATTTTTTCAACGCCCTGCTTCGCAGCATGAAGCATCAGTTCACCAACTCCATAAGTTGTTGTCTTTCTGGGATCCTTTCGGTCTTCCACCAGAGGCAGACCTGCAGCCGCAGCCATTTCGATGACAGCGGTTTTTCCTTCATCAATGAGTCCGTAGTATGCACTTGTCTCATCCAGGAAGGGACCTTTCACGCTCATTTCCACTTTTTCTCCGGTCAGGGCTGTAAGAAAGCAGTCTACGCTTCCTTCTCCACCATCTGCCACAGGAATGGATACTATTTCCGCATCACTGAAGTGCTTACGGATTGTGCTTTCCAATGTTTCGCAGATTTCCGTCGATGACATGGTGCCCTTGAATGAATCCGGTATCAATATAAATTTCTTCATTTTACCCTCCATAGCCCTAAAATAAGATCGCATGACCAAATCTTACTGCTCAGTCATGCGATCAATACTTCTATAGTACGATTACAGATACACCATCTGGAATTACAGCAATTTTCGCATCCTTATTGCCCAGCATTTCTTCTGCCTTCTCCAGAGCTTCCTCTATGGAATGCGCTGGTGTCATATGAAGATCTTCTACAATCTGATCCTCTGCATCTGAAATATAGATTACTTTGTAGTTTTTCAGGATTCTGGCGAAAATCTGTGACTGCCACTGATCCGGAATCGTATCCTCACTTGGTGTTGCAAGGAATTCGTTCATCATCTTTTCTACATCCTGCTCTTCTTTGAAGGTTTTGTAGAACTGTTCTCCACCATGGCCATCATTGGATTTTGCGCCAATGATCATGACACCTCCTGGATTCATGGTAGCTTCCGCTGCTGTCATGCACTTTACCGCCTGATAGATGTTCTGATCCAGTGGATATCCACCATTGGTCGTGATGACGATATCAGATGGTACTGCATCCACTTTACACTTGCTGTTCAGGAAGTTTCTTCCGTCAGTATGTGCAAGATCCGCATCTCCTGCCACCGCATAGATGACTTCCTTGTCGGAGTTGATCACCACGTTGCAGATGAAGTCCAGTCTTGCTGCTCTTGCAGCATACAGCATATCCTTATGGATCGGATTCCCTTCGATGATGCCTGTTCTTGATCTTTCACTGTCTATGAATGTAGCATTGTGATTATACATGACTGTCTTTCTGCTTGCCACACCAGGAAGCACACTCTTTCGTCCCCCTGAATATCCGGCGAAGAAATGAGGTTCGATGAATCCTTCTGAAACCAGAAGATCCGCTTCCAGCGCGATTTTATTCAGTATCATTCTTCCACCTGATGGCAGTATACCGATATCCGTCAGCATGCTTTCATCGTCACAGTCGTGCACGTAGATGTTTTCACTTTCCACGATTTCAGGACCGAACTTTGAAACCAGTTCATCCTTTGTGGTTCCTCTGTGACAGCCTGTTGAGATCAGAATCGTGATTTCCGCTTCAGGATTTCCTGTTCTGATTTCTTCCAGCATCAGCGGCATGATGATCTTGCTTGGTACAGGTCTAGTGTGATCGCTGGCGATGATGGTTACTTTGTTCTTTCCTTTAGCCATATCACGCAGTTTCGGTGTACCGATCGGATTTTCAAGTGCTTCTTTCACAAGTTCCACCTGACTCTTCTCTGGTACATAATGATGCATTTCAGAAACCATAACCGCACTTATTCTCTCATCTGGAATTTCTGCGTTTAAGGTTTCCTTGCCGTATGGCAATACAATCTTTGTCATTTGTCTCCTCCTATTGAAAAACGATCTTCTAAGCTGCAGCTTCTACTTTCTTCTTTGCTTTTTCTCTCTTATCGAGCCATGAAACAAGAAGTGGTGCTAGAATTGCTGTTACAATGATGGCAGCGGCAATCTGAGCTGTAGCGGTTGCTGCGATATTTACAAGACTAGGATCTACTGCTGCAAGAGCTGCAGGTGTAGCAACTGAGTTTCCGGCAGATGTACCGATAGCAGCACCAATCTGCGGATTCTGGACTTTCATAGCCTTGAACAGGAAGTAGCCACCGAAACCTGTCAGCGCAGTTACAAGTAAACCAAGAAGAATACCAGGGCCACCTGCTTCAATCAGCTGTCTGAAGTTCAGTGCTGAACCCAGTGGGAAAGCAAAGAATGGAATCATGATGACAGTTGCTGGAGCGAGGAACTTTCTGATTTCTTCATCCATATTACCTAAAATGAAACCTGCAAGAATAGGTACTATTGTTGCTACCAGAGCAATGAAAGGAATTTCTGCGATTCCTGTTGCACCGAATGCGAGCATAGTGAAGAACGGTCCGTCATTGATGGATAGAATGGATACAGCACCAACGTCTGTGGAATCACCGTATTCACCTGCTAAAGCCGCATACAGTCCACCATTGGAGTTTGTAAGTGCCGCGATGAGAACAAGTGGTGACAGTCCCAGGACACCTGCTGGTCCCCATATTCTGTTTACAATTACACCAACACCAGCACCGATAAGGAACTTGACTAGTGTCAGCATCGCTCCTTTATATAATGGCATACCAGCCTGCTTTACGCTGATCTGTGCTCCATTGGCAAAAAGGAATACTGCAAGAATAGGAAGTGCGCCTGTTTTCCATAAGTGTGTAGTGAATCCCCCGATTTCAAGAACCTGTGGAAAGAATGTGTTGATTGCTGCACCAAGAAGTAGTGGAATAACCATCAGGCCTCCGGGTACTTTTTTGACCATTTGTAGAATGTTCATGTTTTTCCTCCTTTTATTGTAAATGATTGCACTAATATAATAGCAATTCCCGTGCCAATGTTTAAAAATGCACGAATATATAAATTTCTGATAATATTTAGATTATAGTATGCTGAAATTATCAGTTTATCAACAGTATTGCCGCGGTTTTTCACATTGAAACGTATATATGTTTCAATGTGAAACAACGTTTCAATGTGAAACATCCGCTCTACTTCTGCAGTTTCCTCCATAATGTGGATCTGCTGATTCCTAGAATATCGCAGGTCTTCTGCACATTCTGTTCATTCTCATGAAAAACTTTCTGAATATACCAGTCTTCCAGATTTTTCAGTGTGCTGTTTTCCGGTATCTCTTTAATCTCTTCACCAGGCTCCATTCTTTTCAGTTTTTCAGCCTGCGGAGAAGCTGCTTCTCTCTCTTGAAGCAGTTGATCAAATGAAGATACAATAACTGATCTTTCCATGAGATTTTCCAGCTCACGGATATTGCCCTCAAATTCACGTGTAAGCAGTGCCTGCTTCAAAGGTTCAGTGACCTCCAGTTTCTTCTTCCCATAAAGCCTGGAGAACTTGTCAATAAAGTGTTCTGCCAGAAGCACAATATCTTCTGTACGTTCCTTCAGTGTTGGGATGCGCAGTGCCAGGACATTAATACGGTAATACAGGTCTTTCCGGAAAAGGTCCTTCTCGACCATATCCTGAAGTTTTCTGTTTGATGCTGTAATGATCCTCACATCAACAGGTATCACCTTGTTGCCTCCTACACGTCTGACTTCCTTTTCCTGCAGGACCCTTAGCAGTCTTCCCTGGAGTTCCATGGGGATTTCACTGATTTCATCTAGGAATAGCGTGCCGTTATGTGCCAGTTCAAAAATCCCTGGCTTTCCGCTCTTCTTGGCTCCCGTGAAAGCACCTTCCTCATAGCCGAAAAATTCACTTTCAATGAGATTTGCCGGTAAAGCCGCACAGTTCACCGCAAGAAATGCACCGTCCCTTCTCTTGCTCGCATTATGAATACTCTGAGCAAACAGCTCCTTGCCTGTGCCGGATTCACCGAAAATATGAACAGGCGCATCATAAAGCGCATATTCCCTGGCTGTTTCAATACTGTCTTTCATCTCAGCACTTTTGTGTATGATTTTCCCGAAGTCGTATTTCGCTACAAATCCTTTTTTTGCTATGGATTTACGGATATTGAATTCCATTCTCTGAATTTCCTGAATCTCCTGAAAAGTGATGACCGTTCCGTTCACGCCCTCGCTTTCAAGAAGTGGAATCTGATTAAATGAAAGCTTGAGCCTTCCTTCACTGACCATTTCACCCACATATTTCTTCTTCGATTGGAGCATCTCATGGATTCTGGGATTTGTGAAAACCTCATGGATTTTTCTTCCAATGGACTCTGCTGCAGGGATCTTGAGAATATTTTCTGCCGTCTGATTGAAATGCGTAATACGATCCTTATGGTCGATGGAAATAATTCCATCTCCCACAAAATTCATCACTGCACGAAGATGTTCCGTCATATGCTTTTCATGTTTTATCGCTGAAAGAATTCTTCTTGCTTCCTGTATCGCCACTTGTATGGATTCCTTCTGAGAGGAAATCATGATACCTCTGCAGTTGAGTCCCTGAACCACTTTGGCCGCATTGGAATCTCCGACGAAGGTACGGATTCCTTTTCCTTTGTATTCTTCGATGATGTCAGGAATCTCCGACTCGCTATTGAGAAGAATCATCTGGACCTCGTTGGGGATGATCTTTTTCAGTACATTAAACCCGAATACCACATTGGAATATCCAACAAGACCGATGACCTCATTGGGATCCTTGATCTGGTCAAAGGAGTTCACAATATCATAGGCACTGACCTTGATTTCAACCACAGGAATCTTCAGCTGCGACTTCACCAGTTTATAGGTTCCACCGCGGGCAACAATGATCTTGACGCCTTCTTTCTCGAGCTGTTTTGCGATTTCAAGACCTTTGCTCATGGTCCCAAGCACCACGTCCACATTGCTGTATCCCTGTTCACTGATGATTTCAGCTGTCTTGTCGTATACATCCTGTATGGGGGCTAATACTACAATATCCTTCATTTTTGCCTCCTTTATAAGCAGACTTCAGCTCTCTTCTACCTGTTTTTCTGACCCATTCTCGCTTTGGCCAGCTCAATTCCGTACGAGATGGCATTGAGCATACTCTCTTCCGAAGCGGTTCCTTTTCCTGCCTGGTCGAATGCGGTGCCATGATCAACGGAGCTTCTGATGATGGGCAGCCCCAGCGTGACGTTCACGCCGTTGACAGCTTTCCAGTTCCCTGTGGCCTGATCCATCTGAAAACCCACAACCTTCATCGGGATATGCCCCTGGTCATGATACATGGCAACAACGATGTCGTACTGACCCCCTATGGCTTTTGAGAAAACTGTATCAGGAGGTACGGGTCCCTCTACAGAAAGCCCCTTTGCCTTCGCTTCTACAATGGCAGGAATAATTTCTTGAATCTCCTCTTCACCAAAGAGCCCCCCTTCTCCTGAGTGAGGGTTAAGACCCGCCACCGCGATTCTCGGATTCTCTATGCCAAGACTGAGACATGCCTTCTGTGCGATTTCAATAACTTCAAGAACACGTTCCTTTTTAACAAGATCACACGCTTTTCTGAGAGATACATGAGTTGATACATGCACAACCCGGAATTTTTCATGGGCTAGCATCATGCTGTAGCTTCTTGTCCCTGTGAGTTCCGCATAGATCTCAGTATGCCCGTTATAATGGTAGCCTGCCTTGTTGAGCGCTTCCTTGTTCAGCGGACCTGTGATGGTGGCATCGATCTGATTATCCATGGCCAGTTCAATGACTTTTTCAATGGCCTCAAATGCCGCTTTCCCACCTGTTGTACTCACCTTTCCGTAAGGTACATCTTCAAGGGCAAGCTCTGTTCTATGGAATACATCTATGGTTCCATGTACGAATTTCGCCTCTTCCACATTTTCAATTCTGTTGATCTTCAGAGGATTACCGATAAGCAGAACCGCGCGTTCCACAATGTCGCTATTCCCTACAACCAGGGGCCTGCATGCTTCATAGACCTCCTTGCGGTTCAGGGCTTTCACCACAATCTCAGGTCCTATTCCTGATACATCCCCCATAGTAATTCCAAGTATTGGTAATTGATTCATTTCCTACTCCTTTCGGTTCAGCAGTCCACCGAGCCGCAACTTATTTTTTCTTCTGTTTTCAGCTGTACATCATCCAGTTCATTCCCTGCATTTTCTACCAGAGAATCTCCACATTCTGCTCCTTTAGTCCATCAAGAAAACTCTGGTCCGGCTTTTCATTTGTCAGAATCCTGTGAAAGTCCGGAATTTTGCCAAATGAGAACGGAAAGGACAGACCGAACTTGGAATCATCAACCAGCATGAATTTCTCATCGATCCTTCTCATCAGAAATGATTTAATATCTTTCTCCGGCAAGGTTCTGTTGGAGTACCCGGTTGTCATGGTAACGCCACTTGCTGTAAAAAATCCTTTGTCGAAATGATAAGCATCAAGGAAAGCAAGGGAGGTTTCTCCAGTGAGCGACAAAGTGTTTTTGTTCACACTACCGGGTATAAGAACAACCTTCACATGTTCTGCAGTATTTGCCATCTTCATGGAGAACATGATGTTGTTTGTGAATACTGTGATGTCCTTCTTGCTTTTTATAGCTTCTGGAAGAAACATGTGTGTGGAGCCTGAATCGACAAAAACAACATCTCCCTCATTGATGAATTCTGACGCCATTCTTGAAATCTTCCTTTTTCCTTCAGCCTGTATGTTCATTCTTGCCTTGAAAGTCAGGAGCTGATCCTTTGTATTTGCGTAGATTACTCCATAACCTTTTCTGATGCTGCCCATATTCATAAGTTCACTGATATATCTGCGCACCGTACTTTCTGAAAGATTGAATTTCTCCATGAGTTCCTTTGGAGATACACTCTGATTTTCAAAAATATAGAGTTCGAGTTCCTTTATTTTTCTCATTCTGATGCACCACCTTTTTATTTTTTCAGTGCCTGCAGAATATGATACAAGGCATCCTCTTTACCGAAAGCGCCAGCCTTCGTCACTATGTCGATATCTTCAAACTCCTCACTGATGAATCTTCCAATAGGAATTGCAGGAAGCACTTCATCTTTAATGATCATTCCACTGATATCAAGTTCTTTTGCAATCTTTATAAGTGTATCGCCACCTGTGATATATACGCCTGAAAGATTCTCCTTACTGCTGCGCATCAGATGACCCGTTATTTCACCTAGTGATTTTGCTATGAAATCGCTTATTTCGAAATGACTCATCCCTCTTGTTTCCGCGTAATTGATTGTCTGATCGATGACATCACGATTTTCCGCTGTATATAAGGCCACATCATTGCCTTTTTCTAATAGACCAGTGACATCATCTGCAATCTTCCGCTTGTTCGCTTCGTCAAACATCATATCCACTTTGTAGTGAATCACATGCAGAGGTAATCTCTCTTTTGCATATTCGATCTGATTTCTTGTGACATCACTCACACTGCCTATGATGGACAGTACTCCTGTCTTTCTCTGAAACCCAAAAGCATCAGGTATGAACTCTGCAAGACCCGCCGTTCCAGAAAGAATATAATCTGCTTCCAGAGAGCTGATCACTTCCGCGCACACCTTCAGATCTTCCGTATTCTCCGCATCGAAGAGGATGATCTGCGCCTCTTCTTTTCTTGCCTTGCGGATGGATGCGAGCAGGGCTTCCTTTTCATAAGGACCACTTTTAGGTATCAGCACCGTCTTCTTGTCCGTCTGATTGGCAATGATTTCTGCAATGGACGACTGCGTCACCGATGTTTTGGGATCCTTAGCCACTTCCGTCTCATGAAGAGGTACGCCATTGACATAGACCATGCCTTCTCTGGAGGTTCTTCCATTGGAAGGCAGTGCCGGAACCATGTAGACCACATTCTTCCCGGATGCATCAAGGCATGCTGCTATCTCTGCTCCAATATTGCCTCTGAACGTGGAGTCAATTTTCTTGTAGAAAATACACTCTCCCATTTTCTTCAATTCCTCTGTAACCTGATAAACTTTATCATACGCTGTTTTTTCGTCATCAAAACGACTCTCCGTATCCACTACCAGCACTTCCTTGAGCATAAGGTCTTCTGGTATATCTTCGGTTTTTGTAGTAACAATTGTACTCATTTTTTTCTTCGCAAACTGAACCCCGGTATCGTTGGACCCTGTAAAGTCATCTGCTATTATAGCTAATTTCATCGTTTCTCCCCTTTACATAACCTAGTCAAAATATATTCAATTTTTGAATACATTTTGACTAATTATATCAACTACCTGAGAACGTTGTCAATACCACAAAAAAAGAGAACAGCCATAATCTACATGCAGTTCCCTCCTTGTATTGTCTCTTTCAACTATGCAGTTACCTTCTCTTTCTGATTTTTGTAGAAGGGATACCTTCCGATTCACGATATTTCGCCACAGTTCTTCTGGAAATCTCCACATCTTTTTTCATCAGTTCTTCCGCGATCTTCTGATCGGAAAAGGGATGCAGCTTATCTTCCATCTCGATGATCTGCCCAATAAGATTCTTAATGTAATCGGGTGAAAGTTCATCTCCATTTGATGAATGGGAAGCGGAAAAGAGACTTTTAAGCGCAATTGTTCCTCTTGGTGTACAAAGATATTTTTCTCTTACTGTGCGACTTACTGTTGATTCGTGTACTTCAAGTTCTTCTGCCACGGTCTTCATGGACAACGGATTCAGGAAAGCGCTTTTCCCCAAAAGATACTTTTTCTGATGCTTCATAACCGCTTCTGTCACTCTCTCAAGCGTACTTTTTCTCATATCGATGCTCTTAAGCAGCTTCATCGCTTCCTGGAGTTTTATACTTAAATATGCTTCGAGTTCCGGATTTCCTTCTTTTGATAATTCTCTGGTCACCTCACTGACCCGAATCTTCGGCAGCTTCATCGCACTCATGGTGATCTGGAGTTCCTCACCAACAATCTGTATTCTTAAATCCGGTATAACATGACTTCTTGTATTATTATCAGCAAATCCTCTTGATGGAACAGGTTCAGTTTCCCTGATGTCTTCAACAATCCTTGCGATTTCCTCTTGAGATAATCCCATACTCGTTTCAATTTTCCTGAAATTGCCAATGGCTACTTCAGGCAGATGATTTCTGATTATCTCCATGTGATTCGTCGTAAGCAGGTCTTTCTTCTTCAGCTGAAAAAGAAGTGTCTCATAGATATCAGGCCACCCGATCCCTGAAGGCTCCAGGTTCCGCACTATATCCAGTCCTCTTTCAAGGATTGCTGTATCCACACCTAGTATTTCACTGGATTCCTTTACCGAATCTGAGAAATATCCTCTCTTGTCCAAGGAAAAGATTATGAACTCACATACCTTCACTTCTTCCTCTGACAGATTCATCATACCGATCTGCTCGATAAGATAATCCGTCAGCGTCTTCTCTTTGCTAATGAATTCGAATGGCGAAACATAATCATCAGATGAAGCCACACCAGTGCTTCGTTCCACTTTATTTTCTTCAGTTTTCGCAAGGGCTTTCATTTTATCCCAATCTATGCTGGAAAGCTCACCCATTGATGTCTCATCCATTTCAAGCGCAGGATTACTCGTGAATTCTTCACGAATATATTCTGAAAGTTCCATAGTAGACATCTGCAGTATTTTCATATGCAACTGCATATCCTGAGATAAAATATTCTTCTGTTCCGTACTCTGATTTTGAAAATGATTATGTTCCATGACTCACCTCGCTTTTCTCACCTATGATATCATAATTTCTGTTCAGTTTCATTTATTCAAGCATTAAATCACCTCAGAAGGATGACAGGATACTATCAGAAATCCAGTATTCATTACAGATTCGGTTTCTTTTACAGAACACAAAACCATGTAGCATCCAGTGTATCTTCGGAATATTGGTCATCAGCAAAAAAAGGAATCCTGAATAGAATTCCTTTTCCTGTATTTCACTATTGTAGGGGGGCACACAATACTTGAAATTGTCCTCTTATTTTGAATTGACCAAGAGCACCATGAAGTCATTGACATTGGTTCCTGTAGGTCCTGTCTTCACAAGTGCTCCTACAGAGTCCAGACCATGATAGCTGTCATTGTTGTCCAGATATACTTCCAGCGGAATCTCTTTCTCTCTCAGCTCTGAAGCTGTATTTCCATCGACGATTCCGCCAGCTGCATCAGTAGGACCATCTGTTCCATCTGATCCCACTGAAAAGAATACCGTATCTTCTAGTCCTTCAATGCCCTGCGCGCAGGATAAAGCCAGCTCCTGATTCCTTCCACCTTTTCCGTTTCCCTTGATCTTCACCACGGTTTCTCCGCCTGCGATGATGGCACAAGGCGTCTGGAAGGATGAATTCCCGTTTCTTACTTCTCTTGCCATGGCACTGAAGAACCGACCTACTTCCTTGGCTTCTCCATCCACAGTAGAAGATAGAAGATAAGGTGTATAGCCTCTGTTTTCCGCAGCTTCCATGGCAGCGCTGCAGAGCGCCGTCACGCTTCCTGTAATGACCGTTTCACAGTTTCTCAGATCTTTCGGTGTTTCAATCTTCAGCACTTCCAGGATGTGCGGTTCCACTTTCAGCTGATATCTTTCCAGAATCTCCATGGCTTCCTCACTGGTGGAGGAGTCTCTATAGGCAGGTCCTGATGCGATGGCATCCAGAGGGTCTCCGATGACGTCAGACAGGACTACCGAAAGGATATTGGTATCTTTGCAGTGCTCTGCGAATTTCCCGCCTTTGACCTTGGAAAGGTGCTTTCTCACCGTGTTGATTTCCACAATGTCCGCTCCGCTTTTCAGAAGCTGGTCTGTGATATCCATGATGTCTTCCAGCAGCACGCCATCCATGGGCATCTCAAAGAGTGCGGAGCCTCCACCGGAAACAAGAAAGACCACCTGATCCTCTTTCCCCAGCGCACTTGTCATATCCAGTACTCTCTTCGTTCCCTTGATGGAGTTCTCATCCACGATGGGATGTCCTGCCTCAAAGATTTCAAGATTCCCGATGGGCCCTCTGCTGTGGTCGTATTTTGTGATCACCACACCGCTCGTGACCTTCTCCTTCAGCATTTCATAGGCAGCTTCCGCCATATTCCAGGAAGCCTTGCCGATGGCGATGAGAACCACTTTCCCTTTGAAGTCTCTGCCTAGAAGCGCGGCTTTCACCGCTTCATCCGGTTTCACTCTGTTTATGGACTCTTCTATGATCTTATATGCATCTTCATGAATTTTCATATCCTTCTCCTTATGAAATGAGATCAAGATTCCGCAGCACTGCTTCAAGCTCATTCATCTTCTCCTCACTGCAGTGCTGAATAGGCATTACAGGATGTCCCAGGTCCAGCCCCATCAGATTCAGACAGTCCTTCATCACTACCGGAAAACTTCCATAATTGTAAGTATCTCTTAAAGGAATGAGATCATACTGGGCTTTCATGGCACCTTCCAGATCTCCCTTCATGTACTTATCATAGATATCCGCCACAAGCCTTGGAGCTACATTGGCTGTACCTGCAACGCATCCTGCACCACCGTAGGCAAGTGTTCCATAGATATAGTAATCAGAACCCGCAAGCACCTTGAAGTTCTCGATTTCTCTTGTAGCCTCGATAAAGTGAATGGTCTGGGCAAAGTCCAGCGAGGTGTTCTTGATGCCGATGATATTCTCCACTTCTGCAAGCCGCTTCAGAAGTGAAACTGAAATATTGTTGGCGGTTTTTCCGGGATTGTTGTAGAGAAGCACTGGAATACTTGTGCTGTCCGCAATTTTCTTGAAATGATCATAAAGCTCATCATCCGTCAGCTTGATGAACATGGGTGTCAGAAGGGTCACAGCATCTGCACCTGCTTCCTCCGCCTGTTTCACAAGTCTTATGCATGCTTTCGTTGTGATTTCTCCCACTCCTGCATAGACAGGAACTCTTCCTGCCACATGATTAACCGTGATTTCAATGGCTCTTCTCTGATTCTCCTCATCCATGGCATAGAATTCACCGTTACTGCCCATGACGAAAATACCATGAACACCTCCGTCCAGAACATGATCAATGACTCTTATGAGTCCTTTTTCGTCTACATTTTCATTTTCATCCACTGGTGTCACAATGGGTGGAATGACACCTTTCAAATCTCTGATATCCATGATTCTCCTCCTATGTTTCCCTTCTTATTATGTAATAGGTGCTGGGTTGAAAAGACAGATGGCATTTTCTATGCCCCACTGATCCGCAAAGCATTTCTCACTGCCTGAAGCGATATCCAGGATCAGTCTGAAGATCTCCCATCCTTTTTCTTCTATGGTGGACTCTCCTGTGGCTATGGTGCCCGCATTGACATCAATGAGGTCAAACCATTTCTCCTTCAGCTCATTTCTCGTGGAGACTTTGATCACGGGTACCATCTTCAGTCCATAGGGGGTTCCTCTTCCTGTGGTGAACACCTGAAGATGAATCCCTGATGCCATCTGAAGGGTTCCGCAGACAAAATCGCTGGCAGGGGTTGCAGCAAAAACAAGTCCGTTCTTTCTGACCTTTTCCCCTGGTGAGAGCACATCTGAAATGGCGCTGTTTCCGGATTTCGCAATGGAACCTAGTGACTTTTCCACAATATTTGCAAGTCCGCCTTTTTTATTGCCTGGTGTCGGATTCGCATCGCGATCCACAAGTCCCGTCTCCAGGTACTCGTCATACCAGGCCATTTCCTGTCGGATCCGGTCTGCGATTTCAACCGTTTCCGCTCTCGGCGTAAGCAGATGTACGCCATCTCTCACTTCCGTCACTTCCGAGAAAAGAACCGTCGCCCCGCAGCGCACCAGAAGATCCGATGCATAGCCCACTGCCGGGTTTGCAGTAACCCCTGAAAATGCGTCGCTGCCTCCGCACTGAAGACCTACCACCAGGTCCTTCACATCACACACTTCACGTTTTCTCATGTTCAGACGTTTCAGAATCATCTCTCCCTTTTCCACGATGTCCTTGACCATGGCATGGAATCCCTGATTTTCCTGAAGCGTCACGTAGTTATTGTCTTTGAGACCGATGAACACCTTCTCCGGAATCATCTTTTCACACCCAAGCCCCACATAAAGCATTTCTCCACCGAAGTTGGGATGCTCTGAAAGGTTTTTGATGGTTCTTATGGGAATTTCCGCATTTTTGGCTGAAATGGCCACGCCACATCCATAATTATGGTTGATGGGCATGATGCCGTCCACATTGGGATAGAGCGAAAGCTTCTTTTCAAGCTCTTTCACCGCGATGTTCAGCACCCCTTCCACGCACTGGACGCTGGTGGTAATGCCCAGTAGATTCTTTGTGCCTACGGATCCGTTTGGATTTCTGTAGCCCAGAAAAGTATACCCTTCCAGTGGGGGCAGTTTATCTGGAACCTTCGTTGCCAGTTCAAGCTCTTCAAGCCTGGGCGCCTTGGGCAGTGTCAGTCTGTGCTCCGTGATCCAGCTTCCTTTTCTGATCTCTTCCTTGGCATATCCGATGATTTCATTATATCTGATAATCGGATCCCCGGTCTTATAGTCCACAAGGTTCACCTTATGACTCTGTGGAATATCCTCCAGGACCTCGATCCCTTCTATGATTTCACCTTTCTTCAGTCCTTCTTCAGAAACAACGATTTCGACGTTGTCACTGGGATGCACTTTCACAAGACGTTTTTTCATTTCCTTATTCATCCTTTGTCACCATCTTCCCTTTATAAATAAGATATCCTATGAGAAACGCATCATAGGATATCTCTCTGACTATTTCTTTAAAGTGATATTTCCTAACTTTTCATAGTACTTCAGAATCGCCCCATGATCATTCTTTCCATAACCATCTGCTTTCAGTACCTGGAGAATCTCCATCGCCTGTACAGTCAAGGGCAGTGGTGCTTCAGCAGAATGCCCTGCATTGATGGCATTGTTGAGATCCTTGATATGCAGCTCGATCCTAAATCCTGGATCGAATTTTCTATCCAGCATCAGAGGCGCCTTGGCATCCATTACTGTAGAGCCTGCCAGACCTCCTCTAATTGCCTGATACACAAGCTCTGGACTTGCACCCGCTTTCTGCGCGAAGGTCAGGGCTTCTGCCACTGCTGAAATATTCAAGGCTACAACGATCTGATTTGCGAGTTTTGCGATGTTTCCTGCACCAAGTTCTCCAACGTAGGTTACGGAACCGGCCATGGTCATCAGCATATCGTAGTACTTGTCGAAGTCTTCTCTGTTTCCACCAGCCATGACAGACAGTGTGCCATCGATAGCCTTTGGTTCTCCACCGCTTACTGGAGCGTCGATCATTCTGATTCCTTTTTCTGCAAGAGCAGCACCAATGGCTTTACTTTCCGTAGGGTCAATGGAGCTCATATCGATCAGGATGGTTCCAGGCTTTGCTGTTTCATGAATACCGTTTTCTCCCAGGGCCACCACACGTACGTGTGGAGAGTTTGGAAGCATGGTGATGATCACCTCACACTCACCTGCCACTTCTCTGGCGCTTCCCACTGCCTTTGCGCCAAGTTCAACCAGCTCGTCCATAGAGGACTGATTGAAGTCATTTACCACCAATTCGTGTCCAGCCTTCACAAGATTCTTGCTCATAGGCTTTCCCATTATTCCTAGTCCTATAAATCCAATTTTCATTTTTTACCTCCTAAATTATCTTCTAATTAACAACTTTGACACCA
The DNA here is from genome assembly GCF_043951855.1 of Proteiniclasticum sp. C24MP. NCBI lineage: Bacteria > Bacillati > Bacillota > Clostridia > Eubacteriales > Clostridiaceae > Proteiniclasticum > Proteiniclasticum sp. C24MP. The sequence goes on from NZ_JBINJW010000001.1 coordinate 334,461, forward strand.
CATGAATTATGCATTATTGTACGCTTTCATCATTTCATTTAAGCAATACACTTCATTTTCAGGAGTCGTATTTTCTAGTGTTGCATAGATATATGGCTTATCTTTTTTAATGAATTTCATGATTTTTGAATAATCCATCTCACCAGTCCCTGCGCCAACAGATTTCAATCCATGTCCTTCTTCGGTTCTGATAAAGTCTTTTAAATGAATCATCGCTATATCCTTTCCGAGCAATTCTATTGCTTCTTCAAAGACATCTTCCCGGTGATCTACGTTATCTAGTTCGAGCATGTTCACCGGATCAAATAAGACCTGAAGATTATGTGATCCTATCTCATCAAGAACCTGTCTGCATCTTTTAGGATTCCAGACTATATGTCTTACAACCGGTTCTATCGCAAGGGTTACACCATACTGTTCTGCACATCTGACAATAGGTTTCAAGTGTTTTATAAATACAGATAACGCCCTGTCCGTCCTGCAATCCGGAGAATATTTGTACTCTATATTTGGTGCTCCAGTTTCTGTTCCAACCATCCCACATCCGAGTTGAGAAGCAAATCGAATATGTGCGAAGTAACTTTCAGTAGCATTTCTGATTACATGTTCATCGGGATGAGCTAGATTCAGATAATTGCCAAGTACTGCAATATCAATGTCATTCATAGCAAATAATTTCTGAAGATATCTTGCATAACCCGGAGTCAAAGCTGAAGGATTGTATGGTACATCTTTTAAAACTTTGCGTAGCGCAAGATGTACGCAACTAAACCCACTATCCCGAACACTGGGCAACAGTTCTTCAATGGGCAGCTTTTTAGTATCGTGAAGTCTTAATCCAAGTTGCATTTGATAGCGCCTCCTTAATTACTTCTCAGTAGTTGTTCACTTACGGCCATCATGCACGCTGCCGCTCCATGCTGATTATCTGTCATCTGTTTCTCTCTCAGATAATATTCAGGAGTGCCATCTCTGTCAGTACGATTGTCCGGACCTGGTCCTAACCCTGCACTTGCACAGATCCCATTTAGCTCAAAACATTCCTCATTATTAACTAGATAAGTTTTCTTAATACCATCAACAATATCATTTCCGATGAGTCCATACTTTTCATCCAGTATGCCTAATCTAGCTCCTTTCATTAGTGCATAAGCAATCATTGCACTGCCAGAAGTTTCAAGATAATTATTAACTAAAGTTTTACCATCTACTATCTGAAGGAACATGTTTGATTGAGAATCAATATATTGCATGATATGATCTGCTGCATTCTTCAGTATTCCAACCAGTTCTTGAGAGCGAGATGTTTTATTATTAGAAATCTCATACGTATCGACAAGAGACATGAAGAACCATCCCACAGCTCTAAGCCAGACCACTTGGCTCTTTCCTGTAGTCTTATCGCACCATTCTGATTTTTTCGAGCAATCGTTGGCATGCATATATAATTTCAGCTCATCATTCCATAATAATCTATGAGCCGATTGAAATTGATTGAAGATATCATCCCAATGATCTTCATTGAAATCAATCAGAGATTGAGCATAAAATGGCATAACCATATAGAATCCGTCCAACCAAACCTGATCCGGATAAATATCTTTGTGCCAGAAATTCCCAGTCTCTGTTCTTGGATAATCCTCTAGCATTTTATAAGCATCAAATACAGCTTTATTGTATTTCTGATCTTTCGTAAGATCATAGAGCACTTTTAGTGACTTGCCGAAGCTGACTTTATCGGAATTCTTTTCATTCTCATACCAGTTGTCTACTTTTCCATCTTCATTTATAAGATACGAACTGTACTGGATGATGTAATCACTCCATTTCCGATTTCCTGTAACATCAGCCAGCTTCTTTAAACCCAACATGCAAATATCATTTTTATAATTCCAGGGTTTCGCTTGTAAAAAAAGCGGAAGCTGTTCACTTGCATATTGTTCGAAATATTTTAACCACATAATTTTCTCCTTCAGTAACTCTTAAATTCCTGCAAAATCCGCAACGGTATTCAAAATTATAATTGCCTCATCTACAGTTACATTTTTCTTTGGATGAAACCTATCATCATCAAGCTTCATAAATCCGTAAAACAATGCTCTGTCTACATTTGTTCCATAATTCTTGCTGATATCTTCTGCATCCCTGCACTCAGGCATCGTGCTGGACCCATTTCTATAACTGACGCCGCAAGCCTGCATCGCCACTGTTGCCATCTCCTGCCTTGTGATATATCGTTCTGATTCTGAAATATCTTTTGTAGCTGGTAAAATCTTTTGTCTGATAAGATAGTCCAGCGCTTCATCCTGTTTTTGTATTTTTATCTGATCCTTTGCTATAAGTGCATATAGTATTCTTGTTATTTCTTTCTTCGTGATATTCCGATCTAAGACTGTTATCTCTATTCCCTCCAGGAATCCCCTGCATTTAAATCTGTTGACGTACTCTTTGGGGTGAAGATCTGAAGTAATGCGATATTGCAAACTTGTCTCTTTATTCCCTTGTGAATCTATAACCGATACTCTTATCCACGTAGCGCCAGGGGGGACTATAATCTCTTCTTTTACCGAAAATTCAGTCCATTTATCATCATAGACTTCCCAGATATACTTCAACGTCTCATTACTCAGTGTATGTCTTGCTTTCGCTTTCACTGCTATACCTACATAAGGCACACCCAGTATCTGTATGGATTCAGGTCGAGGATAGGATTTTCCATTGATTTTCAGATTCTCAAGAACAGGATTACGCCAATTTCTGCTGTGTAATTCTTTTTCGCAATCATTTATATCAATATTTTTGAGCACGAGACCTTCTATGGGGACTTCATCAAACGATTCTAGAAAAACCCCATAATCTCCTCCCCTGGCAGTGACATTTTCAATTCTAATATCTTTGAATACGGGAAAATCATTCCCCTTATACCCATCTTCATAAAGCATTGTCCCATGAATTGCTGCACCAGACACATACTCTATCACAGTATCTGTCATCATTATCTGCTCTACGAATCCACCTCTTTTAGCATTCGTCTTAAGTCTTAATGCATAAGTCAGATTCGGACTGGTAAATTTATTGCCATCTGCCAGAAGGTTTCTGATCCCACCACTCATTTCACTTCCAAGCGCAATTCCTCCATGTCCATCTGAGAATAGATTGTTTTCAATTAAGATATTCTCACAGGGAACATTCAGCTCTCTCCCATCCCGATCTCTGCCTGACTTGATACTGATGCAATCGTCGCCGGTATCAAAAGTGCAGTTTCTGATCCAAACACCATTACAGCTCTCTGGATCGCACCCATCATTGTTAGGACCATAAGATTTTATTTTCACTCCATCAACGATTACACTTTTACATAAGATAGGATTGATCAGCCACATAGGACTATTCGTAACATGAACATCCTGCAACAAAATTCGGTTGCCGTTGATTATCTGAATGAAATTCGGTCTAAGGTAATGACCACTCCCGAAGATTCTCTCAGATACTGGTACCCCATCAGTATTCATTTTCCGTAACGTCTTTCTATCTTCAAGCTGCAGATCTGATTTATCTTCTGACCAGGCTTTTTCCACCTGATGATGCCAGTTCCACCAGTGTTCATCATCGGCACCACCATCGAGAACACCTCTCCCGGTTATGGATACATCTTCAAGATCAATCCCATATAGTAAAGGGCTGTAATTGATACATGGTGATGCTTCCCAATGCGAGAACACAGCGGGATAATTTGATTCCAGATCATAATTGATGAATCTTAAAATAGAATCCTCATCAGACAAGTGTATGTTTATTCCGCTTCTCAGTTTCAAAGCCCCTGTGCAATAAACGCCTGGTGGTATTACCAAACTACCTCCGCCGTCATTTGAAATTGCATCAATAGCATTCTGAAATTTTACTGTCTGATTGATATTGTCGCTCGGATATATATCAAAGAATTCAGCCATATACTTGACATCTCTTGTCTTTGGCATTTCAATATTCGTAATTATTTTTTCTCTTAATTCCTTCTTATTCATTGATAGATCCCTCGCTATAAGTTTTCATATTCTGCAGAACATTCTCATCATGCCATTTATAATCATCTGAACATATTCATGTATCATATTATAATCTGACCTGCTATTCTGATTCTCTTGCTTAATCATCGTTTGCTTCATCTACAGAACCCGTAATTGAAACTTTTCCTGCTTTCCTAGATTTAAGATGACTTGAAATAAATGGCCAGACTACAGCGAATACAGCTAGCAGGATCAGAGTTAACGAAATTGGTCTTGTGAAGAACTCCTTATAGCTGCCATGAGAGTAGCTTATACCTTGTCTGAAGTAACGCTCTAATTTACCTGAAAGAATGAACGCCAGCACAAATGGTGAAAGCGGAAGACCAGCAACATTCATGAATATGGCTACCAAACACAATCCTAACATCACATAAATATTGAACATTGTATTGGAAATACCAAACCCACCGATATAGCAAATTACTAGAATAACGGAATATAAGTAGTGATATGGTATTTTGAGTATGTACGGAAACCATCTTTTAGAAATCATCTGTACAAAGAAGGTTACGATCGCAGCTACTATTACAGTTGCAAAAATCAACATGGTTAATTCAGGTTTTTCTGTCATGAATAACGGTCCTGCTTGTAACCCATGAATCGTTAATCCTGATATGAGCATCGCAGTTATACCGTCTCCAGGAATACCTAAAGCCATCATTGGAATCAATGCACCACCTAGAGATGCATTATTAGCGGTTTCTGATGCCCATATACCTGCAGGATTACCTTTCCCAAAGCTGTCAGGGTCCTTACTTGCGCTCTTTGCGTACCCATAAGCTACCATGTTGGAGATTCCTGAACCCATACCAGGTAAGAATCCAATCCATAAACCTGATAGGAACGAGACTATGATTGTCTTTATATTGGAAAAGATATCTCTAAATGAGATTCCCCATCCTCTGATTTCTCCAGTATCAATTTCAGGCATTTTGGCTTGTCCTTTAGCCGAATCTCTGATTATCTGACACATAGCAAACATTCCTAGCATCTGTGCGACTGTGCTTATACCCGCACCAAAGTAGGGATTGCCAAAAGTGAATCTTGTTACTCCATTAATCGGGTCCATTCCTATACTACCGATAAGTAAACCTATACCTGCCGCCATTATTCCTTTGAAAATAATTCCTTTTGACAAGGAGGCGATCAGTGTTATGGCACAGAGACATAACGAGAAATATTCCCATGGTCCCAGATGCAGCGCAAATTCAGCAATAATAGGTGACAAGAATGTTGCAACTAAAACAGAACCAATGGTTCCAATAAATGATGCAACGATACCAATGGCTAAAGCTTTACCAGCCTTCCCTTGTTGAGTCATAGGGAACCCATCAAAACAGGTTGCAATTGCTGAGGAAGAGCCTGGTATGCCAATCAGCACTGCTGATATAAATGTTCCCGATACACCGCCAATCCACATGGCCAGCAAAATGATGAATGAAGTTTCTGTAGATAACCCAAAGGTTATCGGTAGCAGCAGGGCAATTCCTAATGTGGCAGAAAGCCCAGGTATTGCGCCAAATATGATTCCCAATGTCACAACGCCAATAATTAGGATTAAATTAATTGGCTGGAGACACAAAAGTAATGCTGATATGAAAAATTCCATTTATATCCCTCCTCAATTAAATAATATTCCAGTAGGCAATTTTATCTTGAAACCATAAATGAACATTGCATATAATCCTGCTGTAACAAGAACTGAAATAATGACTGCAGATATTCTGCTGACCTTATTCTCTCCTTTGAGATTATAAATGAATGTATAGGTTGCAATTGGAGCAGTTATCAGAAACCCGAAACCCCCCATGGATACTCCAAATAAAACCAGGAGAAAATAGCTTACAGAAATTTTTCTGATTCCACCTTGTGGAAAGTATGGCTTCTCTGGTATTTTTCGATCTAAAAAACCTTTGATCAGTAATCCGATCGAACTTCCAAAAATTAAAATTATTGCTACTAATGGCATTAATTTGGGGCCTGGTTCAAGAAGATTAGGGATATCACGAATCTGAGTGATTGTTAGATATAAGAATATAATCGATCCGATTACACCTGTTATACCCGTAATCATATCTCTTCTCATTGGCTACTCCTTTCAAGTAATATCCCAGGGCTTAACCCTGGGATACTATAATTATTTTTTAATGATTATCTTACATTTGCACCCATTGCATCTGCAATTTTTACAATCTTATCATATTCTTTCTGGCGAATTTCTCTCGATTCCTCTAGGTTATGCCATTCAGGAATGTGTCCAATATTCTTGATCGCTTCAAATGTCTGTGGATCATCATAGACCTTTTTCATGGACGCATTCATAGCTTCTGCCATTTCCTGGTCCATTCCTGCTGGTCCGAGTAGGTAATGATATACACCCCAATAAATATCTTCAAATCCTTGTTCCTGTGTGGTTTTATAGTTGTCAGGCAAAGTGCCATCGAAGTTATCTATTACCTTTCCATCTGCAGCTATTGTACCAATGACTTTAAGTTTTCCTGCCTTTTCATATTCTCTTGCATTACCTATACCTACAAATCCAACATCAATGAATCCGCCTGATAAGTTAACAAGACGATCCGATTCAGAAGCAGCTTCTACAGCATTCAGATCAATTCCCAGCGTATCCTCCATCATCGCAAACATGAATGTGTTGTTACCGCTTGAAGGCTGCCCAGCATTTATTGTTCCTGGATTTGCTTTTGCATATTCAACAAACCCATTAAAGTCATCATACGGAGCATCTGCTGGAACAGCGATTGCTGCAAATCCATTGTCCTGCATTGCCGCAATAAGTGTGAAGTCTTCCATTGGATTTATTTCACTGTTGCCAGTGATGTACTGAACATTCAATGCAGATGTAGCCAATGTCAGTGTTGTCCCATCAGGTTTTGCAGTAGCTAAAGTCTGATGACCGATAGTATTACTGTCATAGTTTGTGACAGTTGTAGTTAACCCGAATAGTCTTGTTAGAGCCTCACTGTAGTGTCTTATCGCTAAATCTGATCCTCCTCCTGGTTTCCCCGGTACCACAAGTGTCAGCGTTTCGTCTTCGACAAATCCGATATTCTCCTCTACAGTTGTTCCGCCCCCATCATTCTCTGATGCCTGAGGCTCCTCTTTTTCTGAAACAGAACCACAAGCCACAGTCGTTGCCATTACGGCAAGAATCATTGCACTCGAAATCAGTTTTGTAATTTTCTTCATTTTTCTACCCCTTTTCTTTTTGTTTGAAATTATTGTGTCCTTTTATTTGACTATGTGTTTATTATAGAAATACAGTTAAACCTTTACAATGTTCAAAGTTTCATGGTCTTTATAACAAATTGGTTATACTACAATTGATATTCTTTGAAGGAAATGATAAATTAAGGATATCAAGCAGGAAGGATATCTTTATGAACACACGACAGTTCCATTATCTGATTACAATAAATAATTTAAAAACATTATCCTCTGCCTCAAAAGCATTGAATATCTCTCAACCTGCGTTGAGTAAATTTCTATCAAAATGTGAGGATACATTCGGCTTCCCCCTTTTCATAAGACATAACAAAGAGCTCAGCCCAACAGCAATCGGTCGTTATGTTATCCTTTGTGCGCACAAAATTCTAGATGAAAAAAACAGAATGTTGTTGACGATGAACGAAGTAAGCGGAAATAACAGAAATAAAATCCGTTTGGCTACCGCACCCAATAGAGGAGCTATAATATACAGTAAGATATATAACGAATTTTCCAGACGCTTTCCTGATACCGCTTTGGAACTAGTTGAACTTTTTGCGAGAGAACAACCTGGTGCAATTGCCAGCGGATATGTTGATCTTGCTCTTGGTTCTGGTGAAACTTCTACGAGCGTCAAAGATATTCCTATCGCTCATGAGGAACTGGTCGTATCCATTCCAATATCACATCCATTGGCTCAAAACCATCATATCCAGCTTTCAGAACTTAGAGATACTCCATTCGTTCTTCAGAGCAGAAAACATAGTATAAGAATCTTAGCTGACAGACTCTTTGAAAAAGCCGGCTTTGATCCATTGATAATATTTGAATCTGATGATGTGCTTTTAATAGATTCCATGTTACGTCAAGCTGTGGGTGTAGGTCTGGTTTCTCAATCACACATTTCGCCTTGTGATAACGTAGCCTATATCCCCCTAAATCCCCCTGTATACCAGCAGCTGCATATCAGATACGTGCTAAACCATAGTTTAAGTCCTTCTGAGAAATTTCTGGCTAGTTTATTGGTTCGCGAAAGATTAGGAGATTCACGATACGAAGCAATTCACAATAATGAAGTTGATGAACTATTACTGACTGTTGAAGACGCCACAGAAGGAGAAAATCCTGATTACACTGCAGAAGGCAGCTTTATCCAAAACGCCAGATATGATGAAGTACAATGTGACATTAAGATACTGGAATATTTAGTAGCAATAATTGATGAGAAAAGTCTATCTGCCGCTGCCGATAAATTATATCTGGCTCAACCTGCGTTGTCTAGACATTTGAAGAATATGGAGCAATCTATTGGACTACGCCTTTTTACTAGAGAGTTCAATCAACTTCAAACTACAAATGCTGGAAAGATTTTCGCAAATCATGCAAGAAACATAATTCATATCGAAAACGAGATGTTATCGTATATATCTTTATATAAAACAGGACATAGCGGCAAATACTATGTTTACTCTGACTCCTTACTTTCCGAGTATCTTCGTGTCAATCTGACTGATAATTTCAAGAAGATTTACCCTGAAATTGAATTAATAGTTCAGGATTCTTCAAGAGAGACTATAATTGAATCTCTCCTTAATGCATCAATTGATATCGGACTGTATTTTACATGTAACCCTACACATGACTTACTTAACAATCTGGTGATAATGGAGTCAGAACTTGTTTATTGCAGTAGTAAACTCGATTCTACACCATCTGAGAATGATTCAAGCAACAATAATAAGTTTATGTTGGCGCCTAAAAACACAAGTCTGCGTCAAGATCAGGAAAAATTAATTGCCGATTATTTCCCCGATAACTATGAAGTGGTTTGTGAAGCAACCTTGCCAATTCTAAGAAAATTACTTGGAGCTACTGACGCTAATACAATTCTCCCACTTCATTTTTCTGACTCAATAAATGGTAATAAGTTACACTCTTTTAATCCTCCACAGAAATATTATCTTGTCATAGGTACTCGAGTAGGAAGAAAATTACCGAAGGTCACTGAAGACATTGTAAAGCTGATTAAAAAACTAAGTTCAAAAATCTATAATTAAAAATCACGGATAATAGTATCAAAATTCTCTCCGATATTATTATCCGTGATTTAATTGTATCCCTGCTTATATCATCCCTAAAGTCTTGAACCCGAAAATGAACAGCGTCATGGTCACATTGGAGAGAAGCGTGGTGAGCATGATGATGCCACTGGCCAGGTCATGGTCTCCCTTTAAAGCAATGGCCATGATGTAGGATGCTGCGGCAGTGGGTACTCCGAATATGATGTAGATGACCAGCAGCTCTTCCGCCTGGAAACCAAACTGCACTGCAAAGTACACGGCTATGAGCGGCAGAAGCACCAGCTTCAGCATGGAGGCAATGAGAGAAATGGTAAAGCTTTCTCTGATCTTCTGGAACTTGAAGGAGGCTCCGATGGTCAGCAGTGCCAGTGGTGTAACCAGTACGCTGAAGTAGGAGAATGTCCGGTCAATAACCATAGGCATACTCAGATTGAGACTGGAAAAGATAAATCCGATGATGATGGCAATGATCAGCGGGTTCTTCAAGATCTTCTTTCCCACAGCCTTCAGGCTGGCCTCGCTTTTCTCTTCCGTTCCATAATAGGAGAAGAGCATCACTGCAAGAATATTATAGAGAGGAACGATGAATGCGATGGCAATGGGGGCTTTTGTACCCACACTGCCCATGACGTTTTCCATGAGGGAATACCCTACATAAAGGAAGTTTCCTCTGAAAGAGCCTTGAATGAAGGCCGCTTTCTGTTCGGGATTCTTCACTGTAAACCTGGCGAATAGCGCCGCGATGAACACACTGACCACTGTACCGATGACGACAAAGAGGATGAATCCCCAGTCAAAACTCTCCGCAAAGGATGTCTTGGATACATCCGAAAACAGTTTTATGGGTAAAGCCAGGTTGAATACCATGGTATTCGCCTGACGAACAAAACTCTCATCCACGATGTTTCTTCTTTTCAAAACATACCCCATGAACATCACAAGAAAAATAGGCAGTGCGCTGCCTAAACTGAATATAAAATTATCATACATCATTCCACCCCCACTCTATTATAGGATATACTATTCCATATAGTAATGTCATCATTGACCTGAATTTTCCCCTGCCTTGGTATGGGATGCACAACCCATACTATCCTGATGCACTGATGAAGAGCAGTGAGAAAAAGAGCAAAGAGGATGAAGCATTTCTCTGATCCATGGAGCAGCCACAACTTCTACCCAGAAAGGATGAGTATATGAGAAAAATAACAAGCCCCCTGAACGTAAAGAACCTGAACCTTAAAAACAGGATTGTTCTTCCCCCCATGGCCACAGCTAAAGCGCTGGAGGATGGTTCCATGAGTGAAGAGATCCTGAGCTACTATGATGAAAAAACCAGGGATGGAGACCTTGCCCTTGTCATCGTGGAGCACAGCTTCATCAGTGAAGAAGGCAGGGCCAACAAGAAGCAGATTTCCGTGGCATCGGATGACATGGTGGAAGGACTGAAAAAACTCAGCGCACTCCTCCATAAGAACGGAACCCTTGGGGTGATGCAGATCAATCACGCTGGCCTATACGCCAAACCCAATGACCCTTTCATTCTACCCGCCGGACCTTCCGCTCTTCCAGGACAGAACATCCACGTTCTTGGAGAAGAAGGGATTGTTCAGATTATCGCGGATTTTGCCCAGGCTGCACGAAGATGCAGGGACGCCGGATTTGACGGAGTGGAAATCCATTCCGCCCATGGATATCTTCTCAATCAGTTCTATTCTCCTCTGATCAATAAGAGAACTGATGCCTATGGCGGAAGCCTGACGAACCGCATCCGTCTTCATATGGAAATCATACAAGCCGTAAGAAAGGCTGTGGGAAGTGACTATCCTGTATTTCTGAGACTCGGCGCCTGCGACTACAAAGAAGGCGGAACCACCATAGAAGATTCCGTCTACGCATCCAGAATATTCGAAAAGGAAGGTGTGGACCTTCTGGATATCTCAGGAGGCTACTGCGGATATGTGCATCCCACCGAGAAAAGCCAGGGCTACTTCAGAGAAATCACGGAAGAACTGAAAAAAGCTGTGGATATTCCGGTTCTTCTTACCGGGGGCATCACAGACCTTGACGCTGCGGATGCCATCCTTGAGAAAAATCAGACGGATCTCATCGGCATCGGTCGCGCCATCTATAAAGACAGCCACTGGCTCCATGAGGCTCTGGAAAAACTGAAGAAATGAAAAAAGAAAGAACTGCTCTCATCCAGTAAAGGATGGAAGCAGTTCTTCCTGATTATTAAGGGGTGTGTCATGGCAAATTAAGGATCTTCTTCTATGGCTGCATGGCACCAAACAGTACCAGCCATGCCAGGATGGACTTTGCCACCAGGCTCAGTACGATGTATACTCTTTCACCATATATGTAGTTCTTCCATTTTCCGATCTTCTTGTACTGCAGCACCATGTTCACCGGGAAGGTGTTGAATGCCACAAAGTAGGTTCCGATGATGGCCCATACAAACCATGGTACACGATCAAATTCACCTGTTCCGAACATATAGAGAAGGATGGCGATCCATGGTGCAATACCAGCGATGGATCCCCAGATGAATGGACCCCAGTCCACATCTTCCTTCTTTCTCATGGAATTCAGCTGCTCCATGACCAGTCCGAAAAGATTCATGGAAGCATTCACTGCAAAGATCAGAAGCAGAGATGCGATGTCGTAGATTCCGAACAGTGTTGAAATCAGCACGATCATAATGGATGAGCTTAAGGAATATTCAAACCATCTGAATTTATTGATGCCCTTTTCCAGATCCGTATTATAGATCCGGTTCATCCTTTCAGGGATGGAGACCAGTGCGTGGGCTGCTGCCGATATAAACAGGAAGAGCGCAACCAGAATGCCGAAAGGAAGGTCAAAGAGCGCCTTGGATGTCAGCTCCAGGGACATGGTCTGCTGATTGAACTCCAGATAGTTCTGGGTGATGGTGGGCTGGAACTCTCCTATTTTCTGAATGACGCTGGTAGCCAGAAACAGCATGATGGCTCCCTGTACAAAGTGCAGGCCACCCATGATCTTATTGAAATTTCTCAGTTTCTTCAAGGTTATTTCTTTCATATCATATATCTCCTTTATCTTATTTATCTTCTTTATCTTCTTTATCACATACCGTGTTCTTGTCCTCATAATATCTCTAAACTTCACATTACGCAATAAAATAATAAATAGCGCCCATAATACCACTTAACGTGATATTATAGGCGCTTCAAAGTCCTGAACATCAAGAGACTCCTCATCATACTATGGTGCTGATCATTTTTCGGGACAAGTGGATTTCATTTCAGTCATGATAGCGATTCAAGTATCCTTCTGTACATCTCGATTCCTGTGAGAAGAACACTTTCCTCGAAATCGAACTTCTCATGATGAAGAGGATGGATCTGCCCTGCCGCTTCATCTCCTGTGCCAAGAAACAGAAAGACGCCTGGAATCTCTTCTTGATAGAAGGAGAAGTCTTCCGCCAGCATCAAAGGCTTCATGATCTCCACTTCCTCTTCACTGAGCAGACTTCGGATCTCTTCCACAAGAATCCGATCGTTCTTCACTTCCGGGTAGAAATCCCGTATTTCAAGGTCCATGACTGCTCTGTTCATAATAGCTATGCCATCCACCGTTCTCTTGAGAGCACTTTTAATATCCTCATAGGTTTCTCTGGAAAAGGCTCGGATGGTGCCTTCGATCCTGGCACTTCCTGCCACGATGTTTCTTGCCGATCCACCGTGAAGCATGCCCGCATGGATCACTGCAGGCGAAAGGGGATCAAGATTTCTCGAGAGGATATTCTGTATGGCAAGAATCATCTGAGCCGCGGCCACCAGGGCATCATTTCCCAGATGAGGCTGTCCTGCATGACTGCTTTCCCCCTGAACTGTGATGTCGAACTCTCCGTTTCTGGCCATGAAAGGTCCGCTGCAGAGTCCGATTTTCCCCTTGGCAAGGCCTGGATAGAGATGGAAACCATAGATTCTCTTCACATTCAGTTTCTGAAGAATTCTCTCTTCCATGATGACCCTTGCTCCGCCCGGGCCTTCTTCTGCCGGCTGAAAGACAAGAACCACAGTCTTTTCCGGCTGCTCCAAGCTTTTGAGGCATCTGGCAAAGCCAAGCAGCATGGCCATATGTCCATCATGACCGCAGGCATGCATGAAGCCTTCATGCTTTGAAGAAAAAGCTCTGCCTGTTTTTTCCGTCACTTTCAGCCCATCCATGTCCGCGCGAAAGGCCACAGCATCTCCCGACTTTCCTTCAAGCACCGCAATCCAGCCTGTTCCTGCCGTTTTCACAGGTTCATAGCCGTAGGATAGAAGCTTCTCTCTGATATAGCCTGATGTCAGAGGCAGATCAAAGGAAAGCTCCGGTATGCGGTGCAGGTCTCTTCTTATTTCTTTCACTTCTTCAAACAGCATCTCCATATCCATGTTCTTCTCCTTATATCCCGCTGAGCACATCATCCATGGTTTCAATGAAAAGATCGATCTCCTCCCTGCTGAGGATCAGTGCCGGAAGAAGCCTCACTACTTCATTGCCCGTCACATTAAGCAGAAGATGATGCTCCAGCGCTCTCTCTTTCACTCTTTCCGCATGAGCGCCCACAACCAGTCCCAGCATGAGTCCTTCTCCCCGGATTTCACGGATGACCAGCGGATGCCGGTCCATGAGCATCTCAAGGCCTTCCAGAAGATATCCGCTCTTCTCCTTCAGCTCTTCCTTGAATCCCTCTTCCAGAAGCACGGAAAGCATGGCATTCCCCGCAGCGCAGGCCACTGGATTGCCACCGAAGGTGGATCCATGGTCTCCCGGCTTCAGTACATCTTCCACACTTTCATGAACCAGCATGGCGCCGATGGGAAGTCCTCCCCCAAGCCCTTTGGCAAGAGTCATGGCATCGGGAGTCAGGCCATAGGCTTCATGGGAGAAAAGATTCCCCGTTCTCATGAGCCCAGTCTGCACCTCATCCACCAGAATCAGCGCATGATGTTTTCTTGCTTCTTCTCTGATGGCGGCGATGAATTCTTCTGTGACCTGCCTAAGTCCCCCTTCTCCCTGTATGATCTCAAAAATGATGCCACAGGTGTTTTCATCCACAGCCTCTCTTAAGGCATCCACATCATTCAGTGGGATATGCACCACATCCTGAAGCGATTTCCCGAACTGGTCCTTATACTTTCCATTCCCCGTGACACTCATGCTGCCCATGGTTCTCCCATGAAAGCCCCTGTCCACGGATACGAACCTGGTTTTTTCTCCATGGAAGCCCTGTCCGTATTTACGTGCAAGTTTCAGCATGGCTTCATTGGCTTCCGCACCGGAATTGGCGAAATACACCTTGCTGGCAAAGCTGTTTTCCACCAGCTTCTTCGCAAGGGACACCTGAGCGGATGTTGTGAAGTAATTGGAGAGATGCAGAAAAGCGTCCATCTGCTCTCTGATGGCATCCGCTATCGCAGGATGTCCATGACCCAGGGTATTCACGGCAATCCCTGAATAGAAATCAAGATATCTGTTTCCTTCCCTGTCATAGAGATACATGCCTTCTCCGCGGGCGATCTCCAGAGGAATTCTCTTATAGAGATTCAGTACATAGTTCTGATCTTCACGCATAAGCGTCATATTCTCACCTCAAATCATCCAGAAGTTTCGTCTTTTCCCGTGTCTTGTCGTCCTTGTATTTGATCACCTTTGCAGGAGAACCCGCCACCACCGCTTCTTCCGGAACATCTTCCGTGACGATGGCTCCTGCCGCCACCACCGCATTCTTTCCGACTCTGACGCCTTCAAGAATCACCGCATTGGCTCCAATAAGGACCCCGTCTTCGATGATCACCGGAGTCTTTGAGGGCGGCTCCAGAACCCCTGCCACCACGGCGCCTGCGCCGATGTGGCAGTTCTTTCCGATGGTTCCTCTTGCGCCCACCACGGCATTCATGTCCACCATGGTGCCATCACCGATGACGGAACCGATGTTTATGACCGCACCCATCATGATCACTGCCCCTTTCCCGATGACCACATGGTCTCTTATGAAGGCACCCGGCTCGATTCTCGCATCGATCTTTGTCAGGTCCAGAAGGGGAATGGCAGAATTTCTTCTGTCGTTTTCCAGCACCATATCGGTGATTTTCTCCCTGTACAGAGACAGAAATTCCTCCACCATCTTTGCTTCTCCGAAGAGGATCCGGCTGTTCCCCTCACCAAACACTTTCAGGGCTCCGAAATCGGCCCCCTCCAGATTTCCGTTCACATAGAGCTTCACCGGGGTGCTTTTTTCCGCATTTTTGATGAATGCCGCAATGGCATAGGCATCCTGTAACATCATTTCACTCATTTTCAATCATCCTTTCATCATATGGTCCATAGCATACAGACCCGGTTTCTGGTTTATTATGAACTGCGCCGCTTTCACCGCTCCTCTGGCAAAAAGCATTCTGGATTCTCCCCTGTGGACGAGCTCCAGACTTTCACTCTCCAGTGCAAAAAGCACTGTGTGTTCTCCGACGATGCTTCCTCCACGCACTGCATGAATGCCCAGTTCTCCTTTCTTTCTGGGAGAGACCCCTTCTCGTCCATAGACCCTTTCATGAGGAACGCCGCCTGCATCCACCGCATCAGCCAGTAGCAGCGCTGTACCGCTGGGTGCATCCTTTTTCCTGTTATGATGCTTCTCGATGATTTCCACATCCGCATCTTCTCCCAGAAGCCTCGCCGCTTCTCTTGCCAGATGCTTCAGCACATAGACCCCCAGGCTGTAGTTTCCGCTTTTAATAATAGGAATGAGTCTGGCCGCCTCTTCTATTTCAGCCAGGTCTTTCTCCTCATGACCGGTGGTTCCAATAACAAGAGGCACCTGATTTTCCCTGCAGTAGGAGAGAATGGTGCCGAGGGCCTCCTTCCCTGAAAAATCAATGGCCACATCCGCGCCGCCCATGGAAGATACATAGGCACTCTCTTCCCTGTCCACCAGAACCACTTCCACCTCCGGATGATCTTCCTCATAGAGGGCTGAAATGGCTCTGCCCATCTGCCCTCCTGCGCCGAATAGAATCACTTTCATCTTCCTGCGCCCCCTTCCATGAGACCATAGGCTCTGAGAACAGAGATCAGTTTCTCCTTGTTCTGCTCCTCCAGCCCCACAAGAGGCAGCCTGAACTCCCCTGCCTCGTATCCCATGAGGTTCAGCGCTTCTTTGGCCGGTACCGGATTGGTTTCCATGAAGAGAGAGGACGTCAGATTTTCATATGCCCTCTGACTCGCAAGAGATTTTTCCGCTCTTCCTTCCACATAGTCATAGACCATCTCGTGGACCGCCTTAGGCACCACATTGGATAAGACGGAAATGACGCCATGGGCTCCCTTGGCCATGAAGTCATAGATTTCATTGTCGTTTCCGGAGTAGACTCTGAAGTTCTCCTTCACCTCCTGCAGAATGACTGCCGCTCTGTCCGGTTCACCGGAAGCTTCCTTGAGACCGACGATGTTGGAAATCTCCGCAAGCTTCACCACGGTTTCAGGCAGAAGATCCACAGAGGTCCGTCCTGGCACATTGTAGAGTATGACGGGAAGCTTCACCGCATCCGCCACAGCCTTGTAGTGTGCATAAAGTCCTCTCTGGCTGGGCTTGTTGTAGTAAGGCGTCACCAGAAGAAGTCCGTCCACACCTATCCTTTCCGCTTCCACGGAAAGGGAGATGGTGTCACTGGTACAGTTTGACCCTGTGCCTGCAATGACAGGCACTCTGCCCTGGACCAGATCCACGGTGAAGCTGAATAATGCCAGCTTCTCTTCTTTGGACATGGTGGCGGACTCTCCTGTGGTACCTGCCATGATGAGCGCATCTGTACCTTCCTCAATCTGCCACTCTATGAGACGCTTCAGTGACGCGTAATCAATCTCTCCGTTTTTAAAAGGGGTGATCAGGGCAACCCCCGCTCCAATCCATAAACTCATCTTCTTTCCTCCCATACTCTCTTTAAAATCTCCACAGCATTGCTTGCTGCGCCTTTTCTGATATTGTCCGCCACGCACCAGAGGTGCAGTGAATTATCCAGGCTCTCATCTTTTCTCAGTCTGCCCAAAAGGACCTGGTCCTGACCCGTGGCATCTCTGGCTGTGGGATAGTCTGTTTCGTAATAGATGATTCCTTCAGAGGAAGCCAGCGCTTTTCTAAGCGCCTCGTAATCGATCTTCTCTCTGCAGGTGACATTCATGGCAACGCTGTGTCCGTTAAGAACAGGTACCCTGACACAGGTGGCTGTGACCTTCATCTTTTCATCCTCCAGAATCTTTCTGGTCTCATCGACCATCTTCTGCTCTTCTTTCGTATAACCGTCCTCCAGAAACACATCGATCTGCGGAAGGCAGTTATCGGAAATGACCTTGGGATAGAAGGAAGGCTCTTTTCCTGCTCTTGTGCCCAGAAGATCCTCCACACCTTTCTGCCCGGAGCCCGACACCGCCTGATAGGTGGTATAGGCTACTCTTTCCACCTGATAGAGATCATGGATCACCTTCAGTGGCAGAACGGACTGGATGGTGGAACAGTTGGGATTGCTGATGAGAAGATGGTCTTCTACAGCCTTCATATTGATTTCCGGAACCACCAGAGGCACTTCTTCATGCATACGCCACTGACTGCTGTTGTCGATGACGGTGATGCCGTTTTGGGTGGCGATCGGTGCATAGATCTCTGAGATGCTTCCTCCTGCAGAGAAGAGGGCGTACTGGAATCTTTCCTTGTCAAAGGAGCCTTCCGTGAGCTCTTCCACCTCGATCTCTTTTCCCTGAAAGAGAACCTTCTTTCCGGCAGATCTTTCCGATGCCAGAAGCACCAGATTCCCGAGAGGAAGTTCCATCTCTTCCAGAACCGTCAGAAAGGTTCTGCCCACCATACCGGTGGCTCCTACTATGGCCAGATTAAGCTTGTCCAATTTCCATCTCTCCTTTCGCAATGCATACAGCGGGTCCTTCCAGAAACACCTGGTCTTTTACAGTGACTTCAAGCATTCCTCCATCCACATGGACCTTTGCTTTGGGCTTCGTGAAGCCCAGTTTATGGGCAGTCACCTGAGCGGATGCGGCACCTGTTCCGCAGGCCAGCGTGTAGCCCACTCCGCGTTCAAAGGTCAGAAGCCTTATGGCCTCTTCGCTTTCCACCTTTACGAAGTTCACGTTGATGTGCTCCGGAAAGAATTCATGGTGACAGAGGCCATCGGCATCCTCATAGGGCACTTCATCCTCCGTAAAGACCACAGCATGCAGGGTCCCGAGAAAGAGCACATGAAGATCATAGCTTCTTCCATTGACCGCAAGGTTCAGAATTTCCCCCTCATAAACCTCCCTTCTCACATGGGGTGCAGTGAGATGAAAAGATGGCTTCATGAGCCCGATACGGATTCTCTCATACCCAGAAGATACATCCACTGGAAGAATCCCCGCCAGGGTTTCCACCTGGAACCGGTCATTTTCCACCAGATCATTTTCATGGGCAAACCTTGCGAAGCATCTCAGCCCGTTTCCGCACATAGGTGCAACACTGCCGTCCTGATTGTAGTAGGCCATTTTAAGGTCCGCCACCTGAGACTCCTTCACGATGAGCAGTCCATCTGCGCCGATGCCGTAGTTTCTATGACAGAGGGCTTTGGCCGTTTCACTTTCTTCTCTTCCCTCCAGATCCTTTTCTATTAGGACTATGAAGTCATTTCCGGTCCCGTGATATTTTGTGAATTTCATGTTTCTCACCCTCCTTACAGAGAAAAGGCATCTGCAATGAGCTCTACCGCCTTCTCCTTATGCTTTTTCTCCATGGTGTAGGAGATGGAGATCTCCGATGTGCTCACCTGCTTGAAGGTGATGCCGTTTTGCGCAAAGAGCGTAAAGATTCTAGCCGCTACACCGCTCTGGGTCCTCATACCTGATCCCACCACGGATACCTTCAGAATCTCAGTGGTGGTCGTCAGCTCCGCTCCGGGGAGCTCATCCACCACTTCGTGCAGCACCGATTCCATGAGCTTTCTGTCTTCGGCTGAAGCCGTGAAGGAAAGCGTTACGGATCCGTCCGGCATGGGCGTCTGACTGATCATATCCACATTGATCTCCTCTTCTGCCAGTTTTGTGAAAATGTCTGCCGTATGGATGCTTCTTTCCGGCAGATGACTGATGGTGACCATCATGATGTTTTCCAGTACCGACAGACCGGTGATGCTTCTCTCTTCCACGTTTTTTTCTCCTTCCTGTATATAGGTTCCTCTTTTGTCTTCGTGGGCAGAGCCCACATAGATGATGACGCCGTAGTTCTGGGCAATGTCCACGGATCTGGGTTCCATGACCTTGGCACCGAGAAATGCCATTTCCTTCATCTCCTCATAGGTGATGGAGTCCATGTGCCTTGCCCTGGGATAGAGCCTCGGATCCACTCCGTAGATGCCGTCCACATCCGTATAGATCTCGCAGTGGCAATGAAGCTTTGCCGCCAGAGCCACTGCTGTGGTATCGGATCCTCCTCTTCCCAGGGTGGTGATTTCGCCGCTTTCATTGAATCCCTGAAATCCCGCCACCACTACGATATATCCTTCGGACAGATATTTTTCGATGTTTTTCGGATCAATGTCTCTGATCTTGTTCTTCGTATGAATGCCTTCCGTGAGAATGCCTGCCTGGTATCCCGTTAGGGATACGGCCTTCACTCCTTTCTCCTGAAGAATCATGGTGAGAAGGGCTATGGAGATCTGTTCTCCCGTGGCCAGCATCATATCCACTTCTCTTTTAGACGGATTCTCCGATGCTTCCCTTGCCATGGACAGAAGCTGATTGGTGGTCTTTCCCATGGCGGAGACCACCACCACCAGCTCTTCTCCCTCAATCTGTCTTCTCGCAAGCTTTTCTGCGATGCTTTTCATTCTCGCAAGGTCGGCCACCGAGGATCCGCCGAATTTCAGTACTGTTCTCATCGCTTAATATTCCTCCATCTGATCATTTCTTATGAGGTCCTCATAGGTCTCTCTCTTCACCACAACCTTTGATTTTCCGCTTCTGACGAAGATCACCGGCGGTTTTCTCAGGCGGTTGTAGTTGGACGCCATGGAGTAGTGGTAGGCACCTGTGGAAAACACCGCCAGAAGGTTTCCTTTTTCCGGTACCGGAAGATGCGCTTCTCTCACCAGAATATCTCCGGACTCGCAGGCTTTTCCCGTCACCGTATAGACTTCCTCTTGTGGATCCTCCATCCTGTCTGCCAGGCATGCTGTATAGGTTGCATCGTAGAGAACCGTACGGATGTGATCGGCCATGCTGCCGTCCACAAAGACGTACTTCTTTCCCCCATAGGTGGTTTTGGTTCCACCCACCTCGTAAAGTGTGGTTCCCGCATTGGCCACAATGGCACGTCCAGGCTCGATGAGCACTTTCAGGGGCAGAAGGTCCATCTGCTCTGAAATCCCTGCTACATGTTCAAGGAGTGCTTTCAGGAAGTTTTCATACACCATGGGCGTATCCTTTTCCTCATAGGAGACCCCAAAGCCTCCACCAAGGTTCAGTTCCCTAATCGCTATGCCCTTCTCTTTCAGGTTACCCACATAGCCAAGCATTTCCTCCACAGCTTTGAAGTAGGATTCCTCTTCAAAGATCTGGGATCCGATATGACAGTGGATACCTCGAAAGTCAAAGACGGGATCCGCATCAAGGGTTTTTATGAGATCCACGGTGTCTGCACTGAAGATGCTGAGACCGAATTTCGAATCATTCTTCGTGGTGCTGATGTATTCATGGGTATGGGCTTCGATGCCGGGATTCACCCGCAGAATCACTCTCTGCTTCTTTTCTCTCTCTTCCAGAATCCCTCTCAGTCTTTCCGCCTCGTCCTCATTGTCCAGAATGATGGTTCCTACGCCGCTATGCACTGCATAGACGAGTTCTTCCAGAGATTTGTTGTTTCCGTGAAAGAAGATCTTCTCCGCTGGGAAGCCCGCTGCAAGTGCTGTGAAGAGCTCTCCTCCTGAGACCACATCCAGCGATAGATTTTCCTCCTTTATGAGCTTTGCCATGGCTTTTGTCATGAACGCCTTGGAGGCATAGATCACTTCCGTCTCGATTCTCTCATGGATGAAATTCTCTCTGAATAGCCTGGTTCTGGATCTCATTTCCTCCTCATCCATGATGTAGAGGGGGGTTCCATAGGTTCTGGCCAGGTCCTTAGTACTGACACCGCCGATGTGAAGATGATTGTTTATGATGCTCTGTGTTCCATATAGTCTCATGGGTTTGTCCTCCTGCAGATAAAAAAATATGACCGTGAGCGAATGCTCACGGTCATGAATATACCTTGCAGTCGCCCTGCCATGTTAAAGCGCACTTCCAGACCATTGGGCAACGATCTGGAAATAGTCCCTGACTTGTTCAGTCAGGGCCCAGTACAATGTACTTCGGCGTCAGCCCCTTTCCCTTTCACGGTACTCTTGACTAGACGCGACCTCTTTTCACACGGCTGTATTAAATTATTGCTATCTTACATTTAATTTGTTTTATTGTCAAACGAATCGCTTATAATCGTTGAATAATTATACATCTCTTAATTTGTTTCCCGTTGTCACCTGATGTAATCCTTTTAACCGATAAACTTTTCAGAGATTTTCAAAGCAGGTTTTACAGAGCAAGGATCCTGTTCCAGACTTCTTCCAGCACGGGAATGCCTTTTTCAAGATTCTCTTTTCTTCTCTTGATGGTGGATTCACCGGGATAGGATACCCTGCCGATTTCCTCATCCACTTCCGATGATTTCAGGTCTTCCACAATGCGGGTGACCATGGTGTCGATTTCTCCTGCTGTACTGAATTTCTTCGGATCGATGGCTATGAGGACCTGGGACAGTCCCGACTCATTCTGGTCATCCTTGGCGATATCACGAGTGGCGTTGCCACCGGCTAAAACCGTCGCAATCATATCCAGCACGATGGAAAGTCCGCTTCCTTTCCAGAAACCGATGGGCAGAACTCTTCTGGTTTCCTCGATGACTTTCGGATCCGTACTCAGTTTCCCTGCCTGATCATATCCACCAGGAATGGGCAGTTCTTTCCCTTTCATTCTGTAGTCTTCCAGCTTTCCATAGGAGAACTGGGACATGGCCATATCCAGTACCACATGTTCCCCGCTGGTTCTTGGCACTGCCATGATGAAAGGATTATTGCCGATCTTATGGTCCTTTCCGCCGTAGGCAGGCATATTAGGCATGGTATTGGTCCAGCAGATGCCGATGTATCCTTCTTCGGCGGCCTGCCATCCGTATGCACCGCCTCTTAACCAGTGATTGGTGTTTCTCAGTGCCACAACCCCGATTCCGTTTTCTTCAGCCAGTTCGCAGGCTCTTTTCATGGCACGCTTGGCGTTGATGTTTCCAAGTCCCAGGTTCCCGTTCCATCTTTCCATGGCACCGAAATGCATCTCGCATTCGGGCAGGGCCTTGGGATTGATGACCTTGCGGTCTATGTAGCTTACGATTCTCGGAAATCTGTTGACGCCATGGGAATAGACTCCGTCAAGGCTTGTCATGGCAAAGTTCTCCGCCGCTTCAAAGGCGATGTCCTCAGAGACTCCGCGGTCGGTGAGGACCCTCTTGAATTCATTCAGCATGGTTTCATATGGTATTCTCATAATTTTTCTCCCCCAGTATATAGAGTATTCTCTTTCTATCTTATCACGAATGAAGCGCTCCTGAACCATAAAAAGAATGCAGACCCTATAAAGGCATCTGCATTCTTTTTCTTCTTTCCATATGGAGCAGCGTGAGTGAGATGAGTAGCGCCAGAAGCTCCACCAGTGGAATGGTGATCCATACTCCAGTGATGCCCATGGCATCTGCAAAGAGGAGAAGTACCGGTGGAATCAGCAGTATTCCTCGGAGTAGCGAAACGATGAAGGAGGGTCTCGGTTTCGCCTTGGCTGAAAAATAGGAGATGATGGTGATGTTCATTCCGGCAAAGAGGAAGGAGGTGAAATAGATCCGCATGCCTTCCTTGGCCAGGCGGTGGAGCTCCAGATTGTTTTCCGAGTTGAACGCCCTGATGATCTCATCGGAGTTACCGATGAATATGCTGTAGAGAAGCACCGCCAGCACCGCTGAGAAAAGAATCCCCAGTCTGAGTGTTCTTCTCACATTCTCCTGATTTCCCTGACCGTGATTGAAGCTGATGATGGGCTGAATCCCCTGCCCTACTCCAGAAAAGATTGCGATGAGAATCAGCGCCAGATTGGCGATGATGCCATAGGCTGCCACACCGATCTCTCCGATGTAGTGAAGAATCACCAGGTTGAAGAGCAGAATCACAAGCCCTGAGGAGAGCTCTGTGATGAAGGTGGGAATGCCGATGGAGACTACCTTTCTTATTTCCAAGGGCCTCATCTCTGTCTTCACAAACCTGAAATGGTGCTTCTTCTTAATGAAGAAAGGTACCATCACAAGAATGCTTAGTATCGGTGCGATGCCTGTGGCAAGGGCAGCACCGAACATGCCCATCCCAAGGGGATAGATGAAGATGTAGTCCAAAAGGATGTTACTGAGACTGCCTGTCATCATGGCGATCATGGCAAGCCTTGGATGTCCGTCGTTTCTCACCATGCTTACAAGAATACTGTTCACCATGAAGGCAATGGAGAAGTTGAATACTGTGTAGGTATAGTCTCTGGACATCTCGACAAGATGGCCTTCTGCCCCTAAAAGCATCACGATCTCATCAGGAAACAGCAGCCCAATGATGGTGAAGAGAAGCCCGATGAAAATGCCCAGAATCATCATCTGGGTGAACACTTCATTTCCTCGTTTCGGTTTCTTTTCTCCACGATAGATGGAGTAGACGGTTCCAACACCAGTTCCAAGCAGAAGACTCATGGAATAGACCACGGTATAAGCCGGTATTACAAGGTTCAAGGATACCAGACCATCCTTTCCGATGCCGTTGGCGATGAAGAAGGTGTCCGCCAGGATAAAGGCGGAAAATCCGATCATGCTGATGACGTTCAAGGATACATATTTAAAAAATGTCTTATATAACTGATTTCTTTCTTTAGACTTTACGCTCATAGGTCCTCCGATCATTTCAGAAAAGCGCATTTCTTAACCGGTTCTGGTACTTTCAGCGCTTTTAGCTCATAATACTATACCCAATTTTCACTTCTTCGTCAAAGCACTGAATTTGCCATTTATCCAATTCTTCATATCAAATATTGTCATTCTATTTACGGCTGAATTTTCCTGCTGTCATACTGTCCTGTTTCAGAACTAATTTCAGGTTTTACGCCAGTTCAGAGAACTTTAAATTTTCTATGAAATCCTTTGATGCTGTGTTAAGATAATGAAATGAAAAATAAAATAGGACAGGATGGATGTTAGATGTTTATTGGCGAAATTGCTGCTATACTTACCGCCTTCTGCTGGGTAGGATCTTCTGTATCCTTTGAATACGCAGGCAAGAAAGTCGGTTCTCTGGTTCTGAATCTCATGAGACTTGTGGTCTCTCTAGTCATTATTACAGTTATTAATTTCTTTATCACCAGCGGCTTCAGGAATCTTAATGTAACCCCGGAAGCTTTCCAGGCACTGCTCTTTTCAGGACTTGTAGGCTTTGTTCTGGGGGATATGTTCCTCTTCCAGGCTTTCGTTGAAATCGGTGCAAGAGTATCCATGCTGATCATGGCGCTGGCTCCACCCATCACGGCAGTGATGAGTTATTTCATCTTAGGTGAGAAACTGGGCTTCATCCAGATTGCAGGGATGATGCTGACTTTCATCGGAATCGCCATCGTGGTCATGGGAAAAGACAAGGGAAGTCATAAGATCGTTGTAAGACATCCCATCAAAGGGATCACCTTCGCTTTCTTAGGCGCTGTAGGTCAGGCACTTGGGCTCATCCTCTCCAAAGTGGGTGTGGCAGATCTCAATCCCTTCGTCGCCACTGAAATCAGAATCTTTGCTGGAATCCTAGGATTCATCATCATCATAACGGCAACAAAGAAGTGGTCTGGTTTCTTCAGCACATTCAAGAACAAGAATGCCATGACAGGCATCACCATCGGTTCCATCTTCGGACCTGTGGTAGGTGTATCTCTGTCTCTTATGGCAGTGAAATACACGTCCACGGCCATTGCTTCTACCCTCATGGCCATCGTGCCCATCCTGATCATTCCGGTAAGTATCATTTTCTTCAAGGAAAAGGTCAAGGCCAATGAAGTCATGGGTGCCCTCATCGGTGTACTAGGTGTTGCTGTCATCTTCATGGGTTAACAAACCTCTCCCAATAATTAATTAATACACTTAATTAGAATAAGCTTTCAGAATTGAAAACTTAAATATCAGATCTATGAAAACAATCCAGAAGGGAGCTCTCAGGCTGCCATCTGGATTGTTTTTGACTGTCGATATATATATATATATATATATATCTTTTATATTCTCACACTAAAAGTACCATATAATCGGATTCGCTATCCTTCAGTTCTACTTACTTGACCATAAGTTTTAAATCTTTCAATAATATTAGCCATCTCTTCATCATCAAGCACTACAGGCTTTCCAATAGCTCTAGTTCGATACTCTAGCTCTGCACAGTATTCAAGTCCATTGGCTAAGCCGTATGCACTCTTTATTGAACCACCGCATGCCAACATACCATGATTTGCAAGCAGAACCGCATTTCCTTCGCCAATGTACTCACCTGCCACCTGAGCCAGCTCAACAGTTCCAAATGTTCTATAAGGTGCACATGGCACTGTAGCTACTCCAGCATCCGCAAGCACATAGTGCACAGCTCTAAGAGGCTGATGCAGAGATGCGAAAACAGTACAGTACATGGAGTGTGTATGCACTACAGATCTGCAGTCCGGCTTTCTCTTGTACATTTCTGAGTGAAGTGCCCATTCACTTGAGGGTTTTCTATGTCCATCTATGACATTGGAATCAAGATCCATGATTACCACATCTTCTGGCTTGGTATCGAAATATCCTATGCCAGATGGGCTGATAGCCATCATACCTTTTTCAGGAACATAAATACTGATATTTCCACTTGTACCAGATGTCAAGCCTGAAGCACTCATCTTTTTACCATATTCTACAATTAAATTTCTTTCGTTTTCTAATAACATTTCTTTCCTCCACTTTTTTTATTTTCTTTCACTAATTAATTTACGGTTCTTGATCCATTCACTATAATATTGCTGAACTAAGCTGTCTTCTTTGGGTGTATATTCTTCCAACATAAAAAATTCAAAATTTGACTCTTCCTTGAAATAGCGGTTTGCCAGGACAATTGCCCCGATAATAGTAGCCTGCTGATATCTGTCAAACAAGATTATCTTCTTTCCTGTCATATCCGACAGCATTTGACATAAGGTTCGAGAACGGAAACCACCACCACCACATTTGATGTAGTCTTTGGCATTACTGGTCATGCTATTCAGATTAAGATATTGTGTGTAGATAGAGCATGCAATATCTGCTATGGATGCCCATAATATGTCATAAATACTCTCCATAGTATTTAGTGGAGAAGTTAATATAATACCTCCAGAACCCAGAGATCGTTTATTTGCAAAGTCGAGAGACGTCAGAGACACGGTGCACTTATATGAATTCATCTTGTCATACATCTCTTCAATTTCTTCATAAGATATTGATGGTGCAATGAGATTCTTCAATCTCTGATAGTTCAACCCTGTCACACCTGGATTGGTTTCTATGACATAATGGTCTGAGCCCAGATCCAAATTCACCCAGCACTTTTCTTCAGCATCATATATTTTCTTTCGATTCAAAGTAAGGACTGGAGATGTAGTGCCTGATATGATTCCAAACTCATTTTCCTCAATGCTGATTCCCTTCAGAGCCATTTGAGTATCTGCTCCTCCAACGATGAAAATCGTTTGATATTCTAACCCCAGATACTCTAGTACGCTCCCCTTCACATCCCCTAGCTTACTGCCCGCATCCATTATCTCAGGCAACGTAGTCTCTGGTATTTCATAACTGTGGCATAGGGACGCATCCCAGTTCCCAATGTTGATATTATAAAGCTGAGTTTCACATGCCTGAGAAGGCTCAATACATATTTTCCCTGTGAAGATACTTCCAACCCATTCACTGACACTGGTGAATTTATACATATTATTGAATAATTCAGGCTGCTTTTTCTTAAGGCCAAACATCTTAGCTGCAGGAAAATCCTCCGTCACCCATCTACCAGTCTTGTCATAGATTTCTGTTCTGTCGGTGATTTCGTCCATCCATGTCTTTCCACGATTATCTATGTTCGGAAGTCCATAGTATGCTTGGGAATCTTCATCATACAACACTATGCTTTGACGGGCACTAGTTGATATCACCGCATCAATCCTTGTATTTCTGTTCCTTGCAATAAGCCCCTTGCAGGTGGACAGAATTTTTTCTTCCCATTCTTGGGGCATGAAGTATTGTGCATCCGGATAGGAATAGTCTTTATAGTATTTATTTTCAAAGGACTCTACGTCCACGATATGTCCTGTAGCGTCAACCAAGGCCACTTTACAGTTCCCTGTTCCTGAGTCGACCACCAGATAATTCTTACTTTTCATCTCTTTCTCCAAGATCCCTATAGTTATATAGTACACCCTCTTTGAGTCCTTCCTGGAAATACTTCTTCAGTCTTTCAGTCATTATAGTGGACTGGTGATCTGTAACTTCATAGGTGGCGCCGCAGATGTGAGGCGTGATGAGGACATTCTCATACTTAATCAGTCTCAGATCTTCATCAGAAGGTGGTTCATTGTCTAAGACGTCCAATATTACACCACTTATAACCCCATCTTTGATTACAGTTTCTAAAGCTTCCATATCTATGACGGAGCTTCTGGCTGTATTAATCAGTATGGCGTTTTTCTTCACTGATTTCATAAGGTTAAGGTCTATCATTTTCTCTGTTTCAGGAATGGAAGGCAGATGAAGAGAAATGATGTCTGAGGAACCAAATAAATCTGCAAGTTCCTTTTTCTCATAATTAGAGTTCTCAATCTTTACAAAGGGGTCATAATAGGTGATCTTGCAGCCAAAGGCTTCCAGTATTCTTGCTGCTGCTTGTCCCACTGCACCAAACCCAACAAATCCGATTGTCTTCCCGCTTAATTCATTCCCCATCCATAAGTGGTATGGAGTTGTACCTTCAACCCATTTCTTTTTTTTCACCCAGTTTACCGATGGAATGATGTTCCTCATATAAGAAAGTAGGAGCCCCACCAACATTTCCGCCACCGCCTGAGCATTTCTACCTGGGGTGCAGATAACAGGAATACCATTCTTGGTACAGGCATCCACCTCTATATTCGCAGGAACCGCGCGGCAGTCACCTACTGCCTTCAGATTCTTGTAATTCCTGAGGACCTTGTCCGTCACTTTATCAAGTTCCGTGATAAGGACATCAGGCTGATGCTGCCGAAGTGCTTCAATCATATCATCTTCATAGTATCTCTGGCCATTCTTCGTCCATGGCTCATAGACTATTTCTGTAAATAGTTCTCTTAATTCTTCGATTTTTTCACTGGTAAATGGTGCACGTATGAATAACTTCAATTTCATCCCTCCTAGTAAAACGCATTAATTTCTGAGTCAAAGTAATCATTTATGCAATTAGGAACATAGATATCCTTATCAGTAACTATACCCGTTATTAGATGAGGCGGAGTAATATCGAAAGATGGATAGATGGCTTTCACCTCATCTATTGTGTTTCTCAATCCATTACAACTCAGCACTTGCTTAGGATCTCTTTCTTCAATTTTAATATCATCTCTTGTGAGCTTGTCCACATCAGGAATTCCTGTCACATAATAGGGAACACCAAAATGTTTGGCTAGTATCGCAATCTGAAAGGTTCCAATCTTATTAGCGATATGGCCATCTCTTGCAATCGAATCAGCAGCGGATGTAAACATGTCGATGCCTTTGTTTTCCATGGCATACGCAATCATATTGTCTGTAAGCACTGTGGTATCGAACCCCATCTGTGCACAACAGGTAGAAGTCAGTCTTGCACCTTGAAGGTAAGGTCTTGTTTCGGCATTATATATTTTAATGTCATTGTTGCTGTTTTTAGCAGCCCTCAACATCATCCCAATGATTGTCTCTCCGAAACACTGCGTCAGTACACTTCCATTTTTCGGAAATCGTTTTGCCAGATTGATTCCGACTTTTTCCATGATGGAATATCTTCTATTTAAAGATTCCACTGTATGAAGAAATACCGCTTCTATTGGATCTTTTCCGCTAGTCAGAGCTTCCTTATATGTCTTCAGGCAGCTTGCTGTAATTTTGCCCATTCGATTTGCCGTCGTTGGTCTAGCATTAGCAATTTCGTAGGCAGCTCTTTCCATGAAGCTATACTGTTCTTCTAAGGATCTTCCCCTTGTTTCATAAGCAGCCAAAGCCATTCCCATTCCTGCAGCTGTATAAGGCCCTGCGCTCTGGGTTACCATGTCTGCAATGGCCTGCTTGACTTCGAGATAGGAATTGCACTCAACAAACTTGACTTCTCTTGGATAGATTCTTCTGTCAAGAATTCTTACCTTCCCGTTCTCATACCAAGCTATATTTTCATACTGCAGCATAAAGGCTAAATCATGATCATATCTTTCCATATCTTGGACCTCTTTCTAAATTTATTTTTCTACATTGATGATTTTCTGCAAATCATTCAGATCAATAGAGTTATACCTATTTTTTATGAGATAAATCCCTACTTTTATCATAGCTCTTTCCATAGGAATTCTAGTCACTGGATCTTCAACGGATGTAACTTCTTTGACCTTTGAATCACCAACAACTCGTCTTATAATCTCCGTTCCAGCATATCCGTATGTATCCTCTATTATACTATTCGTATAAAACTGTTTAAAACTATATTTATATAATCCATTTTCTGTTGACTCTTTTAGCTTCGTAGTAATCTTACTTTCTAGTTTTATCATGATATCTAAAATAGATGCTTTTATCCAGTCAATGAAATGTTGATTACTAGCATCAGTGAATTCTTTATTAACCCATGACATACATAAGTTTCCAATAACATTCCCGCTATCGTATCCAATTGGACCATAAAATGCGAACTCTGGATCAATAATTTTGATCCCTGAATCATTTGCAAAAATAGATCCTGAATGTAAATCTCCATGTATTAATGCTTGTGGGTAATTCATAAACCTATCTCTTAACTTAGCCACTTCAAAATGTAATACCTTGTCGTCATATAAATTTTCTTTAACAAAATCAAGATTTTCTTTCAAAATAATATTTCTTTTTTTATAATCCCAATAAGGCTCTGTGAAAACTAAATCTTCACTTATATCACATAACTCAGGATTCATAAATTTCTTTACATTATTTTTCTTTTCTGACCTTGAAATAAAAAGATCCGTAGTAGGAATTAGTGTATCTGCTAAAAATGTAGAGACATTATCCGAAAAATGTGCAAAGATTTTACCATTCAACATTTCGGTTCTCATATTCTTAAATTCTGAAATATCTTCCATAGCTAAAACATACATATTCTCATCATAGAAATAAATTTCAGGAACATATTCCGGAGCCAGATTCCTCTGTATTTTTAGAATCTCAGCTTCAATTCTATTTCTGTACATGTCTAATGGTCTTCCGGATGATCTAAGCAGTTTATCTGCCTGCTTAACAATTATTGATTTACCTGTCAATGGATTCCATACTTTAAATACATAATTTATGTTTCCATCTCCAATTTCCTGTGCATCAATATTTTCTTCAGGCTTAAAATAATTCAGTTTACTTACTACATAATCTTTAACAGATTCAGTATCAAGTAAAAAATGTTCATTATATTTATTCAATCAAGCGCACCTACTTTTCCTATAAATTTTAGAAGAAGAGTAATGCTTAATTTACACTTCTCTTCTCCTAAATAATTGATATTAAGCTAGTTCTTTTTCAATTTCTTTTTCTTTCTTTTGTGAACTTCCATATGGCCAACCAATGAGAATTGAAATTACCCCAAATATAATCATAAGAATTGAGTACCAAACAAATGGCATAATCGAAACAGGTGAAATTCCTGCTAATGCACCAGCCGTTAATAATTGACCCGCATAAGGAGTCAAGCCATTAAATGCTGATGAGAATAAGTCAAGTATACTTGCTGTCCTTTGTGGTGAGATATCATATTCATTTGAAATATCTTTTGCAATTGGACCAACAGCAATAATTGAAATTGTATTGTTTGTAGTGGCAACATCAACTAAACTTACTAACGCAGCCATACTTAGTTCGGCACCTTTCTTAGTCTTTGTATTTTTAGATAATCTGGATAATAACCAGTCTATACCACCCAAATACTTCATCATAGCGACTAGACCACCAACGAATACTGCTATAACTGCCATATCCTGCATCCAAGTCATACCTTCATGGACAACTCCAAAAGACTCAACAAAAGTAAAGTCTCCATGGAATAACCCAACAGCTACACCACTTAAAACAGATATTGTCATCGCTGGAATAACATGTAATCCGGCTAATGATAATCCGATGACTAAAACGTATGGAACTAAGTTAATTAGATTGATTGTTCCTGGAGTCATAATATTTGCTTTGTCCACTGGCCAAAAAGCTAATGCAACAATCGTTATGATCACAGCAGGGAGAACCATTAGGAAGTTTGCTTTAAACTTTTCTTTCATAGCAATTCCCTGTGTAGTTGTTGCTGCAATAGTAGTATCGGAAATGAATGATAAGTTATCTCCGAACATAGCACCACCCACAACAACACCACTAACTAATGCAATGTTTACACCAGTTTTATTAGCTATATCAATAGCAATCGGCATCAACGCTGCGACTGTCCCCATCGATGTACCCATAGAGAAGCTAAGTACACAACCAATCACAAATAGCCCTGGTAATATTAGATTTGGTGGGAGAATAGAAATTCCGATATTTGTAACGGTATCAGTAGCATGCATTGCTCCAGCAACTTTATAGAATGCTCCCGCTAGCATATAGATGATTACCATTAATATTAATGTGCTCTCACCCCCCCCTCTAGTAAATATTTCAACCTTTTCAACAAAGCTCTTTTTTTCTGCAACTGGACTTTT
Organism: Proteiniclasticum sp. C24MP; assembly: GCF_043951855.1. Taxonomy (NCBI): domain Bacteria; kingdom Bacillati; phylum Bacillota; class Clostridia; order Eubacteriales; family Clostridiaceae; genus Proteiniclasticum; species Proteiniclasticum sp. C24MP. The sequence goes on from NZ_JBINJW010000001.1 coordinate 366,964, forward strand.
CATGAAAAATGATATGCCTGAAGCAATAAAAATACCAATCATTAATGGTAAGTTGTTAAAGTCCCCAGTAATAATACCCATGGCAAAATAAAGTACTAAGAAAATTACCAGTGGCAGAAGCCCCATAAAGCTACCTTGATTTTTACTTTTCAATTTTTTTACCCCCTAATATAAGTTATATAATTTCGATAACGTTTTGCTCAGACATTTTCACCTCCCTCTTAAAACGTTTTCCATATACACAAAATACAACATAACACAATAATAGTCAACATAATTTTTGTGATTATTTGTGGTTTTTATTTGTATGTAAACGTAATACCCAAATATAGTAATAAAAATATCATGCTAAATGTTGTTATTTGTGGTATTTTGTGGTATCGTGTATTCAGTTAATAAATTGATTGGAAGGTAATAACATGCTTAAAATCGAAAGACATAGAATTATATTATCAGAGCTTAACAAGTACGGAAGTGTATTAATTTCAGACTTGAGCAGCCAATTATCTTGTAGTGAAGAAACTGTTCGTCGTGATCTAAAAGAGTTGGAAAATAAAAATGCTCTTAAAAGAATTCATGGGGGTGCATTTTTACCTGAGAAAGATGATAAAGGAGCTCCAATTGAAATCAGAGAAACAATTTTTTCAAAAGAAAAAGAAGCACTTTCTTCATACGTCTTGAAAAACTACATCAGGGAGTCTGATACCATAATTTTGGATTGCAGTACCACTTGTTTGAAATTAGCGCAACTCATATTTAACTCAAATATTAAATTGACAATAATTACTAATTCACTTAGAATCTCAAATTTATTTTCAAAACAATCATCTCAAATCAAATTAATAGTTATAGGTGGGGAATTCAGACATCGTTCAAACTCATTTGTTGGATATCAGGCCACCGATTCACTTCAGAACTATAATGCAGACAAAGTATTTCTTAGTTGTCCTGCAATAGATTTAAAACTCGGACTACTTGACAATAACTATAAAGAAAGCAGAGTTCGAAAAGCTATGCTCAATCAGGCTAAACAACATATTCTCATCGCTGATCACACAAAGTTCTATGATTCCGCAGAATTTGTCATCGCAGACTTGAGTAAAATTGAAACAATAGTTACAGATAAAAGCCTTTCAAAAGAATGGCTGAATACATTGAATAATACTAATATTAAATTAGACTACATAATAAAGGAGAGCTCAAATGATTAATTTTCAGTACAAAAACCCTTCAAAAATTATTTTCGGACAGGACTCAGAAAAGGAAATTGAAAATCTTTTAAAAGAATATCATGTAAATTCCTTGCTTCTTATTTATAGCGGTGATTTCATCAAAGAGCTTGGAATATGGGATACAGTAAAGCAGGCTTGTTCCAATCTGAATATCACATTTAACGAATCAGCAAACGTTGTACCCAATCCTAAAATTGAACTAGTTAGAGAATTAGTGAATATAGGGAAACAACATGAAGTAGATTTCATTCTTGCAGTTGGAGGTGGTAGCGCTATTGATACAGCTAAAGCCGTTTCTTTAGGAATTCCTTATGACGGAGATGCATGGGACTTTTTCGCCGGAAAAGCTTTACCAGAAACAAGCGTCGCTGTTGGTGTTATTACAACTCTCCCTTCTAGCGGTTCAGAAACGTCTAACGCAGCAATCATCTCGAACGATCTAAGTAAATTAGGATTTGAAGATGACATGATAATACCCAAGTTCGCAATCATGAACCCAAAATTCACTCTTACTCTTCCAAAATACCAAACTTCTTGTGGATGCGCTGATATCCTGTCTCATTTGTTGGAGAGATATTTTTCAGACACCCTCCATGTAGATACAACAGATTATATGATTGAAGGTGCCATCAAGGCAGTATTGCTGAACTCTCAGAGACTCATGACAAATCCAAGAAACATTGATGCAAGATCTGAAATACAATGGCTCGCTTCAATAGCTCATAATGGGATTCTTGATACCGGAAGAGTTTCCGATTGGGGTTCACACAGAATTGAACACGAAATCAGCGCTCAGTATGGTATCACCCACGGTGAAGGAATGGCTGTTGTATTTGTTGCTTGGTGCAAGTATATAGCAAATGAAAAACCCGAAAAACTAGCTCAGTTGGCAAACAGAATTTATGGGGTAGACTATCAGAACTACACAGCACAAGAAATGGCTCTGATTTTAGCAGATAAGCTTAAGGAGTTCTTCAGGTCTCTAGGTCTGAAAACAACGTTAGGGGAATTGGGAATCAGCGCTACACACTTTGAATTAATGGCTAATAGAGCCACAAACAATGATACTCAAACTGTTGGACACTATATTCCACTAGATAACAGCAGAATCATCGAGATTCTTAATTTAGCACTTTAATTAAAGTCTCTTGATATTTTCCCACATAAAAAACTCCACCAACCAATTAAGGTTATGGAGTTTTTTATTTGATTTATTACTTAAAAAGCTTCCTACATTTCAATTACAGTGCTTATCATTATTATTAGATTGCAAACATAAATCTTGATTTACTCTTCTATTATTTCATCCTTCTTCATCTTCTCGTCGATGGTATCCAGTTCTGAATGATCATAATCACCAAACCAGACGTGTAACCTCTCTCTAGCTTTTCTCTTCGTATCCTCGTTCACATGCATTGCTACCATAACAAGGGCTCCTGCTAGTGCTGTGAGATCATCTGTAAATCCTGCAACGGGTATGAAGTCCGGAATCAGATCCATAGGAAATATAAAATATCCAAGTGCACCAATAATGACAGACTTAGCCTTTCTAGGTGTCTCTTTCTGCTGCAGTGTATAGAACAGCAGAAGTGCCAGATAGATTACTTTGATTCCAGCTTTCTTTGCAAACTTCTTGATCTTATCAAAAAGCTTTGGTTCAGAATATGCTTCTTCATATTTCTTTTCTTCCAGTTCCTTATTATCAAATTCCATGTTCAACACTCCTCGTATTCATTTGGAGATATTATACCATAGGATCATGAATATACTGTGTATCTCTACAGAGTAAGGAACTTGATAAACACTTGCTCATTATCAGTATTCGGAAGCAAACATCATGGTGGAGTAATCTCCATCATCAATCACAAAGATCTTATTGTCTGACTCTATGGAAAATTCCTTGGCTTTCAATATGTAGTCCTTCCTATAATCCGGTTCTTCCTGTCTATGCGTCAGCTTCACTTCACCCTTCTTATCTTCCAGCTTGAATACTTGCAGATAATCCTGCTCCACTTCCAGCTGATCGATGAGATCCCATATGAGAAGCTGCAGCTCATAAGTCAGTGAGCCACTGATTCCTCTTGTGACGTAGCGTGCACCCTGAAATTTTCTTCCTTTCATCTTCTTTCCCTCCTGTTTTTGATACCAGTATTATGAGTAGGAAAGAAGATTTGTATTCATTATAGTTTAGATTATCTGTTTAAAAGGAAGATGAAAACTAAATATAAGTCCATAGGATAAGGACTAGCAATACGTACCGCTAGAAACAATTAAATCTTAAGGGAATTAGTATGTACAATACTATAAAAAAAAACAGTTGGCAGACTCAAATATAAATGTTTGTATCTGTTTGGTAATACCAACTGTCAATGTTAGGATTATGGCTAACTCATAACTTCTGTTCATTGATTTGAAATCTAAATCGAAGCTGTCATTTTTAACGATCTTTTTTATGCCATTCAGCAAAATTTGAAAGGTTTTGTTATTCTTGATTCCAATCGCACAATGGTATGTTCATTAAGTTATTTCCTCATTCATTTCCCCATAACTTATTACCCTCATGATAAAGTATATCGATTTTAAATAAACATTTCATATGCTATAATTTAATATAGGTAATCTTTTTGAATTATCAAATCAACAAGAAAATATATGTTGAAAAGCTTAGTCTTATTTTGTTTTCAAGACTATATTTCAATAAAAACACTGAAACTAATAGGAGGAGAAAATGACTTTCAATGTAATTGAGACTTTCAGTGGCATAGGCTCACAAGTAAAAGCACTTGATAGAATAAAGCAAAGAGAACCAAATTTTGATTACAATATTGTGGCAACTGTAGAATGGGAAGTCGGTGCAATGTACGCTTATGATATCATTCATAACGGAAAGCAGGATTTATCAAAATATGCTAATCTAACAAAAGAGCAATTATGCCAAAATTTGAGCAAATACAATCTAAGTTCAGATGGTAAGAAGCCATTATCTGAAGAAGCATTAAAACGTATGCCTCTTAATCAATTGAAGGCAATATGTCATTCAATAGACAGGAATAATAATTTAGTTGATATCTCAACTGTTCATGCATGGGACTTACCAAAAGCTGACTTGCTAACATATAGTTTTCCTTGCCAAGATTTATCAATATCTAGCTATTGGCATAAAAACTTTTCAGGTATTGATCGAGATTCGAATAATCGTTCAAGCTTGTTGTGGGAAATAGAACGGATTCTTAAAGAATATGATGAAAATGATTTGCAAAAACCTCGTTACCTCTTAATGGAGAATGTCACAGCTATCAAGAGCCCAAGAAATGTTGACAACTTTAATATATGGAAAGAACAGTTGCAGTCAATGGGATATAAAAATTACGCAGAACTAGATCTGAACGCTAAGAATTTTGGAATACCACAAAATCGTGTGCGTACGTATATGTTGAGTATTTTAGCCGATGATAATTGGAACGATATATATAATTATTTAGACAACTCTGATATTAATAAAGTTAATGAAGCTCCTGATATTGAACCGTTCTTAAGATTAGATTATAGCAATGAAACTTACCGGAACGAAGCTATTGAAAGCACTCCCAATTGGACTACATCAAGGAAAACCATTCATGATGATTCGTGTATTCTTGCTGATGGTATCATTACAAATGGATTTCTTGCAAAAACTATAACTACTAAACAAGATAGAAATCCAAATGCTGGTTTAATCCTCCATGGATTAGATCTTCCTTCCCACAAAGCACCTTATAGAAACCTGACACCACGCGAAGCCTTTCTATTAATGGGTTTTGATGAATATGATTACGATGCTCTAATGGAAAATAATATTCCGATCACCAATAACAGGAAAATTCTATCAAACTCAAAATTATTAAAATTAGCTGGAAATAGTATTGTAGTAAATGTGCTAGAAGAAATTTTTGCTAAAATGTATTATATCAATCAGCATTTCTTCAAACATGATAATATTATTCCATTCAAAAGAACTGTATAAATTTATTTTGCAAATCAAAAATCCTTCTATACGCCTATTGTATAGAAGGATTTTGATTAAAGTTTATTTGTTTCGATGTCATTCATTGTTGCTTTCATAAATGTCACAAAAACGTCAAGTATTATAACCTTTAGATACCAATGAATTGTATATTCGTACAATTGCTGCAAACTGCCTTTCTGTGGGAATTTTGCCTTCTGTATGAATTTTTACTGCAGATTTTAAAATCCCTTCTTCTTGAGGGTTTAAATATAAATATTTTTTTCCCCAAGCTATTAAAGGGTTCCAAAATTCCGGACCACGATCAGTTACAAATTTCATTGAATCTACAATAGCTTCATTAATACCGTTCTTCTTTTCTTTTACTTCTGGAACTAGTGAATCAATAAAATCCTGAATAATTGTCCAGTTCACCTGTTTCGCATTAGACCAGCACTTTTCTTTTTTCGCCCACTCAGTTACATTTTGAGTTTCTCTAGGCCCTGTTAAAAAATCATAAACTTCTTTGGAAGTAATTCTTAACTGATTCTGTAAAGAGTCATACATATGCTGTGTATTCCAAATTTTATTTAGATCAATCTGCTTTTTTCTCTTCTTAGCATACATCGATAGAATTGCAATGCTATAAGCCACAATATTAGCTCTATATGCTTTTATCTCTTTATACCATTCCAAATTTGAAACGAGCTTCTCGGTCTCTTTGAAAATGATTGCTTTTGCAACAAGGTCCTTGAAGTATGTTTCATTTACACTTGATGAATCCTTTTCCCAGAATCCTCCATCACCATCTACGCCCTGAACCATTGCAGAAAACTTCTTCATTACATACTGTGCACCTTTACTAGCTTCACTTGGATACCCATCATACACCATTATATATTTTGCCAAATCAGTTTTCTTTATTACTTGATTCTTAGGATTTTTCAAAAGAAAGGCTTTTACTTGTCCTGGTGTCATCTTCATCTGTGCAACAGTATATTGACCTCTAGCACGCTCATAAAACCAACCTGTTTGATACTGTTTCCCATCTACTGCTGGTGATAATATTCGTTTTGATAAATCTTCGATTTTCACGTGGAATGGATGATTTGAAAAGAAATCTGATTCATCTACTTTGTTTTGTGAATTAGAAGATCTCGATATTTCTGGAACAAGCTTTGTTGAAAGTTCATGATTATTTAAAACTGATAATTTCATCATTACCTGAACACTTGATAAGTCAACTTTATCCTTTACAATAGCATTGGCTAACGAAGCAGTAGTCTGACCACCATTTACAATCTGTAAATCTTTGATTTCATGAATACAGAGTCCATTAGCATTACTTTCTAATCTAATTCCACTACTCGTCACTGTGATACCGTTATTTAAAATGAAGAATTTATCAGGTTCACTGAGAATCGTTTTACGTATTGCTTTATTTACTTTGCCTCTAACACTTAGGAACGCACGTACATTCCCTTCTAAAACTTGTGTTCCGTGTTCCAGATAAATATTTGCTAATACTGAACCTGGTAAGGAAGCAAGGTAGCTTTCAAATTCTCCCTCTCTTGAAGTGCATTTGATCGCATTAATTCCACTTATTCCATAATCAGCTAACCTTATGTCTACAGGCTCTTTTTCAAATCCCGCTTTCGCCATTTCATAAAGTTTACCACCATCATAAACAGAAAACTCCACCGGAATATCATAAATCTTTTCACGTTTAATATTCTTGAAATGCGAACTAATTGGCTTATTTGTAAAAATATAAATTCTGATTTTCTTTAAATCATAATCAGTTTCTTGATTTTTGATATTATTATATAGTTTATAAATATGACTAGCTACTTCATAACCAACACTGCTTTCTTCCCAACTCAAGAATTTTGTTTCTATACTGCAGAACACCAATTCTTCGGCACGTTTTATTAATGTATCAAGCCTAGCATTATTTAAAGGTGAATTAAAATCATCTAAATCATCCACCACGAAAAAATTGTATGTACCATCAGCCTCTTCATAATTGTATCCATTTATTTCAATACGTTTATTCTGCCTTCCAGCCTTCTTGAAATATCCAATTTCATAATCCGAAATAGTTTCATTCTCAACCAATTTATCTGCAATATTAGTCAAAAAAGATTCTTCAATGCTGATTTGAAATGTATCAGCATCTGCTTGAACATCATTGGTAAAAGATTCAATATACTCTTGAAATTCCATTTTATCTCCTATCTTGTCGCATTTATTTGAAATCGATAATTTTATTTTCTATTTTTGCAAGAATAAGCTCGTAACTAACTTGTCCAACAGCAATAGGTAGTTCTTCACGCTTTACTCTCGGGAAAGAATCATCAATATTATAGCAGTGTGTAGTGTGAATAATATATCTGAAGTGATTAGCTTCATGTTCAGGATCTGATATAATATCGAGTGTAAATCCTAGTAAACTGATTTTATTCAGAAAACTCAAATTAATATCTTCTAGTTCAATCAATTCCCGAATTCGATTAATCTGATCAATTAATCTTACTCCATGTGGGTTTTCTGAACTAGTTTTTTCTAGTTCAGAAACCAGAAGAATCCCCTCAGTATTGGACTCAAGCTGTTCAACCGAAGATATTCTTACTGTATCTTTTCCAAAACTGATTGCCTTTGCTTCATACCATATTCCATCACTGTATGCAAAATCCTTTCGCTCACTTTCTGAACCTATCCAGCCACGAACTGCCTCATCTGCTCCATACTTAGGAATCATGAACGCCTCGATTATATGAAGCTCACAGAGAAGTCCTTTAATTGTTGATTCAGAAAACTTTTTCTTCTCTGCATTGAACATTTTTTGCCAATAGAGATATCTGTTATATATTTCTACAATTGTAACATTATCATCCAAATCAACTACATTTTCTAAATCAATTGCAAAAGATATGAAAATCGATAATAAATTTTCATCTGTTAAAATAAATAATATAGCCATTTCATTGTTTTTAAGACTAATTTTACGAACTTTTATTAATTCAGTACTCACTAGATTTAACTCACGTTCTTTAGTAACAACAGAAATCGCGAAATCTTCATGATCTACACCCGCAAGAATTTTGACATTCTTGCCTCTTTTTTGCGGTGAGAATACATTGTTGTCTCTATTCACATCTTTTTGAATTTCAAAAAATGTCCGCTTGTATTCACTAAATCTTCTTTCGTTCATCACTCTTCCTCCAAATCCACATCTGTAAGTTCTTGATAAATACGATTGACAGTATACACTACTGGTGAGCTTTTCTTTCTGTCTAGTTCAGGAATACTGATTGACAGCAACGGAAAAAATTCTTCAATCTGAGCATCACTACCTTCAATAAGTGGAAACACTGAATATATGAGTATAACTGGTTTATGATTGAATTCCGCGTCCAAATACTTTCTTTGGGAAATTGTTTTATCATAGCCGCCGTGCTTTGTCTTCACTTTTTCAAGCTGACTGGCACTTAGCCCAAATCGCCCATCTGAAGGGGAACCAAGTCGAGAATTTGTATTCTTATATACATCATCAAGATCTTTTACCTCTATCATGGTACGTTTAGACAATTTTCCTTTGATTCCATTTCCGTAGTCAAACTCATTTTCATGAGATCCCGTAATAAAGACTACATCCCACTGTTCTAGATCTTCTAATCGATTGTTTTTCAACCATTTGATGATAAGCTCACTATCGAATTTGGATCCTGGACTGGGTGTATATCTTGCCAGAAATTGAATCACTGAAACTAAATCAACATTGACCAACCCCATTGTTGTGCTTTTTTCATTGGGATCAAGATCCCTTGATATGCGATTTTTATTTACTTCTATGAACTCTTTGATTAAAGTACGATTCTGCTCATTAATTTTCGTATTTTTTAAAGTCAATGCAGTTGTTTCAATGATGTCCTTATTAAAATCAATCCGAGCTGTAATTTTTTTACCTGCTCGCATTTTGTTTCTTGATGTTATTATCAATCCAGTTTGACCACTCCTAACCTTTATCCCAAACTCTTTAGGTGTTAATCCGCGCTTTGAATTAATCAATAAATCATCTTTAAGTTCCTCTGTAGCCATTGCAATGAATTTGAAATCACTCGCTACATCTGCTGTCATGAATATTCTGCAAAGATCAGTGTAATTTGGCCTATATCCAAACCATCTACCCATTTGTAGCAGAGAATCGTACATGACAGAGTTTCTGTAATAGTAGCTAATCATCAAGCCTTCAAGCGTTAAACCACGAGATAGGGCAAATCCACCAATCACAATAACTCTTTCACCTTCATTTTCATTGTTGATATAGTTCAAATCTTTGTTATCTTTATTCACAATGGCAACACTTATGCGATAGATAGCATCATTCATATTACGTAATATCTGCTCAAAGGAATAATCTTTGCTTATATTAGGATAATTTTTGAGATAACTTTCTTTTATGCTGGCAATTGAATCAATCTCTAAAGCTTCATCTAATGGTAATTTCCCATACAATCTTATATCTTTTTGTACATCGTTAACATAATCAAGTACTACATGCTTTATTTTGCTATGCATATTTGTAAATCGACTGATGTTTATCAACATTGATCGATGCTTTGTTTTATCCCCACGCAAGTCCCTAATCACATTAGCTACAAAGAACAGATTAATCGCATCTTTCATACTTGGTGACAAATTCGTGAATGATTCATCTTTTTTATGTTTGAGCCTCAGATATTTCTCTACTTCATCAGTATGAATCTCAGCCACGATACTAGGGTGTTTTGCATTTTCACCAAATATACTCTGTACTCCGAGATACTCATCTGATTCTCCCAATACATAAATGTAGTCTTTTGGAAATAAATCCTGACCATACATCTCTTCGTTGCTTTCTGGATTGATGAATATATTAGCATATGGAGTTGCTGTGAATCCTATGTAACTACTTTTAGTAAATAGTTCTAATATATCTCTAATTTTTGAGTTAATTGCAGTAGGGTTGTCATCTTCTGATCTAGTGTTTACTGACGCAAAATCTGCTTCGTCATCAATTAATAACACTGAAGAATCTATATGGTCGTCATTTTTATTTCGTTTACTATAATTAACCAACCACTCATATATATTACGTAAAGCAGTCACATTTTTTTTAGTGACAATTACAATCGGTTCATTTGTTGTCTCAATAGATAATTGAAAGTTTCTTTTTGAACTTGCTTTGAAATCACTGGTTTTACTTGTTAGATAAACTGGGTTTTTATGAGAAAATTCACTATAGTCATTATTCAGTATTGTAGATACACCCTTGGCGGCCCTGGAAATACCTAGTCCTTCTTCAATTCTGATCTGAGTTTGTTCTCTTAGTGTATTTGTAGTACCTGTTAAAACAATAATTAATTTATAGCTTGCATCAGTTGCTAAATTCATTAATCCAACATAGTTAGCAGTTTTACCAGATTGCACATCACCTATGATTAATCCTTTACGTTTAAAATTTGCTCCATGTGGATTACCTAAAAAATCTGTAATTTTAAATAAATTTTCTTTCATTCCAGCTATAACTGCTGGAGAAAACCCTTTCTGATTTCGTAAATAATCAACATACCTATCCCAACGAGTAATTCCTAAATCTTTATAATAGTTTTCAAACCATGCCTCATGTTTAACATCGCTTTCAATCACATAGCTTTGACCATAGGATTCTCTAAGCGTACTTATAGCACTATCCACTATTTTATTGTATTCTCCATCTGGAAGATCTGTGAAAAATGGTAATGTTCTTAATGACTCAGCTAAAGTGACTATCTGTGGCTCTGTTTCAACAGTTCCCATTTGGCTATATAACATTTTTTTGAAATCCATTAATTTACTCACCTAATTCCTTATTAATAAACTTGACAGCATTTTCGTTAGATTTATATGGTTCTTCAGATAATAACATTCTTAACCACACATTAGTATCCACAAGTTTAGTGCTTCTAAGTTGCTCGATAGTTGACTTGAGATCAGAAACTAGATCATCGTCTCGATTCTGATTTGTTTTCCCTCCACTAATTTGAGAATATATAGTTTGACAGGGAATACTTGCAGCTAATGATTTTGAAAGCATATTAAATAAACTTTTCTGATTTTCATCGAGTGTATTCATGAATTGTATATATAAATCATTCTTCTGATTCACTTCAAAATGAAACTCTTCTTCTCTCCCCGTCAAAAATAACCAGATAGGTCTTTCTTCACTTATTTCTCTTTTCCCTCTATATGTGTTAACTCTTTTTGAAACTAAGTCACCATCTGAAATTGCAGATAGGAGATTATTTTTTATTTTGCTCGGAACATTTGCTCTGCTTTTCTTTACATCAATTTCCCACAAATGATCCAAGCTATTAGGTATATCAACTCTAATTCTAACATTTTTACCTAACTCACTTTTTCTCGCTAGTCCTAAATAATCACCCCATATGATTAGTCGTTTATTTCTGTATATATAAAATCCTTGAGCTTTGTAATGCTCACTAACTTTACCTGATTTTCTCTGATCAGCTGAATTCAGTTTCGAAAAATGAGGGAGAATGTAAGGGTACAAATGAATCATTTCATTATCAATCTTTACTTTTTTAGTTATTAACTCCTGAGTACCTACATGCTTAACTAAAAAAGGGTCTTTAGGAATAACCGGTTCGAAATTGACTGAAATCTTAAGACCTTCATCTATGAATCTATGAAAAATTAAAGAAATATGGTCAATGGTTTTATTCATAAGTATACTTAATTCATTCTCTAAATCATGACTTGAATTAGATATTCTATCAAAATTCTCCCATTGAACAATAGTACCGCTTTGCATTCTCTCTAAATCTTTGATATTGGGTAGTACTTTCAATTCACTTGATGATAATTTTTTTACATGAAATCTATTAGTTTCCTGTACAAAATTCAAATCCCACTGATACCCATTTGTTTTCCCATTCTTATTAGATACTACTGTTAATATCCTGCATTGAGAAAAACTTGCAGATTTTAAGCCTAACCCAAATCTACCTAAGTCATCTTTACTTCTTATTTCATTAGGATTTTTGCTACCTAAGCGCATTGCTTCAATTAACTCATCATCCGACATCCCTACTCCATCATCAATAACTTGAACATATGGTGTACCATCAATTTTTCTATTATAAATCCTAATTTCCTCAGCATGTGCACTAATAGAATTATCAATAATATCTGCAATAGCTGTTTCAAATGAGTATCCAATTGATCGCATACTTTCAATGAGACTAGCTGCATTTGGTAGTACTGTAATATAGTTTTCCATTATTTGTAATGTCTCCTTATAGTTAAATATTCTTCGTCCACAATTAATATAAGTATAGTTATTAGGAGCTTACTATCTACTAGTGCATCTCCATCCTTCATCATCATGATAAATCATTTTCTTGGACATTCCTCCATCTACAGTTATGTTCTCTCCATTTATGAAATCAGACTTCGGATCGCATAAGAAGAGTACTACTCTTGCAATATCTTCCGGGTTTCCAACTCTTTGAGATGGATGCTGAAGTTTATCAGATTCACTAAAGTTCTCAGCATTTGTTGTATCAATCCATCCAGGACTAATGCTGTTCACTCTTGCTGATCCCGCAAGACTCATAGCCATGGCATGAGTAAGCGCAGAGATTCCACCTTTCGCTGCACTATAGCTCTCAGTATCTCTCTGACTCATTTTTGCTCTGGTGGAGGATATATTTACAATAGATGCGCCTTCATTAAAGTGATCTTTTAGAAGCATCGTAAGATAGTACGGTGCAGTAACTCCAACGCGAAGGACATCATTAAATTCTTCGTAAGAACAACAAGTCAGTAGTCCCTTATTGCTGTAACACGCGTTATTCACTAAATAGTCCACTTTTCCATATCTCTTAATAACTTCATTGATAAAACTCTTTAGCTCCTCTTCTTTTCCTACATTCCCGTGAAAAAAAAAGTGTTTCGTTTCTTCACCATTGATATCACTGAGTAATTTCTGCCCATTATCTAAATCAGTATCGATAAATGCAATAACTGCTCCTTCTTTATGAAAAGACTTAGCAATATTTCTTCCGATGCCATTTGCGGCTCCTGTTATAATACATACTTTATCGTCAAACAAAATTCTATTCACCTCTCAGAAAATTTCATAATTTTTCAAAACTCTAGTAACATTATAACGAATTTTATAAATGCAGTAAACCATTACAGTTAAATATTGAAAATATCTGAATTATATTACTAAACATAATATACTATAGTGATAACACCTTTTGCCCCATTTTCTATTTATACTATTGTCGATTATCCTTCTTCTAATTATTAGCACAATAACTAAAATGACCGCCTTTCAGCGGTCATACTACATTACATATTATTTGTTAATTAAACTAATTCAGTCTGATCCAGTCCACTAAAGCACTTACGAGAACCACTACAGTAATCACTATGGTGACCACCAATGCTGAGATCATATCTCTGGGAAGAAAGTCTCGCGTAAGAAGCGGAATACTATCTGATACCAGTGTCATGGGGTTATAAGGCTTGATCTTCGGAAATATATTAAGGATGGTAAATATCATGACAACACCACCTGTAAGAAGCAGTGCTCCATAGGTATTCTTGAAAAGAAGTCCTCCGAATATGGTCAGTGCAACAAGCATGATGCCAAACACCCATAACGAAATCACAGCAAGCCCCAGATTACTGATTTCATTCATAGACCAGAAATAGATAGTGTAGAGATACGTGATAAGAAAGCATAAAATATAGGCCAGCGTCCACTGCATCACACCTGCTGCGAATTTTGACAGGATCACCGCTTTTCTCTGCAGTCCCTTGGTCAGCATGATGGTCAGTGTTCCCTTACTGATTTCATTAGCCATGATGCCACTGAAGACAATGACCATGACGATCATGCCCGTCTGGGATACATTTTTGAAAAACTGCATCCAGGAATCCAGTGCTTTGGGTTCTTCCAGGGTTATGGTGATGCTGTCCGGAAGAAATTCATTCAGAAGCTCCGGCATCACCTTCGCCATGATGGGATTCATGAACCCGAAGATCACGAATACGGTCAGAAGGACAAAGAGCTTATAGGTTCTGGTGCTCTCCATCAGTTCCTTTTTTGTAAATGCTAGAAAGCTTCTCATTTTACCACCTCCAGAAACAGATTCTCCATGGTAGGTTCCATGACTTCAATCTTCACCGCAGTCATTTTCAGCACCACAAGAACCTCATATACATCCAGCTGCATTTTACTAAGGTCCGGTCCATAAAGCACTACACCTGTGCCGTTTTCCTTCGCCTCATTTCTATAGCCTGCCATCTTCTCATGCTTCAGGAAAGTTTCCTTTTCCTGTCCATTCATGAACTCCAGAACAAGCCCTTCCTTTCTGTGCTTGGATCTCAGTTCACTGAGGGTTCCCTCCAGAACGATCTTTCCACCATGAAGCACGGCCACTTCATCACAGATTCTCTCCACATCAGAAAGAATATGGGTTGAAAAAATCACAGTGGATTTCCCCTTGACCTTATACAGGATATCCAGGATTTCCTTTCTTCCCTTGGGGTCCAGCGCCGAGGTGGGTTCATCGCAGATGAGGAGCTTCGGTTCATTCAGTAGCGCCTGAGCAATGCCCAGTCTCTGCTTCATCCCTCTGGAAAAGGAACGGATCTTCTTCCTGCCGCTTTCAAGTCCCACCAGATGAAGAAGCTCCTCTGTCCTTTCCCTGATTCTTTCTTTCGGCATCCCTGTGATTTCTCCGCAGAGCGCCATATATTCCTTTGCACTCATGTACCCGTAGAACTCAGGAACATCGGGCAGATACCCGATATTTCTGTTGCTCTTCGTTTCACCGAAATTCACTTTCTCTCCAGCTACATAGATTTCACCTGCATCTTTCTTCAGAAGACCCAGAATCATCTTCATGGTGGTGGTTTTGCCCGCTCCGTTCTGTCCGATGAATCCGAAAATGGACCCTTCTTTTACGGAAAAACTGATCTCATCCAGCACCTTCTGGCTGCCGAATTTTTTCGAGAGACTTTCAATCTTTAATACATCCACTATTCCTCACCTCTTCCAAAGAAGAAATAGACAAGAGGCCCGATGGTCTGAATGAATGCAATGAGAATCCACATGGGTCTTGTGCCGAACTTGTAGTTGTCGTGTCTTAGAATATGGATGATGGCCGCAATGGTCAGTCCAAGCTGCAGTACGATGATGGGAATCAGAATGGGTAGATATTCTCTCAGATTTTCTAATGACATTTTATTTTCCTCCTACGAAATCAGTGAGTTCACTGATGATATTTTTGTAGCCTGTATGTTCATGAAGTACAGTAAATGCAGGGTTCATGGTCACTGCATGAAGCATGCCCTCTTTTACAACCTTTTCTCCTCTTGGCGGACCATTTCCCAGGTCCAGATCTTCCAGCCAGGGATCCACCAGGGTGAAGAAATCATCTCCTTTGAGTTTATAGGGATAGGAGATTTTCTTGCATACCCTGACATATTCCTTCAGCATGCTGACGCTTTTCTCCTCTTCTCCCAGTACTGCATAACCGTATGCCGCTGCGAAATGGATCTGCCCCATGACATTGGGATTGAGTTCCATGAGCTTCATGGCTTCGGCCACTGGCAGCAGCCTTCGAAGAACCCCTTCAAAGTTCTCCAGATCATCCAGATTCAGTGTCAGGTACGATGCGCCTGTGGAAATGAAATTCAGGATGTGGTGATACATGCTGATCTGAAGCACGGATTTCGCTTTCTCCATTTCCCCTCTGCTCTGATAGGCTCCTGCCAAGGTGATCTCATCTCCGCCTATGGGTCTGATGGTTCCTTCCAGCAGCTCCAGCACTTCCAGAGACTCTCCTCGGATCATCTGGGTCATGGCTTCTATCGAATTGGCCTGCTTGGAGAGCCATACATCTTCACTTTCTTCCTTCACTCTTCTGCAAAGGTGAAGGATCTTCTCAAGCACTTCGCTTCTAAGCTCCTCCGTCTCGGCCAGCATATAATGATTCAGTAGAAGGATACTCATCTGAAGGAGCAACGGAAAACAGGCGTAATACTTGTCTATGCCTACTCCTACCTCTTCGTAGACTTCGGAGAAAGGTTTCTTTCCGAAGTCTTCTGCGAATCTCCCATAGGTCCGTCTGATCTCCCCTTTTTCCATCTGAGGAAGATAACTGATGAGATCGTCTATGGAAATATTGAAGAAAGTGGCCAGCTTCGGAAGAAGCGTGATGTCCGGATAACTCTGCCCTGTTTCCCATTTTGAAACAGAAGCTTTGGTCACGCCGATATACTCGGCCAGTGCATCCTGGGTAATCCCCTTTTCCTTTCTCTTCCGGGTTATGACTTTGGCTATATTGATTTCTTTCATCTCTCTTTCCTCCCCGCTGATACCCTATATTATTTTCTCTTATCTTTTCTATAGTTTCATTATGGTCTATTGAGATGCAGCTTACAATGGATTCTGAAGATATTTTGGTTGATAAAATCAACCATTACGATACTTTAATTTCAGGGACAGACAGATTGGGAATCCGGACATGGAAACCACCGTAAAAAACCAGGCATTCGGATCCACATGTACTGAATCCAAATGCCTGGTTATTCTGATAGCCATACCCTTCATTCATTTCATATCCGCAGGATACAGGTGATACCCTGCGTTATTTCTGTCTTCTGATCAGATCCACAATGACCATGATCGGCAAAAACACTATCCATAAGAGAACCGTCAGACATCCACTCCTTTCTAAGAAATGCAACCACATAGTATGCGCCCCCTTGCTACCTTCTCAGAAATATTTTATTGCCACTTCCAATCTATTTCACTACTTTATTTTGCCCTATTCATTGTCCTTCTTTCAGTACATAGAAACCAGTATAGTGAAACCATGAAGAGAACGCTGAAGCAGAACATTCCTGTTTCAGACTCGAAAAATAGTATTTGGGGGTGCTGATCATGATAGGAGCCATCATAGGAGATCTTGTCGGTTCACGATTCGAGTTTCATAATCACAGGAGCAAGGACTTCGATCTTTTTACAGAGGACTGCTTTGTGACAGACGACAGCATCATGACTCTTGCTGCAGCAAAAGCCATGATGGAAACGGAAAAAACACAGAAATCATCTTTAGACCAGATCGATTCAGACTTTGAGTATCTTTCCCTGCTTGGTGAAAATACAGTGAAATATATGCAGAAAATAGGACGGCAGTATCCTCACTGCGGGTATGGAGGCAGATTCCACGACTGGATCTTCAGCCACGATCCGAAACCCTACAACAGCTATGGAAACGGTGCTGCCATGCGTATCAGTCCAGTGGGGTTTGCGGGGAAAACAGAATCAGAAGTCGCATCTCTTTCCGAAGCCATCACCTCCGTCTCTCACGATCATGAAGAAGGCCTGAAGGGTGCAGAAGCCACTGCATTATGCATATTCATGGCCCGTAAAGGCTATACGAAGCGTGAAATCAGAAGAAGAATCGAAGGTGATTACTATCCTCTGGATTTCACCATCGACGAAATCAGAGAAACCTATGCATTCAATGAAACCTGTCAGGATACTGTACCCCAGGCCATAGAAGCCTTCCTGGAGTCCACTTCCTTTGAAGATGCCATACGAACTGCCATTTCTGTAGGTGGAGACAGTGATACCCTCGCTGCCATCACGGGTTCCATCGCAGAGGCCTATTATGGTGTTCCTTCGTGGATCATAGAGAAAGCCTTAACTTATCTGGATGAGCGGCTTTATGGCATCTATGATGAATGGGAGGTATTCATGGGATGGGATCGGAAAATACCCGGATTTCATCTTCTGACAAAATACATCGGAAAAATCACGGAACTTCAGTCCATGGGAGAACTGCATCCTATAAAGAAGGATATACCGGAAAATGAATACAGAAGGCCCGTTCCGACCTTCACTGATCTGGCTGACCAGTTCGCAGAAGAGTTTCTCCAGTTTCTTGAAAATCGTCTGGAATATACCCTTACCCGCTCGGATTCCATTTCCTTAGGTGCTATGCTTCCCTGGGAACACGATTCCTTCCGTTACACGCATCCAGACACCTTGAATGAAAATCAGATTCTCTCCATGCTCATGGATATGCTACGAATCCATAAAGTGGATAAAGAGGCGCTTTTCAGAATCATGGAGGACGGTTCTCTACTTGTGCTTCTGAAAAAGCTCAAGTCCATTGAATCACCAGAATACCTATCCGATCCTGAAGAAATCGTCTTTGAAATCGGAGGCTATTGTGAAGGGGATACCCGCTATCACCTGAAATTCTCAGAAGAAGGTGCACTCCTGGTAACATCTTCAAAAAGGGATGGTTTAAAAGTATCTAGAGAACTATCCAGAGAAGCTTCGGAAGAACTTTTGAGACAGTTTAAAGCGCTTCATGTGGAATACTGGAATCATGAATACATTGATCCCGGCATTCTGGATGGTACTGGCTGGACACTGTCCGTGAAATACAAGGGACATCGAGGCACTGTCTGGACTGGAATGAACGCCTTTCCGCCCAACTGGGAGAACCTGGCTGCTCTTTTCAGTGTAGGACAACCTGTTGAAGAAGAGGATAAAGAATAATTTCATGGAAAGCCAGGTTGATGATTCCTGATGAATCAGACTGGTTTTTCTCTATCAGAAGAAATCTTGCCATTCCTTCCAGACGTAGATAGAGGCTTCATGAAATTGTCAAAAAATAGCAAAGATATCGAAACACTTCATTCACATCGAAATACTATGATAGGTACAATAAAACAAAGGAGTGAACCTCATGGCTTTAGAAGTATATCTATATTTTGACGGTAACGCTCGAGAAGCAGTAGAATTCTACTCTGAAGTATTTGAAACCCCGAAAGCACATATTGCCACTTACGATGAGATGCCGCATGACTCCGATATGCCTTCCCCTGAAAACGCTAAGGACCTTGTGATGAATACAAGCCTGCTGATTCAAGGCACAACGGTGATGTTTTCAGATGTTTATCCTGGATCAGGCAGCAGTGCATTCAACAAGGGTAATAATGTTTCCCTGGTTATTTCAGACCCCAAGGAAGAAGTCATCAGAAACCTATTTGATCAGCTGAAAAATGGTGGCACTGTCATTTCTGAACTGGAAAAAACATTCTGGAGTCCACTTTATGGAAGAGTCAGTGACAAGTTTGGCATCTACTGGGAAATCATGGTTTATGACAGCGAAACCGATGGGTGAATAGATAAACTAGATGAACTGAAAACACCAGCCCTTACATCCTATAGATGAACAGGCTGGTGTTTTTCATGCTTCAAAGAGTCCTTTTTAATTTCATCAATCAGAGAGAAAAGAATTTCTGTTTCAAAATCACGTTCTTTCATCATCTTTCTTATGGTACATTCCCAGATCACAATCACCTTGTACCCTTCACTCTGCAGCTTATCATAGACATCCTTGTCTCTTTGCACATTTCGAGTGAATTTATTCTCCCAGAACTCCCTATTCGACTTCGGTGTCGTGGCATACCGGCAGCCCTCATGTCTATGCCAGAAGCACCCGTTGATGAATAGTACTGTCCGGTATTTTCTCAAGTACACATCCGGTTTTCCAGGAAGTTCCCTGTAATGAATTCTGTACCGGAATCCGGCATGATAAAGAAGCCTTCTTATATATTTTTCAGGCTCCGTATTCTTCCCTCTGATTCTGGACATATTTCTGCTTCTTGCTTCTGGACTGATCTTATCCATAACACTCATCACTTCACTGCTGATTACGCTTATTTCTCAGAAGGAATCCATTCTATGATTCATAGACTTTGGAAACCCCCTTCTTTTCCTGAAGTATATCACATTTCAACGCTCATCATACATACAGCTTCTCACACGGAAAAACACTTTTATCAGATTTCAAAAATCTTCTCATAGAAAAAGTGCCACCATAATAAGCAGCACTTTCTTCCTTCATTATTTAGAACACCAATCCGTAGAGCCGGAGGTCCATGTCCGCATTCCCAGTGATCAGCAGTTCATTGTGTTCTTCGTCTTTGAAGAATCTAAGAGAAACCACTTCTCTTCCTCCATTTATGAAAATCTCCGCACTGGTATGATCCAGAAGCATCTGAAGCTCTGTGAGACCTTCAGGAAGTTCCACACTGCGATACTCTCTTTCTCCTGTAAGCCAGTCTTTGCGCTCCACACTGAAAGCAGATCCGTCATAGTTCAACTGAAGGTCTCCTCCATAGCGGAGTTCCATGCTGCTACTTCCTTCGGAGAGCTTCAGATTCACTTCAAGGGGTGTTTCAATCTCCACCTTGAAGCTTTCTCTATTCTCATCCAGAATCTTCTCCCGAGCGCTTTCAAGCTCTCTTACGGGTTTCTGGATGAGTTTTCCTTCCGGAGAAAGACTCAGTTCTCTGAGGATGGATAAATGATGGACCCAGCCCTCTTTCACCGTAGGCAGTGCCTCTTCCTTCTCCTTCTCCATGGTGCCCATCCAGCCCATGGAAAGGATCCTTCCATCAGGATACGCAAAGCTCTGAGGCGCATAATACTCAAATCCCCGGTCCATTTCGGTAAAGTCGTGATCGTCTTTTCTGAAGACACCATTCTGGAAGGTGCCCGTATAGTATCCCGTCTGGAATATATTTCTGTATTTCTCCCCTTGGGGCTCCAGCCCCTGAGGAGAAAAGATGAATACACTCTTGTCCTTATAGTTTATGAGATCCGGACACTCCCACATATAGCCGAGATCCACCTTTTCTTCCATGAGTGAACCCATAAAATCCCATTTCAGAAGATCTTCCGACCGGAATAGTATGGTATCTCCCGTGAGGTCTTCTCTCTGGGCACCCAGCACCATGTAGAAAAGTCCGTCTTCATGCCGGAAGACCTTGGGGTCTCTCACATGGGCTGTATAGCCTTCAATGTCCCTGATGACCGGTCCCAGCTTCTCAAAATGAAATCCGTCTTCTGATACCGCCACGCACTGGTAGCTTTCTCTCTCCTCCTTCTCATTCTTTACATTCCCTGTATAGAAAAGGTAAAGCTTGTCCTCATGAACCAGACCGCTTCCGGAGTAGCATCCATTCTTTTCGTACCACTCTTCTGGCAGAAGCGCCTCTTCATGATAGGTGTAGTGGATGAGATCTTCCGTGGTGGCATGGCCCCAGCACTTATAGCTGTGATCTGTCTCATGGGGATTCCACTGGAAGAAGATGTGCGTGGTTCCCTTATAGTGAACGAGCCCGTTGGGATCATTGAGAAGCCCCTTCGGTGGGAGCACATGGAAATCCATGGCTCCACTTTTACTGATTCTTTTGTTCATGTTTCTTTTCTCCTCTAACTTCACTGAAGAGCTAACTGATATGATCTTCTCTCACAACGTTGATATCTTTTGAGATTCTCTTGCTCTGAAGCCTTACAGCAAGGAATCCAGTACCGAATGCCGCTGCAATGACCAGTAGATACTGGATCATGGATGCTGCAGAACTGGTGTATAAGAGAAGTCCTGGGATGAAGGTGATGCCCATACCTGTAGCAGTAAGACCGAAGATGTAGGTAACCAGTCCACCCACTGCACCACCGACGATTCCGGATGCGAAGATTCTCATGCTTCTCAGGTTCACACCAAAGAGAAGCGGCTCTGTGATTCCGAATAAGGTGGATGTAGTAGAGGATAGCGCATTGGACTTCTTCAGCTTATCCTTCATGATCAGCGCTGCGCTGATGGCTGCACCGAACTGTCCGGCCATACTTGCTGTACCCAGCGGATTCAGGACATTGGTTCCTGTATCAGCCAGAAGCTGAAGCTCGATGATGGACAGGGAGTGGTGCAGTCCTGTGATGACCAGTACCTGCTGCAGGCCTGCATAGATGATGTATCCCATGCCCAGTGGCGCCTGAATCAGCATGACGATGAAGTCTGTGACCCAGATTTCCATGGTATGGGTGATGGGCCCTAAAATGAACAGCATCAGGAAAATGGTGATAGTCAGTGTCAGAAACGGTGTCACAACCAGGTCGATCATCTGAGGCACGAAAGTTCTCAGCTTCTTCTCGATCTTTGCCACCAGAAGCCCTGCCACGATGGCTGGGATGATGGAACCCTGATAGCCCACCAGAGGAATATCAATCCCAAACAGACTGAATGCCAGAGGCTCCGCATTTCCACCAGCCACTGCCCATGCGTTAGGAAGCTGAGGTGCAACCATCATAAGACCTACAACGATACCGATGATGGGATTTCCGCCGAACTTCTTGGTAGCGCTGTATGCGATGAGTACAGGAAGGAAGGCAAAGGCTGTATCGGTCAGCATTTCAAAAAGGCTCAGCATGGTTGGCGTGAAGTTCACATCCAGCTCCAGAAGCAGTCCTCTAAGACCCATGAGCAGTCCTGTGGTAACCAGTGCCGGTATCAGGGGAATCAGAATATCCGCAAGGGTTCTGACGATCTTCTGTCCGGTGTTCATGTTGGAGTAGACATCTTCCTTGAAGGAGGTATCGACATCCTTATCCGTCATCTGCGTAAATTCCGCATGGATCTCATTGACCTTACCGGTACCGAAGATGAACTGATGCTGTCCGGTGTTGAAGAAATACCCTTTGCTTCCAGTGACATTCTCCGCTTTATCCTTGTCCAGTTTGCTGTTGTCCTTCAGAATGATTCTCAGTCTTGTGGCACAGTGTTCGAAGTTTTTGATGTTGTCTTCTCCACCCACCGCATTCAGGATGTCTTGAATCGACTTTTCATGTTTCATTTTCTTTCCTCCTAAGATTACGCTCGTAGCAGCAGCTTCTCCAAGATCGCTCTTGATTTTCGTACCGGTTCCACCACATTCTCTGTATATATAATTCCATCTGATTAGTTATAGTGATTTCGCGGTATCTTCTTCATAATGAATCAGATAGGTTTCTTTTAATATGGATTTCCATTGATTTGTAAAGGATTTCCTGAGCCCTATTGCAATGGTTCTTCTTTTGTGGTATTTTCTGATTAATGGAACCGGTTCTAATTGATATTATTGTAGCGGATACTTTTCTGTTTGTAAAGGGTATCAGAAAAAATTTTCAGATTCATAATATATTCCATTATGAAAGCAGGTTTCATCAGAATCAGAGAAAACAGAAACTGTTATAGGAGAAATCTCACAAAAAAACCTGGAGAGTAAAGGAAGAACCTGAAGCAGATCACTTCAGGTCCTCCGTTAAGCTATTTTCTTTCTATGGTGGATTCTTTGGGCAGGAACTCGCATCCTAAGGTGATTCTTCGGGGAATCTCCTCTCCCTCTATGATACGCAGAAGATTCTCCACTGCGATCTTTCCCATCTCCTTGTAGGCATACTTCACGGTGGTGATGGAAGGAGAAATGAGATCTGTGATGGAATATCCGCCGAATCCTGAAATGGAAACATCCTCTGGCACTTTTCTTCCTAAAGAAATCGAAGCCTTGTATGCGGCTATGGCGATGTTGTCCGTGGCACAGATGATATATGTGGCCTTGGATCCTTTCAGATACTCCTTGAGAAACTGGAAGGCTTTGTCATAGTTGAAATCCACAATGACTTCCTCCACATGGATGTCTTCCGATAAGGAAAGTCCATCCAGAACCCCCTTTTTACGCAGTCTGCCCACGGCTTCATCCGTTTCCGTGACCCCCACATAGAGCACTTCCTTGTGTCCCAGCTCCACCGCATGCTTTCCGATATGATACCCTGCATCCAGCTCATCATGGACGATGGCATAGGTGGCATCGCTTCTCTGACCCAGAAGAATCACAGGAATGCCGATTTTACTGATGGCTTCCCGATGGGCCTTGGTCACCACTGTGGCAAGAAGGATGATCCCAGCCACTTTCTGCCTGGATAGCGCATAGAGATTTTCCACTTCCCGGTCCACATCCTGGTCCGTATTGGTGATGAGCAGCTGATAGTTTTTTTCCTTCAGCGCTTTATCCACACTGCCCAGTATTTCATTGGTGGCATAGGAATTAAGCCTTGGAATGATGGTCCCCACAAGATTCGATTTCTTGATCTTCAGGCTCTGGGCAAAGGTGTTGGGTACATAATCCGTCTCCGCGATGATTTGGTCCAGTGTATCCTTGGTTTTCTGACTCACAGAACCACCGTTCAGATACCTTGATACCGTACTTTTGGCGACACCGGCAAGTTTCGCGATATCGTTGATGGTAACCATTCCCTACGCCCCCTTTCACTGCTGTATTTAGAATAATCATACCACAAAGCATGTGTCCCACCAATAACCTCTGCTCAAAGAAATATCCCGAAGTACACATTGACATGACAAATTTCTTCGTTGACTATAGTAGTAAGAAGAATAAAAAATGTGGAACTGTTACAGCGAACAAAACTATATTATCAGGAGGCAATGAATATGATTTTAGGTGCAATTGAAGCAGGCGGAACCAAATTCGTTCTGGCTGTCGGTAACGAAAAAGGTGAAATCACAGAAAAAGTATCTATCCCCACCAGAACTCCGGAAGAGACCATGCCGGAGATCTATGCATTCTTCAAGGACAAGCGCATTGAAGCCCTTGGCATCGGATGTTTCGGTCCTCTGGAGCTAAGCAGAAACAAAGAGAAATACGGCTATATCACATCCACCCCCAAGCTCGCCTGGGCGGATTATGATATCCTTGGCAATCTGAAGAAACACCTCCATGTCCCTGTGGAAATCTCCACGGATGTCAGCGGCGCTGCCCTTGGAGAAATCACCTTCGGGGATTACGAAAAGGAAAACACCCTTCTCTACATCACCGTGGGCACCGGCATCGGGGGCGGATACGTCATTGACGGCAAAATCCATAATGGTATGCTTCACCCTGAGATGGGTCATATTCTGGTGACGAAGAACCCCAGAGACACCTACAAAGGAGCCTGCCCCTATCATGAAAACTGCCTGGAAGGACTTGCTGCCGGTCCTGCCAACGAAGGAAGAACCGGTATGAAAGGGATCGATATTCCAGACGATCATGAATCCTTCCATTTCATCGCAGAATACATGGCAGAAGCCCTTATGAGCTATATTCTTGTGCTCTCTCCTACAAAGATCGTCCTTGGCGGAGGCGTCATGGCAAGAACCCATATGCTTCCTGAAATCAGAAGGATCCTCAAGGAGAAGCTGAATGACTATATCAAGACCGATCAGCTCAGCGATCTGTACAGCTACATCGTCACACCATCCCTGGGTACAGAGTCCGGTATCAAAGGTGCACTTGCCCTGGCCCTTATGGCTGAGTAATACAAGAACTCAGGTAAGAAACACATAGCATAAAGCATGAATCCCGAATCAGAACTGTCTTTCAGTCCTGATTCGGGATTTTCATTACCCTTTCTTTATGCCTCTTCTGTATCAGACTTCAATAAACATCTGCCCTGTTCTAGATCTGGAAGAAGCCCATGCTATCATCCATCTTTTCCGCACTGCTTCTGCTTTCAGAAGAAAGACTCACAATGTCATTGGTCTGGATGGCGATATCGGAAATCTTCTGGGCAATCTGAGAAGATCCTTCCGCTCCTTCGGAAGCGGCTCTGGTAACGTCCATGATGGCACTTCTGATCTGCTCCATGGAGCCAAGAAGCGTATCCGCCATTTCACTGATCTCCTGAACCATTCCTTTGACCTTGTTGGCATCCTCATTGTAGCGTTCACTGGTGTTTACCAGCATCTCGTAGTCTCCGATGACATTATTATCCATGAAGGCCAGAAGCTTTTCCGCATCTTTCACCACTCCGCTGACGGCATCGGAGACATTGTAGGTGATGTCGTTGATCTTCGATACCGCTTCCTTGGAGTTTTCTGCAAGGACACGAATCTCATCCGCCACCACCGCAAATCCTCTTCCCGCTTCGCCGGCACGGGCTGCCTCTATGGATGCGTTCAGTGCCAGAAGATTCGTCTGGGAGGTGATGGCTAGAATGGCCTGGGAAAGCTCCTTGATCTCATTGATAGCGCTGGTTTTTCGGATGGATTCTCGAAGGTTCTGGTTTGTCTCCTCATAGATGTCTTTCGCACTTTTCTGGGAGGAGACTGCAGCTTCCCTGAGTTTTTCCGCACGACTTTTTATATCTTCTGAGAACGCACTGCCCCTTACGGTTTTCTCCTGCATATTCTCCACCAGGTTCATCACTTCATCTGCTGAAGCCGTCATTTCTTCCGATGCGGCAGAGGTCTCCTGCATACTTGCGGAAAGCTCCTCTGTGGTGGCGGAGATATCCTGAATGTTATAGTGAATGGTCTCCGTACGCTGCGCTGACTGTATGCCGATGTCTTTCAGCGCTTTGGACTCCTTCTGAACGCCTTTGATGATGGCCGCAATCTTCTCCTTCATGTGGCTGGAGGACCGGGCCATATCTCCCACTTCATCTTTCTTCCCAAGAAGCTTTTCAGGAATATCGAACCTGAAGTTTCCTTCCTCCATTTCCTTCAGGTGGTTCTGACTGTAGCCCACTCCTTTGGCAATATTCTTTCCAAGGATATAGGAAAAGATGAAACCCAGTGCCAGAAACAGAAGGGCTAGCCCTACTATGAAGTACATGATGGTGGTCAGCGCTTCATTCTTCACATCCGTATAGACCCCTACAAACCACATACCGATGACTTCATTGGCTCCGTTTCGGATGGGTACATAGTAGGTCTGTGAGGATGTTCCTAGAATATCCGCATTCCCCGAGTAGACTTCTCCTTCAACAAGGACCTTCTGTACCACTTCCTCTGAAGCCTTTGTTCCCACTACTCTTTCACCGTCTTCTCCTCTGATGCTGGTGGACACCCTGGTATCAGCTGCAAAAAGTGTTGCCAGAATCTGGGTGCCATCCGTAAAATCATCCACGAAGTCGTAGTTTTCGTTGATTTTCTCACTTCCCTTATAGAGTACACCGTCTTTCAGAGACCACTGACCTGGATAGTAAGTGTCCAGCTGAGCAGCGCCGATACTGGAATAGTTTTCCAGCTCTTTTCTTGTCTCCTGACTGAAGAGATCTCCCATACGCCCCTGGGTCGTAAAGAGAATGGATACCGTCAGAATCAGAATCAGTGTGAATGAGGTTAATGCGATTTTCCATTTGATTTTCATAGCGTTGTCCCACCTTACATCTTTTGTATGTTCTTGAATTATTGCTCATAATTCATTATCATTACTCCTTAACTATATCGACGGTGTTATCCATTCTTTAAGTTCCGGTGGGAAGTATTTATCCTGAAATCACAAAGTGATATCCACCTTCTCTCCTCTTACCTTATGCATGTCCCATAATCTCTCGCTGAAGTAGTAAAATAGTTCCGATCAGAATATGATTCATGATGAATAAACCTGCAACGACCTCATATAATTTCATTGAGCAGTCCCAGTAAGAAAAACTGACAATTTAAGGTTTATGCTTTCTAAAATTTATGCCAAAACGAACGGAATCAGAGAAAAGTTTTGAACTGTAAATTTTATCTGAAAATTGTAATAATTATTGTTAAATAGTATACTATTGTCAATGGTTAAATTATATAATTGAAATATTTTACCTTACAGGTTAATTATTTCAATTGACTTGTCGGAGGTCTTTCATTACAATGGT
The DNA here is from genome assembly GCF_043951855.1 of Proteiniclasticum sp. C24MP. NCBI lineage: Bacteria > Bacillati > Bacillota > Clostridia > Eubacteriales > Clostridiaceae > Proteiniclasticum > Proteiniclasticum sp. C24MP. Next base: position 394,793 of record NZ_JBINJW010000001.1, read on the forward strand.
AGTAGAATATAGAACAAATAAACTTAGAAAGCAGTGCGAAAATCCTAGTATCGCACAAAAGGATTATGGATCAGGAATAGGAAATAGACTCACGCAGCGAGTCAGTGAGTTTCTTGCGGCTTCAACACTTGCTGACATCAAAGCTATTCCGGTTGCAAGACTACATAAACTTGAAGGAGACAGAAAAAACCAGTATGCTGTCGATCTTATGCATCCGCATCGTCTTCTCTTCAGACCTGTTATCGATGATGAAAGCAGCATAAAGAAGCTTGAACTGATTACCGTTATACAGATTGAGGAGGTGATCGACTATCATGGAAAAAACAACCGATAATAATTTCATTCCGACTGTTGCAGTTTCACCTGGAGAGACCATAAGAGAAAACATGGAGTATTTAGGCATGACACAGAAAGAACTGGCTCTTCGCATCCAGATTACCGAGAAACATTTAAGTAACATTCTTAATGGAACTTCTCCAATAACATATGATACAGCACTAAAACTGGAAACTGTCATCGGTCCTCGCGCTGAATTCTGGATGAAGCTTGAAGCGAACTATCAGCTGAATAAATCAAGACTGGAAGAAGAAGAAACGCTGAAGGAAGATCTCATCGTACTAAAAAATATTCCCTACAAAGATATGGCTGCCCATGGATGGGTATCCCCTGAGCGCGATCGTACGAAAAGAGTTAAGAACTGCCGAACATTTTTCGGCGTCTCATCGCTCCATTCCATAAAAGAATCCCATGCGGTGGCATTTAGAACACATACCAGTTCCAATCCCATATCAGATTATGGCATTCTTGCATGGCTGAGAAAAGCGGAAACAGAAGGAATCAGACAATCAGTTTCTCCCTTTAATAAATCAGCCTTAAGAAAACTGATTCCTGAATTCAGAGCATTGACTTTGCTTGCTCCACAGCAGTTCTATCCTCTCCTAGAAAATCGATGTAAAGAAGTTGGAATTGCATTGGTTCTCGTGGATTACATTCCAAAAACATATATCTGTGGTGCAACCATCTGGAAAGATCACAAAGCCATTGTAGCTTTAAGCGCACGAGGTAAAAGAGCAGATATATTCTGGTTCACTTTTTTCCATGAAGTGGCACATCTTCTGAACCATTCAAGAAAAGAAGTGCACATTCATTTTGAAAGCACAGAAGAAGAATCTCAAGCAGATGAAATCGCATCAAACTATCTGATCTCAAAAAAGGACTATGATCATTTCATTCTGCAGTATGACTATACCAATCAGGAAAGCATCAAAGAATATGCAGAGAAAATCGGAATTGCCCCCTTTGTTTTAGTTGGAAGACTTCAGCATGATCGCTACATAGACTTTTCAAAGTTTCATGATCTGATCCCCTCGTATGAAATCATTCACGCAGAGGAATAACCACTACAAAAATAACATGGGAAAACTTCAATAAAAGAGAGTTATAAGAGAACACAAAAAGCAACGGAGCTGCAAAATGATAAGCTCTTATCTAAGTAGACACTTGAAATAACAAAAGTTTCAAGAATACTTAGATAGGAGTTTTTCTTATGAGAAAAAGTAAATTTAGCAGTGCAGTTAAAATTGAGTACGTAGAAAAGTATCTGAGAGGGCAGATAAGCATTAGTGGTATCTGTAATAAGTTAAGGGTAGGATCTTCCACAGTTGAACTTTGGGTAAGAAAGTATAATACTTTTGGATCATCGGCTATCGACAAAGGGCGTGTCAACACAAGATATTCCAAGGAGCTTAAGTGCTTAGCAGTACAGGACTATCTTACTGGTAAAGGAAGTCTTAATGATGTATGTCATAAGTATAAAATTAGAAGCACTTGGCAGCTCAGAGAGTGGATAAAACTGTATAATGGTCATAAAGTACTCCGTTCCACCGGAGGCAAAGGGAGTGAAATCTATATGACCAAAGGACGTAGCACTTCATTGGATGAACGAATCGAAATAGTGAGCTATTGTATCGCACATAACAGAGACTATACTGCAACGATGGAGAAATACGGGGTATCCTATCAGCAGATCTACAGCTGGGTTTCCAAGTATGAGAAAAATGGTGTAGAGGGTCTCGTCGACAGACGAGGAAAGAGCAAGACACAGGAAGAAATGACTGAAGTCGAGCGCTTGCGCGCTGAAAAGAAGCTGATGCAGGCTGAAATCGAGCAGAAATCGATGGAGATCGACCTCCTAAAAAAACTCGAGGAACTGGAAAGGAGGCGACGCTAAGCGGAGTCCGTCAGGAACCGCTGTATCTAGCTATAAAGGAACTACATGAAGAAAAGGCATATCCCATTGAAAGGTTATGCAAAATACTGAATCTCAACAGATCCTCGTACTACAAATGGCTTCGGAGAAAGAAGAGCACCAGAGAAATCGAGAATGAGGATATTGTGCATAAACTCGCGACTCTGTACGGTAAGCACAAGGGTGTATATGGTTATAGAAGACTCAGAGATGAACTCAAAGAAGAATGTGGAACCATATGCTCCTATGGCCGCATATACAGGCTGACAAGCCTTGTCGGCTTGAAGTCGGTCATCCGACGAAAGCGACCTGCCTATCGCCGCTCGACTCCTGAGGTTACAGCGGAAAATATACTGAACAGAAACTTCACCGCTGAAAAACTCAATGAGAAGTGGCTGACCGATGTGACTGAGATGAAGTACGGCGATGGCAGGAAACTCTATCTCAGTGCAATCTTTGACCTTAAGGATAATGCGATCATTTCCTTTGCAATTGGTGCAAGCAACAACAACAAACTGGTTTTCGACACATTTGATCTTGCAGTCAAAAAATATCCTGATGCCCAACCACTGTTTCACAGTGACCGCGGTTTTCAGTATACCAACAAGAAGTTCAAGGAAAAACTTGATCAAGCCGGCATGGTGCAGAGCATGTCGCGCGTGGGACGCTGCATCGATAATGGTCCTATGGAGGGGTTCTGGGGAATCCTGAAGTCTGAAATGTACTATCTGAATGAGTTCCGTACCTATCATGAACTTCAGGAAGCCATCATCAAGTTCATTCATACATATAACTACGAACGCAGACAGAAGAGGCTCGATATCCTTGCGCCTATGTCTTACCGTGCTATCCTGGAAAAGGCAGCATAGAAAATGAGTCCCATCGAAGTGATGGAACTCAATAATTATTTTTGTTATTTATACTGTCTACTTGACTTAGAGCGGTTCAAAATCTCCTTTGCTTTTTGTGTATTCGCTTTCAATCCCTGCACGCAGTCCAGATTAATTACCCGAACAATCTTATATTCTCCTCAAATCAGCCGATAGTAATAAGGTACAGATAACATGTGACAGGAGTTCTTGAAGCAAAGGAAACGAAAAGACTCCGCGGTTCACATGAAACGAAATAAGCTGATGATAATGGAGGAATAATATGTTCAGGAAAAAATTGACCATGAACAAAATTGAAGATCAGATACAGACAGCAGCTCCCCAGAGCACTGAAGAGAACAGATACCAGGCGATTCTCCAAGACAAGGAGAAGTGCATTGTGTCCACCATGGGGGTGGTCAACGATCTTCTCCAGTATATGACCCGTCTTGATTATGTCAGAGAAATGATCATGGATGCCAATACCCAGGCGGAAATGATCCAGACCGTCGCTGCCAGCAGTGAAGAAATGACTGCAGCCACCGAGGACATCTCAAATTATGTCCAGAAATCCACTGACAACATGAGAACCGCCCGCGGGGAAACCGATGCGGCCCTGGACAAGGTGGAAAAGACCTTCTCCAGCGTGGAAGAAAACATCAGCGAGATTGATGGTGTCAAAGGAATCATGGCTGAAGTCACAGAAGAAACCGTGAAGATCAACGAACTGGTCAACGTGATCAAATCCGTGGCGGACCAGACCAATCTTCTTTCTCTCAACGCTTCCATTGAGGCTGCCAGAGCCGGTGAAAACGGACGCGGCTTTGCCGTAGTGGCCAATGAAATCAAGAAGCTTGCAGAAAGCACCAAAGAGCAGGTGGATATCATAAGGAAGATCGTGGATGGACTCAATGAGAAAATCGAACGTGCTTCTGATGAAATCGGTCGTGTGGTGAACAGTTTCGCTGATTCCAAAGACTCCATCAATGAAGCCACCAGCGGCATCTTCCAGATCAGCGGCATGATGAGCACTGTGGAGTCCAGCTTCACTTCCATATCAGCCAATGTGGAAGAACAGACAGCCACCACCCAGGAAATTGCAGCCAACATCATGGAAATCAACGAGAAATCCGCCTTATTGAAGGAGAAGACCCATCACACCGGTCAGTCCTTCTATGACATCTCCCAGAAAATCGATGAAGTCAGGCTGAACGCCCTAGCCTATGCCAGCACAAAGGATCCGAAAACCCTTATAGACCTGGCTGTCACAGACCATCTCATGTGGAAATGGAGAATCTACAACATGATTCTCGGGTATGTGAGCCTGGACACAACCACTGTCGGAAACCATTCCTCCTGCAGGCTTGGGAAATGGATTGCGACCCTTGACCTGAGTGACAGTAAAATCAGCAGCATCATTAAAAGCATTGAAAAACCGCACAGCGAGATTCACGTAGGTGCAAAGAAGGCCATCGAAGCCTATGAAGCGGGCAACATCGACGCTGCAGAAAGGCTACTCAAGGACATCGAAAGAAACTCAGGTATTGCAGTGAATCACCTTTCTGAACTCAGGAAAATCATCTGATCCCGTTCCTTCAATGAAAATAAACAGAAACCCCTATGGTCCTGATCCACTAGCGTACAAGGATCCTAGGGAGATGCCGCTGTAAAGCCAAAAGAAATGGTTTTACAGCGGCATTTTTCTTTGATTGATAGAAATATTTTAAAATATCTGCAGAAAATAGTTGAAAAGTAGACTAAATTAGTTTATGATGGATTCAAGTTAGTTGAAAAGTGGACTAATTAAATCAAAAATATATAAATTATATGGAGGAACATCATGAAAATAGGAATAATTGTAGGTAGCGTTAGAGAAGGAAGAAATGGAGATGCCGTTGGAAAGTGGATGTATGACTTTGCCAGCAGCAGAAAGGACGAAGATGTGGAATATGAACTGGTAGATCTCAAGGACTACAATCTTCCCTTCTTAGGCGCAGAAACCAATGAGCATCAGATGGCAGCCATCGGTGCATGGCTTGGAAAGATCGCATCTTTCGACGGATACGTGTTTGTCACCCCTGAGTACAACCGTTCAGTAGGTGGAGCATTCAAGAATGCACTGGACTATCTGGATGGAGAAATCAGAAACAAAGCTGTAGGTTATGTCGGATACGGCGGTCTTGGTGGAGCATTCGCTATACAGTCTCTGAGAGGAATCAACGCAGAGCGTTCACTCGCTTCTGTACGAACCATGGTCTCCTTCTCCCTGATGACAGACTTTGAAAACTTCTCGGTATTTACGCCAGCCCCCTATCATGAAGTGAACGCCAACACCATGCTGGATGAAGTGATCCTCTGGTCCAGAGCTTTTGAAACCATCAGGAAGGTGAGCTGATTGAAGAATATCCCCTATACCACTGGAAAGGCCAAACTGTCCAGTAGAACCCGTTTAGGGCTGGTCCATCTGAAAGTGAAGCATCTGAAACAGCAGATCGGCTTCTATCGTGAAGTACTGAAGATGACGCTTCATGAAGAAAGCGAAGATCATGCGGTACTTGGAGACAAAAAGAAGCCTCTTCTCTATCTCAGAAGAGTGGATGAGCTCAGAAGATATCATGACACCACCGGAATGTACCACTTCGCCCTCTTGTATCCCAGTGAGAAAGAGCTCGCCAAAGCCATCGCCTGGCTCTTTGCCCTGAAATACCCCAATGCGCCCACCGATCACGGCATGTCGAAAACCACCTATCTCAAAGATCTGGAGGGAAATGACATTGAGCTTTATGTGCGAACCGGAGAAAGAGGAAACTACATATCCAAAGACGGTGACCTGAAGTTTTTGTACACCGATGGCACCTTGACAGACGGAAGGGATCCTCTGGATCTTGACGACTTATATGCAACCCTTCAGGAGAATGAAGCCATCGAAGCACCACTGGAAGACATGGACATGGGTCACATCCACCTTTACGGATCCAGCCTTTTCTCCATGCTTACCTTCTACAGAGATATCATCGGCTTTGCTGAAGGGCTCATGATGACAAACTTTTCCATGGGCGATGTGGGTCTCGAAGAAAATCAGTACCATGTAGTCGCCTTCAATTCCTGGAAGCAGACAGATGTCCCCGCTCCGGAAGACGCAGCGGGCCTGGACTACTATACCCTGGTCCTTGCCGACAGAGAGGAGTATCTTTCTCTGAAGAACAGACTGGAAGAAGCACAGGTGGAGACCTTCATGGAAGAGGATGGAGAATATCTCTATGATCCTTCCCACATTAAAATCAGACTGGAAGTGGATACCGTAACAGCCTAGGAAAGATGCGCTTCTTCGGATTCATCCGCTGGCTTTTAGTTGAAAAGTAGACAGATAGACGATATAATAACATCATCATAAGAACAAGCTTTGAAGCCACAGGGCACTCAAAGCTTGTTTGTGCAAAATGGTGACGCTTTCAGTTTGTGATACCAGCGTTAGATATGGAAAGGAGGATGGAACAATGAATTTTGAAATCATGGATGCGCTTTACACAAAGCTTCTGAAAATCAATCATCTAATGAGCTCAAGACTTGCCGACATCGCCAGAGAAGAGGACCTGAACCCCTCGGAACTCATGATTGTTCTGGATGTGAAAAACAATCCTCATACAGATCTTCAGAGCGTCTGTGACAGACTGGGCATGAAGAAAAGCACTGCATCCAAAGCCATCCGGAAACTCATCGAAGTTGGCTATATCGAAAACCATGTCTGTGAGACCGACCAGAGAAAAGTCTCTCTCATAGGGAATGAAAGCTCCTGCCATGAACTCTGTAAAGAAAGCACTCTGCTGAGCACATTCAAGGACATCGACAATCCAAAATATGACGTGGATGTGATTCTGCGTTCACTGGACGATCTCCTGGAAATCCTATCTCCAGAAAGTACTGGGAAAAATGCGGAAGAATAGATGAGATGGACCTTGTGTCTATCAGAATATGAGTTTATACCTAAAAAGCGTTCCCATGGAATGCTTTTTTCTTTGGCTCATACTACACAAGGCCCCTTGGCCCTGGCAGGCAGCAATACATCCAGGATGAAAATACGGATTCATCACCTGTTCGCTCCATCAGCATCTCACTGAAACAGAGGAACCCTCCTATCACGCATAGGAGGGTTCTTTCTCATGTATGTACCGATTCATCTAGTAAGGTCCCGCTCTAAAGCTTCGGAAACCCTTCCTCATGCTTCATAAGCATTTCGCTGAGCTTCCTGTCCAGAAGATCCAGCGGATGGAGAAACACATCCACAAGAAGCTGCCCATCCAGCTGCTTTTCCTGACGGATCACTTCTCCATGAAGCTTTCTGTAATAAGGATTGGAAGGAGCAAAATGATGGTTATAGACCACCATCTTATCTCTACCCAGGGTTCTGTATTCACGGATCAGATTCCTGAGTAGCATCAGAGAGATGCCTTTCCCCCGATGGTCTTCCTCCACCCAGAGACCGTTCAGTTCCATGGCATTTTCCGCATCCGTCTCTTCCGCAAAGGAACCGAAGGCAGCGCCAAGAAGCTGTCCATTCAGAAATGCGCCAAGAAGGATTCTTCTGTCCTCATGCTCCTTCTCGCTTTGTGCCCATGCTGTGAAAAAACCCAGTTCATCCTCGAAGGAAAGTGCATGCTCCACTTTTCCTGCCAGCTCTTCCTGCCAGCATCGGACTTTAAGCTCTACAGCTGAGGAAACCTCCTCGGGTTGAAGCGTTCTAATTTCCACCATCTTCATTCACCTGCCACCTGAAAATTCTAGAGTATGGTATTGATGACTTCCAGCATCTCATCCGCTGTGGTCACGCTCTTGGCGTTGACCTGGTAGGCTCTCTGCGTGATGATCATATCCGTCATGCTGCCCACAAGATCCACATTGGACTTTTCAAGGGCTCTCTGCCTTACAGATGCATAAGCGCCTTCTGGATTATCCAGAGAGTTCTGAAGTGGCGCATCATTTCCGGGAAGATATTTTCCTTCCCCCAGTGAAATCAGCTGATCGCTGGAACCTGGCGTATAAAGGATGATTCTTCCTAAAGTCACGCCCTCACCATCAAGTCCCCTGCCTGAAACCAGGCCGTCCTCGCTGATGCTGATGTCGCTTTCTTCGCCCCACTGGCTTTGTGGAAGATAGGTTTCCATGCTGAGCAGATTCCCCTTCTCATCTGTAATGGAAGAGTCCCCGTTTTTCTGGAAAGCTCCGTTTCTTGTGAGCATCAGGTTCCCTTCAGGGTCCACCACCCCAAAGTATCCTCTGCCTTCCAGCGCCAGATGAAACGGACCTTCAGAACCCACAACGGTTCCCTGGGTGTGGTTCGTCTTGGCATAGACCGCTCTTGATCCGATGCTTATGGATGCGTTCTGCGCATTCTGAGACAGCTGCACCTGATTTTCTCCCATTTCATTCCGGAGAAGCTCACTGAAGTTCACTTCTTTCTTCTTGTATCCATTGGTATCTGAGTTTGCAATCTGATCCGCCACATTATCCATGACCTTCTGGGCAGTTCTCATGCCGCTGGTTCCGATTTTAAGACCATTAAACATCTATCCGTTCCCCCTAGTTTCTTCCGATTTCATTGACGGTTTTCTGAAGTGTTTCATTAAGCACCGAAAGAACCCTCTGGTTGGACTGGAATTCTCTGGATACTTCCATCATCTTCACCATCTCATCCATGATGTTCACATTGGCGTTTTCAAGATAGCCCTGGGTCACTTCCGCATCACTTGCCATGGGGTTTCCGCCACCGGTCATGTAGATGCTCTCTCCTCGCATTTCAAAAGCCGCTGTATCCTCGAAATCCGATACCATAAGGCGGATATCCGTACCGTTTATGTATCCCCTCTGGCTCACGGTGAGCACATCACCTGTCACATAGATCTCCGTGGGATTTCCCTGCCCGTTGACGCCCATGACAGGATACCCTTCCTGGGTCACCAGCCTCTGGTCCTCACTGACTCTGAAATTACCGTTTCTTGTGAATCCCGTTTCCCCGTTCTCAAGAGCCAAGGTGAAAAAACCTCGTCCGTTCAAGGCAAGATCCGTGGCGCTTCCTGTCTCCTTCAGGGAACCCTGAGAGAAGCTGGTTACTGCACCATCCACTTCCGTGCCCAGGTTGATGCTGCCAAGATGCACTCTTCTGTTGTTGTCCCTTCCTCCAGCATGATTGTAGAGTTCATGCTCCTCCATGGTTCTCTGGATCAGGTCCTGCATCTTGTAGCCTGGCGTATTCACATTGGCCGCATTGGCAGAGTTGTTCTCCTGCCTCTTCTGCAGCACATTCATCTGTCTGGTCACATTATAAAGACTTCTGATAATCATCTAGTTCTCCTCCTCTTCCAGGCTCACGCGCACTTCTTCCGGATAGACCATGCCTAGGTCTCTTGCTTTCTCTTCGATGCCTCGATCAAGGCTCATGATGCTGGACAGGTTCATGAGCATCGCTCCGATGAGGATTCCAGTACCCAGTGCCACATAGACCTCTGATTTTACTTTCTGTAGTGTTTCGATAAGTTTCTTAATAGTAAAACCTCCCCTTTCTTCATGCGGGTGATGTTGGCGATCTCCTGAACACTGAGTCCTTCTTCCTCGTAATCCAGGACCCTTCTGATGTTCTCCGGCATGGGTTTCTTCTTTGACGGTTCTTCCTGCTCTTCGATCTTTTCCTCCAGAATCTCATCAGGGACTTTTCGCACTTCCTCCATGATGAGATCAGAAGAAACGTCTTCTGTCGACTGCTTTTCCGTGGATGCACTTCCTGTTTCCATCTTCTCCAGAAGCTCTTTCTTCTCCATCTGCCACTTCAGAAGATGATCAAAGAGGCTTTTCTCCATTTCCGCCATGCGGTCCGTGAGATCCCTAACGCTTTCCTGGTCCTCTTCCCTTGTCCTCACTCTGGAGACTGCATCTTCCGATGTGTGCTCCACCTGCAGAAACGGCTGTCTGCCTAAGTCTCTTTCTTTTATGATGCCCATGATTCCGTACAGAATCAGCGCTGTACCTGTAAAAAGTAAAAAATAAAACATGATGATTCCTTCCTGCATGGCCTAGGCCATGAGTTCTCTTAATTTCAGAATGATCTTTCCATGGATCTGGGACACTCTGGGAATGGAGATTTCCATGGCATAGGCGATTTCCTTCAGTGTCAGTTCCTGCACATAGTAAAGATCCAGTATGATCTGTTCCCTTTCATTGAGTTTCTTCACCGCTTCTCGAAGAAGAAGTCTTCTCTCCTTCAGGAGATACTCTTCTTCCGGTGTTTCCGTATTCTGGTCCCGGATGAGATCCGAAAGCTCCACGGCTTTCCCGTCTCTGTGAAAAAGCGTCGTCTCGAAAGACACCTTGGAGAGATAATGCACTGTCTCGTGGAGCTTTGAAAGCTCCTTCTCACTGATGCCCAGTTCCTCGCAGATCTGGTGCTCATCAGGACTTCTCTTCAGCTCCTGCTCCAGTCTCTCCTTTGCTCCATAGTAGTCATTGAGCTTGGAAATCCTGTCTCTGGAAACGCGACCGGTCCTTCTCATCTCGTCTATGATGTTCCCTTTGATTCTCAGGGTCGCGTATGCTTCAAAAGGCACCGCCTTACGAGGATCAAACTTCTTCAGCGCATCGATGAGACCGATGACGCCGATGGAGAACAGATCGTCCTTATCCAGGTCTCCCTCTCCAGGGTCTATTCTCCCTACGATTCTCTTCACCAGTGGGATGTATTTAATTACCAGGTCATTATAATCCGGCTTGGCATCTGGATAACCCATGGGTCACCTCCCGTACTATTTCCTGCCCATTTTCCTCATGATCTGAAAGACATAGTTCACGATCATTTCCTGGGTCTTTTCTAGTATATCGTCAAATCTGATTCCGTAGAAATAGCGGATGCCTGAAGGATTCACGATCATCTGCTTATGCATCACGGTCCCCCTCAATATCTGCTCCTCATTTCGGATCGGAAACTTCAGAATGATTTTCTGCCCTTCACTGATGTCTTCCTCGCAGAAAAGCTTCAGCCCTCCTGCACTGATATCCAGCATCATGCCGGCTTTCATGTGCTTTTCCAGCTCATCTTCCACTCTGGTAAGATCCCTGGAAAAAGCCACAGATTCAATAAGATTACGGTCTGCTGTATAGGTCATCGGATCAGAACACTCCACTCTGACGTAATTTCTTCTCTGGACGCTTTTCCATCCTGCAATCTTGGATATGGTGTAGGTGGGCGCTTCCGCGCTGATTCTGCCCGCGATGACCCCATGAAACCGGACCCCTTTGTTTTTCTTGAATACGACCCCAGTGATTTTTTCTCCAGGCTGAAAGAGCCTGAAGTTTCTGTCATCAGCGGGTATGGAAAAACTGATGGTGTCATCGGTTCTGTCCGTGATCATCCCCTCCAGGGCGCTTCCATCATCGCATGTGATATGTAGTTTCTCTCTGATATCAATCCATTCCATATTTCTACCCCTATTACGTACCGAATATTTTCATAAAGCGATTTCCAAGCTGTTTTATGGTTGAAATATTGCTTATGAATACAGTTTCGTCTAATATTATACCAGCTATATCATGTATATTTCCACTAGATAATGCATTAGGGTACGACAGTATGACTGGTTCCTGTTTCATGATAGCTTTCTCTACTCGAGAATCATCGAAGATATATCCGCAGTTTTCCAGCTCCAGTGAAAGAAAGGCCTTGCAGGTGGATTCCAGCTTCTCAAAAGCCTCCTCTGCATGTTCTTTCGATGAGACCTTGTTCACGATGAGCTTCACCGTGGACTTCAGCTCATAATGACTGATGGTCTTGAGCACCCGATAGGCATCGGTGATGGCTGTAGGTTCGGGCGTCGTCACAAGAATCACTTCATGGGCGAAGGTGATGAAACTGAGCGTTTCTCTGCTGATGCCCGCTCCGTTGTCGATGACCATGACATCAAACCCGCCCAGCTCGATGAGGTCCTTTATGAGGGTCTTCTGGGCCTTCTCATCCAGCAGGTTCATCTCCAGAAGACCTGCTCCTCCTGAGATCACCTTGATGCCTCTCGGCCCTTCATAGATGATCTCGGCAAGCTTTACTCGTCCTTCCAGATAGTCGAAGAGATCATGCTCATAGTGGATGCCCATGAGGATGTCTGCATTGGTCATGCCGATGTCCGCATCCATGAGAAGCACTTTCTTGCCCTTGTCTGCCATGGCGATGGAGAGATTCACAGAGACATTGGTCTTCCCCACGCCTCCTTTTCCGCTGACCACCGCATAGATCTTCACCAGACCGTCTGGTATGCGTTCCGCCTCTTCTTCCGTTGCCTCTGTCAGCACCTCCATAGAAACCACTGTGCTCTCTTCGTCTGCCGGTTTCCCGGTTTCCATGTGTTTCTCTTCCTGTGCTTCCATGATGTCCTGCATCTTTTCCTCTTCCATGGGAGGCGTCGAAGCTTTCTCTTCCGCTCTGTTTCTTTTGTAGCGTTTTGAAGCCATCATTCTCTTTCTTAGGGATTCCGCCTGATCATTCATACTGAAGCTCCCTCCACAGATAGGATAGGACATTCTCAAGGGATGCTTCCATGATGTCCTCCGGAACCACCTGGCCATGACAGAAATACTGCACCGGCAGTACATTGTTCTCCATCATGTTCCAGAAATTGTTGTAGTTCTCCACTTCGTCGAATTTCGTGAGAATGATGGAATGATAGGAGAGCTCCTTGTATTTCTTCATGATGCGGTTGTTGGTGTCCACCTGGGAGGACATGCTGATGGCTAGATAGGTATGCCTTTCTTCGGGCAGCTCATTCAGATAGGACCGGATCTCGTCTATACGGTCCTCATCTTTCGGACTGGCTCCGATGGTGTCCACAAGAATGATGTCACAGTCCTTCAGAAGATTCAGCTTCTTTCTGATATCCTTGGGCTGACTCACGGTGACGCATTTGATGCCCAGAATCTTCGCATACTTTCTCAGCTGCTCCACCGCGGCGATTCTGTAGGTGTCGATGGTGAGAAGGCCCACCTTCTGATCCTTTTCCAGAAGCTCTCTGGAAGCGATCTTGGCGATGGTGGTGGTCTTGCCTACTCCAGTGGGTCCCACCAGCACGTTGATTCTCCCGAAGGGCAGCTCCTTGTCGTAGGCATGGTCCACATAGGTCTTTGCAATGAATGACCTGATTCTCTCCAGGGTGATTTCCTCCCCCTCCAGCGCCTCATTTCTCACATGGTTCTCCCAGCGTTCCCGGATTTTCTCGTCTCTCCCGAAGATCCTTTGAAGCCTGGCGTTCTCCTTTTCCTTCAGCGCCTTCTCCTCTGCCTTCGCTTTTTCTCTTTCCAGCAGAATCTGATTGAACTTCTCCTTTTCTCTGGTGTTCTTTTCATGGACATTCTCTTCCAGTGCCACGGTGACTTCCAGCATTCTCTTTCGGAAGAGTCTGTACCATTTCCCTGGCCTTACCATCTTCTGACTGATGATGATGGCGTCAGTGCCCAGTTCATATTTCGCCCGGACCATGGCTTCCTTCATGTCGTTTACCACATATTTCTTTATGATCATCTGAATTCCACCATCCCTACTACTTCTATGGGTATATCATTGGGTACTTCATTGAGCGACAAGACCGTGAAATCCGGAAATGTCATGGCAATGAGATTCTTCAGCGCTGTCCTGATCTTCGGTGAAGCCAGAATCACGGTCTGATGCCCTTTCATCATGGCTTCATCGTAAGCGCTGCGTATGCTTCCGAAGATCCTTGTGATCATCTCCGGTTCCAGCACCGGTATGGAGCCGTTCATGGACTTGTGGATGTTGGACCCGATGAGGTCCTCCAGCTGAGGATCGATGGTCACAACCTTCAACTCCCCTTCCTGGTCCAGATGATCTTTCACGATGGTTCTCTGGAGCTTATGACGTACATGCTCTGTGAGAATCTCCGTATCCTTGATGGATACGCCGTGGTCCGCCAGTGTTTCCAGGATGGTCACAAGATCGATGATGGGCACATTCTCCCGGAGAAGATTCTGAAGCACCTTCTGCACTTCTCCAAGACTCAGAATGCCGGGGATCAGCTCTTCCACAATGACGCCGTATTTCTCTCTGATTTCATCCACCAGAAGCTTGGTTTCCTGTCTGCCCAGGAGCTCATAGGAATGCTTTCGCACCAGTTCCTTCAGATGGGTCACAAGAACCGTGGCCGGTTCCACGATGGTGTATCCGGAAAGGTCCGCCCTTTCCTTGTCCTTCTCCTCGATCCAGAGTGCAGCAAGGCCGAAGGCCGGTTCCACTGTTTCGATGCCTGTGAGATCGAAGTCCTGGGTACCGGGATCGATGACCAGGTATTTGTTCACATAGATCTCGCCTCTTGCGATCTGATTCCCCTTGATCTTGATCACATACTCATGGGGGTCCAGCTGCAGGTTGTCTCGTATCCGGATGGGACTGATGAGAATCCCCATTTCCCTGGCGCACTGCTTCCGGATGGAAGTGATGTGCTCCACAAGATTGGTGTCAGCGCCTTCATCCACCAGTGGAATCAGGCCGTAGCCGATTTCAAGGGAGATGGGTTCCACCTGGTAGGAAGTGACGGATTCTTCCGTTTCCTTGAAGCTGGACGCTTTCTTCTTCTCCTCCATCTTCACCTTCCTCTTGGCCTCATCCTTGTCGTTCTCGTAGACCAGGTAGGCGGAAGCGCCCAGAAGGGCAGCCATGCCTGCAAAAGGTGCCGTGGGAAAGGCCGGTACAAGCCCGATGGCAAGGATCACCACGGCGCCGATGCCCATGACTTTCCAGCCGGAAAACAGCTCGTCTTTGAAGGTGGAGCCGAAGCTCTTGTCATTGCCGGAACGGGTGACGATCATACCAGACGCCACGGAGATGAGAAGGGAAGGAATCTGACTGACCAGGCCGTCACCGATGGTGAGTCTACCGAAATGACCGATGGATTCCATGATGGTCATGCCCCCCTGCAGGGAGAAGATGATGATGCCGCCCACAAGATTGATGAGGGTGATGATGATCCCCGCGATGGCATCCCCTTTGACGAACTTGGACGCACCGTCCATGGAGCCGTAGAAATCCGCCTCTCTCTGCAGATCCTGTCTTCTCTTTTTCGCCGTCTCCTCGTTGATGAGACCGGAATTAAGATCCGCATCGATGGCCATCTGCTTTCCGGGCATGGCATCCAGAGTGAATCTTGCACCCACTTCGGATACTCTGCCTGCACCGTTTGTGACCACCACCATCTGTACGATGGTGATGATGATGAAGATCACCGCACCCACCACATAGTTGTTTCCCGTGACGAAGGTGGCGAAGGCATTGATGACTTCTCCTGCCTTTCCTTCGGAAAGGATGAGCCTGGTGGAGGAGATGTTAAGACCCAGACGGAACATGGTCATGACCAGGAGCATGCTGGGAAAGATGGAGAATTCCAGCACGGTCTTGGTGAAGAGGGTCAGGACCAGAATCATGATGGAGATGGTCAGGTTCACCGTCAGAAGAAGGTCCAGAAGAAATGCCGGCATGGGCAGGATGATGATGGCAATGATGCCCACCACCGCAAAAGCCACCAGGATTTCCGTGTATTTACTTAGACTGCTTAAGGACGCTCTTACGCTCTGCATGCTTCTTTTCTCCTATCTAGTACAGTTTCTTTTTCCTCTTCATGGTGAACACCAGGGCAAGGATTTCCGCAATGGCCTGATACATTTCCAGGGGCACCGAGCTGCCCGGTTCCACCTTGTAGTACATGCCTCTTGCCAGGGGCTTGTTCTCGATGATGGGAATATCCATTTCCTTGGCTTTTTCCCTGATCTTCATGGCCATGTAGTCCAGCCCCTTGGCCATGACCACAGGCGCTTCGTCCACCCCCTGCTCATAGCGGATGGCGATGGCGATATGGGTGGGGTTCGTGATGATCACCGTGGAGGCTTCCACCCCCTGCATGGTACGCGCCATGGACATTTCACGCTGCTTCTGCTGTCGCTTGGATTTGATCTTGGGATCCCCTTCCATCTGCTTGTACTCGTCTTTGATCTCCTGCTTGGTCATCATGAGATTCTTCTTGTAGTCCTTCTTCTGGAAGATGAAATCCAGTACGCCCAGGATGATCATGAAAGATGCGATGCCGATGCTTAAGGTTCTCACCGTATCCATGAAGAATGTGAAGATCTTCTCCACGCCTACACCGCCCAGATTCATGATGGGCACCATGACCTTCTGAAGACCCGTATAGGTGAGATATCCTACGATGAGAAGCTTCATGAGGCTTTTGAAGAGATTGAAAAGCGCCTTCTTCGAAAAGATGTTCTTCATGCCTTCTACTGGATTAAGCCTCTTGAAATCCGGTTTCAGGGGCTGCAACGTGAAGAGAAACCCCACCTGAATCACATTGACCACCACACCCACAAAGACCGCAATGAGTCCGAAGGGAAAGAAGATCAGAAGAATCTTCATGACATACTCGACAAGGAGATTGCCCGCAAAGCTCGGGGTCAGTCCTTCCTCCACATGATAGGTCAGGGCAAGGCTCATAAACTCCACCGAGTTCTGCAGAAGATAGTTTCCAAGGGACCCCAGGAGCAGCGCAAAGACCAGAAAGGATACAGAAGAGACCAGATCCTGGCTCTTGCTTACCTGCCCCTTCTTTCTGCTGTCCCGGAGCCGCTTGGGGGTGGCTTCCTCGGTTTTCGAATGTTTATCCTGCTGCATATGCGCTCCCTTACCTGAACATCTCTACGGCTTTCGTAACATAATCGGTCATCATGAAAAGCGTCTTTCCTGCATGATTCATGAAAGATCCGGCAAGAAAGAGAAAGAGGACCATCCCCAGAAGGGATTTCAGCGGCATCCCCAGCATGAACACATTGATCTGAGGCACCGACCGGTTGATGAGTCCCATGACGATGTCCGTCACCAGAAGCACCACCAGCATGGGCGCCGCGATACTGAAGGCGATCTTGAAGGACAGAGAAAAGAGAAAGAGGATTCCTTCCAGACTGATGCCTGAAAATCCCACCTGTCCCGGCAGAGCCACCTGGAAAGAGTCCATGAGGGATAGAAGCATTGTATGGTGCAGATTCAGCATGAAGAACACCATGATGCTCATCCAGTAGAAGAGTCTTCCATAGTAGGAAGAGGTAGCGCCGCTGGACGGATCATAGACCGCGCCCATGGAATAGCCCACCTGAAAGTCGATGAGCTGACCTGCCATTTCCACCGCGGAGAATATGAGTTTAGCCGCAAAGCCCATGGCAAGTCCGATGATGACTTCTCTTGCCACCGCCAGCATGAAGAGCAGCAGCTCTTCATAAACAAGAATCTCAGGACTTCTGGTATAGACCAGAAAGCTGAGGATCAGGGAAAGAAAGACTTTCATCGTCCCCGGCATGCTCTTATGGGAAAACCCGGGCACCACCACAATGAAGGAGGTGATCCTTGCCATGATGTATAGAAAGGCCTGTACCTGAAGTGTAAACATAGCGCCTCCCTAGAGCTTGTCGATGAGGTCGAAGGACTGATTCATAAAGGCCATGAGTGTATTCATCATGAAGGCGCCCAGTAGAATCAGCGAAAAAAGCACTGCAATCATCTTGGGCACAAAGGTCAGGGTCTGTTCCTGAACCTGAGTCGTGGCCTGAAGAATACTGATGATCAGTCCCACCACCATGGCGATGAGAAGGATCGGCGTCGCCGCCTTGATGGTCGTCATAAAGGCACTTCTAAGAAGATCCAGCGCCATAACCTGATTCATAAAACATCCCTCCTTAACTGAATCCGCGCAGCAGTGATTCCACCACCAGATACCATCCATCCACCAGAATGAACAGAAGGATCTTGAAGGGCAGCGAGATCATGGCCGGCGGCAGCATGAACATACCCATGGACATGAGAATCGAGGAGACCACGATGTCCATGACAAGAAACGGCAGAAACAGAATGAATCCGATGGAGAAGGCCATTCTCAGCTCACTGATGGTGAAAGCCGGAATGATCACCGTAAGAGAAAGCTCCATGGGATCCTCTATGTTTTCAAGGTTTCCCGCTCTCATGAACAGCGCCAGATCCTTTTCCCGGGTCTGCTCCAGCATGAACCGCTTGATGGGCACAGCCCCCGCATCCAGAGCTTCCTCCTGGGTCAGGGTCTCTTCCAGAAACGGTGTCACCGCCTGATCCATGACCTGGTTGTAGACCGGAGTCATGACAAAAAGGGTGATGAAAAGGGCCAGTCCCATGAGCACCTGATTGGGCGGTGTCTGCTGGGAGCCCATGGCATTTCTGAGGAAGGAAAGTACCACCACCACCCGTGTGAAGCAGGTGGTCAGAATCACAAATGCAGGAACCAGAGTGAGAATGGTCAGAAGGAGAAAAATCCTCACCGTATCCACCGTGGCCTGGGGAGAGTTGTCCGAATTGCTGAAATTGATGCCGAAATCACCCAGATTCAGGGCATAGACCGTTTCTCCCTTTCCTGAAAGAAGCATCCATCCCATGACAAAGGCGATGAGTATCCATATACGTTTCTTATTCACTGTCTTTCCTCATTTTCCATAAATTCGCCAGGGGATTCTCCTCAAGCTTTCTTCTTTTCTCCTCTAGTAGGTCTTCGATCTCTTCCCGGTCCAGATCCCTCAAGATCTTCACTTCCCCGGAAGTGACGCTGGCCAAGTGGTAGTCCCTGCCGACCTTGATCACCGCCAGAAAAGACTGATTGGTCAGCATGGTCTTCTCCACGATTCTTACATAGGTCGTGTTTCCGTCTGTGACTTTCTTCCCGAAACGGAGCACCACATAGGCAAGTCCCAGCACGAAAGCCAGCGCCAGAAAGGTCTGTAGCAGGGAAAATATCAGTTTTAAATCCATCTTTTCTCCTTCTACTGGATCAGAAAGTCCGTAAAGTAGATTTCCTTCACCAGGTCTTCTCCCAGGGCCACATTGATGCTGGTCCTGATTTTCACTTTCGCTGCGGCAAGGCCACCCTCCAGCAGCAGATCATCGGGTTTGTACTCCATGAGGTCTTTTATGATGAGATCCCGGATCTGGCTGGTCTTATTCTCCAGCACCATTCCGTAATCCTCTTCCGTATAAAGCAGAGACATCTGAGTCTTCAGGTAAGTGGATCCCCTTCCTTCCGTATCCAGATTCACCACAAAGCTTTCCAGCGGCATCACATATTCCTCATGCTTCTGAAACTTCGATATCACATCCGAAAGGCTGATGTCTGTAGCGATGAAGACCATGGATACAGCGCCGATCAGGATAACGAAACTCATGATGATGATGATAATGATGAGCGCATTGGGTTTCTTCTTTTCTTTCACATCTTCTAACTGTTGTGCCAAAACTATTCCTCACCTTCCATAATTATTAAGAGATTGACTCTTCTGTTCAGTGCCCGGTTCTGGGGCGTACTGTTGTCTGCAATGGGTCTGAACTCACCGTATCCGATGGCGGAGAGTCTGTTTTCCGGTATATCCTTCACCTCGCACAGATAACGGACCACCGCCGTGGCTCTGCCGGAAGACAGTTCCCAGTTGGTGGGGAATCTGAAGGACTGCTGCGGAATGTTGTCCGTATGTCCTTCTATGACGATTTCATTGTCGAACTGCAGAAACAGTCCTTCCAGATTGCCCAGAATCTCCTGACCGCCTTCTTTGATCTGGGCTTCACCAGGTTCAAAGAGGATGGCTTCCTTGATGTTCACAAAGACGCCGTTCCGGTTGAGACTCACGGAAACATCCGCTTCCAGGCCCTCTTCTTCCACATAGTCCTTCACCTGGTTGTACATCTCCAGTGTGCTTTCCTTGATCTTGGGATCCTCAGGGTCTTCCTGCTGCTCATACTGGGGATTGTCCAGAGGAATGTCATCATTGGGACCATCTTCCTCAATGATGCTGGAGCTGGTCTCTCCGGAGAGAACCGACTGCAGGGACTCACTGATGGTCTTGAACTTGATGGCATCGATGCTGGAAATCGAATAAAGGAGAATAAAGAAGGTGAGAAGAAGCGTCATCATGTCCGAAAAAGTGGCCATCCATGCCGGTGCACCGGTGGCTGGTGTTTCTGTCGTCTTTCTCTTCTTTCTTTCTCTACTCATAGGATAAGGCCTCTTGTGTGGATACCTTCTCTTCCTTCATCATGGTCATCTCTTCCGGTGAAAGATAGGTCACCAGCTTTTCTTCCAGAATTCTGGGGTTGGTTCCCGCCTGGATTTCAATGATGCCCTCGATGGCCATTTCCTTGGAAAGCATTTCCTCATTGGTCTGTACACTTAAATTGCTGGCTATGGGAATGAACACCAGGTTCGCCAGAAGAGAACCGTAGAATGTGGTGATGAGGGCTACGGCCATTCCTGAACCGATGGCAGCGGCATCCTGCAGATTCGCCAGCATGACGATGAGCCCGATGAGGGTTCCAAGCATACCGAAGGCAGGCGCAAGCTCTCCCCATTTGCTGAAAATATTCTGTCCCATACGATGTCTTCTTTCCGTGGTTTCCATTTTAAGGGTCAGAATCTCTCTGATGATGTCCGGCTCGATGCCGTCCACCACCATCTGAAGTCCTGTGACCATGAACTCATCCTCCATGCCCGTAAGATCATCCTCCAGGGCCAGAAGCCCGTCTCTTCTTGCTTTTCTTGCAAGTTCCGAGAAGGT
The DNA here is from genome assembly GCF_043951855.1 of Proteiniclasticum sp. C24MP. Lineage (NCBI taxonomy): Bacteria > Bacillati > Bacillota > Clostridia > Eubacteriales > Clostridiaceae > Proteiniclasticum > Proteiniclasticum sp. C24MP. The sequence continues at coordinate 415,556 of NZ_JBINJW010000001.1, forward strand.
GGTGATGAGTCTTACCCTGTCCTGTTCCGGTTTCTCGATGAGCAGCTTCAGGATCTTTGGCACCTTCATCAGATCCTTTGAAGGAAAACTGATGAGAAGGGCTGCAAAGGATCCCCCTGCCGTCACGGCTATGGATGATAAACTGATGAAACTTCGGATGTCTCCACTGGTCATGATGGAGATCACGAGAATGGCAAATCCGGAAACCAGACCTATGATTGCTGTATAACTTTTCTTCATTTACTTTCTATACCTCCAGACTTCCTGCATAGATCTTTCTTTTGTAGGCTATGATTCTGTCAATGATAATTTCAGGTCTTTCTGTGACTCTCATGGTTTTCCCGTCGGTCAGCGTGATGACCGTGTCAGGTAGCGCTTCTATTTTCACCACAAGGTCTGTGTTCAGATAAAATTCCGTTCCGCTTAGGGTTGTAAGTCGTATCATACGGCCTTCCTTTCGCTTCCGCTTTCCTTCGGAAAGAAGGACGCTTTATGCGATCCTCTTTCCTGAAAGAAAAGTTCTAAGCCAGATTTCACTATCTCTTCAGACTTAACAGTTCCTGAAGCATTTCATCGGATGTGGTGATGGTTCTTGAGTTGGCCTGGTAGGACCTTGAAGTGACGATGAGCTCCGTGAATTCGTTGGCTAAATCCACATTGGACATCTCCAGGACACCCTGTCTTATGATGCCAAATCCGTCGGTGTTGGCAGAGCCTACCACAGGCGCACCGGAGTTGTTGGATGCTCTGTAGTTGTTGTTCCCCACTTTTTCTAGACCTGCACTGTTGTCAAACTTCGCCACAGCCAGTCTTCCAATGGTGTAGACATTACCGTCGCTGTATACGCCGGAAATGATACCGCTTCCGTCGATGGAGAAGGTCTGAAGATCCACCTGCACATTCATTGCTGCACCGTTTTCATCAAGAATAGGGTTATTATCCCCATCCACCAGTGGTATCACGTTCCCTTCTTCATCCAGAGCATCGATGGTGTTCAGAATTTTAAGTGGTGCAGGAGCTTCCTGTCCCTCTTCTTCAAATCCGAGAACACGATATCCGCCCGCATTGACCAGATTCCCGTTGTAGTCTCTGTAAAAGGCTCCATCTCTTGTATAGTACTTCATCTGGGCATCCGCATCCTGTGACACCATGAAGAATCCTGTTCCTTCCACAGCCAGGTCCAGATCTCTGTTGGTGGGCTGCAGGGCACCGTCGGTCATGATGGTGTCGATGGCGCCGACCTTGACACCAAGCCCCACCTGCTGGGCATTGATTCCACCTAAGTTTTCTGCTGTAGGACCCTGGGCATTGGCAAGAGTCTGGCTCAGCATGTCCTGGAAACGCACTCTTCCGGATTTGAATCCTGTGGTGTTGACATTGGCGATGTTGTTACCTAAAACGTCCATCTTGGTCTGGTTGCTTCTCATTCCGCTTACGCCTGAGTAAAGTGATCTTAACATATGTATTTTCCCTCCTAGGATTTCAATTTATTCTGATTTTTCCTTGTACCCGTATCCGTCGTTCAACGGGCCTTTTTTAATGGCTTCCTCAAGAGGTCCGGCCATTCTTATCTTATGCTTACTGCACTGTCGATGTTTGTTATGGTCTCCATTTCCTCATTTCTCATGGCTGTGATGATGGTCTTGTTTCTGATGCTGGCAATGAAGGCCGCATCCTTGTAGAGAAGCAGACTTTCCCGGGCACCCTTTTTCTCCAGGGTATCCACCGCATCGTTGATCTTCACCATATCCTCTTCCGAGAGTGTGATCTGTCTTTTTTCCATTCTCTCCTGTGCGTGGGCGGAAAGCTTTACGGTTTCCTTCGTCTTTTTCAGGGATTCCAGATAGAGTCTTTCAAAATCACCGCCGGGTTTTCTCTCCACTTTCCCATGGTTTCCCTGGGATGGGATGATCTGTCCGTTCTGAATCTTAAATGACATGTCTATTCACCTCCCACTTCCTGCACCATGTACATGGGATATTCGCTGCCTCCTATGACAGGATAGGCCAGTCCTTCTCTGTATCTGACTTTGTCCACAACGCCTTCTATGGTGTTTTCTCCGTCAAAAACGGATACTTTCTTTCCCACCAGTGAAAAGGACAGCTGCTGCTGAGATAGGGTGTTCATGTTCTCCATGCTTTCCGATAATGCGCTCAGCTGCTCCAGCATGGTGAACTGGGCCATCTGGGCAATGTATTCTCCTGTGTCTGCACTGTTTCCGCCCATGGGATCCAGGTTCTGAAGCTGTGCGGTCATGATTTTCAGAAAGTCATCCACGCCCATGGCGTCATTGGCTTTTGCCGCATTTTCCGTATTCATGGCTTCATTTGGAATACCGATTCCATTGATTCTCATATGTTCTCCTTTCCTTCTCTAGGCGAGAAGATTGATTTCCTTCAGGTTTCTCTCGGGATTTGTCATCCCATAGTCTGTAGTCTCTGCTTTTCTTACCTGATAGCCTCTGAAAGGATTCTGCATCTGTCTTTGTCCCTGATGCCTCTGTTGATTCCCTTCCCCTCTGTCTCCTACACCTACTTCGAATTTACCGATCTGGATGTTCTGCTTCAGGCTGTTAGAAAGCTCGTCCAGTCTTTCCGTGAAGATCTGCCTGATTTCCCGATTCTCCAGGAGAATCTTGCCGGAAAGCTTTCCGTCTTCCATGGTCAGCGTGATTTCCATCTTGCCCATCTCTTCCGGATGAAGATTCACCTTCATGGTGGTTCTGTCTCCTTCTCGGATGGTTTCCACGGTCTTCATGATTTCTTCTGCCGCATTTTCGAATGTCTTCTCGAAATTGATGTGCTCAGGTGTTTTCGTCTGAGAAGTCTCCTGAAACTCTCTGAGCTTCATTTCATGATTCGGATTCACGGTTTCTGTGAGCATACCGGACTCTTCCGAAGAAGTATGCGCTTGCTTCACTGGTTCTTTCCCATTCAGGTTCATGAATCCTTTCTCACTCTCTCTGGTTTCTTCCACATCGGCATTCAGCCTCGGATTTGTCCCTGAAGCTTCCCTCTCTTTAAGCGTTTCCATTGCCGCTGCTTCATCTGCCGTTTCCTTCTGCAGTTTCCCGGTGGGATCTGAAACCTCTGATTTCTTGTAACCAGTCAGCTCTTCCGGTTTCTCCTGCTGATGGATATTCTTCAGTGTGTCTGCAAATTCCTCTGTTTTCCCTTCTACCGTTTTCATGACATTTTCAGCCAGAATCCCTGTTTTCCCCTGGTCTTCTGGAATATCGATGAGTTTCGGATTCCTTGCTTCCAGATGGTCTTTCAGGGCAATCATCTCTTCTCGTGTCCGGCCAGTAAGGGCACTCACCGGATTCTTTTCAGTCTGAGATTTGTCCACAGCACTTTCAGCTTCTTCCACAATTCCTGCTGCAGCCTGTTCATGGATCTCCTTTAAAGGCGCCTGCGTCTCCGGTTTCATTTCAGGAAAGAGGTTCATGGCGGCCATTTCTTCCTCCTGTTCAGGGTTGTCTCGGGTCACTTCCATATCCTTCTCTTCTTCCGATTTTTCCCTTTTCAGCTCTTTCTTCTCAGGGGCGTTTCTTTCTATGGTTGTGGAGAGAATCTCCTTGAATGCGCTTTTGCCGCTGATCTCCTTTTTCGCTTCCGGCTTAGGTATGTTCACTGCATTTCTGATCCGCATGGTCTCTGTTGTCATTTTTTCTCACCTCCTTTCAATATCAGGCACTGGTGCCCTTTCATCCTTACTGTTTTGACGTGTCTGTATGAATAAAAGTCACTTGGCGAATCTCATGATGGTGAAATCGTCCAGTTCCTTCTGTTCCTTAAGGAGCATTTCCTGCTGAAATTTCTCTTTGTCCTTTTCCTTCAGCAGTTCCATGATTTTACGGTCTTTTCTTGCTTCAATGAGCACTTCCCTGGCGTCGTTGGCCTTGTGGACGATATCCTCCACCTTCTTCTTCTGATGACTCAGCTCTGCCTTCAGCTTCTCCTTGTAGAGAAAGGACATCTTCATGGCATGCACATCCGTGGATACTTCCTTCTTCTTCTGTTCCAGCTTTTCCTCGATTGTGTCCAGATGCTTCTTCTCCTGGTCCAGTTTCTGACTGATTCTGGCGAAATCCTCCACCTTGTGTTTTTCCACATTGCTTCTGTAGTCCAGCACCTTTTCCATTTTGTATTTGTAGTTCATCTTCTGAAGCCTCCATTTCCGTCTTTTTCAGATCACTTCCTGAATATGTTTTCCAGTTCCCTGATTGTATCTTCATAATGCCTGGAATCATCGGTCTCCTGTTTCAGGAAACCGTCGATGGACATTTTCAGTTCCACCGCCCTGTCCAGTTCCGGATTTCTTCCCTTGGCATAGGCGCCTACATTGATGAGATCTTCCGACTCCTGATACCTGGCCATGTTTTCCTTGAGCTTTCCGGCATAGTCATAATGCTCTCTGGAAACCACTTCCTTCATGACTCTGGATACGCTCTGCTGCACATCGATGGAAGGAAAATGGTTCTTGCCTGCCAGCTTTCTCGAAAGCACGATATGCCCGTCAAGGATTCCTCTCACCGCATCGGCGATGGGTTCGTTCATGTCATCCCCTTCCACAAGGACCGTATAGAATGCTGTGATGGAACCGTCCTTGGACATGCCGCTTCTTTCCAGAAGCTTCGGAAGGGCTGCAAACACTGAAGGGGTATACCCTCTTGTGGTGGGCGGCTCTCCGATGGCAAGACCGATTTCTCTCTGGGCCATGGCGAATCTTGTGACCGAATCCATCATGAACATGACTTTCTTTCCCTGGTCTCTGAAATACTCCGCAATGGCTGTGGCCACATAAGCTCCTTTCAGACGCACCAGCGGTGGCTGGTCTGACGTGGCGCAGATGATCACGGACTTCCTGTAGCCTTCTTCTCCCAGGTCTCTTTCGATGAACTCCAGCACTTCTCTGCCTCTTTCTCCGATGAGACCAATGACGTTGACATCGGCATCGGAGTATCTGGCGATCATGCCAAGAAGTGTACTCTTTCCCACACCACTGCCGGCAAAGATGCCGATACGCTGGCCCTCTCCGCAGGTGAGGACGCCATCGATGGCCTTCACCCCGGTGCTCATGACCTTCTCGATCTTTCTTCTCTGAAAGGGATTGGGGGGCACATTGTTGATATCGCCATAGCCTGTGAGCTTTCTCTTTCTCTCATCCATGGGATTACCCAGTCCATCTAAAGTGGTGCCAAGAAGCGCATCCCCCACCTTCACCTTCAGCGCATTTCCTGTGGGAAGCACCAGGCATCCGGGGCCGATGCCCTGGACATCGCCCAGGGGCATGAGGAGCACATTTTCATCCTGAAACCCCACCACTTCCGCGCTGATTCTGTTGTCCTCTCCGATGAGGATATGGCACACTTCACCCACAAAGACCTTCAGGCCTACGGCATGGATGATGAGACCGATGACTTTCTTCACCTTGCCCATCTTCAGCGCCAGGGTGCTTTTATCCAGTTTTTCGTACAGCCTGTCAAAGGATACTTCGGTCATGGTCAGGGTCCTCCTGTTACTCGGTTGCCAGTTCTATGAATCTTTCGATCTGCTTCCTGATGGAAAGATCCGTGATCTGATTCTCATTCTCGATGAGGATGTCGTTTTCCTCCAGATTTCTGTCCTGCAGAATCAGTACATGGGCCTTGGGACACATGGATCTGATCTCTGGAATCTGGCACTTCATGAAAGCCACCTTATCCGGATGACAGGTCACGATGACGTTCTCCGTCTTTCCGTATTCCTGAAGAATGGGTCTTGCCAGAATCATCAGGCTGTCTTCATGGGTCTGTATGGTTTCTCCCACGATCTTCTCCGCAATCCTTGCGGAGAGCTTTATGATTTTTTCTTCATTCTCTTCCAGATACTCTTTTGAAAGAGCTTCGGCTTCCTCCAGCATGGTGATGGCATTCTTGCGAAAGGCCAGTGTTTCTTCATAGCCTTCCTGCTTCCCTGCCATGTAGCCTTCTTCAAAGCCCTGGTTTCTGGCTTCTTCCAGAGCTTTTTCCTTTTCCTTCCCGATCTCTTCTCCTGCTTTTTCAAGAAGGGCTATTCTCTCTTCTTCCATGGAAAGCAGAAGTTCCTTCCGGATTTCTTCCCGGATCATTCTTTCCGGGTCTTCCCCTTCCGCCACAGCATCATAGAGGGGCGGGTTCTCTTTCTTCTCCCGGTAGGCTTCAATGTCCAGGGATTCGAGTTTTCTTTCCTCCTGGGCATAGCCGTTCCTGTTCTTGATGATCCTATACGATAATGCTATCGGAATCACCCCTTCCTATGACGATTTCGCCGGCTTCTTCAAGCTTTCTTATGATGCCCACGATCTTATGCTGCGCTTCTTCCACTGTGGAGAGACGTACAGGTCCCATGAACTCGATATCCTCCCGCACCGTGTCCGCCGCTCTCTTGGAGAGGTTTGCATAGACCACGGTGGAAACCTCCTCTGAGGCTCCCTTGAGCGCCAGTACCAGCTGTTCGTTCTCCACTTCTCTGAGCACTCTCTGAATGGAGCTCTTGTCCAGAGTGACGATGTCCTCGAAGACGAAGAGATTCGCCTTGATGACCTCAGCCAGTTCCGGCTGCGTCTTTTCCAGATCGCTGATGATGTTCTTCTCTGTGGTTCTGTCCACAGAGTTTAAGATCTCCACCAGGGCTTTTACGCCACCGATGTTTTCCGAGTCGCTCTCGATGATGTTGGAGAATTTGTTCTGCACTACGCTTTCGATTTTCTTGATCACCGCGGGAGAAGTTCTGTTGATGACGCCGATCCTTTCCGCCACTTCAGTCTGAAGTTCGTTGGGAAAGAGCGCCAGCACATTTGCCGCTTTATCCGGCTGAATGTAGCACATGATCAGGGCAATGGTTTGGGGGTGCTCATTGGCCAGCATGTTGGCCAGCTGATGGGTGTCAGCTTTTCTTAAGATGGCAAAGGGTTTTTCCCTCTGCTGGATCTGAGTGAGCACTTCCATGATCTCCTTGGCTCTCACACTGCCCAGAGCCTTGTTCAGAAGATTCCTCGCATAATCGATTCCGCCATCCACGATGTATTCTCTGGCGGATGCCATATCCATGAAATCCTCTATGACCTTCTCTCTCTCCTGGGGCTCCACATATTCGATGTTTGCGATCTCATAGGTCACCTTCTGGATCATGTCATCCGGAAGGAGTTTGAGAATCTGAGAGGACACCTCCGGTCCCAATGAAATAAGCAGAATCGCTGCTTTTTTTATGCCGTTTTCCTTCATCTGCATTCCTTCATCCTCATTCTTTCATCCAAGCCTTGATAAGATCCGCCGCGATCTCAGGATGCTCTTCGGCATACTCTTTGATCTGCTTCTCTTTCTGATTTTCCTTCACTGTGAATTTCTGATAGACCTCTTCTATGATGTCCACCGGCTTTCCTTCTTCAGGCTGCTCCATGGCAGGTGGAAGAAGGGCGTATTCGTCTTCCTCTTTACTCTTCTTCTTTCCGAAGAGGATCTTCATGAAGGAAACGACGAAGACAAGTCCAAGCAGACTGAAGATGCCCAGATAGATGTAATCCGAGTACTTCTCCATGAAGGTTCTGTTTGCTTCATCCAGAAGTCTCTGTTCCTCCAGTTTCTTTTCCAGGTCTTCCTGATAGCTCTTGTCAAAGACCACGCCTTCGATGCTGATGACGTCTCCTCTTTCCATGTCATAGCCTGTGGCTGTGGAAATGAGGTTTCTAATGCTTTCACGCTGTCCTTCGGACAGGTTTCCGTCAAAGAGAAGGGAAGTGGAGAGCTTTGTGACTTTACCAGGTGCCTTGATGGTGCTGGTTCTGGATTCCGTCAGCTCATAGTTTATGATGCTGTCGAAGGTGCTCATGCTGCCTTCTTCTCCATCCAGCACATTCTGAGTATTGTCTCCTGCTGGGTTGTCCATGATCTCTTCCTGATTAAGATCCGGGCCGGTGACGCTGACCTGCTCGCTCCGAACCACAGGGTTCTCATAGCTGATGACGGTATTTTCTTCCGCATCGAAATCCAGATCCGCATAGACAGCCACTTTCAGTTTATCCGGTCCAAGCGCTGGTCCCAGAAGACTCAGGATGCTGTTTTCAATCTCCTGTTCGAAAGTCTTCTTGATTTCTCTCTGCTGATCCAGAAGTCCGATGCCAGACATCTCACCGCCTGCTGATAGACCCAGACTGATGAGATTCCCCTGGGCGTCGATGACTCGGACATTCTCTTCAGGCAGATTGTCCACTGCTCCGGTGACCAGGGCGATGATGCCGCTGACGGATGCATCAGGAAGCTTCGCTCCAGTCTTCAGGCTCAGGATGACCGATGCGGAAGCCTCTCTTCTTTCTGTATTGAATATGCTCTCTTCACTCATGACCAGATGAATTCTGGCACTGCTGATCTCTTCCAGTGACATGACCGAACGCTGAAGCTCTCCTTCCAGAGCCCTCTGATACATGATCTTTCGGTCCTCGTCCGTCACCATCATGCCCATATCGTCAAATATCTCAAACCCGGTGGAGTTTTCCGGCATCATGCCGTTCATGGCCAGTTCCAGCCTGTACTTGTCCACATGCTTCTCATCCACATAGATATCCGTACCACCGTTTTCCATGCGGTACCTGATGTTTCCTCTTGAATCCAGATCCTGGGTGATGGCTGCCGCATCGGAAAGCTCAAGACCAGTGAATAGCGCAGCATAGGTCACCTGATTGCTGTATACGGAAAAAAGAATCACAAACGTGGTGACTGCAGTCACTGCAAGTATCAGTGCCTTTCTTTTTCCCTGATCGATTTTCTCCCATCCGCCCTTGATTTTCTGGGTGATCCCCTTGGTCATTTCCATAAATGCATTGCTCCTTACTGTAAGGTGTTACCCTTTTTCCTCTTGCCAACTGCGTGCTGTCCTCATCTTCTGCAGCGAAAAACTGCTTGTAGAGCGCTCCCGTTATTTCCGTCATAGAACCTTCTAGTTATGGGGAAGCGAGCTTCATACAAGCAGTCTGTTTTCCTTATGATCAGATTGAAGTTCTCCATACCGGTCAATATAAGAAAAGATTGCTCCTCTTGTTTCCTACGCTCGTTAATTTATGACCACCTATAGCTGCATGCTGCTTAGCTCTTTATAAGCTTCAATAATCTTGTTTCTCACCTGCACGGCCAGTTCCATGCTGATTCTGGCTTCTTCCGCCGCAATCATCACCTGATGCAGATCTTCCGTATTGCCTGAGGCAAAATCCATGGCCAGTTCATCGGCCTGGATCTGGCTGGCATTGAGTTTATCCAGCTGGCTGGTGAACATGTCTCCGAAGCTTACACCAAGCCCGAGACTTTCCATTTCCTTTTCGTCGGTTTTCTTAACTGGACTGTTCCCCTGGCTGACCAGGTTATTGTAGCGATCTAGAATTGTACTGTAAGAACTTATAAACTGTGTCATTTACCTTCTCCTATCCTTTGGAAATATCCAGTGCTTTATTGAGCATGGCCTTACTGGCCTTCAGTGCGGTGGCATTGGCCTCATAGGACCTCTGGGCTTCGATGAGACTTACCATCTCATCCAGAAGATTCACATTGGGCATCAGCACATAGCCTTCTTCATCGGCATCCACATGTTCCGGATCATATACGCTTCTCAGGTTCTCCTGATCTTCATAGACTTCAGTGACTTTTACCCCAGCCGATCTATTCTCGATTCGTCCTGTCAGTCTGCTCTGAGCCCTGTCCACCATTTCTTCAAAGACGACTTCTTTTCGAAGATAGGGTCCGCCTTCTGCCGTTCTTGTGGTATTCACATTGGCGATGTTGGAAGAGATGGTATCAAGCTTAAGCCTTTCCAGCGTCAATCCTGACGCATTGATTTTCATGGAGTTGAATACAGACATGGTCGACCTCCTAATATGAGAGAGTATGATTTGTACTTATGAGAACTTGTGTGGGATTATATTGTATATCATATATGTAGCACGCAACATATATATTAAATATGCATGCATAATTTCCGGATCAGCCCCCCATGAGAAACCATGAGATGATCCATTGCAGGAATCTGATTATCTGTTGATGACATAGCTCATATTACTGAGTTTTCTGTTCACCTGTTCAATGAGTGCGGAATAATAGATTTCATTGGCTGCAAGATCCACCATTTCCTTATCGATATCCACATTGTTTCCTGTTTCATCCATACTGGTTCCGTCCATGACCTTGACCTCACCCTTCACTTCTGAGGCAATGGCTCCACCCAGATGATTTTCATGGGTCTTCACCATGGCTGCACCAGTCTGATCGATGGCTCTGGCAAGTTCTGATTCAAAGGAAACCTTGCTGGACTTATATCCAGGCGTGTTCACATTGGCGATATTGGAAGAAATGGTCTTCTGTCTTGATGAAGATGCATCCAGTCCGTTTTTCAGTATCTGATACGTCAAGTCCTTCAATGTGTTTCCTCCCATTCATGGTATTTCTTCAATGTTTCATTCGGTTGCTACACGATGATATCATCAAGGTATCCAGCCATAGCACCTTTTCAATTACTCTTAACATTTTACAAGTTATATACGGTAAAATCAACAATATATTATTTTATGAGCGTTAATTATGCGTTATTCTTATGAAATTGATCTTTTTCATATTTTTAGAATATTTCCTTAAATGAGTGTAATTCGATATTTCGTCAAATTCATTCGACATTCGTTTTTTTACGATTCTGCTATTTGAAATTTATGGACATATTATGAATATTGTTCTTCGATTATTTAAACCTTCACAATAAAATCAATCAAACACATTGTTGGCATTTGTTTGAAAATAATTTTCCAGTTTTATATGCTTCATCTATTATAAATATTTATGCATTGTAAATGTTTTCCAGGCATAAAACATGCATGTTTCTTGCTTCCACATACAATAAGGTGGAGGTCGGACTGCTCCTTCCTCCACCATTATCCAAATTACTATGTACTTCTATTCACAATGAAACGTCCTGCTTTCTACAGCTTGAACTTCCTTGTTTCCTTCTTCAGGTTCTGTGACTGGTCTTTTGTCTTTTCCATTTCATCCATGACCTGACTGGACTGCATGGTGGACTCGGAGATCTTCTCGGCGATGTCGGATGTTCCGCTGGCACTTTCATTGGCTGCGGAGGCAACACCATCAATGGCTGCTGTTACACTTTCTATGGAAGCCAGAAGTTCTTCCGATGTGGCACTGAACTCTGTAACCAGGTCATCAAAATATCTGGCGTCTTCATTGTACTTGGCTGCCACTTCCAGCATACTCTGATAGTCGCTCTGAACATCATTTTCCACGTAGCTCAGAAGCTGATTGGAGCTTCCAGATAAGTGCTCCACTGAAGAGGTGACTTTGGATGTGACATCCTGAATCTTGGTGGCCGCATCTTTGGACTGTTCTGCAAGTTTCCTGATTTCATCCGCCACCACAGAGAATCCTCTGCCTGCTTCACCGGCTCTTGCCGCTTCTATGGCTGCATTCAAAGCCAGAAGGTTGGTCTGTGCCGTGATCTGCAGAATGGCATCCGACAGCACTCTGATCTGGTCCACTACCTTGGATGCTTCGATGGCCTTTTCCAGGTCACCCTTGGTCTTGATGAAGATTTCTTCTGATTTCTTCTGGGCATCCTTCACCTTTTTCTGGGTGAGGTCCGCTCTCTCTGCCGTTTTTCTTGCCGCAATGGCTCCATGCTGTGAACGCTCCGCAATGGAATGAACCGCTTTTTCGATTTCCGAGGAAGCCGCTGCCATTTCTTCTGTGGAAGCCGCTGTTTCCTCATTTCCTGCTGCAAGCTCTTCCGTAGTTGCCGATACGCTTTCAAGGTTGGTGTTGAGTTCGATGATGCTGTTCATGGACGTCTCCACCTGAGCACTGATGCCATTGGAGGTTTCCGTGATTTTCCCTACCAGATCCCGTAAGGCATTCTTCATTCCATGAATCCCGTTGGATATGGTTCCGATCTCATCCTGTCTTTTCAGAAGCTTCTGGTCCACATCCACCGTGAAGTCACCATGAGCGATCTGGTTCAGATACTGAGAGGAGGTCTTGATGGGCTTGGCTATGCTTCTTGCAAACAGCGATGCCACAATTACTGCCGCTATGAGTGCGATCACTGCAATGGCGACACTGAAGTAGATCGTATTGTTGATGAAGGCCATGGCTTCTTCCTTGCTTTCGATGGTGATCACCGCCCAGGAGACGGATTCCCCCGGAAGCTCTATAGGCTGATAGGCGCTGACCACTTCCACGCCATCCAGGTCTGTATAGCTCTCGAATCCGCTTTCTCCTGCAAGGGCTTTCTTGGCGATCTCGTTCAGCTCTGCTGGTGCCTTTACAGGCACTTCATTGACGATCTGCACACCTGATTCATCCAGAACCGGTTTTCCATAGGCATCTTTTCTCTGTACCTGTTTGGTCATGGTGGCATAGTTGAACATTTCCTTGACCATATTATAGTTCTTATGGGCAATGACTGTTCCCTGGCCATCGATGATGAAAGCAAGCTTACTGCCTTCACTATGCTCTGATATGAGTTCCTGCAGTGCCGTAAGCTTGATGTCGGAACCTATGACACCCAGAAAGGTCAGGTTCTGATTGTATACCGGCATGGCGATGGTGGTTACTGGTGTTCCCCCATTCTGTGAATAGTAGGAATCACTGACCCACTTGACCTTTTCGTCCTTGGTCTTCGTAAACCAGAACCTGTCAGAACTGTTCCCCAGTCTTCCTTTGCTTCTTGCGGTCTGCATCCCGGTGTCATCCACCACAAAGATCAGATCGAAATAGTCGTGGTCTCTGGCTGTACTGGAAAGCACGCTGGACTGGGCAAGACCATTGTATTCTCTCACGTCATTGTTCACTGCCAGCTGCTCTGTGACATTGAATCCCCTCTCGATGAAGGCGGATACCTGATCTGCAATGGCTCCCGCCAGCACATCGTTATTGACTTCCATCTCCTTCACGTAATTCTGGTTCATATAGGTAAGACTTGCGATGTTAGATACCAGAAGCGGAATGGTGACCATAAGAAGCGTCATGACGACCATCTTCCTGCCGATGCTCTTTCTGCTTTTTGCTTCTACTACCGTACTGCTGTTCTCTGAACCTTTCTTCGCAGACTTCTTTCTGAAAAGAGCGCTAATACTTCCCTTCGACTTCAAATCCGCTTTTTTACCCGTTTTCTCTTTCTTCTCTTTTACGGTTTCAAGAAAGGATTTCACCTTGAACTTCTTTTCTTTCTGAACTGATGGATCTTTTTTCTTCACTGTCTTTAATTTTTCCCAAAAAGCATTCAATACCTTATTCCCCTTTATACCCCTATCCGCTGATTAACTTGAGCAGCCGACTTATTTTCATCTTCAAACTCTATAAAACACTGTCTGTTATCTGAAATCCTTGTCCACAAAGACAGGACCCTGCTCCGCTTTCACGTAGCTTTTTGAAATCTTCTTCAGATTACTGAAATCATTCATGGACTTTACGGAACTGTTTCTCTCTTCTGTAATTCTCTTCTGAAGCTTTTTTGTGTTTTCCGATAGCTTCTTCAGAATGGTCAGTGTTTCACTTTCCATCTTTCTTTCCACTGCTGTTTCACCACTTCTCGTAAGCGAAAGCCTCACCTGAAGTGCTTTCAGCGCTTCGAATCTTCTGTCGTTCTTTTCGATGGCACTGATGCAGTCTTCCACATTCTTTCCATCGATTTCCGTTTCCGCTAAAGCTTCGCTGAGTAACCAGAACTTCTCTTCAAGAAGAACAAGAGAACTCATATCTGACTCCATGTGTCTCTTAACTCTTCCAGAAGCCCGATGACTTCATCCGCTATATCCGGATCCTTGTCGATATTGGCTCTTATGGTTCTGTCATACATATACTGATAGAGATTCATAAGGCTCCTGGCGATTTCTCCACCTTCATCAAAATTCAATGTGCTCATGAACTCCGCCAGAATGTTCTGGGCTTTGATGATGGCATTGTTGGTTTTCTCAATATTCTTGTCTGCCATGGCAAGCTTTGCAAGCTTCAGATTCTTTATGGCTCCGTCATAGAGCATGATGACCAGTTTTTTCTTTGGTGCCGTCATGACTTCATTGCTTTTATAGGCATTTCCTGCACTGGCATAGGCGTTTCCTGCGTACATGTACTGTTTCCCTCCTACTTGCTGTTTGTCGGTGCCATAGATGCGATCTGACTGGTGAGCCATCCCATCTGTGATTCCGCCTGCATGAGCGCGGTATCAAGTTTCGCGAACATATTGACATAATAGGCTTCTTTTCTTTCCATTCTCAGATTGAAGCTTTCCACCTGCTTGTTGATGTCTTTCAGCGATCTGTCAAAACTGTCTGTCTTTCCTTTGATGATGCCGGTGGAAGAAGAGAAACTGTCGATGTATCCGTTGATTCTGGATACAAATCCGATTTCATTCCCTTCCGCATTTTCACTGGAAAAGAAGTTCTCCACCATCAAAGGATCATTATTCAGCGCTTCCGTTAACTTCGATGCATCAAAGGAGAGCTGTCCGAACTTATCCACTGTGCTGACGCCCAGCTGGGAGATGTCCCCGATGCCCGTGTTCTCATTGGCAATGGAGGAAGTGACCATGGAACGAAGGGTGGACTGGAGCCTGATGAGGCTGCTGTCCCCTGCAAGGGTTCCTCTGGAAGCTTCCTCTCCGGGCGTTCCCGCTTTCAGTTTTTCGGATATGAAGTCCATGGTGGAGTTGTACTGATCCACGAATCCCTTCACCGCTTCTTCCACTTTGGATATATCTTTGGATACCACGATGGAGTCTGACTGACCCGCTTCATGCTCTTTCGTCAGGTTGATGGTGGTATACTCAATGACGTCACTCACATTGTTGCTGGTTCTTTCCACAGACACACCATTTACGGAGAACAGCGCATTCTTACCGGCAATGACTTCTGCTCCGCCATTTTCAGGCAACTCCATGGTGCTTAGTCCAAGACCTGATAAAGTGGTACCTTCCACATCGGAAATACTGATGGCCGTATCCCCTGTCTCCACATTACTCAGAACCAGGCGATTGTCGATGATGGCGGATCTCACGCCGCTTTCGTTACTGATGGCATTGATCTTTTCGGAAATGGTTCTTACCGTATCTGTGGCTGTCACTTCTATGACGTTGCCTGATTCATGTGCATCAGGATTGATGGAGAACTTTCCTGTAAGACCTAATTCTTTGGTACTGTCTCCCGCAGCTGCGGATATCATCCCTCCCACAACAGAACCTCTAGTGGCCAGTTGCGTCACGGAGACATCGTAAGTACCCTCTGGTGTGTTTTTGCTGACGGTGAGTGTCGCAGATTCTCCACCAGTAGCCATTTTTGACGAGAAAGTCTCTGAATTCTGCAGAGCCTTGATTTTATCAAAAAGATTGGTCAGTCTTGTCCTTACATCATTCCAGGCATTCTTCTGCGTTTCCATATTCGTTTTCTTTTCCGATAATAGAATCAGTGGTCTTTTTTCCACCGCTATGAGCTGATCAATGGTACTCTGATCTATTCCTGAGTAGGACCCTAAGAAGTTAATTGACATAGTTATCCCCTTTCATCAACAAGTATTCCGATTCTCTCCCAGATGTTTGCCACAAGATCCAGAATCTTTTCCGGTGGAATCTCCTTGATTACTTCCTTTGTTTTTGTATCGATAAGATTCACCATGACTCTGCCTGTTCCTTCATGGACTTCAAACTTATACATGGTCTTATGTTCATCCTTAAGAAGTCTGTTGGTGCTTGTGACTGCACGCTCCACTTCATCTTTTGTGAAATCCTTCTCCTCTTCATCATCGGGAAATTTTCTATACTCTACTGCTTGTTCCGCTTTAAGATTAGGACTGATTTTCTCTACTTTTAAGGCTTCAATCTTCTGTACTGGCTTAACGTTGGTATCGGTTATTCCTGAAATCTGAATCAAAGTGTTCACATCCTTAATTACGATTAGCCTATTATCTTCTTTCAAGATAATTTGCCTATTAATATCTATGTCGGCTATATCATGTAGGATTTAAGAGCTTCTGAAACATTTCTTATTGAAGAATGAGTAGATAAAGAAGAAGAATGAAGACCACTATAAATGTAAAAACAAGAAGCCATCTGGTATCTTTTGTGTCAGAAGATCTACCTTCCACTTTATTCTCCTGATCAACGAGTTCTTTGAGAAGTCCTGCTCTTAAAGCTTTATCCACTGTATCTGTCTGCAGGCTCACCGCAGCATCTTCTCTATCAAGTAGATTTCTCTCCGTTTCTTTCATCTTCGCCATCTCAGAGGAAATCCTTTGAAGGTAAGCCTCTGGAGTTTCATGAAGCTGACGGGTGAAATGGACTTCTGCTTTAAGCTTTGTATCTCCTCTTAAGAGGACTTCGTCTCTTCTTGCAAGTATTTCTTCCACTTCCTTGGACAGGCTTTCCATCATCACCTTCTCAGAAGTTGAAGATGCCTCTCCACTTCGCTTGTTCAGTTCCAGTAACAGCTTGACTAAGGGGTCTGTTCCATTAACTTTCATGATTCACCTCCATAAGTTCTCTTGCTATCTATATCGGACACTTCTCAGAAAAAATAAATCCGGACAAAGGAATAGGACCTGGAAATGAATCCAAGTCCTGTAGAGAAAACTATTCTTTTGATTATCCTAGTAGCTGTAATACTCCCTGAGGCATCTGGTTAGCCTGAGCAAGCATAGCTGTTGAAGCCTGGTTCAGGATGTTGTTCTTTGTGAAGCTCATCATTTCCTTAGCCATGTCAACGTCTCTGATTCTTGATTCAGCTGCTGAGAGGTTTTCAGAAGTAGTTGTCAGGTTGTTGATTGTGTGATCAAGTCTGTTCTGCTTTGCACCAAGCTGTGCTCTTTCACCTGAAACTAATGCAATCGCATCATCAATTGTTTTAATTGCAGCAGTGGATGTAGTAGCGTCCGTACCTAAGTTTATTCCATCTACTCCTAAAGCAGCTGACTGCATATCCGCTAATGTTACATCCAGAGTTTGAGTTGTGTTTGCGCCAATTTGAAGGGTAAATGTTCCAGTAGTACCGCCAGTTGTATCAAGTAGATTTTGACCGTTGAACTGAGTAGTAGTAGCTATTCTATCCACTTCTTCGATCAACTCAGCTACTTCCTTCTGGATTTCTCCTCTGTCAGCAGCTGTATTTGTATCATTGGCACTCTGTACTGATAATTCTCTCATTCTCTGAAGAATGGAGTGAGTTTCATTAAGTGCGCCTTCTGCTGTCTGAATCAGTGAGATCCCGTCCTGTGCATTTCTAGCTGCCTGATTAAGACCACTGATCTGTCCTCTCATCTTTTCGGAGATTGCAAGACCTGCAGCATCATCCCCAGCTCTGTTGATTCTAAGACCTGAAGAAAGCTTTTCCAGTGACTTCGCCTGAGCACCCTGAGCGGATGTCAGTCTTGAATATGTGTTCATAGCAGCGATATTGTTGTTAATTCTCATGTTTGTTTTCCTCCTTGAATTTTAAGTTGGCATCCTTGCCATTATTTGTTAAAAGTCAGAAGAACATCGGCCGTACATCCTTCTTTCTCTTATGATATCTATATCGGAAACCTATAAACAATGTTAAGGGGTAAATTGAAATATTTTTAATTTTTCAGTTTCACCGCTACATCCATACCAACTTCCATGAATTGAAAAAACCGCTATTTCAGCGGTCCTTTCAGTTTACTGAAGCTCTCCATGGATATATCGGAAGCTTTCTTATTCTCATCCCTGATTTCATCATAGACTTCTTTTCTATGTATGGTCACATCTTTCGGTGCATCAATACCTAATTTGATCTTTCCATCCACTATTTCAAGCACCTTCACTTCGATCCTGTCATCGATGATGATGCTCTCCCCCACTTTTCTGCTAAGAATCAGCATGATCAGTTCCCTCATTCTTTACAAACAGTGGATGCTTCGTGCTATAGCTCACATTGCTCAGCACATACTGCTTCCCGATCCTATTTTCTGTATTCAGGATGATGGGAGCCAGAAGATTCATGGTGCTTTTCTCAAATACGTCAGACAAGGTGACGACATTTAGCATGGCAATCTCTTCTTTCTTTCTGATATTGATTTTAAGAAGTTCACTATCTGGAACTTCCATCTCATAATCTTCTTTGAACTTCCATGGATCGGTGACAATAAAGGATACATATTCCCTCTCCACATCCTGCAGTATACTGAAGATTTCATTCTCTGGAATAGGAAGAAGGATAAATTTCCTACTTTCCTCAAACCCCAGAATTCCATCCGGAAAAACCAGAATATCTTCTTCTCTTATTTCCACTTCTCCAAGAAATTTGGTTTTTATCATCATCTTATTTCACACTACCTTATATAGTCTAGCAGACTAGGCTGAAGAATCTTGGCACCAGTTGATAGGGAAGCCTGGTAAACAGTGGACATCATGGAAAACTCCATCATCTTTTCTGCCAGATCGATGTCCTCGCTCTTTGACAGCAGCTCCGTCATGCTGAGACTCTCAGAAGCATTTCTTTCTTTTGCCGCTTCCAGCCTGTTATATACGGCACCCATCTTGGACCTGAAACGAATGACGTTATCCAGATGCGCATCCATATCACCGAGAAGTTCACCAGACAGCGAATCTGTGTCTCCATTTTCCATAGCCAGAATCACATTATCCAGAAGCGCTCCGAAATCTTTCGTAATCGCATCATCCGCCGTAGTAATCTGAGATCCGTCACTTTCAATATGGATAGAAACTCCTTGGGCAATTTCTCTGGAAATGAGTCCTTCCCCATCCGCATTTTTACCACCGGCATATGTCATCTTATCATCAGCACCAATAGAGAACGGTGGCTCTGTGGTCTTCTGCCCGCCGAAAATGAATCTCCCGTCATAATTGGTGTTCAGCATCTGAACCATCTGACCTTTCAGCATTTCCACTTCATCTCTTAACGCAAGTCTGTCTGTGTCAGAAAGAGAACCATTTGCCCCATAGACAACCAGCTCTCTGGCTCTCTGCACCACTGAAGTGATTTCATTCATAGCGCCATCGGCTGTATCGGTCCACCCCAAGGAATCATCAATGTTTCTTCCATACTGTTCATTGGTTCTGATGTTATTATCCAGCCCCATGACTCTGGCCACAAGAATGGGATTGTCAGAAGGTTTACTGATTTCTTTCCCGGTGGAAAGCTGATTCTGATACTTCTGCATCTGCTTGAGATTTCTATTCAGGTTTCTTAGATAATTCCCAGTAAGGGTATTATTGGTAATTCTCATACTCTACTCCTTATACACCCGTTCTGTTGATCAGGGTATCCAGCATTTCATTGAGTGTATTGATCACTCTGGAATTGGCTTCATAACTTCTCTGATACTTCAGAAGATTGGTCACTTCCTCATCAATGGAAACACCTGACACAGACTCCCTTCTGTTTGAAAGCTGAGCCAGCACCGCACTCTGATTCTCCACCATATTAGCTGCATGCTCCCCGCGGATTCCTACTTTGATGACGATATCTCCATAAGCGCCTTCCATGGTAGTTCCTGCTGCGCTGAATTCCATCTGACTGAAATCAAATTTCCTGTTTCTCAGGTTTGCGATTTCAAGTGCTCGGCTTCCATCCCCTGCAGGAGAATTCAGATTCGCCCCAGTGGCGACCATGCTTTCATCTGCCACGATTTCATCATTGACTCTGATATTCAGTGCGGAAGCAGAGCCATCCTTAAAGGTGAAGAAATCCACAGTTCCCTCCGCAGCATGATTATGGATTGAATTGAACATCTCGGCTGTTCCTTCCGCGAAGGTATTAAGGTCTTCTATTCTTGCATCCACTTCATTCATGGCTGCAAGATTTCCGCCTATGGTTCCCGACTGGATGTTCACTGCTGTGAGTTCACCAGGCACACCTTCTTCTGATGACATTTTATAAAACACTGGCGCACCCACTTGAAATTTCTCCAGATCCGCCTCACTCAATGTATGTTCGATAGAATTATTGCTGTCTCCGCCGATGTGGATTCGAGCAGAATATTCTCCGTCCTTGTTCACTGTTATGGCGGCAATGGTACTGAGCCTATTCTCTTCATTCTCTTTTCCGGTCACTGTCTGACCATCAATCTCCACAGAAACCCTACCATAGGAATCATAGCTCTCGCTGATTTCTGATAGACCTGATAAATTCTTCAGCAGCAGGTCCCTAGTATCCATGAGATCATTGGGGCTATGCCCTTTGACCGAGATGTTGAAAATCTGGTCATTGACCGTATTCAGCTGATCAAGGATGGAGTTGGCATCATATATGTTTTTCTCAACGCTCGCCACCACATCACCCTTAAGCTCCTGCGCCTGAGTGGACATGTGGTTCAGCGTATCCGTGAAGTTCTTTGACTTCTGAACCACCATGCTTTTGGCATTGAGGCTTTCAGGATTCTTGGACAGCTCCTGCCATGCATTGAACATTTCTCCCATGGCGAAATTCACGCCAGTGTCAGAGGGCTCATTGAAGATCATCTCAATCTGACTCATGATGTCCTGCTGTGCACTGTACTGAGAAAGTGTTGTACTTTCCTTTCTGATCTGGTAGTCCACAAATTCATCCACCACACGCACCACAGACTGCAGCCTGACCCCTGTCCCCAGCTGTCCTACTCCAGACAGATTATATGGAGTATCGGTCTTAAGCTCTACGCGCTGACGACTGAATCCTTCCGTATTTGCGTTGGATATGTTATGTGAAGTGGTGTGAAGGGCTGTCTGATTGGCATTAAGCCCCTTCACCGCCACATTGAATGTTCCGAATAATCCTGACATAATCTACTCCTCTATACTGACTGATCTACTAGTCTGACTTCTTTTTCGCTGCTGTAGCTCCCCTTGGCGGAATAGGTGCTGAACCTTGATGTGTTGCTTTTCGCAAGGGCCTTCAGGATCTCTTCCTGATAGGTCAGCGCCTGCTTCGTAAGAAGAAGATTCGTCTCCTGCAGCCTTTCGATTCTTTTCCCAAGCGTCCTCACCTCTTCATCCGCAATTACGCCTTTCACCTTTTCCTCTTCCACAGCCTTCATGACCAGGTTTTTCTTCTCTATGATTTTCAGAAGAGACGCTGCATCACTTTTAATGAGTACCTCTTTCTCCATTTCCAGAAGATGCACGAGTTCACGTAATATGGACTGGAGTTTTCCTGTTTCATTCATCTATCTGTTTCCTCTATTTCTGCTCTTCGATTTTTTCCAGTATCTTGTCTGCAATCTGATCGGTATCCACTTTGTAGCTTCCTTCCTGAATGCTTCTTCGGATGCTCTCCACCTTTTCACTGAAATGGCTGTCCTCGGACTCATTGATTTTCTTCACCAGTGCCTTCGCCTGAGTGGAGATTTCAACGGTGCTTTTTCCTATTGTCTTTCCATCCACATGACCATTTTTTCTCTCATCGCTGGTTTTATACGCACTCTTAACATAACCTGTATGAAACTGATCTATTTTCATGGAATTCACCTGCCTTTATTTCTCTTATTCTATAGTATCGTAGATTAATCCGTTTTGTTAACCCCAAAACAAAAAAAGAGGATAAACTCCTCTTTTTTCTGCAAATCATTATCTTATTGGGTTGGAACTACTTCAGCCCCTTGACTCTGGCTTCCTTGCTCATGATGTTTGTGATTCTGATGCCGAAATTCTCATTGATGACCACCACTTCGCCGTGTGCGATGAGCTTACCGTTAACGTACACTTCAAGCGGCTCATCTGCGAGCTTGTTGAGCTCCACAACGCTTCCTGCACCCAGCGCCAGAACATCCTGAATGGTCTTTTTGGTCTTTCCCAGTACCACGGAGAATTCCAGAGGAACATCCATGATGAGATCCAGATTTCTTTTCTGAGAAGGTTCTGATGTATCCTTAATTGGAGCAAAAACCGGCTTCTGCACTTCCACTTCCTCCTCGTAGGTCTGTTTCACTTTTACAGATTCTTCTCTTCTCTCTTCTCTCTGGGCCGTGTAGACTTCTTCCCTGGGCGCTGTTCTCACCGGCTCTTCCCTGACGGGTTCCTTCTTTTCAGCCACAGGTTCGCCCATCATGATCCCCACAATCTCCTTGACGGTATCCAGGGTGTAGAGCTGCATGATGTCACTTTCAATGAGTCCTTCCACTGACAGGTGGAAAGAGATCTTGCAGATGTATTCTTCATTGATGAACTTTCTGTAGTCGATGGATTCCTTATGATCCCATACTTCCACAATGGGCGGATTGATGTCGATGCCCTTGCCCAGCATCTGGGCCATGGAAGTGGAAGCGGAGCCGATCATCTGGTTCATGGCTTCGGAAACCGCGGAAAGCTCAAGCTCTGTGAGCTCCTTGTTGGCATTGGTTCCGTCTCCGCCCATCATGAGGTCTGCAATGATAGCCGAATCCTCCACATTCATCATGAGAAGGTTGTTTCCCTTGAGTCCTTCCTTGAAGGCGATACGGGAAACGATCTTCGGAACCTCGCACTCCTCGATGATCTCCTCGAATCTTATATAAGTCACCCTCGGTGTGGTGATGGAGACTCTCCTGTTTATGATGGATGACAAGGTGGTGGCAGCAGTGGACATGGTGATGTTTCCTACTTCCCCTATGACATCCTTATCCGTATCTTTCAGTCCGGTTTCTTCGGCAGACGCTTTTTTCTTCAGCAGCGCGTCTACTTCTGCCTGTGATAAAAAGTTTTCTTTCATATCTCAACATCCTCTTCCACGTATTGCAGTACCTGTACCGCCATCTTGTCCTTGTATAGACCTGGCTGCACCAGGTAGTGGACCTTATCCTCCACATAGAGCTTCATGGGATGGTCTGTCTTCATATCCAGCTGAACAATGTCCCCTGTCTCAAGATGCAGAAAATCGTCCACGGTCAGAATGGTCTTGCCCATCTCCACCTTCAGTTCCACATCTGTCGTCACCAGCCGCTCTGCGATCTGGTCCTTGTATTTATAGTCTTCAAATGTCTTCCCCATGTCAAACCAGCTTCTGATGCTGAGTTTGTCCGTGATGTTCTCGAAGGACACATAAGGAATGCATATATTGATGAAGCTCTTGGTTTCGAAAATCTCCACAACGAAACTGATGAGAATCACCGGTTCGTTTGGCGACATGGACTGGACCAGCTGCGGATTGGTTTCCAGATTATCAAGTTCTGGCTCCAGCTCCATGATTTCGCTCCAGGAAGACTTGAACACCTTCAGAAGATTTCCCATGACATCTTCCACGATGCCAAGCTCGATATCCGTGAACTTTTCCTTTTTGGGTCCTTTCTTTTCCTTGGCCTTGGCCCCACCACATAGAAGCTCGACAACCTGTGTGCCAAACTGCGGATTGATTTCCATAATCTGATTTCCACTCAGTGGTTCGCTATGAAATACACCCATGATGGTGGGATTGGGAATGGAGTGCACGAATTCATCAAAACTGATCTGCTCCACTGCACCAAGGGTCATATTCACATTGTTTCTGACCATGGTGGAAAGAACGTTGGAGGCGCTTTTCGCAAAGCTCTCGAAGATCATATAGAGCGTGTTCACATACTCCTTGGAAAGCTTTATAGGCCTTCTGAAGTCATAGGCTCTGACTTTATTCTTTTCCTCTTCCTCTTTAATCTCCTCCGGATTGATTTCTCCGGTATTCAGCGCATTTAACAGCGAATCGATTTCCTGTTGTGATAGTACCTGTTTCAAGTTATCCCCTCATTTACGAAATAATACGATCCAAATCGATGTAGTTCACAAGTTCCTTCTCCAGCTGCAGTATACCCACTACACCGCTTTTCGTCTCTGCGGACACTTTCTCAATATCCTTTTCCTCGATTTTCAGAACTTCTTTTACTTCAGTAACCAGTATACCAAGTTTTTCGTCCTGCCGGTCAAGTATAACGATATTATTATAGCACTGGTCTTCTCCCAGGCGCAAAAGCTTTGCCAGATTCACAAGTGAAATCACATTTCCTCTTAGATTGATCAGTCCTTCTATGTGCTTCGGCGCATTGGGCACAAGAGTGGAAGGAATCAGCTTGCTGATTTCCTCCACCTGATCGGAATTCACGGCATAATATTTTTCACCCAGGGTGAAAACGATGATCTGCCTTTCCATGACTACTTACAGGCCTTTACGATGGAGTCGATGACTCTATCGGTTTCAAAAGGCTTTACGATGAAATCCAGTGCGCCGGACTGAATCGCTTCCATGACCATGGCCTGCTGCCCCATGGCGCTGCACATGATCACCCTTGCGGAAGGATCGATCTTCTTGATTCCCTGCAGGGCTTCAATCCCGTTCATTTCAGGCATGGTGATGTCCATGGTGACGATATCGGGTCTTTCCGCCTTGTATTTTTCAATGGCATCGGCACCGTTCTGGGCTTCCGCCACCACTTCGTATCCGTTCTTCTCCAGAATATCCTTGAGTTTCATCCTCATGAATATGGCATCATCTACTATCATAATTCTCTTTGACATGGTTATTCTCCCTTCAATTTACACTCCGATTTTCTGAAAGAGGTTTTCAAGAACCCCTGGTCTAGGGATGAAGTACAAGGAGGAATCCACCTTGGCTCCATCATACATGAATTCATTCTTTATGATCATCACCTGATCATCATACTGTTCATTCTCTATGTAGGCGTAGCTTAAAATGGCGCCGAACATATCCGCCGTAATGGCAGGCACAGAGGAGAACAGAGAAATGTCCAGCAGTCTGGACAAGGCATTTAAGTAGGAGGTGACCACGATATTCACAAGCTCGCTCACCGCGGAATACTCGATTTCCTCATTCATCTGAAAGTCCGGAGGAAGCATCATTTTCACAAGCTTCTCCGCATTCTCTTCCGTACAGACAAAGAGGAAGTTTCCGTGGGCTTCTCCCATCATTCTCAGGGACACGGCGATGACTTCCACCTCTTCTCCCATGATCTTCTGGTAGATTTCATCATACCTTAGAATCTCGATGGTGGGAACGCTCATGTTGATGAACTTCCCCACCATCTGGGAGATGGCTGTGGCGGCATTGCCGCCTCCTATGTTCGCAAGTTCTTTCAGGACGTCCAGCTGCATGGGAGAGAATTCTTCCTTGTTCAAGCAGTCTCCCCCTTTCCGGAAACGAGATTCCCCACATCCAGAATCAGTGTGATGTCTCCGTTTCCTAGAATGGCTGCACCAAGGTATTCATTCATCTTTCCGACGCTGCCGGAAAGCTTCTTGATGACGATCTCCTGCTGACCGATGAGCTCATCCACCAGAAGGCCGTACTGCTTTCCGCCGATGTTCACCATGATGATGTGCTGGTCGGTAGCATCCACTGGAAGAGAAAGCTTTTCATTGATCCGGATCACCGGAATCACTTTTTCTCTGTAGATGTAGACTTCCTCGTTATGGGCGTCTTTTATGTCTCCTTCATTGACCTTCACCACCTTCTCGATGAGTCCCAGTGGAAGGGCAAAGGTTTCATGGCTTACATGAACCATCAGCGCCTGAATGATGGAGAGGGTCAGCGGAAGCTTGATGACAAAGCTTGTGCCTTTGCCGATGACGCTGTCCACTTCGATGTTTCCACCTAACGATGTGATCTTGGAACGGACCACATCCATGCCCACACCTCTGCCGGAAATGTTCGTCACTTCCGTATTGGTGGAGAAGCCCTGGTAGAAGATCAGCTGGATCAGTTCGTTCTTATCCAGCCCTTCTGTAGGAATGCCTTTTCTTTCGGCACTTTCTCTGATCTTTTCCGGATCGATGCCCTTTCCGTCATCGCTGACCTTGATGACCACCTTGTTTCCTTCCTGATAAGCGATGAGCTCTATGGTTCCCTTGGGATCCTTTCCTGATGCGATTCTTTCTTCTCTGGACTCGATGCCGTGGTCCGCAGCATTTCTGATGAGATGAACCAGGGGCTCTCCGAGCTCAGAGACCACAGTACGGTCCAGCTCCGTTTCTTCTCCTTCGATGACAAGATCCATGTCTTTCCCCAGTTCCTGGGTCAGGTCTCGGATCATTCTCGGGAAGCGGTTGAAGACCACATTCACCGGCTGCATTCTGATTTTCAAGACCAGATCCTGAAGATCCGATGTGATTCTCGCCACCTGCTCCAGAGGTTCATTGATCTCTGTAGCCTTGTACTGGGTGCTGAGCTCTTCCAGTCTTGTTCTGTAGATGACAAGCTCTGACACAAGATTCATGAAGTTGTCAAGCCTTGAAAGATCCACTCGGATGGACTGGCTGGCATGAGCGGCTGTCCCATGCTTTTCTTCCTGCCTGCTTTTACTGTGCTCTTTATGTTCTCCGGAAACTCTGGTCTCCGTTTTCTCTTCTTCCGGCTTCTCTGTGGAAACCGCATAGACATTCTGAAGGTCTTCGTCCGTGATTTCCTTCATTTCCACTTCTTCGATTTCAGCCACATTCTCGATGGTCTCACGGACCGCTTCCGGCTCCTTCTGAGAGAGATAGAGAAGCTTGAAGATCTCTTCATAGTTTCCTTCCTCCAGTTCTTCCACGCCGGGATTGGTCTCCAGGATCTCTCCGGACTGTTCCAGCTTGTTCACCACAAGATAGGCTCTTGCGCCTTTGAGCATACAGGTCTGTGTCACCCTCACCACGATGCTGTAGGCTCTGTACCCCTTATCCATGGCCTGCCTGATGATGGAAGCATCCATGTCGCTCACTTCATCATAGCTTAAGGTCTCTTTCTTTCCTGATCCTTCTTCTTTCTTCGACGTTTCCTCTTTCTCGGAAAGACTCTTCAGCTCTCCTAGAAGAGCAGTAATGTCATAGTCCGGATAATGGTCGTCTCTCAGATCTTCCACAATCTCGGAGAGTTTATCCAGACACTTGAAGATGACACTGACCACATCGCTTGTGACTTTCAGCGATCCCTGCCTGAACTGCTCCAGCACATTCTCCATGTTGTGGGTCAGCTCCGTCATGGTGGTATATCCCATGGTGGCCGCCATACCCTTCAGCGTATGGGCGGAACGGAAAATCTCATCTATGATGCCCGGACTTTCTGTATCCTTTTCCAGAATCAGCAGATTGTCGTTTAGACTCTGCAGGTATTCATCTGTTTCCTCGAAAAACAGATCCCTGTATTTTTGTGTATCGTCCATGAAAAATATCCCCCTTAGACTTTCTCATATAGAAAGGTGGAAAGCTTTCTGAATCCGAAGCTGGCCGGATTGTAGATGGCTTCCGTGGCACCAGTGAAGAAGATGCCGCCCTTTTCCAGTGATTCGTTGATTTTTCTGTATACTTCATTTTTGGCTTCATTCTTGAAATAGATGGTCACATTTCTGCAGATCACCGTATGGAAGTTCTTCTCATAGCGGTCCAGAAGCAGATCATGTTTCTTGAACTGCACTCTGGATTTTATGGTATCCGCAATCTGATACTCGCTGCCCGACTGCTGAAAGTAGTGACTGAGCTCCGAAGGCGCAACGTTTTTCAGTTCGCTCTCCTTGTATTTCCCTTCTTTCGCTCTCATGAGTATGGTGTCATCGATGTCCGTGGCTAAGATTTTCGCATTTCGGATCCTGTTCTTCTCCAGGATCATGGCGATGGAATAAGGCTCTGCGCCGATGGAGCAGGCAGCGCTCCAGACCTTGAGGTTCTGAAACCTCGGTACCAGCACCTTCTGGATCACTTCCTCGAACTCATCGAAGATCTCCTTGTTCCGGTAGAACTCCGTCACATTGATAGTGATGTAGTCAAGGAAGATCTTTCTCACATTACTGTCCTTTTCGATGAGGGCCGCATATGCTCTGAGATCTCTGCATCCGGAAGAGTTCATCACCGTGGTGATTCTTCTGTGCAGCTGCTTTTCCTTATAAGCGCCCAGATCCATCTTTAGTTTTTCCTTGACCCAGCTTTTGAAAAAATCAAATTCTAGTTCCATTTCTTCACCTTCACAATCTTTCGGATTTCTTCTGTGATCTCTTCGGGTTTCAGCACTTCATCCACAACGCCCTTAGTAACGGCGTATCCCGGCATGCCGTAGACCACGCAGGTTTCTTTGCTCTGTGCCAGCGTGTAGCCTCCCAGAGCCTTGATCTTCTCCATACCCTCTGCTCCGTCTTTGCCCATGCCGGTGAATAGAATGGCCAGAAGGTCTTTCCCGTATTTCTCCGAAGCGGATTCAAAGAGAAAGTCCACCGCAGGTCTCACGCCATGAAGCTTCGCGTTCTGATTAAGGGTGATTCTCCCTCCATGGATGATCATGTGATAATCCCCTGGGGCCACATACACCGTACCGCTTTCAATGAGCATGCCTTCTTCGGCTTCCACCACCCGTAGCGGACATTCACTGTCCAGCCTGTCGGCAAAGGATTTCGTGAAGCCCTTGGGCATATGCTGCACGATGAATACCGGGATATCGAGTTCTCTTGGAAGTGCTCGTACAATCTGAAAGAGCACTTTGGGTCCTCCTGTGGAAGCCCCCATAACGATGGCCTTTGTCCTTCTGTAGTCAAAGGTTCCCATGACTTCTTTTCTCTCAGTTCTGACTGCAGTGTTCTTATCCTTCTTATCCGGTTTTCCGTCTATCTGGTTCACCGTCAGAAGCTTTGTTTCCAGCTGACTGGTGATGAAGCTTATGTCTCCTCTGTCCGATGATTTCTCGATGAAATCAAAGGCTCCTTCCTCCAGAGCTTCCATGGTCACCGCACTTCCTTCTACAGAGTGGGAACTGAGCATGATCACCTGGATGTCCGGATGATTCTTCTTGATGATCCTCAAGGCATCGATGCCGTTCATCTTGGGCATTTCAATGTCCATGGTGATCACTGTAGGTCTGTACCTTTCAATGCTTTCTATGGCATCCTGTCCGTTTCTTGCGGTCCCCACCACGGTGACCCCTTCAATCTCTGATGCAGCATCCGAGATGATCTTCCGCATGAAGGCGGAATCATCCACAACCATCAGTCTTACTTGCATCCTTCTTCCTCCGTTATAATACGATTATTGTCTTGCTTGCGGTCTTGATCTCCACAGAAAAATCCGTGAGATGGACCACCATGGTTCTTCCCACGGATCCGCCTGTATGGCTTCCCAGAACAGGAATCTTAAGCTCGGAAAGGACCTTTTCCACTGCTTCCACGTTTCTCTTTCCGATGTCGGAAGTGAGTTTCTTGTCCGGAAACTTGAACATGCTGGCGCCTCCGGCAATCTTCGCCACGAGATTTCTTGTCTCCAGCTTCCCTCCGTAGAGCTCCCTCACCATCTTTTCCACTGCAAGGTCTGCAAACTTCTCTTCCCTGATATCTCTGGTGAATGCGGTACTGTCCGGCAGCATGATATGGCTGAGTCCGCCGATTTTTCTTACCCTGTCATAAAGAGCGATGCCCACGCAGGAACCCAGTCCCAGCGTGATCAGTGTATCCTCTTCCATTCCGATCTTGTAGTCAGCAATACCGACTTTCCTCTGTTCTCCCATTTTCTAACCACCAAACTTCTTTATTACGCTTCCATGACCTCTAGAGACTCTTCTTCCAGTTCCATGATTTCCCTGGCCTGGACAAAACTGAAAAGCTTATCCGTATCCATCAGGATGATGATGTCTTCCTCCAGCTTGATGAACCCTCTGATGTATTCACTGGAAATGCTTTCCTCTCCGATCCTTGACTCTTCGAAGGACTCTTCATCGATGGTCCGGATGCCCAGGATGTCATCCACCACAAGACCCAGATGCGCGCTTTTCCATAAAACCACGATGATCTTGCTGCTTTCCTTCTTCTCCCCATCTATGCCATAGAGCCTTTTCTTCAGGTCGATGATGGGCAGGACTTTCTCATTGTATTTGATGACCCCCTGGATGTAATCCGCCGTCTCCGGCAGTTTTTTAGGTTTGCTGTATTCTATGATCCGCTCGATCCGTTCTATTTCCAGTGCAAAATTCTGACTGCTGTTGCTGAATATGATTACCTGTTTCATCTTACCTACTCCCATAAAATATTCGTTATGTACTATATCGACTGCTTTATCCATGATTTAATGTTTCAGTGAAATAAAATTGCCTCCTGAGGATCAGAAGCTTCGAACACAGGCTATCCTTCCTCCTTCTTTTTCCCCTGCATCCAAGAACAGAAGCTTCAAAGAATCCTCTGAATTCTTTGAAGCTTCTCATGAGCGGATCCTTTTCAGATCTTCCCTCTTTCCTGTTTTCGTTCTCTCTTATCTTTTACAAAGTCTGTTACCCGCAGCTATTTGTTCAGTCTTCGAATCACATCATACTGATGATCATGACTTTCAATGAATCCCTGGACTTTGGTCTCAATCCCTTCATAACTGTCGAATTCCACAAAGGCATCCTTCAGTTTTCTGATGATCTCCACGTCCAGATCTTTTCTTGCCGCCAGCACATCCTTGGGGATGTCTTCCGTTTTTGAAATGATCTCAATCTGGCTGATGTCAAGACCCTTCGCTTTTGCTGTATCCATAGCCTCGTTATAGGTGGCACCAGCATCGATTTCTCCAGCCAGCACCGCTTCGATGACATTGTCATGGTTTCCAAGGAAGTTCACCTGACTGAAAATCCTGTCCGGGTCCATCTTATGCTGCCTGATGCTGTCTCTGGCATAGAGGTAGCCCGATGCGCTGTTTTCATCCACATACCCGAAGCTCTTTCCTTTGAGATCGTTCATGGTTTTCACGGTTCCATCTTTCCTTGCGATGATGTATCCATTGTAGGAGGCTTTCCCGCTGACCTTAGGGGTCACCACAGGCACCACATCATGGACATCATGGGCGTTGACATAGGCGAAGGGAGAGAACCAGCCTACATCGATCATACCTTCTCCCACCCCATCACTTAAGGCTTCGTAGTTCTTCACGATGATGGTTCTTGCTTTTCTGTTCATGGATCGGGCCACCCTCTCCAGAATCGGCACATACATCTTCCGGATCTGAAGAGGAGAAATGAAGGGATTCACACCGAAGATGATTTCATCTTCCTTCCTGAGGCTGGCCGCCTCTTTCTGAAGCTTCTCCGCCACCTCACTGATCTTCTGCGAATAACTGAGCATTTCCTCATTCTTCCTGTTCTGGGTCTCCACAAGAGAAATGGACCGGGCTGTGATGGTATGGGTCTCCTCCACAGCGGTGGTCACGTCTTCAATGGCCTTTTCGATTTCCACTGTAGTATTCTTCTGGGCAAGAGAAACCTTGGTCAGCTCTTCCACATTGTCTTTCACATCTCTTAGAACCTGTCCGATCTCCTTGATGGCAGCAGAGGATTCTTTCACCACATGGTCCGCCTCTTCCATCTTTTCACCGATCTCTCCCATGGCTTTATTGGACCTTGTGATTTTCTCAAGGATCCCACGGATCACATCTTCTATGACGGTGATGGCTTCATCGGTCTGCTCCGCAAGCTTTCTGATTTCGCTGGCAACCACCGCAAATCCTCTGCCCGCTTCTCCAGCTCTTGCGGCTTCTATGGCCGCATTCAGCGCAAGGAGATTGGTCTGGCTGGAAAT
This sequence comes from Proteiniclasticum sp. C24MP, assembly GCF_043951855.1. NCBI lineage: Bacteria > Bacillati > Bacillota > Clostridia > Eubacteriales > Clostridiaceae > Proteiniclasticum > Proteiniclasticum sp. C24MP. Next base: position 447,024 of record NZ_JBINJW010000001.1, read on the forward strand.
CTTACGGATGTAGTCCACAATCTCATTGATCTTGTTGGAGGATTCCTGCAGCTCCACATTGTTTTCTACCGCATCACTGATGAGATTTGCCAGATGACCGATGAATACGCTGATGCTTCCGATGGTTTCCTGATTCTTGTGAAGCATCTCGATGGACTTCACCGAGTGTCTTTCAATCTCCAGAACACTCTCGTTGAGGCTTGTGGTGGTGCCCACCAGTTCATTGACGCTGGCGTTGATTTCTTCAGAGCTTGCCGCATTCTGTTCACTGAAGGTGTCGATGTCATAGGAGATTTTCGCAAGCGTCTTGAAGGTGCTGAGATTGTCCTTGGATAGCCACAGCAGCTGCTGGGAATCAAACCCCATGTCCTCTGCAATCCCGAAAAGCGCTTCGTCCAGTGCACCTTTTTCTCCGTCCCCATTGCCTGCATGATTCTCCCTTTTTCCTTCTTCTCTATTTCGGAGCAGATGGTCTGCTCTGAAAACGACTAGAATGGATAAAAGTGCAGTAACGATTCCCCCTGTCATTCCGGCATCAAGTATGTGGTTGCCTACCTGCAGAAGGATCAGCATTCCTCCGGTGATGATGTAGTATAGCCCTTTTTTTCTGGTCATGATATTTCCTCCCCGATTTCTACTCTATTGCTCTATATTCCCGGATCCGGTCCCGGATCATCAGTGTCGTGCCTTTATAATACCTGCCGGTGATATCTCCTTCCTCATCCATGACCTTGCAGAAGGTTTCAATTTCGCTGGGGGTGCCGATGATGCCGGCTCTTATGAATTTCCCAGCCACAAGGGTCCCCCCCTTGACCACATTCCCCGGTCTTTCATAGCGAATCTCATTGCCTGCACTCAGCTTCGCCTGATAGCTGCCTTCCCCGGTGATGATGATGTCTCCGCTGGAGGCGATGATGGCGTTCTGCGCATAGACCACTTTGACCACTCTTTCATCGGAAAGCTCTTCCTTCATTCTCTCTTCCAGTTCCTGGAGTCTTTCATAAATCTCATTGAGCTCAATGAATCCATCCTTATGGAGAAGCTTGATTTCCTTGAAGCAGTGCACAAAGGATTTCCTGAGATCTTCCACGATCTTCATCTGGGTTTCATGGAAAAGAGAACGGATCTTGTCGATTTCAAGAAACACCTCATCCATCTTGTCTTTCCCCTGATGGATGCTGTCCATGATCTCCTGCACGCCTCGACTGTCATCCATCTGAAGTCCCGCAAAAATCTCCATGGTGATGCTGATGGCTTTTTCAACCAAGGGCAGAAGCACATGAAACGCACTGTTCTCGTCTCCCGCCTGGATTCTTCCTCCGATGATCTTTCCCTGGATCTCCACATTCTGATCCGAGAGAATCTCCGAATGGTAGACGGATCCGATGACGGAGATGTTTCCTGTGGCCTTTATGATCATATTGTCCTGGACATTGCCCTTGACCACCACGTCCCCATCAAAATCGATGTTCTCCGTATCCTTGTCCAGATCTCCCACAACAGTGAGTAGCGGCACAACCCCGACCTTCCCGTTTTTAAGATAGGGTCTTCCGTCTCTGGATGCATAGATTCTGTTTCCGTTCTGCTCGGCTCCGTCTGTGGCTTCGATGTCTCTGTCCTTCACTTCCAGCACCTGGATCTCATTGCCCCGGACATCCAGACCTGATGTTCCCTGCCTGGCCTCCGCCACTTTCTCCGCCAGAAGGGTTCCTTTTTCGATGACAGGCTCAAGGCCCCTCAGAATATCCTTCACGAAGATTTCCTTGCAGTAGACGATTTTCGCCGCTTCACTTTTCACTGGCGCTTTCCCCTTTGCTGCGGCAAAATGCACACTCTCTTTTTTCCCGCATGCCACTCTGAGCGCTTCCTCCTCTATGAACTCCGGAAGAACCCCTGTATCCAGAAGGATCCCTCTTATTTCCTCCACGGAAACAGTCTCACAGTTGAGGTCCTCTTCCCCTACAGTCAGGGAAGCTCTATGGGTCTTTTCCTGGTCTTCCAGGATGTAGTGCTTTCCTTTGACCCGATCGATCTTCAGATAGGCTATGAGATTGTCTTCGGAGAGCTCCACCCCGATGTGGACCTTTGGGTCGATGTCTGTCAGGATATACCCAACCTCATCTTCTTCTCTCAGCATCACGTTGCCTGACTTTTCTTCCCCATTGACAAGCAGCGTCATCTGAGGGTGATTGAAGAAAAGAGAAGCCTCGCTTCCTCGTCCTCTGGGATTTCTTGCCAGAATCTTCCCGTCTTTCACTTCAACGGTTCCGTTTTCGTTCTCTTTTTCTTTCGGCGCCTGATGCTCCATCCTGACTTCTATTTCATAGCGCCCAGGCGCTTTCCTCAGCCCCAGCATTTTCTTGTGCGGTTTTTCAATGACTTTCACCGCCAGGCTTTCTGCAGAGCATCCAAAATGAGATCCTGCCATAACAATCGCTTCTTCTCTCGTTCGTGCTTCAAATATCATCGTTTCTCCCTCCCCTTGAAAGTATCCTTGCAATACCTCTTCAAGGCCAACATGATTTTTGGCAGCCAGACCATCCTATCCGGTAAGGACTTAGACTCTTGGCTTTGCGTCACCACTTTTCAGATGGTTTTGCCTTTTGATTCGGTTCATCCTCTTAAACCGAAGGATCTTTTTCTCTGGATCCTTCCCTGGAAACCAGATCTTCTAACACCATCGCCTGATTTCCCCTCTTTATATAACACTTTAGTAATGATATCGGTTGTAATATTCAGTATTTAAGGTGTCATACTCAGAATATTGTCTTTTCTTCACTGAGATGTGTGTTTTCTTTCTGATTCACTTTAGTGCATCGCAAGAAAACACTCCCCTGGAAAAAGAGTTTCTTCTTTTTCCAGGGGAGTGAATCATCTACTATCAGATACTGAACTGCCCGATGACAGTCCTTAACTCGTCTGAGAGTTTCGCCAGATTTTCAGATGAACCTGCAATCTGAGCAATGGAAGCGGACTGCTCTTCCATGGAAGCGGAAGCTTCCTGGGTGGATGCGGAGTTTTCTTCCGATATGGCAGTCAGATTCTGCAGGGCATCCATGATGGCTTCCTTCATTTCCATCATGATCTTTCCGGATTCATTGAGCTTCTCTGTGTATTCGATGGAGAAGGTGGTGGCGGACTCAATGGCGCTGTACATCTCTTTACTGTTATTCACTGTTTCAGCCTGTTCGCTGCTGATGCTGAGCACTCTTTCCATGGTCTTCACTGCATTAGACGCATTCTTCTGAAGCTCTGATACGGTCTGATCGATGGCCTTGGTTGAACTGGCGGACTGCTCTGCAAGCTTTCTGATTTCTTCGGCTACCACGGCAAACCCTCTGCCTGCTTCTCCGGCTCTTGCAGCTTCGATGGCCGCATTCAGCGCCAGAAGATTGGTCTGGTCTGCAATGCTTGAAATCATGGCACTGGCCTGTCCGATGTTCTTGGCACTCTTATTTGTGAGGTCGATGATCTCAGCGATTTCTTTCACAGAAGCCGTGCTTTCCCCTGTGATAGCTGTAAGTTTCTCCATCTCGCTCATCCCCATCCCTACGATTTCCGCCACCTGCAGGGAAGATTCGTTCAGCTGAAGCATATACTCATTGTTGGTCTCTATGCTTTCACCAAGAGCGTTGGCCTTGGCGGAACCGTCTTCTGTGGAAGAAGCCTGCTCAGACGCTCCTCTCGCAATCTCCTCCACGGTACGGGACACTTCTTCGGAAGTGATGGCAGACTGCTCGGAACTTGCCATGAGCTGCCTTGATGAAGCAGCCACTTCTTCGGAGGAAAGACTCACTTTTGAAATGATGTCTCTGAAACTGTCGATGATGGACTGCAGAGCTCTTGAAATATCGCCCATTTCGTCCTTGGAAGAAAGCGCTTTCAGAGGAAGATCCTCTCTCAGATCAAGTTTCGCAAGAATCTTGGCCTTTTCCACCACCGGAAGAATCGGCTTAACGATTCTACTGCCAAGAACGTAGGTGAAGATGATCCCAAGAACCAGCGCCAGAAGTGAGATCCATGTAATATTGTTTCGAAGCGTATTGGCTGTACCCAGCACTTCTGCTTCTGATGCAGTCACAACCAGTGTCCACTCTGTTCCTTCGATGGGGGAATAGGCTGCAAAGTAGTGATTGCCATTCAGCTCATACTCGGACGCTCCCACTCTGGTTTCCAGTATTTTCTCAAAGAGCTCCGCTGCCGATTTCTGACCGGGGTCTGTTTCCTGAAGCTTTATGGGATTTGCCTGACTGTTCACCTTTTCCAGATCCTTATGGGCAATGACTGTTCCCTCAGCATCAATGATATAGGCGTATCCCGTATCTCCATAGCGGATTCCTTTGGTCAGGGTGCTCAGGGTTTCTCCCTTGTATCTTCCAAGAAGTCCGCCCACCACTCGTGTGTTCATGTAGATGGGCGTGGCATAGACAAGAACTGTCTCCCCAGTGGCCGGGCTGATGCCGAAGTAGCTGACCTGTTCTCCGGAAAAGATTTCCATAACCTGGTCATCCGATGGAAGCTGAACCACATTTCCTGAGGTATAGTTCAGTGTCTTGTCAGGTCGGATCACCGCAATATCGTCAAACTCCAGTTTCGGAAGCTGTCTTCTGATGATGGCATACTGGTCTTGCAGTCCCATGGCTTTCATCTGGTCCAGCTCTGCAAGAACCTCCAGAGAAAGCCTCTGGGTGTGCATTTCGCTCTCCACAAGTTTTGTACCTTCAATGGCCTTATAGGAAAGGTCCCGCACCGCCTTCTCTTTCATCATATCGGAAGCTGAAATGGTGGTCACAGCGCCCAGTGCAATGGTGATGAGCGCGATGAGCGCCGTGAAGCTCAGGATCAGTTTACTTCTAATTTTCATGTTCTACCCTCTTTCATACTTTGTCTGAGAAATATATTTCTCATGATTCTCATCGTAATGATTACTCTATCCAAAGAGCTCAATGCTCTAGCATCCCCTTTTCTATCCTCACATCCTCTACTTTCGTCTTTATGAAATAATGGATTAATAAAGTGAATGTCAAACCACAACGCATTGGATAGTAGTCAGACCATTTATAATATCGACCACCTAGAGAAAATGTTAATATCCGGGCAAAAGAAAAAACCACCCGTAGGTGGCATTTAGTAGTGAAAAACCGTTTCTTCTTCCTATCTGATTTTCTTTATCCCTTTTATGACATATGCAAGTCCGATTCCGATGAATCCGCCAGCCGTACCAAGAAGGAAATTGCCCGTTAAGACGCCTAGTCCCATGCCGATGATGAAGCCCCCCACAATCAGATTCTCATCCAGATCTTCCTCATCCTCTTCTTCTTTTTCCGATTGAGACACGTTTTCTCCCGTGTACTCCTGATTCATCAGTTCGTCCAGCGTCATACCATAGAATTCGCTGAGCATTTTCATTTTCTCCATATCAGGGTAAGCTGCAGCTGTCTCCCATTTTGAAATGGACTGCCTCGTGATATGAAGTTCCTTAGCCAGCTCTTCCTGAGATATCCCTTTTTTCTTTCTTAGATTTTTCAGCTTTTCCGAAAAAGTCATCCTGCCTCACCTCTACTAGATTATACTTCACACCACTTCCTTTTCAAAGAAAAGTCCGGTTGCATCTTCGCACTTTCCGGTTGCGCCGGGACATATTGAGATCATAGCCCTGTCAGCTTCTCCACTTTGATCCAATCGGTAAGAAAACCACCCTCAGGTGGTTCTCTTCAGTCTTCTTCAATTTCTGATTAGTCTACTTTGAAAGAAATCTTTACATTCACTCTGTAATTTACGATTTCTTCTCCTTCAACAATAGCCTGCATATCTTTCACATATACACTCTTGATGTTCTTCACTGTCTTGGCGGCTTCTTTCACCGCTACTTTTGTGGCTGCTTCAAATCCATCTTTGGATTCCGCCAGAACTTCGATTACCTTAACTACTGACATTTACTTACCTCCTATTGAATATTCATTACGAATATCATAACAAGGAAGTGAAGCGATACTATGACAATTGAAGAAACATTCTGTAAAGTTCCCTAGCTGACGGAATCTACTTCTCCTTTCTTCCCTTGAAGGATGGAAAGCACCACCAGCACCATCATCATGATGAGCACCACCACAATGGCGCTCATGCCCGCATAGATGCCGAAGGCATCCGAAAGGGCTCCCGTGAGAATCGGCATCACGATGGCACCGATGCCTCCAAGAAGAAGCAGCACCCCCATGGCCATGGGGAAATCCTTGATGGTTCTACCGACTTTGGAAACCGTGGTGGGGTAAATCCCCGCCATGGATAGTCCGATTCCGAAGATGGCGATGGTGATCAGCGTCACATTGGTTGTGGATAATAGAAGGAAATAGAACAGCACCGTACCTGTGGTGGTCACAAGAAGAAGGGTCTCCTTCTTTATACGGTCGCCATAGAAGCTTACTGCAAGCCTTCCTGCAAGAATCGCCATCCACAGCATGGATGCAAGCCCCTGGGCATAGCCGATGGTCATGATGTCCGCATCCACGAAATACTTCACGATCCATCCGTTGATGGTGGCTTCTCCTGCCAGGTAGAAGAAGAGAATGCCCGCATGAACCCAGAAAACCCTGGACTTCAGAAACTCGTAGCCTTTCTTCCCTTCCTTCACCTGAACCTTCTCCTTCATATCCATTCTGGAGAAGAATATGACAGATATGGAAGTAAGTACAATGATGATCATGGCACTGAGTCTCCATCCGTTGTCTCCGGCAATTTTCGTTGAAAAGATCACGAGAATCGGTGCGATGATGGCGCCAACTGCAAATACACTATGCAGAAAGCTCAGCGCCGAAGGACTGCTGTCCGACACTTCATTGACCATGGTGTTGTTGAAGTTGCTGACGCTTCCTCTGCTGATTCCTGTAAAAAGAAAGGCAACTAGAAGAAGGAGTGGGCTTCCCGTTACGATCATCAGCGTAAATCCGATGACCACAAAACTGGAAAGCATCACGATGGATCTTTTTCTGCCCAGATAGAGCGGCAGGATTCCAGCGATAAATCCTGAAGCAAGATTCCCCAGGGAATGGGCAGAGATCAGTGATCCGCTTAACGTATCGGATAGACCGTACTCACTGCTTATAAGCGGAAGCAGTGAACCCATGACCATGGCAAAAATACCATTGACAAAAAACACATAAAATACCGCATTCAGGATGAACTTCTCTCTCTTATCCAGTCTGGTATAAAAATTTTCTCGTTGCATAGCTAAAATATCCTCATCTTTCTAATTCTCTTCCAGGAAACCTGTCTCCTGATGAAGGGGTTTCATGATTTTCTCTTTCTGTTTTATTCTTGAAATGGATGAAAGGCAGACCTTTTCAGTCTACCTTTTCCCGATCTTTATGCTTTTATGAAATAATCCGCATACTCTCCATAGATCTTGTCACCAAGTCTTTCGATTCCACCGTTGAGATGTTTCGTGATCATCTGCTCCACTTCCTCGAAGCGGTCTTCCCGGATCATCTCCACAATCTTTTTATGCTCCTCGTAGATGGCATGAAAGTTCTTCACCACGACGATATCAAGCATTCGAAATCTGGTATAGTGAACAAGAAGCTTCTGAATCTCTTCCCAGACAATGCATTTGTCCGTTTCAACAAACCAGTTCTTGTGGAATTCGCTATCCAGTGCATAGAACTCATCCGGTGTGAATTCTCCCTGCAGCAGCTTGTCCTGCTTTTTCAGGCTCTCTTCCAGTCTTCTGAGTAAATCATCACTTTTACTTTTCATGGCATCCCGGATGACTCGGGATTCAATGGCGGTTCTCATGTAGATCAGCTGCCGGATGCTGTCAAAATCCAGAAGAGATACATAGCTCGCTTTATAGGGTATGGAGTGGATGAGCCCTTCATCTCTCAGTCTCTGCATCACGTGCCTGCTGGGTGTTCTTGAAATGCCGTACTTGTCACAGATGATCTGCTCTGTGATCATGGTTCCGGGTTTGATTTCAAGACTGAGAATGTCCTTCTTCATGAGTTCATAGACATCATCACCCATGGTATTGGCTTTATATAAATTGTTTCTTTCCATGATGATTTCTCCTTGCATTGCTTTTTAACCGATTTATTCTGCCTATCTCAGATCGTTCATATCCACGTGGTCCATATCGGTGAACTCGATGTTCTCTCCGCACATGCCCCAGATGAAGGTGTATTTTCCTGTACCCACTCCGCTATGGATGGACCAGCTTGGAGAAATGATGGCCTGCTCATTGCTCACGACAATGTGCCTTGTTTCCTGGGGCTGTCCCATCATATGGAAGACCTTGTCATTCTCATGGAGGTTGAAGTAGAAGTACACTTCCATTCTTCTCTCATGGGTATGGCATGGCATGGTGTTCCATACGCTTCCAGCCTCCAGCTTCGTCATGCCCATGACCAGCTGACAGCTTTCCACCACATCAGGGTGCACATACTGATTGATGGTTCTCTTGTTGAGATTCTCCGTGCTGCCCAGATGCACCTTCTTCGCCTCTTCCAGCGTGATGATCCTTGTGGGGAAGCTGTGATGCGCCGGTGCGCTGTTGAAGTAGAATTTCGCGGGGTTTTCTCCATCCACGCTCATGAATTCCACGTCTTTCGTGCCCATGCCGATGTAGAGTCCGTCTTCCGGATTCATATCGAACACTTCTCCGTCCAGCTTCACTTTACCAGCTCCACCTACATTGATTACCCCGGCTTCTCTTCTCTGGAAGAAAAACTCGGTGCCCAGTTCCTTTCCAGCACCCAGCTTGACCCCCTCTTTCACCGGCATGATACCTCCTGCGATGATTCTGTCGTTGTGGGAATAGACAAAGTTTGCCTCATCTGCCGCAAACACTTCTTCTATCAGGTAATGGTCTCTGATTTCTTCTGTAGTATAAAATTTAGAATCTTCCGGATGTGTGGAATATCTTGTTTCCAGTTTCATTTTTATCCTCCTATTGGTCTCTGTTCGTTGTTTCTGTAACCTGTGTCTTCTTTGTTCTTATCTTGCCAGCCATCCGCCGTCCACCGCCATGGTGAATCCGTTCATGTAGCTTGAAGCCTCTGATGCCAGGAATACGCAGGGTCCGCCCATATCTTCCTTGGTGCCCCACCTGCCCTGAGGGATTCTCTTTAGAATCTCATCGCTTCTCTCCTCATCCTTTCTCAGCGCTTCTGTATTGTCTGTGGCCATATAGCCTGGTGCGATGGCATTGATGTTGATGTTGTACTTTGCCCATTCATTGGCCATGGCCATGGTGATGCCCTTGACGCCAGCCTTGCTGGCTGTGTAGGATGGGACTCTTATGCCGCCCTGATAGGAGAGCATGGATGCGATGTTTATGATCTTTCCTCCGGTGCCCTGCTTCACATACTGTCTGGCAGCCGCCTGGGATAGAAAAAACACCGTCTTCAGGTTGATGTTCATCACATCATCCCAGTCCTTTTCCGTGAAATCCAGTGCGTCTTCCCGTCTGATGATACCGGCATTATTCACAAGAATATCCATATGTCCCATCTTTTCCACTGTCTCTTCTATGACCCGGTCAACGGTCCTTGTATTTCTAAGGTCGGCAGTGATTCCATGGAAACGTCTGCCCATCTCCGTCACAAGCTTCTCTGTTTCATCCAGCGTTGTGGACCCTACACCTACGATATCCGCGCCCGCTTCCGCTAAAGCCAGTGCGATGCCCTGACCCAGTCCAGTTCTTGCACCTGTCACAACAGCAACTTTTCCTTTTAATGAAAATCGATCCATTGCAGCCTCCTTGTTTTTTAGATTGTATACATCATATACAATCATTGTATCCTCTATACCCTTTCCTTGCAACCACTTTGACATCTATTCATGAAAGGTTCACCTCTCCTCTGCTATGCTAATTATATTTTTCACAGATAGCAGACTCAATTATGAGAATTTTTCTCTTCTCTTCAGTCTCAGTATTTTCATAATATCTTACCAAAATAAGGAAAGGCAGGCTATTCAATGCCCACCTTCTCCTATGAAGCAGATTCTCCTGTACAGAACTTCTGCTGTACTGACCTCTTTTTCTGTTTATCTTTTATCAGGAAATGTTACCGCTCTAATCCACCCTGATCTTGATTACGCATTTTCTGATGGCCGTTTCATCACCGGATATGCACTGTGGTCTATGAACATCCTCCGGGAACAGCACTGCAAAATCTCCGGGTTTCAGATCAAGAAAAGTCTCTCCATCCAGATTTCCGTCATAGAAGCAGATATCCTTTTCCTCCAGTTCATCCAAGGTGACCTTCAGGGCACTGCTTTTTCTGATGTATCCGATTTTTTCTCTTCCTTCTAGAAGGAACTGAATATCGATGTGCTTTCTGTGAGATTCCGGTCTTCTCGATGCCTTCTCCTCTGTATGGACTGAGGTCACAAACCCGAAGATGGTTCCCTCTTCCAGAACGAATTTTTCATCCTTCACAGTATCAGGATCCAGGTTCTCCAGAAAAGCAAGCGCTTTATGAAGTCTGTCGGTATAGATCTTTTCTTCTTCTTTCCATGTTCTGATTGTACTGAATATCATATTTACACCTTTCCCTTCAAAGTTCGTTCTACTTGACTTTTATTATTTCACAAGATCAAGAAGTCTTGGCAGTGTCATGGACAGCTCAGGCAGGAAGGTTACAAGAAGCAGGATCACCGCAGTGACAATGAAAAACGGAATCAGTCTCCTGAATACCTGTTCTATGGTTACGCCACCTACTTTGCAGCCGGTGAACAGGATAGGACCCACCGGTGGTGTGATGGTGCCGATGCAGAGATTGAACACAATCATGATACCGAACTGCACCGGATGCATGCCGAAGCTCTCCGCCATGGGCAGGAAGATCGGTGTGAAGATCAGCACTGCTGGAGTCGGATCCATGAAGGTTCCGATGACCAGAAGAATCACATTCATGATGAGAAGAATGATGATCTTGCTGGATGTGATGCCCAGAAGCGCATTGGCGATGATCTGGGGAATATTGGTGAAAGCCATGACCCAGGACATGATGGAAGATACGCCGATCATGAAAATGACAATAGCCGTCATTCTTGCCGAATCCAGAAGAATCCTGGGAAGATCCTTGGGTTTCAGCGCTCTGTAGATAAAGGATAACACGAGCGAGTAGACCACCGCAATGGCGGAACCCTCTGTGGCTGTAAAGACACCCTTTAAGATACCACCGATGACAATGACAATGAGAAGAAGACTTGGAATGGCATCCAGAAACACCATGAGTCCTCTTTTCAGGGAATAGCTGTCTTTAGAAATATACCCTTCTTTCTTCGCCATGATCCCCGCAATGATCATGACCCCAAGACCCCATAGAATTCCTGGGATATATCCCGCGATGAAAAGGGCGGAAACGGATACGCTGCCCGCCACCGTGGAATAGACGATGAGGGTGTTGCTTGGCGGAATCAGCATGCCCGTAGGGGCTGACGCGATGTTCACCGCCGCACTGAACTCCTTGCTGTACCCTTCCTTTTCCTGAAGAGGACCCATGGTGCCACCCACAGCAGCAGCTGCCGCAACTCCGGACCCACTGATGGCTCCGAAAAGCATGTTGGCAACGATGTTGGACTGGGCCAGGGAGCCAGGCAGCTTCCCGCTGATGACCTTGGCGCAGTTGACCAGTCTTATGGCGATGCCGCCATTGTTCATGATGTTTCCTGCCAGAATGAAGAATGGAATGGCCAGCAGGGAAAAGGAGTTCGTTCCAATGAACAGTCTCTGTGCCGATGTGACCATGGCATTCTCGAAAGGGAGAATCAGTGCCATGGCAAGAGTTGAGGATAGGCCGATTCCGATACTGATGGGTACTCCGATGATGAGAAGGATCGGTACCGCAACCAGCATAATAAGACCTGCCTGTAATGCAATATCCATATTAGATGGCCTCCTTTACGCTGACATGTCTCTGATCCAGCGTTTCCTTGATGTTGTAGATGCAGTAGAAGATGATGCACACGCCACTGAAAGCGATGGCGGAGTAGATGACACCCATGGGAATCTGAAGCGCCGCATCGGTCTGTCCCATCTGGTTTCCAAGGGAGATGAATCCTCCGTAGATCATAACACCCACTGCAAAAACCGCTACCACGATTTCGCTTAGAATATCAGCGGCTACTCTGACATTGCCCTTGAACTTGTCCTTGATGAAGACGATGGCCATATGGTCTCTCTTTCCAAACACATAAGCTGCTCCATACATGACCAGCCACACGAAGAGGTACTGGGAAAGAACTTCCGTCTTCGCACTTGGATTATTAAGAAAATATCTTGTGAACACCTGCCAGGAAACAAGGATCGTCATGATGCCCATGATCGCTATGCAGAATATTTCTAGAATCCTATCCAAACCATTCTTGATTGTTTTCATATTTTGCTCCTTTTGCAAATAGGGTTTCTTCATGAAAGAGAATCTGGAAAGCACGCTTCCCAGATTCTCAAATGCCTGCCTTTACTTACTTTACAAGTCCTCTGATGGCTTCATAGATTGCCTTGGCACCTTCTGAAGCAGCTGTCACTTCATCATGAAGCGGCTTCACGTTTTCCTGGAAAGGCTTGATGTCGACTTCAACAAATGTTGCGCCGTTTTCCACTGCGATTTCCTTGGCAGCTGCCACACTCTCATTCCATACTTCAAATTCGTTGATGATGGTTTCCTTCATCAGATTATCAAAGATTTCCTTGTTCTCAGCGGTCATACCATTGTAGATGTCATCATTGATGATGATCAGATCCGGTACCATAAGATGCTGTGTGTAGGAGAAGTATGGCGCGATTTCATAATGCTTGAGATCCGCGTAAGTCACTTCATTGTTTTCTCCACCTTCAAGAACACCCTGCTGCACTGCTGTGTAGACTTCACCCTGGCCCATCGGTGTACCAACGCCACCCATAAGGTCCAGCATCTTCACCATGGTGTCTGATTCCATGACTCTCACTTTATATCCGGCCAGATCTTCTGGTGTTTCAATCGGCTTGTCTGTATATACATTTCTTGAACCTGCTGTGAATGATCCTGCAACAAAGAATCCATTGGATTCTGTGGAAGCGAAGAGTTCATCCAGAACACCTGATGTGAACACTTCCTTCTGATGATCCAGACTGTCGTAGATGTATGGAAGTCCGATTACGGCAAATTCCTTGCTGAAGTTTTCAACGATAGGGTTTCCTACCACTGCCATGGCGATGGTTCCGGACTGCACAAGCTCCGCTGTGGCTCTCTGGTCTCCAAGAAGCGCATTGGGCGCGATTTCAAGGCTGTATGCTCCGGCGGTTTCTTCCTTCAGCTTTTCACCGAAAGTTGCCAGCGCCTTGTACTGTGGATGATTCTCAGACTGGTTGAACGCAATCTTCAGAACCGTTTCCTTTACTGCTGCTCCGTTTCCTTCTTCTGCTGCTGGCTTGTCTGCTGAACATCCTGCCATTACGCCTAGTGCCATTGTTACTGCCATCATGATTGATACGATCTTTTTCATATCGTCCCCCGTTTAATTTATTTTATTTTTTACTTGATACTGCTTCTGACTTTTTTTCTTAATCCTTCTGACTATCTCAGGTCCTGCATATCCACATGGTCCATGTCGGTGAACTCGATGTTCTCTCCGCACATGCCCCAGATGAAGGTGTACTTCCCTGTGCCGACTCCGCTATGAATGGACCAGCTTGGCGAAATGATGGCCTGCTCATTGCTCACAACGATATGCCTTGTCTCCTGAGGCTGTCCCATCATATGGAAGACCTTGTCATTTTCATGAAGATTGAAATAAAAGTACACTTCCATTCTTCTTTCATGGGTATGACATGGCATGGTGTTCCATACACTGCCTTCTTCCAGTCTCGTCATGCCCATGACCAGCTGACAGCTTTCGCATACTGCCGGATGCACATACTGATGGATGGTTCTCTTGTTGAGGTTTTCCACGCTGCCCAGATGCACTTTATTGGCCTGTTCCAGTGTAATGATTCTGGTGGGGAAGCTGTGATGGGCCGGTGCACTGTTGAAGTAGAATTTTGCAGGATCATTTTTGTCCTTGCTTAGGAACTCCACATCTTTCGTACCCATACCGATGTATAGTCCGTCATGCTGTCCGATGTCAAACAGCTCCCCGTCCACTTTCACCTGACCCGCTCCACCGATATTGATGATTCCGCCTTCTCTTCTCTGAAAGAAAAACTCTACGCCGAGTTCCCTTCCCACTCCGAGGATGACACTTTCATTCACCGGCATGATTCCCCCTGCGATGATTCTGTCATTATGGGAGTAGACGAAATTGGCTTCGTCTGCCATAAACACTTCTTCCACCAGGTAATGGTCTCTGATCTCTTCCGTGGTGTAGTGTTTTGAATCTTCGGGATGAGTCGAGTATCTTGTTTCTAATCTCATATGGTTCTCCTTCTATGTCTATCTTGCAAGCCATCCGCCGTCAACAGCTACTGTGAATCCGTTCATATAGCTGGATGCTTCAGATGCCAGGAATACCGCAGGTCCACCGATGTCTTCCTTGGTTCCCCATCTTTCCGCTGGAATTCTGGCAAGAATCTCGCTGCTTCTTTCTTCATCGGATCTCAGTGCTGCTGTATTGTCTGTAGCCATGTACCCAGGTGCGATGGCATTGATGTTGATGTTGTATTTCGCCCATTCATTGGCCATGCTCATGGTGATGCCCTTTACGCCGGACTTGCTTGCTGTGTAGGAAGGTACTCTGATTCCACCCTGATAGGAAAGCATCGATGCGATGTTTACGATCTTGCCACCGGTTCCCTGCTTCACATACTGCTTTGCCACTGCCTGGGACAGGAAGAATACAGTCTTCAGATTGATGTCCATGACGGAATCCCAGTTCTCCTCTGTGAAATCCAGTGCATCCTGTCTCTTGATGATTCCTGCATTGTTCACAAGAATATCCACATGCCCCATGGCTGCTACTGCTTCAGAAACGATTCTATCTACAGGCTCTATGCTTAGCAGATTGGCTTCAATACCAACAAACTTTCTTCCCATATCCGTAATCATCTTTTCCGTTTCAGGCATGGCGATGTGCGCCACTCCAACAACATCAGCGCCTGCTTCAGCCATAGCCAGTGCAATGCCCTGCCCCAGTCCTGTTCCTGCTCCTGTTACAATGGCAACTTTACCTTCTAATGAAAAATTTATCATTTCATCCTCCTCAAATTGTATTCATCGTATACGATGTATACAATGTATACGACCATTATAATCACAAAATCTGTAAACGTCAACAGCTACCCTAAATTTAATTAATCTTTTCACAATTTGATGATATATCATGGTATCCAATGCTTTCCAAAGGCAGGTCATTGAAATTGCCGGAAAACAAAAAAAAGATTCTTCAAGTCTTTCTTCCAATTTCGGAAGCGTACTTGAAGAATCTTCGGATCGGGTGGGTGTTTCCGCTATTTGCATTTTATAGGGGCACAGGTTCAGCAGTAAATCTTTATTCACCAAGGAGAGTGACATTTTTTATTTCTGTGCCCTTTATACAATCTATGTTTCGCTGGAAACATAGGATTTGTAGAAATGATCATTGTTCAGCAGCAGCTCACTGAAACTGCCTTCTTCCACGATGGATCCCTTATCCATGATAAAGATCCTGTCATATTTTTCCATGAGAGATTTCGTCAGTTTATGACTGATGGATAGGACCGTCATTTCTCTCATGTTGAGAATCAGCTCTTCCAGCTCATAGTCAGATTCATTCTTTTCTGAACCTGCTGTTTCGTCAAGAATCAGTATAGAGGAATGATTCATCAGAGCTCTTGCCACTGAGATTCTTTTTCTGTCATCTTCAGTAAACTCGTTTCTTTCCATCCTGTGATCTCCTTCTTCTTTTGTAAGAAGGCCTACTCTCCCCAGATTCTCTCTAACTGTCTCTTTGTCACAGTTTTGGGAAAGAACCACGTTGCGGTAATAATCGCCTTCCAGAACAGGGATGTCTTTACTGATCAGTGAAAGCTCCCCTGATAATCTGCTTCTGCTTATTCTTTTCAGATTTTTCTCTTTTACAGTGACTGTTCCTTCATAGGACTGAATTCTTTTTGTCAGTATGCCAAGAAGGGCATCCACACCAGAATCTTCATTTCCCAGAATCAGATACTTCTTCCTTGGCAGAAAACTCATGCTGACTCTGTCTAGGACCTTCTCCTGCCCTCTTCTGAAGCATAATTCCGAAATGGAAAGTTCTTTCTGGCGGCCAGTACCAGCAGCTTCTTCGTAACTGAAGTTCCTCCTGACCAGTGCCATGGGATAAGTTAAACTCTGCTCCAGGTATCTCTCTTCCAATAAGACAGGGTTCCTTATGGACGTCACTACATTCACTATTTTCTCTTTTACATGCAACATGCTCATGGGAAACCTCCTTATTCGCTTACTTGTGCAGATGTAATACCCCTTTCAGATGTCTGGGATTAGTTATCCCCTGATTCAAAAGGCTCAATGATTGAACTTCTCTGGAATACACGAGGAATATCGTTCTCACCGGCATAGGCTCGTACGGATAACACCGTACTGAACAGTAAAACAGCAACTAGCATTTTTGCGATAAACTTTTTGGCCATGATTTTTTCCTCCTTAAAGACATAATTGTATTTTATGCCTTTATTATACGAGTTATTTTGGAGGACAAACCCCGAACTTCTTCGGGATTTTGGGGGTATTTTGAACAAAAATGCTTAAATCTCAAAATAATTGCCATGATTTGAAAACATTTCCGTCTTCAGACAGCAAATTTGATTTCATTTCATGGCAGGTATATTTATACATAATAAGCAAAAATATGAATTCGTCTTACTATTCACAATTCAGCTGAGAGAAGATTCCTTTCCGAATGTTCCATATCACTTTATTCTTATGTGTTATTCTTAAAGTAGAAGATATCTTGTGAAACGTCAGTAAATTTTAAGACTATTTCACATGGATAGGATATACATGAAGAAACAGATGTTTTACAATGAGAGTAAGAAACACTTAAATGAGGTATATACATGTTTATCAGTTACAATCTATTGGAATTCGGAGAAAAGCTGAAGGAACTGAGAAAAAGTCTCGGTTTCAGTCAGGTGGAGATCCAGAAACTGGCCGGTGTCAGTTCCGATGCCCTTCGTCGTATAGAAAAAGGTGAAGTGATTCCAAGGTACGAGACACTGGAACTGCTCTCTTCCATCTATAAGGAAGATCTTCTGGAACTCCTTAAAAACGCCAGGTCCAACAAGCTCCTTACAGAATATCATGATGAACTGGATGATATCATCACCTGTTATGATGATCAGAAAATGAAAAAGCTTGAAGAGGATATCAGACTTGGATTCACTGGCAAGAATGAATCGTCCATCGTCAATCCCAATGAAGTGATCCAGTTTCTCCTTCTCATAAGAGGCGCATCGCTCTATCATTCTCGATTTTCAAGTGACCACAAGGATGCAAGAAATATTCTGCAGGATGCCCTGAAACTCACCATCCCGAAATTCAAACTGGAAGACTATAAGGGATATAAATACAGCTACATAGAATTACGAATACTTCTCCTGCTTTCCATCCTCATAGCAGAAGACCAGGAAGTGGCCATGAGCACAAAGATTCTATATTTTATTCTCGACAGACTGAAAGCCAGTACCACTTCAAAATATCAGGATTTCCTGATCATCAAGATTTACGCAAATATTTCATATAACTATCATCTGGAAGACAATCACAAACGTGTAATCAGGGCTGCCAATGAGGGAATCGCATACTGTCTCAGTCGAGAGCTGACCCACGCATTGAGCTCACTTTACTACAGAAAAGGGATCGCAGAATTCAAGCTACATCACAAAACCTATAAATCCTCTCTGTTCTCCTCCTTCTTCATTCTGAAGATAACGGGAAATCAGGAGCTTCTGGATATCTATCTTGAAGTCACGGAAGAACAGTACGGCATCGAGATTCCCACTGAATTTCTGAAAAGCAAATGACGCCCCCAACGGGACGTCATTTTTCATCTTTATTGTTTTTCTTTGCACCTTATTCTGCTTACACGGATACAGCTTCATTTCAGTTTTTAATCCAGATACGTATCCTTCTTTCTTTCTCCACTGTTCACTACTTCTATGATATCATCCAGATCAATGTCTGTTTCAGAAACCGCAAAGTAATCTCCTGTAAGGATCAGATTCGAAATATAGGGTGCTGCTATGAGATGCTCCATGTCATGAGGCACTCCTATGACTTCTCCGGTTGAAAGGATCACGGAGCCTGTTCCTTCTCTTAAAAGATTGCTTCCCATGAGTTTATCGCTGTAGGTTTCTTCCTCTGCACCTAGTAGATAAAGAAGTGTAGGCAGCATATCCACCTGTCCTCCAATGGTGTCTACTTCGATCCCTTCCATACCTGGTATGTGGATGAAGAATGGCACCTTTTTGTTGTTTGCAGGAAGATTGGATTCATGATACTTGTGGACTCCTTCATGATCGCCGAAAACGATGATGGCGGTATTATCCAGCTCACCCTTTTCTTCCAGCTCCTCATAGAACTTTCCTAGATGATAATCCGTATAATGGATGCTTTCCAGGTATCCTGCGTCATGATCTTCTCCCGGTACCCCAAGATAACGATGCTCTTCTTCAATGGTGAACGGCGTATGGGAGGTGACGGTCATCACATAGGAATAGTATGGTCTTGAGGTCTTTTCAATTTCCTTTACGGACTGTTTGAACAGGGATTCATCCAGAATACCCAGACCGCTGTACCTTTTGTCTTCAAAGAGATCCTCATGGATATAGTCGTCGATGCCGATATTCGGATAAACGATGTCTCGGTTCCAGAATGTGTCCTTGTCCCCATGCACCGCCATGGTATGGTATCCGCTTCGCTGAAGAAGTCTTGGCAGGGCGAAGTACGTATTTTCTCCATAGCTCATGAAGGCACTGCCCTTCTGTGCAGGGTAGAGTCCTGTATTGAACATGAGCTCTGAGTCTGAACTGACCCCTTCCTGGATCTGCTCGTATACGTTCGGGAAGCTGATGCTGTTTTCCATCAGCTTGTTGATGTTCGGTGTGATCTCCTGTCCTTCGAACTCGTAATCCAGCACGAAGCTTTCCAGCGATTCAAAGTGAACCACAATAAGGTTCTTTCCTGCCAGAATTCCTTTCAGGTCTTCATACTGCTGATCTATGCTGAAATGGGTGCTGTTTTTATTGAACCAGGCATCCACTTCGCTTACTTCTTCTTCACTCAGTCTCTTCACACTGTCTCTTACATAGGCTGCCATATTGATCATATGATTACCCACCGGAGAAAGCATCAGTGCATGGTTTTCGTAGTTTTCGATGCCCGCAGTCTTTGCCACAGTGAAAAACTGTGTCAGCATGACGATGAAGCTCATGGCGAAAGCCGTACCGAAAAGACTGATCTTCTTCAGTGTCGCCTCTCTGTTTCTCTTCACCGCTTCCGTCTCCCTTTTCACGATGCCCTTGCTCTTTAGCACAAAGTACAGGGCAAAAGGAAGATCGGTGAATACAAGGAAGTTCAGATTCATGAAGTATTCCCCGGTGCTGGCTGCAAACTCAGGACTGATGTTCTTGAGGTACAGCACATAGAGACTGAAGAGTCTGTTGAGCCCGTCAAAATAGGTCATGTCCGCATAGAATGTGATGGAGTAGAATGCGTTGACCAGAAACAGGTAGATCAGTTTCTTTCTTCCTTCAAAGAGGAAGGAGAAGGAAACGATGACGCTGATGGGCGCAAAACTCAGAAGACTCATGAGAAATATTCTGGGACTTGCCTCATAGAGCGTCACCAGAAGAAATAGGGATTTTAAATATAAAACCACGACCAGAATCAGTGGTAGTGTCCATTTGTTTTTTGTCAGTCTTTTGATCATCCTGTCCATACATTTCACCTCTTGCACCTTCCGTGCACAATTCTTTGAATCTATCATACCAAAAACCATTTATAATACTATAGTTTCGACATTTGTTTAAGATAAGCTTCATCCTTCCTTAAGTATTCGGAAACATATTTAACCGAAACTATAACATTCCGATTTTTTTGTGATTCTTTATACATAATCAGGCTCCGTCTATTCTCTTTTCTCAAAATGATTCTATAGACCCTTCTTCTTCTTTGGAATTGAATCTATAATAGAGATAACGCATTTTTATCTAAGCATATCTTTAGACTTTTATTATAGTACCATAGTTTGATGAAAATAAAATGAAAAACTTTCTTAAATTGAAATAAAAACTGCCATCTGGTCACTCTAATAAGTAAAGGGGGGATGAAACCATTGGGACTTTTCACGAAAAAACCACTGACAAAGGACTCCTATCTTTCATTCATCACATCCTATAAAAGCATCATGTTTAAGATCGCTTATGGTTACCTGTCCAGTGAGGCGGATGCACTGGAAGCTGTGGATGAAGCCGTCTATTTAGGCTATGCGAAGCTCAAACAGCTGAAGGACCCGGACGCTTTGAAGTCCTGGGTCACCAGGATTCTCATCAATGAATGCCACAGAATCCTTAGAGACCGGAAAAAGGAAATCCCCGCTGAGCATCTGCCTGAAATCGAGGCAGTGGAAACCGAGACGTCCATGACTGTGAAAAGCGCCGTGGAGAATCTTCCGGAAGAGCTGAAGGAAATCATCATCCTGCGGTATTTTGCCGATTACAGCGTCAGAGACACCGCTGTTTTTCTGGATCTTCCCCAGGGAACCGTAGCCACCCGCTCAAGGAAGGCACTGGAGCTTCTGAAAGAAGATCTCATCTCCATGGAAGGAGGTTTGCGCCATGAATCCCTATGAAGACAGCCTGAAAAATCTCATTGAAGAGAATATCACCGAGCCCTCTGCCCTTTCCGGCGTGGAAGAGCGCTTTGAAAAGCGATTCAGGAAAGAAAGAAGAAAGAAAAGAATCAAGATCAGCTCCGCCGTGACTAGTCTTCTTCTCATTTTCATGTTCATCACCGCCAACACCGATACCGCCTGGGCGGAAAACATCAGAAAGATTCCCGTGTTGAAGGATTTTTTATCCGCCATGTCCTTTCTCACTCCTTATGAAGATGATCTGGATGAACTAGGGCTCCTGTCCGAGAGTGGAGATTATCAGATGTATCTCCAGTATGCTTTATCCGATGATAAGAATATCAGATTCTATTTTGAAACCTCTGAGAACATCAACCTGGATGACTACGACCGTCTGAAGATTGAGCACTTCAAAGTCTATGATCTGAAAACAAAAGAAGAGTATGGACAGTATTTCTATCTCGGTGAAGCGGTCACCTCCGGAAATTTCAACGATCACTATTTCAGCCTTATGGGGATGCTTCCACCAGGAAGCGATCTTTCTTTCCCGGAGGAGCTGGGCATCGAATTCAGCGCAGTGATCTTACGGGGGGAGGCCGGTACGAAGGAATACTACAAAGTGATTGGCTCAGAAGCTTTGGGAGAATTCTCCTTTGAATTGAAGCTGGAAAACATGATAGAAAGACCAAGAAATGACATCAACGTCTCCCTTGACCTTCTCGGAAACAACCTCATTGTGAAGTCTCTGGAAACCAGTTCCCTATCCACCATCCTTCTCTTTGAAGAAGAACCTGATAACAAAGACCGTATCGTAAGCATCAGAGGAAAGGTTCTGGACGCTGAAACAGGAAAGGTCATAAGAGATAACCTGGACTACCAGGTCTTCAGTAAAGCACACCCTCAATACGGCATCTTTCTTGATCTATCCCGACTGTCTTCACAGCCGGGCAGACTGGAACTGGTCATCGATGGCGTGAAGCTTCTGGACAAGGAAGAGGAGTACATCACCTTCACACCAGCAGAGAAAACCGTCGACAAGAGCATGACGAACATTGAACTGACCACCTATTCTACAGGATACAAAACGCTGCTTGGTTTCAAAGTGACCATAGAGGATCCTGAAGGGTTTGATGGTATTTTCCACTACGAGTATGAAACAGGAAGCGGCGAGAAAAAACGCATGCCTATGGGCAGCTTTCAGAATCTCGGTGAATATAGAAATATTTCCTATATCTTCGAAGAGGACATCAATGATACAATCACACTAAGAAGAACCGGCAGTGAAATGCCCCTCCAGAAACTGGAACAGCCCATAAGAATACCTATTGATGTCCCTGAAGAATTTGAACCTGCACCTTAACATCCTGAAAGGAAGTGAGCATATGAGTTTTAACTTTGATCAGAACAGACACGTGGCCAATCGAGTGGGTCAGGAAGTGGAAATCAAGGAACAGGCCAGAAAAGAGAAGAACCGGATGGAGATACCAGATGAGGAAAAAAGAGACAAGGAGAATTTTTCCTATAAAGCGCAGAAGAGAAAGAGGCTTCTTCGAAACCTCACAGGTATCCTTGCCATTCTAGCCATCTTCTATGTGATCTACTGGTTTGCAACCAGACTGTTCCTGTAGAAAAATGAGAAGGACAGGTGATGAAGGCGCTTAGAGCCCATGCATCACCTGTCCTTCCATGCTTACAGATGAAATATCAAGGAGGAAAACACTATGAATAAGAGACCCATTACCCTGCTGCTCCTGCTGATCCTAAGCGTCATGAGCATTTCCGGCTGCACCAGGGAAGAAGAAACCATCTACAACCGCAGCATCGTGGTGGATACCCAAGTGCTGCCCTTTTATGAGAGCAGCCTGACCTATAATGCAGAGCCGGAAGAAGAGATCAGAACCAAGCTCTATACGATACTCAATGAAACCCTGGCAAACCTTCCAGGGAGCATAGACTATGTCATTGTGAATCATGAGGGAGAGGATCTCACCGATGAATTTCTTGTGGAAAAATCTCCTTCCCATAATGAAATGAGAGAAATGATCACAAAAATCAAGGAGAACGGATATCTGGTGGTAAGTAAAGACGCCTACAGAGTGACCACCATCGAAAAGGAAATTGATGCTCTTTTTGATGGAAAACGTCAGGTGGTATCAGCGACACTTGAAAAAGTACTGCAAGATAACAGAGAGGCTTATAAAAATAAAGATTATCAAGCAATCAATCTGTATCTGAGAAAAAACAGCATCAAGGTCTATGACCCGCTCCCAACTCAGAACAACTAATATTAGAGCCCTGTCATCTACTATAAAATAATTTCAGTATTTCATGAATTTTTTCAGATTCCGTAATGAAAAACCGTACCTGGATACTCTAATAGGTAAAGGAGGCGAAAAATGGGTTACTTTAACAGAAAAGGCATCGACAAGGATGCCTACATCAGACTGATTGAGCAGTACAGAGAAACCATGTATCGCATAGCCTATGGATATCTTGGAAACGAAGGAGAAGCTCTGGAAGCCATCGACGAAGCCATCTATCTTGGTTATGCCAAAAGAAAGACCGTGAAAGAGCCGGACTATGCGAAGACCTGGCTCACCAGGATACTCATCAACGAATGCTACCGGATGCTCAGAAAAAGAGGCCATCTTTCCTTTTATGAAATTCCACCGGATGTGGTCGATGAAAGAGAAGAACCCATTTCCCTAAGTACGAAGCTCGCGCTTCAGTCCCTTCCAGAGGATCTTCGCCAGGTCATCATTCTACGCTATTTTGCGGACATGACCATCCGGGAAACAGCGGAGTTTCTGGGCATTCCCGACGGAACGGTATCCTCCAGGGCCAGAAAAGCGTTGTCCATCCTGAGAATTGAGCTGATGGAGGAGGAAGGAGAAAAAATCCATGAAAAAAAGTCATGAAAACTGGAATGATTTCCATAAAGAATCAGAAGACTATCCCGATGCACTCTATGAGACCACAGACAGACTGGAACAGAGAGTGAGAAAAGAAAAGAGAAAGAAAAGACTACTTTATTCAAGCATACCCACCACGGCAGCAGCGCTTCTCTTTGTGATTCTCATGAACACCAGCGTTGTATTCGCTCGCACCATGGCAGACATTCCCATCCTTTCCAGGATTTCGGAACTGGTCATGTACAATGAACCCCTGAAAAGCGCAGTGGAAAACAGAAACATCCAGTATGTGAACCTCAAAGCTGAAAACGGAGATTTGGAGCTGAAGCTCCCCTACGTCATCGCCGATTCCAAAAACCTTGTACTATTTCTTGAAATGCCTGAGAATCTGGAGCTATCCGGAGACGAAGTCTATGTTGTCAACATCGATTACCTAAGAGATCTATCAAATGATAATTTTATCTCCGATGGTTTTTTCAGCAATTCTGGAAGCTATATAACAGGTCAGAACCCCCTCATGCAGGTCAATATTGAATTTGTGGAGGAAGATCTGCATCGCTATTCCATTCAGGAAGGACTTCCACAGAATTTTGAACTCTCATTGTCTTTACAGAAGTATAAAAGAGGAACTGATCCTGAAGAAGGTCTTCTATCCGTAGATGCCTTCAAATTCGAACTTTCTCTGGATCCTTTCAAGGAGCCAGTCATTTACCCACTCAATGAGGAAGTCGTCATCGAAGGACAGAAGATCCTCTTCAAGGAAATGGTGAGCTATCCGGTTCGTTCTGAAATCATATTTGAATATCCAGAAGCAAATGATTCGGACATAAATCTTCGACTCTCCCTTCTTGAGGACGGAGGAATGACTTCATTAAGCGGCTATGCACAGATACAAAGACATCATGATGGTGCTGCAAGACAAACCATCCATATTCGAAGTGACTACTTCAATCCACCTAAGTCTAGAAGCATCAGTATAGATAGTTACACCATCAAACCGAAGAATGAAAACAGTCTTTATCAGATCGATCTTGAAAAAAAGACGATGAGTCCCGAAATTGATGGAATCAAACTCGCAGACATATCTCATGAAGATGGCTTGCTTGTCTTCATATTTAACGCTACTGAACAGTATCCCTATTCTCTGATTTCATTCTTTCTCGGTGATGGTCAATTTATTGATATCGTGAAAGAAGTAAGACGAAGTGATTATACTTATCTTTATTATATTGAAGATAAAGAATATGAAACTCTGGAGATTATCCAAAGTATAGGCCCTGAGTATATCCTAGAAGAACCCATTCTCATTCCAATACCAGTTGGTAACTAGTGTACAGATAACCTAAAAGGCTCATGAACCGGAATTCACCGGATCATGAGCCTTTCCTTTATGTCATAATAATTTTTACAGTCTTTTTTTGCAGGGTTCTGATTCCTTTCTTTGAAATCACCCTTCTCTCAGATGCTTAAGAAGGACTTTCGCATCATGAATCCCCAGACTGCAGGTGAAGTCCCTGCAGACATAGGCCGTGCCTTTTTCCTCTTCCGGTTCTCTCCAGAAGGAAAACAGTTCACCGTCTCTATCCTTCCTCTTCGGATCATGATTCACCACGGTGTATTCCGGAAGATATATTGCTGCAAGGCTGCGGTTCATCTCACGAAGCGGCTGCTCTTCCAGCTTTCCTGAAAGGACCACTTCCTTGGACCCATCTGATAGTGTTCGGTAGGCAGTAAGAAGAAAACTGAATCCCATAGGGTCTTCCATGATTTCTCCGCCCAGGACATTGAAAGTCTTTTCGAGTATCGCTTTGTATTTTTCCTTTCCCGTGAGGCTCGAGAGCTTTGCCATGGAAACCGCTGCCATGGAATTTCCTGAAGGCAGAGCAGAATCATGAATATCCTCTGCTTCCATCACCAGCTTCTCATGTCCTTTTCCATTGAGCCTGAAGAGCCCACTCTCTTTGTCATAGAATTCCTCCAACATATCTCCTGCCAGCTTTTCTGCCTGATGGAGGTAACGGTTCTGAAGGGTCGCTTCCTGAAGAGACAGGATACCATAAAGAAGGAAAGCGTAGCTGTCCAGAAACCCCTTATGCATGCTTCTTCTTTCCCTGTAGGAAGCATAAAGATGTCCTTCCTCATCTATCATATGGTCCAGGATGAACTGAAGGGCTTTCTCTGCGCGAAGCACATATTCTTCCTTCTCAAATACTTTACCGGCATAGGCCAGAGCGGAAATCATCAGTCCGTTCCAGGAAGAGAGGATCTTATCATCTTTACCCGGTTTTACTCTTTTCTCCCTGTAGGCAAAGAGTTTCCTTCGCAGTCTGACGAGCTTTTCATCCTCCTCTTTCTCCAGCGCCTCCAGACTGTGATGAAGAAGATTTAGGATGTTCTTTCCTTCGAAATTGCCGGAGGAGGTGATGCCGTAGACCTCTGAAAACCATGCGCCATCCTCTTCCCCCAGCACCTCCAGGACTTCTTCCCTGGTGAAGAGATAGAACTTCCCTTCCTCTGCTTCACTGTCCGCATCTTCCGCCGAGTAGAAGGCTCCTTCAGGCGCCGTCATGACGCGATCTATGTAGGCTATGATCTTCTCCGCGATTTCTTTGTAGATTTTCTTTCCCGAAGCCTGATACATTTCCGTATAGACGCGAAGAAGCATCGCGTTGTCATAGAGCATCTTCTCGAAATGGGGCACCAGCCATCTTTCATCTACCGTATATCTTGAAAATCCATAGCCCAGATGATCAAAGATGCCTCCCTGATACATACCCAGAAGACTTTTCTCCACCATCTCCAGGGCATCCGGTTCCTTCTCCTTATGCCAGTATCTCAGAAGATACAGAAGATGATGGGGAACTGGAAATTTGGGGGCGGTGTAGAATCCCCCATGAACTTCATCATATGCATTCTTCAAGGAGAGATATCCCTTCCTGAAAACATCCGAAGAAAGCGCTCCGTCTTTTTTCTCGCTTAGAGCCTCCTTCACTGCCTTTACAGCATACTCGGAAGAAGAGACAATCTTCTCTCTTTCCTCCACCCACAATCGATGAATTTCAAGCAGCAGCTCCTTCAGACCCAGCTGCCCTTGCCTGGACTCCTTCGGCAGATAGGTGGCCGCATAGAAGGGTTTTCCTTCTCCTATCATGAGAATGGTCATGGGCCATCCGCCATGCCCCGTCATGGCCTGACAGAAACTCATGTAGACATGGTCCACGTCCGGTCTTTCTTCCCGGTCCACCTTCACAGAGATGAAATAGCGATTCAGAATCTCTGCCACTTCTTCATCTTCGAAGGACTCTTCCCGCATCACATGACACCAGTGGCAGCTGGAATACCCGATGGAAAGAAATAGGGGTCTGTCTTTTCGCTTCGCCTCTTCAAAGGCTTCTTCTCCAAAGGGATACCAGTCCACAGGATTTTCTGCATGCTGAATAAGATAGGGAGACTGCTCACTTTTCAATCTGTTCATTCCATCATCCATATTCTGCTTCCTTCCTTATCTTTATTCTTATCTTTCATCATACCCTATGAATTTGTACAAATTATGAGAAGATCTTGACCAGAATGTTTCCCTTTGAAGAAATAACCATAGACTTAGAAACTCATAGGTTTTCACGGGTTATCTCGTTAAAATATTATCAGAATATTGTTGTATTTTCTACGCTTTTTTTCTCTATGATTGGCTTTATCAGTGCATCTACTCATAATTTGAAAAAATATTTTCAAAATAGAGGTTTACTTCACACCATAATAATGTTAAACTATTAACAAATAGGTGCCAACAAACCTATTTTTCATAAGTGTATCTCCCTAACACATTTATAAAAAAACCTCTTCCCTACACCAGAAGAGGCTTTTTTATTGCCAAAAATCATATTATTCCTGTTCCATAGTATAATTTATCACCTTATGTTATTCTGTTAAAATACACAAAAGATTGTTTAATATATGCAAAAGGAGGAGTATACTATGAACTTAGGACTTGTCAATGCCGGTTATCTCAGTCTCCTACTCATGTTTCTGGAAGTCACGCTGAGAATTGTCGCCATCTACACCCTGGTGATTCTCGCGAACGCATTGAAAACCTACATCAGGAGAAACAGCTGATATAGGTTAGCGCACAGAAATGACACGCAGAGGAAAACACCTGAAAAGACATGGAAAAGATAACAAAATCCAAACAGGAGGATCTAACAATGTATAAGTATATGTATGTCAGAGCAACCACCGGAGGTCTCTTCAGTGAATCAGACTACAAGCAGCTTATTGATCAGCACAGCAAAGAGGGCTGGCGGTTTGTAACGGCAATTCCCGCCAAGTTCGTCGGCTATGGTGTCATCAAGGAAGTGGATCTGGTTTTCGAAAAAGAGGAATAACCGGAAAAGCGAAATCCATCTCACGAAAAATGGATGAATCCATCAAACCCTTCATTATATAAACGCGCGAGAAGAATCTCCGCGTTTTCTTTTTTTCTGAAGGCCCCTACCTGAACTCTGTAGAGCTTATCCCCTTCTTCCTGCAGAGCCTTATGATTCTCCACTACCTTCTTCTCTTCCGCTCTCTCCTCCACAGGCTTTAATGATAGAAACCTGGCAATTCCCTTCACATAGGCTCTGGCGATCTCCTGTTTATGACCGATGATCCATCTGGCGATGTCCGGATGATCATGAAAATTCGTCTCCATGAGTACAGGAATCATGCCCAGTTCATAGGGCGCACGGATCTCTCCGTATCCTTTCCCGTTAAAAGCCTCCATCCCGTTCACAAGGGTCTGTGCACGGTTGCTCTTGTAAGGACAGATTCTGTTGAGCTCCTCGGCAAGATAGGTCCCGAGCATCTTCGACTCTTCACTCTTCGGATGATAAAGAGCCACAGCCCCTCTGGCCTTCCCCTTTCCGCCCGCATTGGAATGGATGGCCAGATAGATGCTGCACCCTTTTCTTTCAGCTTCTCTGGGTCTTCCTTCTTTTCCGATGTCTAGGGAAAGGGTTGCCTGATGCACCGGATAACTGTACTCCCTGGCCATGATGTCCCGGATGATTTCCGAAACGGCCACCATTTCCTTCTCCTCATTGGTATTTCCCACTGCATACATGTTTTTAGGCTGCCTGCTTGGTGAAAGATAAATCCCCGGTTTTCTCATAATAACCACACTCCTTCTTCTTCAAAAGCGCGCTAAGCCCTTCTACTAGGTACTTATGCTGCAGTTTCTGAAAAAGCATGAAAAATTTTGGGGACGGTACTTGAATTTTATCTGGAGCTATGTTATCATACTTTTTGTAAGGACGGTGAAACAAGTGGCAAGGCAAGCTCGAATAAAAGATCCATACGGGACATTTCATATTACACAGGCCGGTGGGGCGAAAAGAGATTTGTTTGAAAAAGATGAAGATCGCGAGCACTTTCTGGAAATCATAAGACGTGCCCAGGCAAAATATCAGTTCAAGCTGTATGCCTACTGTCTTCTGTCAGATAATGCCTATCACCTGGTCATGGACCTGAACGGTGCAGACATGAGTAAGGTCATGAAAAGCATCAACATCGGATACGCCATGTATCTGGATATAGATGAACCGGTTTTCAAAGACCGATACAAAAGCACTCTTTTACAAAGTGCGGAAAGCACACTGGAAGTGGTTGCGAAGCTTCACGATAAGGGAGCCGCTCAGGAAACCCAGTGGAACAGTTACTGCATCTACGATCCTGATACGCCCCTGAGACTGGATTGGGTTTCCCCCATCGCAGGTCTGAAGGACGAAAAGGATCCTGAGGAGTGCAGAGACTGCATCGACAGCATCGATGAAGCACAGAAAAGACTTTTCCAGGTTTCAGAAGAAGCGGGACTTTCACTGAAGGAACTCTTCAGACAGAAAGATCTTCGAAACGATCTGATTCTGAAATTCAGAAAGAACTCTTCCCTCTCACTAAAGGAACTGGGTGTCTTGTTTGGAGGACTCTCCGAATCAAGCATCTGTAAAATCTTAAACACGGAATGTGTAAAATAAACGCATGGCAACATGCATTTTATTTAAACCATCAATTCAAGTTCTGTCCCCTTCTATTCCAAGGAGAGCACAGTACGACAGGAGGTAAAACATGTCATTTTCTTTTCAGGTAGATCTGAAAAAAGGACTCGGTACAAAAGATGAAAATCAGCTGGATATGGACAAGACCTATGATCTGCTTGTGGTAGGCGGCGGACCTGCAGGCCTTAATGCAGCGCTTTACGCGAAACGTAAAGGACTGGAAGTCGGAATCATCACCAAGAGAAAAGGAGGCCTTCTCCTTGACACCTCAACGGTGGAAAACTATCTCGGAACCAAAGAACTGAGCGGAGAAGCCATGGCCGAAGAGTTTCTGGCCCATGTGGAAACACTGGAAGTGCCCATCAAAGACGACAGCGAAGTCGTGAAGTACGGCAAAGACGGTGATACCCATCTTCTGACACTTTATTCCGGTGAAATCTTCAGGGCAAAGACCATTCTTGTGGCAACAGGTTCCAACCCCAGACATCTGGATGTCAAAGGTGAAGATACCTATGCAGGGAAAGGCGTGGCCTACTGCGCCATATGTGATGCGCCCCTGTTCAAAGGAAAAGATGTACTCATAGCTGGTGGAGGAAACTCCGCTGTTGAAGCGGCAATAGATGTTGCAAAAGTTGTAAAGTCTGTGACCTTAGTACACAGAAGCCAGTTAAGAGCAGACAATATTCTAGTGGAGAAGCTCTATGCCAATCCCAATATCACCGTGCATCTGGAAACACAGATTCTCGAAATCTTCGGGGAGGACGCCATGAAAGGCATCCGCGTACTCGATAAGAAGAAGAACAGCGAACATGAACTTTTCGCAGACGGTCTATTCATAGAAATCGGTCATGTACCGAATCTTGGACCCTTTAGAGATCATCTGAAGCTGAATGACTTCAATGAAATCATTGTGGACGAGAAGAATCACACAAACCTCGACGGCGTTTTCGCCGCAGGCGATGTGACGACGCTTCCCTACAAACAGATCGTCATCGCAGCCAGCGATGGAGCCAAGGCGGCTCTTGCCGTCAGCGAATACCTGAATGCACAGAAAATCAGTTAATTATTAAAATTAAAATATACACTCACACAACACACTTTATGGAGGTAAAGAAATAATGAAAATGTTTAATGAAGAAATCCAGGGACAGTTAAAGGAAATATTCCAGGAAATGAAGGGCGATGTGACCATCGCACTGTTCACCAAGGAAGGCGAATGCCCAACATGTGCGGAGACACTGGCCTACATGCAGGAAGTGGAAGAGCTCAGCGACAAGATTCATCTGGAGCAGTATGACATCAACAAGGATGCCGAACTTGCGAAGAAGTACAACGTAGCCATGGTACCATCCATCGTCATGCTGGACGCAGACAAGCAGTACAAAGGCGTGAAGTTCAACGGAATTCCTGCTGGTCACGAGATCAACTCCTTCATCCCTGCAATACTTGAAGTATCAGGAAATGAAAGCGAAATGCCTGCAGAACTGGAAGAAAGAATCAAGAAGATCAGTAAGCCCATCAACATCAAGGTGTTCATCACACTGAGCTGTCCTCATTGCCCAGGTGCAGTGCAGAAGGCCCATAAGCTTGCCCTGATGAATCCATTCATCGAGGCGGAAATGATCGAAGCGGAAACCTTCGGCGAACTGTCCATGAAGCACAACGTATCCGGTGTGCCAAAGATCGTCATCAACGATGAACATGATCTACTTGGAAACCAGCCAATCCAGGAATTCCTGAACACCATAGAAAGCATCGCTTAATACGATAACAGATACACTTCCCTTAAATACATGAGGAAACAAGGATGACAATAAGCCATCCTTTTCTTCATCTACAGAGAAGGAGTAGCAAATGATTCTTAAAAATATCTACAATCATGGACAAAAGTGAAGCAATATACCCATGATTCATGGACTTTCTGAGTTCATACCTGTTTCTGCTAGGACAGTTCAGCTTTGGTGCAATTCAGATAAAATAATATCTCTTTCATATTCAATCGCCATAAAAGAACATATGTGCTATAATTTTCTTAAACAAGGTCCAGAAAAATAGTGCATAAAGGTGATGATCAGGGTGCTGAAAAGTTGCAAGACGGAAATACATCCGACTGATAAGCAGAAACATAAAATAAACAGAACCATCGGTGTCTGCAGGTTCATCTACAATTTCTACATTGCTGAAAACAAAGAGATCTACAAAGCGGAAAAAAGCTTCATGTCCGGAATGGATTTCTCGAAATGGCTGAACAATGAGTTCCTGCCAGAGAATCCGGAATACCTTTGGATCAGAGAAGTCAGCAGCAAAGCTGTGAAGCAGAGCATCATGAATGGGGAGAAGGCTTTCAGGAAGTTTTTCAGGAAACAGTCCGGATTTCCGAGATTCAAGAAGAAGAACAGGTCGGATGTGAAGGCATACTTCCCCAGGAACAACAGAACGGACTGGACCATTGAAAGGCATCGCCTTAAAATACCCACGCTGGGATTTGTCAGGCTGAAAGAGAAAGGATACATCCCGATGGATTCCATGGTGAAAAGCGGGACCGTATCCATGAAGGCAGGCAGATATTACGTGTCTGTGCTGATTGAAGCAGAGGAGAAGCCCTATGATGTGCCCGAAGGAAATGGCATCGGCATCGATCTGGGCATCAAGGATTTTGCGGTGGTAAGCACCATGGAGAATCCATTCGCAAACATCAACAAGACCAAATCCGTGCGTGACCTGGAAAAAAGGCTGAAACGCGAACAAAGAAGGCTTTCGAGAAAATACGAAAGCCTGAAAGTCAGAAATAAAGAAACGAAAGGAGGAGCTACTAGACAGAATATCCATAAGCAGACCATAAAGGTACAGAAACTTCATCAGAGACTTTCCTGCATAAGGGAAAATCACATCAATCAGGTAATCAGTCAGGTGATCAGGCAAAAACCACGTTTCATCACCATGGAAGACCTGAACGTGAAAGGGATGATGAAGAACAGGCATTTAGCGAAGGCTGTACAAGGCCAGAACTTCTATTCCTTCAGGCTGAAACTTGCTGACAAGTGCAGGAAGAATGGGATAGAGTTAAGAATTGCTGACAGATGGTATCCTTCAAGCAGGCTGTGCTCGGAATGTGGTTCTATCAGAAAGGATCTGAAGTTATCTGATAGAACATACAGATGCGATGCGTGCAGCTTTGTCATAGACAGGGACAGGAACGCCAGCATCAATCTTGTGAATGCCAAAGTCTACACGGTAGCACTGTAACGCTATTGTAGATGTGTACCGATGGCTAGTCGGGAATTTACGACTGTGGACTGTACAAGAACTTGTGAGTAGCAGCTCAGGAAACTGAGGCGAAAGCATACAGGAAGAAGCAGTAAAAGTCTCGATATGGATAGATTTGTCCATATTTTGAGTAGCAGAGCTTATGGAAAATACAACCGTTTCAAAAGAAACCAGAAGGAGAAAGAGAATCATGAAGATTGCCCTTGGCATCGTCATCGGAGGACTTGCAGGTTATCTCTACTATTATTTCATCGGTTGCGATGGAACCTGCCCCATATCCTCTAACCCATGGCGTTCCATTCTATACGGATCCGTAGTGGGTACCCTGCTTGGTTCAACTTTTTAAAATATAATAACACGAAAGAAAAAACAAAAGAAAAATGCATCAGAGAGGTAACACGTGAAAAATCATAAATATTTATACCTGATCACCCTGGCCTTCTTCGGCCTGTCCTTTGTAAACATTCATTTTGCGATTCTTGGTGTCATCTGCATGGTGATTCCCATGGTTCTTCTTCAAAGAGATAAGAAGAAAACATGGTGTCAGGGATACTGTCCAAGATCGAATCTGTACATGACCTTAGGGAAAAAGAGAAAGAAGAAAGGCAAGGTTACCCCCATGTCCTTCATCAAAGGGAATGTCAAGAATGTGGTCCTGATCTATTTCGGCATCAGCCTGTTCATATCACTTATGTCCACCCTTCAGGTGGCTCTGGGCAATATGGCACCCATGCTCATTCCGAGATTTCTGATCATACTGCCCATCCCGGTTGCATTCCCGCAGCTCATTACCCTAAGTGGTATACCTGTGTGGATCACTCATTTTGCTTTCCGCATGTTTTCCATGATGATGACAACTACACTTATAGGGCTTTCCCTGTCCTATCTATATAAACCGAGAACATGGTGCACCATTTGTCCGGTGAACACCATTTCCGACATCTATATCATGGAAAACAGGAAGCGCTCACCCGGCCCTTCCATCCAGAGGAAAGCATCCTAGTTTTCCACACATTTATATATATTTCCCCGATAAAAAGGAAGTCAGAAGCTGATTAATCGCTTCTGACTTCCTTTTTTTCTCTTTACAGTTCATTTTGAGGAGAAGAACGCTTTCCTATATAGCAGCTTCAATGGCTTCCGTAAGAATCTCTTCCACTTCCATTGCCACATCATCCAGCTCCATACCTTCCATGATTCCGGCAAGGCTTGTAGGCTTCATCATGCCGATCCGCACACCATCTTCCTTCTCGTAAACCACCATCTTGCAGGGGAGCATATAACCTGCTTCCAGATGCCGATCCAGAACCACCTTTGCTTTAGGTGGATTACATACTTCCATGACTTTGAAATTCTTATTGAAATCCAGTCCCTTTTCCTGAAGCTTATCCTTGAAGTTCATTTCCCACAGGACGCCGAACTTACGCTCCGCCAGTGCCTTCTTGAGATCCTCCAGTGCCACATCGAAACTTTTCTCTGTCTTCTTTTCATATACAATCATTTCATTTCCTCCAAGGTTTATTTTCTTAGCCTCAATATACCACTAGGGGGTATGTTCTTCAAGGGGAAAGGCTGTAAATTCATGTTTTGTATACATGTCTTCATAATCTGTTTAGAAGTTCATTGACAGGCTATCCAGCTTCCTTTAGAATAGTCAGAAAATAGAGTATATTGGAGGCACAACATGCTGGATAGAAAAGCCCTGAAAGAACGCTACAAAGACGACATCGTATCCCTGCGCAGATATCTTCATCAGCATCCTGAACTGAGTATGGAAGAGGTGGAGACTACAGCATTCATCGCACAAGAACTGGATAAGCTGGGAATCCCCTACATCAAGGCGAATCCCACGGGGCTCATCGCCACCATAGAAGGGAAACATCCGGGAAAAACCGTCGCCCTTCGAAGCGATATGGATGCCCTGAAGATCACCCAGAAAAATGATGTGCCCTATAAGTCCCTGACAGAAGGAAAAATGCATGCCTGCGGCCATGACGCCCATATGTCCATTCTACTTACGGCAGCAAAGATGCTTATGGATTCAAAAGATGAGATTCACGGCACCGTCCATCTTCTTTTTCAGCCTGCCGAAGAGATCGGACTGGGTGCAAAGATTCTGATTGAGACTGGCGACTGGTACGAACAAACCGACAACGTCTTCGGTGCCCATATCTGGTCTGGCCTGCCCACAGGAAAGGTCTCCGTGGAATCCGGTGAGCGAATGGCCGCCACGGACCGGTTCAGAATCCGCATCAAAGGGCTCTCAGGACACGGCTCCATGCCCCATCAGACGGTGGATGCCGTGGTGGTGGCTTCTGCCATGGTCATGAACTTCCAGACCATTGTGAGCCGGGAATACAGCCCTCTGGACCCCCTTGTGGTCTCTGTGGGTTCCATTCACAGCGGCACAGCCTTCAACGTCATTTCCGGCGAAGCAGAGCTGGAAGGCACGGTCAGGTATTTCCGAAAAGAGATCGGAGACACCATTGAAGGTTCCGTGAGAAGAGTCATGGAGCATACCGCCTCTCTCTACGGGGCGGAAGCCGAGCTGACCTACATTCATAATCTGCCTCCGGTGCATAATGAGGAAACCTCCTCAGAGATTGCCCGGGAAGCTGCAGAAAAGATCATGGGGGAAGAAAACGTCGTCCTTATGGAAAAGACCACTGGTGGAGAAGACTTTGCCTTCTACCTGGAAAAGAAGCCTGGCTGCTTCGCCTTCATCGGATCCGGAAACAAAGAGAAGAAGACGGATCTTGCCCATCACAATGACCACTTCGACATCGATGAGGATGCGCTCATAAACGGTGCGCTGCTTTATGCCGAGTATGCCGTAAGTTATCTAGAAAAAAGCAGATTGCTCTAGCACATCAGTTTCATCATCTGCTTATACGAAAAAGGAGCCTATCATCTGATAAGCTCCTTTTTTCGTATATCACTATTTTGTTACTGTTCCGATTCATCAGTTCAGAAGTTCATACACTTTTCTGATGGATTCATGATCTTCAAAGTCCTCTGAAATATCAAACATCAGCCTGCTTACGTCCATATCAGAAAACACTTCCCTATACTTCTCTTCATCAAATTCCATGACCTGTTTCAGTCTTATGATCAGTCCGGGCAGGCTCTCTTCCCACTCCCCTTCGTCATAAGCGCTCTTTTCACTTAATACGATATAGGCTTCCTGGGCAGCAGTGAGATTCGCAAACTGCTCCGCATAAATTCTCTTATCTTCCACCTGTCCTGCATTGGCAGCAAAGATCTGCAGGTGGTTTTCTACAACGCGTGTCAGTTCTCTTTCATATACCCTTAACTTATAGCCCTGATAGATGGAAAAACCTACAGAACCCACCAGTAATACTATCAGTAAACGCATCAGCAGTATTCTTTTCTTTTCCAACTTCATCCTCCTACAGCACCCTTCATCTATGCAACATATAATTATTTACATACTCATATTATATTATATGCAATATTTTCGCAATACATCTGTAGAAATTCACTTTACTACAGAACCTATTTGAACAGATCCTTCAGCGCATCACTTAAGGCGGAGTTCAGTGGTTCATCATTTTCCTTATTGATCTTACTCAGATACTGCTTCACTTCACCCTTTCTCATAGCTGTGCCTTCCTTTTCTCTTCTTGCCTGGAAGGCGGTGAGCTTTTCTCTGTAGCCGCACTTGCATTTGAAGTACTTTCCTTCTCCTTCACCCACAAGCTCCATCTTCTTCTTGCATTCAGGACATCGGGCATTGGACTGGCTGCTTAAGGTTTTTCTGAAGCCGCACTCTCTGTCCTGACAGACCAGCATGGTGGACTTTTTCCCCTTCACTTCCAGCAGATTCTTTCCGCAGGTCGGACACTTCTGCCCGGTCATATTGTCATGACGGAAGGTCTTCTTGGAGGTCTTGATCTCCGTGATGATCTTCTTCGTGTACTCCTCCATTTCCCTGATGAAGGCTTCCTCTTTCAGCTGTCCGTTTTTGATCTTCTCCAGTTTGGATTCCCATCTGGCGGTCATTTCAGGAGAAGTCAGCTCTTCCGGTGCGAGATCAAGAAGCTGTCTTCCTTTTTCCGTGATATGGATTTCCTTTCCTCTTTTTTCCAGCACAAAGGAGGAAAAGAGCTTTTCGATGATGTCGGCTCTTGTCGCAACGGTCCCCAACCCACTGGTTTCCTTCAGTATCGCTTCCAGCTTCTTGTCATCTGATTCCATGTACTTCACGGGATTCTCCATGGCGGAGAGAAGCGTCGCATCGGTGAAGTAGGCCGGTGGCTTGGTCTTTCCTTCTTCCAGATAGGTCTTTTCCAGGGAGAGCTGGTCTCCCTTTTTGAAGAGCGATTCTCTTTCTTCGATTTCTTCCTCGTCCTGCTCCTTTAATAGAGCTCTGTAGCCCTGACTGACGGTGACCTTGGATTTATTCCTGAAGATTTCCTCTCCTATGGTCCCCGTTACTACCATTTCCTTATAGACATAAGGGTCCATGAGCACACTGAGGAATCTCTTCACAACCAGAAGATAGATCTTCCTTTCCTTATCCGTCAGGGTACTTAAAACCACGGATTCTTCCGTCGGAATGATGGCATGATGGTCGGACACTTTCTGATCATTGACGAAGCTCTTCTTCTCTTTGATTCCTTTTCTCAGGATCTCTCTGCCGATGTTGGTCAGGTCCCCCTTGGCCGATGCCTTTACGCGGTCTGCTAAAGTTGCCGTCATGTCTTTCGTTAGGTATCTGGAATCCGTTCTCGGATAGGTCAGCACCTTATGCCTTTCATAGAGGGCCTGCATGGTGTTTAAGGTCTCTTTGGGACTCAGGCCGTATAGATTGCTGGCGTCTCTCTGAAGCTCTGTAAGGTCGTACAGAAGCGGTGCATCCTTTCTCTTCTCCACGGTCTTCACATCGGTGATGAGAAGCTTCTTTCCCTCCAGAGACTTATGCTTCTTTCTGGCTTCCTCTTCTTTGAAGATTCTTCCTCCTTCATGGTGGAAATAGACGCCACCAGCCTTCACCTTGATGGTGTGATAGGAAACGGGATTGAAGGATCGGATTTCCTCTTCCCTGGTCTTTACAATGCCGAGGGTCGGTGTCTGCACACGTCCCAGTGAAAGCTGCGCATTATGCTTCACCGTCAGGGCGCGGGTGGCATTGATGCCTACAATCCAGTCCGCTTTGCTTCTTGCTTCTGCGGACTTATAGAGATTCTCGTAGTTATTCGCATCCTTCAGGTTCCGGAAGCCGTCCTTGATCGCCTTTTCTGTGACAGAAGAGATCCAGAGCCTCTTCATGGGCTTTCTGACCCCTGCCTTGTAGATGATCCATCTGGCCACCAGTTCTCCTTCTCGTCCTGCATCCGTGGCGATGACGATCTCTCTGATGTCGCTTCTGTTCATGAGATGCTTCACCGTACTATACTGCTTCGCACTTCTTCCGATGACCGAAAGCTTC
Source organism: Proteiniclasticum sp. C24MP (assembly GCF_043951855.1). Lineage (NCBI taxonomy): Bacteria > Bacillati > Bacillota > Clostridia > Eubacteriales > Clostridiaceae > Proteiniclasticum > Proteiniclasticum sp. C24MP. Next base: position 485,492 of record NZ_JBINJW010000001.1, read on the forward strand.
ATCTTCTCAGGAAGCATGGGCAGAAGCTCCATCTTCCACTCCTTGTACTCCGGTCTGTATTCCTCCGGCGCAGCCAGGGTCACCAGATGACCCATGGCCCAGGTGATGACATAATCCTTCCCTTCCATGAATCCGTCTTTCCCGCCATGGATGCCCAGAGCTTTCCCGATATCTTTTCCTACTGAGGGTTTCTCAGCAAGCACTAAAACTTTACTCATTTTCTCTCCTTCTTACCATCACTTACATGGTCTCTTCTCATTACTATGCATTTTGTTCATTATCACTATGATTATATCATATGCCGCCGAAATGAATGCTTTCCTTTAACGCCTGTCTGTGGACTTCCTGCGCACAACTGAAAAGAAGAGGTGAACGGGCCTTCCCATCCATCTCTTCTTCCTGTCTACTGATAGCATATGCAGAAGTATTCAAAGACAACGATCTCTACCTTTTTCTGGCCTTGATCTCTTTGAATGCCTTCTTCATTTCCTTCTTTCCGCCGAACATTTCCTTGATTTTCCGGTCTTCGATCTGCCTCGCACTCAGACCTTCGTATTTATTCTCCGCCTTGAGTTTCAGATAGTTCTCATACCGTGCCCGGTCCAGGGTGCCTTCTTCCAGCGCATGCTTGATGGCGCATCCTGGCTCCTTGTCATGACGGCAGTCATGGAACCTGCACTGAAGCGAAAGATCCGAGATATCCTCAAAGGACTCCTCGATGTTTGCATGGTCAATGCCCAGCTCTCTCATGCCCGGTGTATCAATGACAGCACCGCCTTCTGGCAGAAGAAAGAGTTCCCTTGACGTTGTGGTATGTCTTCCTTTGTCATCATTTCGAAGCCCCTGGGTCTCCATGGCCTCTTCTCCCAGCAGTCTGTTGATGAGGGTGGATTTTCCCACGCCTGACGAGCCGATGAAAGCCACGGTCTTTCCGGCAGAAAGATAGGGCTTCAGAATCTCGTGACCGTTTTCCACATAAGCGGAGGTAACCAGCACATCATATCCCAGTACGGTTTTTTCCACTTCCCTCTTCTTTTCTTCCAGATTCCCGCAGAGATCAGATTTCGTCAGGACAATGACCGGCACTGCGCCGCTGTCCAGGGCTACCGCGAAATATCTTTCCAGTCTTCTCAGGTTATAGTCATTATTCAATGCCATGCAGAGAAATACCGTGTCGATGTTCGCACCTACCGCCTGAGGCTTCTGCGTCTTCCCTGCAGACTTTCTGACGAAGAGGCTCCTTCGATGCAGAATCTCATGGATGATGCCATTGCCCTTCTCGTCACTTTCCCTGTCCACCATGACATAGTCCCCCACCACAGGAAATTCCAGGATCGATGATGCCTGATGGCGCATCTTTCCCGAAACCTCCGCGTAGAGTTCTCCTTCTGTCAGTGCAACCCGGTAGAGATCTTTGGACTGTGAGATGACTCTTCCAAGGCATAGGCCCTCATGAAGCGTCGCTTCCATGAGAATCCTTTCCGTAAATCCTAAATTTTCCATTCTTGTGTTCAATACTTTTTTCCTCCATGTGTTTACTTGGAGGCTGCTTTTTAATAGGCAGATCCTCCCGCTGGCTTTCCTTTTCCTGCTGCAATATCCTTTTTCATAAAGTACCACTCCTTTGCCTATTATTTGGATCACTTCTATTTTTCGATCCACTCAAATCATAATACATTTTCAGTTCTCTGCATAGAAAATTTATGAAATATCATCTTACTTCGTAAATAAACATGACTTTATCAATTGAAATGGCATCATTTATCCCTTTTAAAAGTCATAGTTGCATATCTCTCCATCCTTGTATCTATTTCTGAAGCAATCTGTTATACTGAACTAGTCCTAACAAAGGGACATAAATAACAGTACTAAACGAGAAGATTTACTTTCACCTTAGGGGGCAGGAAATTTCAAGGATAGCTGTTCTAAGGAGGAAAAAATCAATGGAAGACAAGAAGATCATTTGCAGAGACTGCAACAACGAATTCATATTCACAGTAGGTGAGCAGGAATTCTACAAGGAAAAGGGATTCGAAAACGAACCAGTAAGATGTCCTGATTGCAGAAGAGCAAGAAAGAACGAAAAGTTCAACAGAAGATAATCTGGTAAATCAGCAGTTGCTTAGGCAGCTGCTTTTTATTTTCTCAAAGGAATCGCATTTGCGTTATCTTTGAGAGTATGTTATACTGACATAGTCCGGTAAACGGAACAAAAAATTATACAGCACATTACAAAGATTTCAATTTCGCCTTAGCGTCAGAGAATTATGTATGTCTGTTTCTAAGGAGGAAAAAATCAATGGAAGACAAGAAGATCACATGCAGAGACTGCAACAACGAATTCATATTCACAGTAGGTGAGCAGGAATTCTACAAGGAAAAGGGATTCGAAAACGATCCTGTTAGATGCCCAGATTGCAGAAGAGCAAGAAAAGCAGAAAGATTTAACAGATAATCTTAAAAGACAAAGCAGTTGCGCAAGCAGCTGCTTTATTTTTATGTGCTAAAGCACAAGAAGGCAGTTTCCTATATGGGAAGCTGCCTTCTTGTTATTCCGGAACACTCCATTGATACTGCAACATGTCAGTACGATCTGAAATAAGTTCATATCCCGATAAGGATGACGCACTTAAAGATCACTGTCGATTCTATCAAGAGGAAGCACTCTCAGCACAATCTTCCCTTCAATCCGATCTATGGATATACTCCCGAAACTTCTGCTGTCATTGCTTTTTCCGGGAAGTCTATTATCGCCCATCACAAACAGCTCATTTTCTGAAACAATATAATCGTCCCCGAAAAACAGAGTTTCCGTAAATGCATGCTGATCAATATAAGGTTCTTCGATGATTTCATCATTTACATGGACCTTGCCATCTGAAATGGTAATCTTATCTCCTGGCAGACCTATGACTCTTTTGATGAAATACTTATCCTCATTTTCAAGCGGGGATTCAAACACAATGATATCCCCTCTCCTGTACTCTTCAGTTTTCAGTATTGTTTCATATTTCTTCACGATGAGCCTGTCATTTTCATGAAGTGTCGGATACATGGAGCTGCCTTTCACCACTGCAGAGCTGAAAAGAAATGTTGTGACAAACAGCGCTGTCAGAAGACCGACGATCATTGATTTCATCCACTCAGTGACGATACTTCTAAATTTCGCATCGGATTGTTCTGATTCAGTTTTCATCTCATCCTCCTATCCCAATGGTTCCATTCTAAAACATACATTACCACTTTTCTTGTTATATATAGTATACTACACTCACAGATCGGATCTACACCATTGGCTTAACTATTCCAGTTTAATTCTTAAAACATGTACAGGTATCTAAGGGATAAGACCTTCTTATGATCCCTGAATATTCTATCCGTTCTGATGCTCTACCCTGTAATTCACAATCTCACGGATGAGCTCCTCCGGAAGAGGTTTATTCAGCGGAAACTGTATGGTACCTTTAGACGTCTTGTACTGCGTGAGTTTCTCTTTGAAGGCTGTGATCCCTTCCGGCTGTGGATAAAATCCGATGTGTTTCCTGAATCCGGCAAAATGGACCAGCCACTTTCCATGAAGATCATAGGTGGGGATGCCCATACAGATTCGTTCACTGGCTTCCGGTGCCAGCTCTTTGATGATTTCTCTCATTTTAGTCAGCCTCTGCTGAACTTCTTCCGGAAAGTTCTCGATATACTTTTCCACTTCATTCATATCCGCTACGCTCCTTTTCTTGTCTTCCTGATTTTCACTCTCAGATACACTTACAGGCAGCTAGGCACTTTCCGCAATCACGAAACGCTGCCTCTATGCTTTATATGGCATATCGTGTTAGCGCATCCGTCACAATTGTTTATCATGCTATAATACCCTTAACGATACGTGTTCCGGTCCCCTTTCTCAAAAGTATCATTGATATTGAATCAGGTTTTTCATTCATTTTAGCAGTATTGCACTGAACTTACCAGACGCAGCATATTTGAAGAAGGATTCCTTATCCATGATGAAAGAGGTGTAAGATGAAAGCGAAATATATTATACTGATGATTCTTGTTTTTGCAGCGGTTCTACTACTTGCCACTATTGATTTAAACAGCACAGCTCCGGCAGCTGTAAATGCAAGTCTTACGAAAGACTATAACGAAGAGGACGTAGAGACCATCTATCTGGCTGGCGGATGCTTCTGGGGTGTTGAGGAGTATTTCCAGAGAATCAACGGTGTTGTGGATGCAGTTTCAGGCTATGCCAACGGAAATACAGAGAACCCCTCCTATGAAGATGTCGTCAGTAAGGATACGGGGTTTGCTGAAACTGTAGAGGTGAAGTATGACCCGAGTAAAATAGACTTAACCGATCTGCTTCTCTATTACTTCAAAGTGGTAGACCCGACCTCCGTAGACAGGCAGGGTAATGATATAGGAAATCAGTACCGAACCGGTATCTACTATGTGGATGACACTCAGATCGAAGAGATTGAAAAAGTCATCGCCGTGGAACAGAAGAAATACGAAGAAGACATCGTAGTTGAAGTGACTTCCCTAAAGAATTTCTATGTAGCTGAAGAATATCATCAGGACTATCTTCAGAAGAATGTGAATGGTTACTGCCATATTGACCTTTATGAAGCGGAAACTGAAGTGGAAAGAGATGAATCCTTGGGCGAAAGAACGCTTCAACCAGAACCTGCTGATAATGAATAAATTAAGAAATGAACCCTGAAAGACATAGAGACGAATCAAAGGCCGATGAAACGCATTCATCGGCCTTTTAGCTTTGAGAACCTATGGGACTATATATTGATCAGAATAAGGGCTATGACAGTCAGGAGGATGGCCACCTGGTTTTTTCTCGATACTTTCTCCTTAAACAGCAGAAATCCACCTATATTGATCAGCACAATACTCCCCGCACTGTATACAGGAAACGCCACTGAGGTGTTGATCGTGTCCAGGGAGAGAATCAGAAAATAGGAGGAAAACAGATTCGGGATACCCACAGCAATTCCCGTTAGGAGATCCTTCCTCGTTACTTTTCTTTTTTCTCTCACCGTATAATATGCACTGATGGAAAAAGCCACGAAGAACACCGCAAAAAGAAACAGATCCTTATACTCATTCAGTCCATACTTCTGGTAGATCTTCGTTGAAAATTCCGCCAGCCCGCCGAAAACGAAGAGCAGCATGATGATCGGTTTGAAATCCAATTTCTCCAGGGATTTCGGAGAGAGATTCACAATGAGGATGGACACCAGGGACAATGCGATGCCCACCACCTGAATGGCCGTGGGAAATTCTTTCCAGACAAGAACAGAAAACAGCATGGGAATCAGAATACCCAGCTTTGCAATGGTACCCGATATGCCCACTCCATATTCCTTCACGCTTTTCTGATAGTAGATGAAGGACAGGAAAAAGAACGCTCCTGCCACCGAACCGATGATAAGTCCCCACAGAAGGCTTCCATAGGGAGTCAGTAGATCCTGTTTTCCCGAGAAGACCAGACTGAAATCCTCCAGGAAGGAGATTTCCTTATCTATGCCTGTCAGTAAGCCTCTCAGGAGAATCATGAGAAGACTCACCATGAATGCTGTGAAGTAATTGGTGCTGGTGATTGCGTATCTGTTGGTATTGCTGCTTTCCGAATACTTGAAAATCAGTGCGATGGATGCGCTGCAGATGATTGCCAAAGCTAAATAAACCATGTTTCCTCCAAAGTGAACGTCTAATTTGATCTATGAGCTGATTATACCATTTTATCCGATCCAGTCTGCTTCTTCCAGTCAGATATTGTTCACTGAGTTCTAAGCCACCCTACCGACGGCTCCTCTCTTCAGTGCAGAAGATGGCCTTTCAGCCCCATCTCATAGGGGGGGATGGACCGAGGCTTACAATGAAAACCATAGGTTCCACAAGAAACTGATGTTATACTTATACATAATAGTACAAGTCAGGAGTGAAATGATGTTTACTTTAGTCAGAAAAGTGGATCTGAATTATACCACCAATAGAATCATCGTATTATTTTCGCTGATCACAGGAGTTCTAGGCTATCTGATGACGGACTCTTTTTCATCAGGTCTGTCCATAGCGGGTGGCACATTTCTCACATGGGCGCTCACCAGAGAAGTGGACCCGAAATATGAATACGCTGCTTTTTTAAGTGCTGCACTCAGCCTTGTGAACCTGTTCTACTTTGAAAGTCTGAATCTGCTCGTCCTCTTCTGGATTATTCTTCTTCTGAGAATGATCAGTGGCGTGTGCGGTAAAAGCCTCACACTAGTCGATTTTATCGTGGTATTCGGATTCAGCGTATACTTATCTGTCCGCAGCGAAAACAGCGTTTACCTGATTCCCTTTCTCATCGCTTCGGTTTCTCTCCTATTCTATAAAGAAAAACCCCGCACATCACTGGTTTTTTCTGTCCTTACCGCAGCAGTCTTTCTCATGGAAAGCTTTCACTTCAATTTTCTTTCCATTTCAGAGCCTTTTGTTTCCCCCAGGATTGATCTCCTGCTGAGGTTGGTGCTCATTCTGTTTCCGGCCTTTACCCCTTCCAGCAGGATTGCCGGTGTTCTGGATGACAGAGGAACCCCTGTACATGTGAAGAGAATGAACTTCTCCCAGAGGATTTTCTCATTTATTGTTCTGCTGCTTTATCTGTTTCCGGGTATAGGACTGAATAACCTCATCATCTATTATTCCATACTCGCAGCTGTTGCAGTATACCCTCTGATCGGCAGAAAGACCGTTCAGAGTCAATGATTTCTTCCTGTTCTTTCATACCTTCTCACAAGTTGAACCAGGATCCACATACTCTCAAGTGCGTGACACCCGAACAGATCTTTTTCCACAGGGCTAGATGCTTGAAAAAAGTTATAGGATAATTAAGGACATTGACGTATAATGTAAAAGATTAACATCAGGGCACTCAATGGAATACACTACTCCATCTATGCCCTCATTGGAGGAAAAATGATTAAAATAATGGCAGACTCAACCTGCGACCTTTCAGATGATATTCTAGAACAATATGATATCAGTATTGCGCCCCTCACCGTCACCATGGATGGAAAGACCTACCTGGACCGGGTAGACATCACCGCGGATGAATTCTACAGCATGATGGAAAACCTGGAGAATCCACCGACCACCGGCATGCCAAGTCCTGCATCCTATCTGGACATCATGAAGGAAGCCGTTACGACAGGACATGATGAGATCCTGTGCATCTGCATGTCCAGCGGCACTAGTGGTGCCTATCAGTCCGCGGTCCTTGCCAAGGATTATTTCTATGAGGAGTTCCCGGATTCCAAAGTGAAGATTCATGTGGTGGATTCAAAGTCCATGAGCCACGGCAGTGGATGGCTTCTTATGAAAAGCGCAAGGCTTCGTGAAAAAGGTGCAAGTTTTCAGGAGCTTATCGACTTCAACGAAACCTATAAGATCAACGTGAAGCACTTTCTCACAGTGGACGATCTCAACCATCTCATCCGTAGCGGAAGACTTTCCGGTGCCAGCGCCATCATCGGCAAGATGCTGAAGCTGAAGCCCATCATGTCCATGAAGGAAGGAAAAGGCTCCATCGTGGCAAAGGAAAGAGGAAGAAGAAAAGTCCTGGCACACTACATCAATGAATTCAAAAAGAGAAACGATGAAGCGCTGACGGATTTCATCATCATCGGCTATACCACCGATAAGAGCTATGCCGACAACCTTAAATCGAAATTTCTGGAAGAGACTTCTTTCAAAGGCGATATCTACATGATGCAGATGGGCGTCGCAGTAGGAACCCATGTGGGTCCCGGCGGACTCTCCCTCTTCTTCATGGAGACCGGTCACCATAAGGACAATCTGCTGATCAATGAAGTGGAAGCCCTCATGGAAAGAAAGAATCAGTTCCTGAAGAAATTCTCCAACAAGTAATCCATGAAATAAGACCTGGGAAAGTTCAAGATAAGACTTTGAACTTTCCCAGGTCTGTTTTTTTCCTCAGGACTTCATACGTAATCAGGACAGACTAATTGGGATCATGTTTCATATTCCCTGAGCAGCTCCACATAGAACCGGATCATACTGAAAAGATTATCCACATGAATTCTTTCATTGGTGGAATGAATGGAATCCAGATCTTCCTTCGTCATTCTGACGCAGGAAAAGCGCAGGATGTTTTCAGACACACATTCATATTTTCTCGAATCACTCCCACCAGCCATGAGATACGGAAGCACCTTCGCATCCGGATGGACCTTCAGGGCATTGCGCTCGATGGTCTTGAAAGCCTCCGAATCATGGGGAGAGATGGAAGACGCCTCTTCCTTCACAAGCACTTCATAGGACAGATCCAGATCCCTGTTCACCTTCTTCATGTGACTGAGCACATCCTGAAAGGTATCCCCTGGAAGAATACGCACATTGACATAGACTGATGCCTCCTGAGGCATCACATTCATGGCGGACCCTGCCTTTGCCATGGTCATGGCCATGGTGGTTCTCACCATGGAGTTCATGACACCACTCGACGAGAGTATTTTCGCAAGCACCGGGAAAGTCAGATCCGCATGCCTTAAAAGAATACCTTTGACGCCTAAAAATGGTGCCATACCATGAAGCATTCCCCTCACCGGTGCAGTGAGTCTGGGTCTCATGGGGTTTTTCATGAGATTTCGCACCGCCTGGGAAAGAACCTCTATAGACGAACCCTTTTGGGGCATGGAGGAGTGTCCTCCATCGCCATAGGCGGTGATTCTGATCATGGAAGAGCCTTTTTCGGCCACGCCTATGAGGGCCAAAGGCGTCTTGACTCCTTCCACCGTGTTCAGAACCACTGCGCCGCCTTCATCCAGAACCAGATCAAAGCGGAGTCCTTTTTCTCTGAAATGTTCCGCTATGGCCCTGGCTCCCCTTTCACCGCCGATTTCCTCATCAAAGCCTATGGCCACATAAATATCCCTGCCCGGTTCATACCCTTCGTGAAGAAGCGCTTCCAGAGATTCCATGATGGAGATCACCTGATTCTTGTCGTCCATGGCGCCTCTTCCGTAAATATGATGCGCATGCACTTCTCCACCGAAGGGATCTCTCTCCCAATCCATCATCGTATTTTCTTCCACGGGCACCACATCATAGTGCCCCAGAAGAAGAACGGGAAGATGAACCTTCTCTATTCCTTTCAGATGATACACCGGACTATATGTATTGATCATGGTAAGCTCCATTTTTTCATGAACCATGGGGTAGGTTCTTTTCAGAAAAGCAAGAAACGCATCATATTCCCTGAAATCCACAGAATCCTCTTCTATGCTGGAGATGGTGCGATACGTCAGCGCCTCCTTAAGATGCTCTACTGCAAGAGTTCTGTCTTCTTGTGTCATGCCATATCCTCCTAAAACGGTCCGTAGCCGAAATTATTCGCCAGAAAGAGAAACCCTAACGTCACAAGAAATACCACAAGCTGAATCTTTATGGACCACCTGATCCATTTCGGATAACTCACCACAGTGAGCCCGAGGGCAATCATCAGTGTAGGGTTCGTAGGAAACAGAAGATTGCTGAATCCGTCTCCGAAGCAGAATGCCAGTATGGTGGTCTGCCTTGTGATGCCTATCAAATCGGTCAATGGAAGCACAATGGGCATCACAAGAAACGCTTTGGCTGAACCGGACCCGATGAAGAAATCCAGTACGAGAATCAGAAGATACAGCCCAAGAACCGCAAGGTTCGGACTGAGTCCTTCCATATAACCTGATGCATAATAAAGAATGCTGTCCATGACGAGCCCTTTTGTCATGATGTGCTTGATGCTCATAGCCATGAGTATCAGAACCACTGCAGGAAGCATGGAGAGAAGACCTTTGTAGAGATCTTTCAGAAGATCACCGAAGGTCCCATATTCGCTCATGATGCCACCAAGGATTCCAGCCACAAGAAAAATCACAGCCACAAGCGGCAGTGTGATGAGAGAGAGCTCTGGAATGAAGAATCCCAGGAGAATGGTCAAAACCATAAGGCCCATGAACGCTACGTAGACTTTCACCGCTTTCTTCAGTTTCTCATTTCCCAGAAGAGATTCCTTTTCATCAAAAGTAAACCTGCTTTTCACGGCACGGTCTTCCTGATAGACCAGAGATGCTGAAGGCCTTTTTTCTATTTTCCTTGCATAGAAATAGAGAAATCCATATAGAATCAGATAGATGGTCACAAAAATCAGTACACGATACCCGGTCCCTGAATAAGCCGGAAGATCTGCAAGGGTCTGGGCGACACCCAGGGTGAAGGGATTGAAGATCGCAGCCGCAAAGCCGAAGCCCGAAGCCATGGCACTGATGCCTAGTCCCACCAGAGAATCCCATCCAAAGGAATAGGATAAAGTCACTGCCATGGGCACAAGAACAATGAGCTCCTCGAATATGCCGAAGAGGGAACCGAAGAGCATGAAGAAAAGAATGAGGATGCCCATGAGAAGATACTTTCTCTTTTCAAAACGCTTCACGATGGATTCCATGATATATCTCAATATACCGCTTCGATCCAGTACCCGGAAAGAGGATCCTATGAAGAGAATGAAGAGAATGATGACGATGATGGTCACCGCATCGGATCCGAAAAGCACTTCGACAGGAGCGGTAAACCACCTGTAGATGGGATAATCCGCCTCACCTATGAACCGGAAAGACCCCGGAACTACGGATTCTCTGCCATCCACTGACATCCGTTCATAGACACCCGCAGGTATGATTCTTGTAAGAATCCCCGCTAGGACCATAAGCACGCCAAGGATCGTAACGGATGAGAAAAATGATTTCTTTGAAATTGTGATTCCGGATTTTTCATTCATGATGCTGCACCTCACTTCGTATTCAGTTCTATTCTGATCTTGCATCTTTATACTCTATATTCAGAATTTTAGCATAATCAGTGATGAATGACCATGTATATATCCACTTGTGATTCCCCGCCATCTACTCTGCACCTCTTTGTCACCAGATGCAATCGTATATAGAAATCAGATTCAGTTTCTTCATTTTACATCTTCTTTCTCCTTTGCTACAATCAGACTACACACTAGTTATCAGAAAATTCTTTTCTTTTGTAAGGAGTTGAGGACCATGAAAAAACTGCTGATCTTACTGCTGGCTCTGATTCTGACTGCCTGTAGTGTAGACTCCGTGGAAGAACCGGAACCTTCAGACCCTGTGTTGGAAGAACCCCAGGAAGCACCTGCAGAAAAACCCCCTGTGGTGGATCAGCCGAAGGAAGAGGACCCTTCCCAGGAGAATCCTTATACCGTGCCGGACGAATTTCAGCCTGCTCGCTATGAAGTGGAGGACCCCTTCTCTTCCCTTTCTTTCAAAGAGCCGCTGGCACTGGTCAGTGATGGTGTTGATGACGACAGAATTTATGTGGTGGAAAGAGGCGGAACGGTCTATCAGCTTCATAAAAGTGATGCTTCATCCCAGAAAATTCCGTTTCTGGATCTGACGGAAGCAGTGGATACCAGCGGTCTGGAAATGGGGCTGTTAGGCCTGGCATTTCACCCTGACTATGATGAGAACGGCTACCTTTTCGTCAATTACACGAGAAGCGGAGAGACGGTGATTTCGAGATTCAGCAGCAGTGACAGGGAAACCGTAGATCTCACTTCAGAAAAGATTCTGCTTACCTACAGCCAACCCTACAGCAACCACAATGGCGGCAGCCTACTCTTCGGCCCGGACGGGTACCTCTACATCTCCTCAGGAGATGGCGGCTCCAGCGGAGATCCCAATGACGAAGCACAGAATCTCACAAGTTACCTTGGTAAAATGCTAAGAATCGATGTGGATACGGAAGATCATCCCTATCTGATTCCAGAAGACAATCCGTTCCTCTATTCCGAGGAAGCCAGAGCCGAAATCTATGCCTACGGTCTCAGAAATCCATGGAAGTTCAGTTTCGATGAAGGACGAGATCTTCTTATTGCTGCGGATGTGGGGCAGGGAGAAATCGAAGAGATCGACCTCATCGTTTCCGGAGGCAATTACGGATGGAACCGCTTCGAAGGAACCAGAACCTATAGAGAAGGTGAAACACTGGAAAATCATATTCTTCCGGTCTATGAGTATCCCCATTCAGAAGGCAGATCCATCACCGGCGGGTTCACCTATTACGGCGAAGCCCTTGAGAGCCTTCAGGGCGCTTATATCTATGGAGATTTCATATCAGGAACCATCTGGGCACTCTGGCTGGATGATGAGGATCAGGCGGAGAATCATACGCTTCTTGATACGGATCTCATGATATCCTCTTTCGGACTGGACAATCAGGGAGAACTATATATCGTGGATTTCCAGGGTAAGATTTATACCCTGAAAGAAGAGGAATAGAACATGAATGAATTTCAGATGAATGAGCATGTATTGGATTTCCTGCTGAGCGGAGACCCTTCCATCGCTTATCAGACAAGAAAGTATCTTCTGGAGGAAAAGGCTGAAGATCTTAGGCATCTTCAGAAAGAGACGCTCCTGACCGGCTTCGGAAAGAGATTTTTTGAAGCGCAGCATGAAGACGGAAGCTTCGGACAGAGTCATTATTCGGGAAAATGGACCAGTACCCATTACACCCTGCTGGATCTTCGCTATCTGGAGATTCCAGAAGAAACGGAAAAAGCACAGATTCCTTCCAGGAACGTGATCCTGCAGCATCCGGCACTGGACGGCGGCATCGCCATCAGCAGCGATAAAAGGAGCGATCTGTGCGTCAACGGCATGTATCTCAACTATGCCTGCTATTTCGGTGTGGAGGAGCGGCTCCTGATTCCGCTCGTGGATCAGCTACTCTTATCCATCCTTCCTGACGGAGGATTCAACTGCAGGTACAATCGGAAAAAGGTGCAACACAGCTCCATGCATACCACTCTCTGTGTGCTGGAGGGCTTTCTGGAATACAGTCGAAGAGGCTACACCCATAGACTGAAAGAAGTGGAAACAGCCATGGAAAAAGCCTCCGAATTTCTTCTGATGCACCACCTGTTCCGGTCTGACCGGACCGGTGAGATCATCGATCCGAAGTTTCTCCTCCTCGCCTTCCCCACCCGATGGAAATATGATATCCACCGGGCACTCTATTATTTTGCCGATGCAGCTCTTCCCTATGATGAAAGGATGCAGGAAGCGCTTCTCCTTCTTAAGGAAAAAAGGCGGAAGGACGGCACCTTCCCCAGAGGATCTTCCTATTCAGGAAATGTGCATTTCCCACTGGAAGAAGGAAGACGAGGTCGATTCAATACCCTAAGGTGCCTGCGCATACTGAAAGCCTACGGCGATAAACTCTAACACAATGCAAGAAGAGCTTTTCCGACCGATCATCGGAAAAGCTCTTCCTGCATTGTGTTTACTATCCTGCTTTTTCTGTTTCACGCTTACACTACTTCACTGAAAAGTTCCTACGCGAACAATAACCATGTAAGGATGTAACCCGTGAGTACGGCGATGAGCGTGAAGGGCACACCGATTCTTGTGAAGTCCTTTGTCGTCACCGTGAAGCCCTGCTTGGTCAGGATGCCGATACCGGCAATATTGGCGGAAGCACCGATGGGTGTAAGGTTTCCTCCAAGGGTTGCACCAATGATCAGTCCGAAATAGAGCACCGTAGGGTCTCCTCCAAGAAGAGAAGCGATGCCTCCTATGACGGGAAGCATGGTGGCTGTATAGATGATGTTGTCGATGAATGCCGAGATCAGCACCGAGAACCATACAATCAGTGTATACACAAGGAACAGATTATCCCCTGAGATCTTCACGAAAAGTGCGGCAATGTCTTCAATGACACCCACTGCGGAAATACCGCCCACAACGATGAAGAGGCCTGAAAGAAGCAAAAGCGTCACATAGTCTATTTCTCGCACTGCGTTTTTGATGAGTTTCTTGTCTCTGTTGATCACATAGCTCTTCACAAGTCCCACTAGAAGAAGCGCCATACAGATGAGTCCGTTGATGGTTCTTGGTGTGTTCGGAATGAAGGATGCGATGATCAGAAGCAGTACCATGGCAATAAGAAGGAAGGATGGAAAATAATCTGTCACCACGGTCTTGTCCAACGCCGCCACAGGCTGCTTCTCTTTTCTGAAGATCCAGAAAAGCACCAGAGTGGACATGACTGCTCCGATCTGCACGATGAAGAACAGCCCCATCTTTCCGTTATAGATGAAGAAGTCGAAGAAGTTCATATCCAGGTGTCCAGCAAGGAGGATGGATGTGGTATCTCCTACTAAGGTCGCTGCGCCCTGAAGGTTCGACGCCACGGAAATGGCGATGATGCTTGAGATCGGTGAAACACCCAGCTTTCTGCAGATGGTCAGTGCCACAGGCGCCACCATGAGCACGGTGGCTACATTGTCCACAAATGCCGAAATGATTCCAGCAAAAAGAGAAAGTGAAACGATGGCCCACATGACATTGGGTGTCTTTTCAATGATGATGTCTGCAAGAAGCGACGGCATCTTCGAATCGATGAAAAGAGATACCAGACCCATGGTTCCCGCAATCATGAAGATGACGTTCCAGTCGATGGTGGTAAGCACTTCCCGAACCGGAATGATGCCCAGAACCACAAACAGTGTAGCGGAAGTCACCGCGATTTTCGCTCTGTGCTTTGGCAGCGTCAGAAGCAATACATAAGTAAGAATGAAGATGATGATGGCTGCAATTTTCATTTTGTTCTCCTTGTCAGTACTGTATTTTAATATGGCCATTGTTTTCCTGATTTAAAGACATAAAAAAAGACTCTTCACCAAAAAAACTCTGGTAAAAGTCTCGCTTTCATAAACTTGATTGGACAACCGGATTTTCATCGTAATGACGACCGTCCACACTCTTCATCATTTAAGACAAAGAGAAGCTACTCCCTAATACTCACCCATTTTACTTGAATTCAGACTGAAAAACAAGCATTGTTATTTTCATGACAATGCCTGCTCCCCTGTTCATTCAGATAGAAGCCAGTGCAGCACACTGATTTCTTCTAGAAATTATAGTTCTGATAGACATAGATGAGATGATAGGCGATGGCCAGGAAAAGCAGAACCGCGATGGTCCTGTGCGCTTTGATCCACAGCCCTTTTCTCGTCTTCTTGTAGGCGCCGTAGCCTCCAAGAAAAGCCTGCAGAATCATGAGCCCTGCTGCAATGGCTCCGCTCACCACAAATCCCCATCGGCTGAACTGGATGTAGAAGTGAACCAGGATTCCGATGATGGTTATGATTCCGAATAACTTATGATACTTCACGATGAAAGACAGAAGCGCCTGCCAGGGTCCTTTCAGCTTCTCATTCTTTCGTATGGACTTGCCCCATTTCTTGTTCACGGCTTTCAAGATGTAGTTCAGGATAGTCAGCACATACGCGATGACGATGACCCATCCGAAAAACGCACCCACAGTTGCATTCATATATTACCCCTCCTTTCTCCAAATATTTTACTTATATTCATCATACCATCTATCCGTGAACAGCAATATTCAGCAGCTCAAAATTAACAAAAAAGTCTTTCTTTGGAAATTATCTATTCTTTTTAATGGATTGAATATGTTATGATATAAGAAAATTCAAAATATTTGCTTAGAAAGAAGGGATTACTATGAAACTGGAAGGTAAAGTGGTGGTCGCCCAGGGTGGCGGACCCACAGCTGTGATCAATGAATCACTGGTAGGCGTCGTTCTGGAGTCACGTAAATTCCCGCAGATCACCAAGGTCTATGGAGCCATTAACGGTGTTCGGGGAATCATCAATGAAGACTTCCTTGATCTGACCCAGGAAACCACCAACAATCTGGAAAGAGTCGCTGTGACTCCTTCCTCCGCCCTTTTTTCCACAAGAGACAAGCCCGACGAAGCCTACTGTCAGGAAATCTTCAAGGTTTTCAAAGCCCATGATGTCAGATACTTCTTCTACATCGGGGGAAATGATTCCGCCGATACTGTAAGAATCGTCAATGAACAGGCAGAGCGCTCCAACTACGAATTCAGAGCCATCCATATTCCCAAAACCATCGACAACGATCTGATGCTGAACGACCATACTCCAGGATACGGGTCTGCTGCCAAGTTTGTGGCTCAGAGCTTCATTGGTCTTAATCTGGATAACAGGGCACTGCCCGGTGTGCACATAGGCGTCGTCATGGGAAGAAATTCGGGATTTCTCACCGCCGCCTCCTCCATCGCCCAGAAATATCCTGATGATGGACCGCACCTTATTTATCTGCCGGAACGCTCCTTCAAGGTGGACACCTTTCTCAGTGATGTGAAGAGAATCTATGATCAGCATGGAAGATGCGTTGTCGCTCTTTCCGAAGGCATAAGAGACGAACAGGGTGTGCCTATCATCGAGAGACTCGGGAGCAGAGAAAAGGATTCCCATGGCAATGTTTCTCTCTCCGGAACCGGAGCACTGGGCGATCTTCTGACCAAAGAAGTCAAGGACAAACTGAAGATCGGAAGAGTCCGTACCGATACCTTCGGCTATCTTCAGCGATCTTTCCTTGGCTGCGTATCCGATGTGGATCAGAGAGAAGCAAGGGAAGTTGGTGAAAAGGCCGCACAGTTCGCCATCTGGCAGAACGTGGACGGCTCCATCACCATTCACCGCACCGGATACTATTCCGTGGACTACAAGCTGAGCAGCCTCAAGGAAGTAGCCGCCAAGACCAAGCTCATGCCGGATGAATTCATAAGCGCCGATGCCAATAATGTCACGGAAGCCTTCAAGTATTACCTCACGCCGCTTCTCGGCTCCAATATGCCTTCCGCCTCCATGCTGAGAGCACCAAGAGCTGAAAAACTGCTTCAGAAGTAGAAAATATCCATAGTAAAGGAAAAGGACCAGCTGCTGCTTCATAATATTGAAGTGCTACTGGTCCTTCTTATTGATATTATAGATGATCTGTGTTCATCACCCTCATGGCATTGATCACTGCAATAACCGTGACGCCAACATCCGCAAAGACGGCTTCCCACATGGTCGCAATACCGAAGGCGCCTAGAAGAAGGAAGATGCCTTTCACGCCCAGAGCAAAAACGATGTTCTGCCAGACGATTGCTCTGGTACGTTTAGCAATCTTCAGCGCTGTCCCGATCCTCTTCGGCTCATCGGTCATGAGCACCACATCCGCTGCCTCTATGGCTGCGTCTGAGCCCAGAGCACCCATGGCGATGCCGATGTCTGCTCTGGCAAGAACCGGTGCATCATTGATTCCGTCGCCCACAAAGACGATTTTCCCTTTACTGCCCGCTTCTTCCTGAAGAGCTTCGAGCTTTGTCACCTTATCCTGAGGCAGCAGTTCTGAATATACTTCATCCACACCCAGAATTTCGCCGATTTTATCCCCTACCGCCTTCAGGTCACCGGTGAGCATGATGATCTTTCTTATGCCCTGAGCTTTCAGCACAGCAATGGCTTCTCCGGCATCGCTCTTGATCTCATCAGCTATGACCAGATGTCCCGCAGATTTGCCGTTCACCGCCACATAGATGATGGTTCCGATGGAGTCCACTTCTTCATACACAATGTTTTCTCTTTCCATCAGTCTGCGGTTACCGGCAAGGATGACTTTACCATCCAGCTCACAAGAAACGCCATGTCCTGCGATCTCCTCATAGTTTCCGACTCTTTTTCCCTGAATGCCTTTTCCATAGGCCTTCAGGACGGATTCCGCTATGGGATGACTCGAGAAACTCTCCGCATAGGCAGCCGACTCAAGAAGCGCATCTTCAGTGAATCCTTCTGCAGCTTTCAGCTCCGTAAGCTCAAATCTGCCCTTTGTAAGGGTACCGGTCTTATCGAAGACCACAGTGTCCACTTCGTTCAGGGCTTCCAGATAGTTCCCGCCTTTGATGAGAATCCCTTTTCGCGAGGCACCGCCGATACCGCCGAAGAATCCAAGCGGAATGGAAACCACCAGAGCACAGGGGCAGCTGATTACAAGAAACACCAGCGCACGATAGATCCAATCCGAAAAAGCTCCTCCAGTCACAAGAGGTGGAATCAGGGCGATGAGAAGGGCCGATACCACCACAAAAGGCGTATAGTAGCGTGCAAACTTGGTGATGAAGTTCTCCGTCGGCGCTTTTTTAGAGGAAGCGTTTTCCACCAGCTCTAGAATCTTAGAGACCGTGGATTCTCCATAGGATTTACGCACGCGGACCTTCAGCAGGCCGTTTCTGTTGATGAATCCCGCCAGCACTTCACTGTCTTTCATGACATCTCTTGGCATAGACTCTCCTGTAAGTGCGGAGGTATCCATGGCGGAAGAACCTTCCAGAACGATTCCATCCAGAGGCATCTTTTCTCCGGGTCTTACAAGAATCACATCATCTATTCTCACTTCCATAGGAGAGACCTTCACCGTCTCTTCTCCGCGGATGAGATTGGCAAAGTCAGGCCTGATATCCATGAGTTCGCTGATGCTCTTTCTTGACTTTTCCACTGCTACATCCTGAAAGAGTTCTCCTACCTGGTAGAAGAGCATCACTGCCACGCCTTCGGGAAACTCTCCCACCAAAATGGCACCGATGGTGGCAATGGACATGAGAAAATTCTCATCAAAGATCTGTCCTCTTCGTATGTTTCTTCCTGCACGCAGAAGAATCTCTCCTCCCACAAGCAAATAGGAGCTTACGAAAAACAGGGTCTGAAGCAGTCCGCCGTCAGGCATGAAGAGAGCGATCAGAAGAAGCGCCGCACTGACCCCGATCTTTGTGATGTCTTCCTTATGATTCTCCCATAAGGATACTGCAGTGATCTTCTTCTCTGTGTTCCCGCTTTTCATGGCCACAAGCTTCGTGTCCGCTTCTATCTCTGTGACGATGCCTCGGATCTTCTCAATCTCAGAAGCGGTGAGCTGTCCTTCTCTGGACTTCACCTTCAGCTTTTTCGTCACAAAATCAATGGATACTTCCTCGATCCCCTGGATTCTGCCGATGCGATCCTCCATCTTCATGGCGCAGTTTGCGCATCCCAGCCCTTCCAGAAGAAATGCCTCCGATGAGAAGTTCTCTTTGTCTCTTATTTCGATATCGGGTTCATGGCTGTGAATGATGCCTGTGACTTTTCCCAGAAGCTCTTCTTCTCTATGAGCCGCATCATACTCCAGTGTCAGGGTTTTCGTCACGAAATTCACTCTGGCGGTGACGCCTTCAATGGCGCTGGCCTCTGTTTCTATCTTAGCAGAGCAGTTGGCACAGGAAAGCCCTTCCAGCACCAGCTCCTTTTTCTTAAATTCCATCTATATTTCACTCCTACTATATTCACTCACATGCTCCATGCCCTGATCAAAGATGGTTCTCACATGATCATCCGCAAGGCTGTAGTATACGATTTTTCCTTCTCTTCTATTCTTCACAAGCTTTGCCTGCTTTAATACTCTAAGCTGATGGGATATGGCCGACTGGGTCATATTCAGTGCAAATGCGATATCGCAGGTGCACATCTCATGCGTATCCAGCGCCCAGAGGATCTTCACTCTGGTAGAATCGCCAAACACCTTGAAGAGCTCCGAAAGCTCCAGAAGATGCTCCTCATCGGGCATTTTCTCTTTCACCAGTTCCATGACGTCTTCATGGATCACATCACAGTCACATCTCTCGATGGGTGTTTTGATTGTACTCATAGAACACACCTCGTTCATTTCGATTAAACGATTGAACAATCATTCAATCGTTATACAGATTATATCCTGATTTCTTTCTCACTGTCAACGGTCCCTATGATATAATAGTGATAATAAGTATAATCGGGAGTGTTGAATATGGATAAAGACCCACGCGTTAAAATCCCAAGATATAAACAGATTGCACTGGACATCGCCTCCAGAATCGCTAACGGAGAATTCAAGGAAGGTTCCAAAATCTTCGGTAGAAGCTCCATGGCAGGAGAATACAATGTATCTCCTGAAACCATTCGAAGAGCCATCATTCTTCTGGAAGATATGGAAGTGGTGCAGGCTACCCTTGGCAGCGGTGTACTGATCAGATCCAGAAAGAATGCGCATAAATACATGGAGAGCAACCAGAGCAAGGAGAGCATCTCCTCTCTTCGAGAAGAGGTTCTGGAACTTCTTTCCAAAAAGAACGACATCGAAAAAGAGATCATGGAAATCATCGATAAAATCATCGATTATTCCGAAAGACTCAAAAACACCAATCCCATGAATCCTGTGGAGATTCCGCTCAGTGATGATTCCCATCTCATCGGAAAAACCATATCGGACAGCAAATTTTGGCAGAAGACCGGGGCCACCATCATCGGCATCCGAAGAGGGAAGGAACTGATCCTCACTCCTGGACCACAGCTTTACTTCATCAAAGATGATAAGATCCTTGTGGTGGGCGCACCTGATATCATTGAAAAAGCGAAAGATTATATGGTAAACGAAGAAATCTAAGGACATGAGAAAAGAGAAGGTAGAAACCTTCTCTTTTCTCATGTCTCATGTAAACTATGCAGAATATGCTCGGATACTGCTGATTCTCGGAAATCAGACCTGGTTTTTCCTCTCTTCATAGAACCTGGCTGAATCTCTGATGGCTTCCATGGATTCTTCCATCATGTTTGAATAATGAAGAAAACCGTGCAGCACACCGTCAAACTCCTTGTATTTTGTAACCATGCCATGCTCTTTCAGGATTTCATGGAGGAGTCTGGAATCATCGACCAGGGGATCCAGTGTGCACCCCATGATATATGTTGGTGGAATCCCATAGGTCAGGTCGTTATGGAATAGATTCCTGTATGGATTCTCCCGATCCTCTTCTCTTGCAAAAAGAGCACCATAGCTCTTCAGCGCTTCCAGAGTCAGCCCGTCATATTCATTGCCATAAAGGCGCATGGACATAGAGTCTTCCAGTCCGTAGCTGCCATAATACAGAAGAAGAGATGTGATATAGCTGATGTCTTTCTCCTTGTCTCTCAGATAGAGTGTCGTTGCGAGACTGAGATAAGCCCCAGCCGAATCCCCTGCAAGCGTGATATCGTTCTTGTCTATATCATAAAGTCCTTCATTGAGTCTCACATGTCGGATAAGCTCCGCACACTCATGGATCTGCATGGGGAACTTCACTTCCGGTGCCAGCGAATAATCAATACCCATGACCACAGCACCGGTTTCATCAGCCAGTCTTCTCATGATTCCATCATGACTGTCGGGACTTCCCACCACAAAACCACCTCCGTGGATAAAGAGAATCAGTCTGTTTCTTTCCTTTTCAATCGGATAATGGACTGTAAACGGAATTCTTTTATTCTCGTTGTCCACATGGGCTCGAATCGTACGGACCATCTCCGGTCCTCCTTCGTTGAAAAAGCTTCTGGATGCCTCATAGGCATCTCTGTCTATGAGGGAAACCGTCTTTTCCCCGTTTCTTTTTTCGGATTCGAGCTTCTCGAATGCTATGACTTCTCTCATGGATGGAGAAATTCTTTTCAGTATGTCTACTTTATTCTTTTCCATTTTCTATCCCTAATCCAATAGGCCCTTGCTCTCAAGGAACGTTCTGGCCACGTCTTCAGGCTCTGCACCTTCCGCATCCACCTGATAGTTCATTTCGATCATCTCTTCATTGCTGATCTGACCTTCCAGCATCAGAAGCACTTCCTCAAGGTTTGGCGCAGTTTCCCCATATTCTTTAAACAGACTGTCTCTGTGGAAGAAAGCGGCGTAGTACTGAGGGAAGAATCTCAGGTCATCCTCAAGAATCTTCAGATCTGATTTCTGATTCAGTCCATCTGTGGAATATACCATGGTCACATCAATATTGTTGTTGTCCATAGCAGCATACTTCAGACCGATATCAAGAGAGACTCCGTCTTTCCATTCTATGCCGTAATGCTCGTTGAACGGATTGAATCTCATGGTTCCTTCTTCATCAAAGAATTCATGCTCTGCACCGAAGACCAGGTCTTGTGTGAATGGCTTCAGGTCGCTGATGGATTCAATGCCATTGGTCTGTGCATAGTCGTTCTTCACACCCAAGGCATAGGTATTCTCAAACCCGAATTTGGATGAAAGCATAAGCCCCTTGTCTTCTTTACCCCTTGCAATGGTCCAGTCATAAAGGTCTTCCCCTTCTGGCACATCACTTGGGTCATAACCTAGAATCGTTGTCAGAAGTGTTCCGTCGTAGCTCACATAAAGATCAATCTCCTCTGCCACCATGGCGTTTCCCGCAGCCACCGTGTTCATGGAATCATGAAACTCCACAGACAGATCCGTGTTCTCTTCAATAAGCATGGCCGCCATCTCGGCGATGATGTCGATTTCGGCAAACTGTCCTTTCAGAATGGTGATGCTTTCACCTTCTGCAGCGGAACTTCCGCATCCCGCCAGGATACCCATGGTCATAAATGCTGCAGCAATTGTTGCGATAATTTTCTTTTTCATTCAAATCTCCTTCTTTTCAATCATATATTTTAAAGTTTCATTTTATTACTATAGAACCTCTTTTGTGCTCATTGACTTGTCTTCGTCAAAATCCAGGGTCTGGGTTCTTCTTTCCTTCAGTCTCTTCTCGATATATCCCATGCCAAAGTCAAAGACAATGGCCATGGCCATCAGTACCAGCGTAGCTTCCATAAGCGTGCTCATATCCTGAATCAGAATGGCTCTGTTGATGACAGACCCCAGTCCTCCTCCGCCTACAACAGCTCCGAATACAGCCGTACCGATGGACGTCACGATGGCGATCCGGATTCCTGTGAAGATCATGGGGAAGGCCAGCTGAATTTCAACACTGAGAAGTCTCTGCACCTTCGTCATGCCCATACCTGTGGCCGCCTCTTTCAGCGCAGGATCTATGCTTGTAAGACCCACATAGGTGTTTCGCACCACAGGAAGCAGGGAGTACAGCACAATACCGATGATGACCGTGGTGCTGGAAGCCCCAGCCACCAGCATAATGACACCAAGCAGCGCCAGCACCGGAATGGTCTGCAGAATATCCACAGTCCATAGAATAAACGGTCTAAGTGGTCTGTACATGTAAGTCAGTACGCCTAGAAGAAGCCCGATGACGATTGTAAATCCTGCAGCCATACCGACCAGATACAGATGCTGAAGTACTCTCTCCACACTCATGCTAACGACCTCCTTTCAGCCCTCTTGGGGTTACCTTCGCCTGTATGAAGTCGATGAGGAACCCTAAAAGAATAGCCAGGATGGCTGCCGGTATGGCGCCACCTATGATCAGTGTATTGTTGTTTGTATCAATGCCTCGATAGATGAATTCTCCTAAACCGCCTAATCCGATCATGGCGGCTAAAACCGCCCAGGACACCGTATAGATGGTGGACATTCTCAGTCCGCTGAAGATCGATGACATGGCCAGTGGAAGTTCCAGTTTGTACAGAATCTGCCAGTTGCTCATACCGCATCCTCTTGCCGCTTCCTTCAGACCTTCATCCACATTGAGAATCCCTGTGTAGGTATTCTTGAGAATGGGAAAAAGCGCATAGATGGAAAGTGCGATGATGACCGTGGCAGGCTGAATGCCTATATAGATGAACAGCACACCTATGAACACCAGTCCGGGGATGGTCTGAAAAATACTGACTATGGGAATGATGATCTTTGATAGTCTTGGAATTCTGGAAAGCAGAATTCCAAGAACAAGCGCCACCACAAAACCGATTCCGACAGATACGAAAACGTACTGGAGATGCACAAAGATCGCTTCAAGAAGCTTCTCTCCATATCTTTCAAAAAAATCTGCCATCAGCTGTTTTCACCTCCCCATATGACACTGGCCAGAGCCTTGGTCATACTGGTTCTCGTGATGATGCCGGCAACCGTGGAATCTCTGTTCAGCACTACGATGTAGTTGTATTTCGATGCCACAAGAATCTCGAAGGCTTCCTTGGCGTTGGTTGTGGTTCTTACTGAGGGGACATTTCTATCCACAAGATCTTTTATGCTTTCCCCAGGTTTTCCCTTTGTGGCCAACTTTTCTATGGTGACAACACCTTTATACTTGTTGTCCTCTTCACCTACAACCACCGCAGAATCCAGCTCTCTCTGTTTCATCAGTTCCACGGACTCCAGCATCTTTCTGTTTTCATAGACAGTAAGCACTCTCTTCTTCATGACATCCTTGCAGGTCAGATCATCTCCTGAAACTGTATAGGAAAGCTTACCCATGAAGTTGGAGATCATCGGATCAGCAGGGTTTCTCAGCATTTCTTCAGGACTTGCGGCCTGAAGAATCCTGCCGTCTCTCATGAACACGATCTTGTCAGCAAGCTTTACCGCTTCATCCATATCATGAGTCACAAAGATGATGGTCTTCTTCAGCTTCTTCTGGAGCACTTTCAGTTCATCCTGCAGATTTTCTCTGGTCATGGGATCAAGGGCGCCGAAGGGCTCATCCATGAGAATCACTGGTGGTTCAGCTGCCAGAGCGCGCAGTACACCGATTCTCTGCTGCTGTCCTCCACTTAGCTCATTGGGATATTTATTGATGTTTTCCGCATAAGGCATACCCACCATTTCCAGAAGCTCCCTGGCTCTCTTGTTCCTTTTCTCCTTGCTCCATTTAAGCAGTTTCGGAACTACTGTGATGTTTTCTCCTATGGTCATATTGGGAAACAGTGCAATCTGCTGAATGACATAGCCGATGTTTCTTCTCAGCTCCACCGCATCCATTTCATTAACGTTCTTGCCATCGATATAAATATTCCCGCTATTCATTTTGATCAGTCTGTTGATCATTTTAAGCGATGTGGTCTTTCCACAGCCTGAAGGACCGATGAAAACGACAAACTCTCCATCATTGATGGTCAGATCCAGACCATCCACTACAGTAACATCATTATATTTCTTGGTTACATTTTCATAAATTATCAATGTGCCACCTCCATTATTATTAAAATTAATGATTTCTTAACTCATTATAGTATCTAAATCCCACTGATGCAACTTAATACATCGAACTAAGTTGTCTCTTTAGTTCTGTATAGGTTTACATCCAGGCAAGCATCCGTCACTTTCTTTTATTCATTCTTATGCATTGAATATTCATCCCTAGAGTCCCATGGAGATGACGCCCAGACATGAAAAAAACAGATAAGAAGCAATTTTTTCATGCTTCTTATCTGTTTTTCCATTTTCTTTTCTCTGTCAGGTCCTTAATTGTTCCATGCTACTTTGATCTTTTTATGGCTTCCGCAAAACCCTGGAGCTTTCTGGCTGCCAGATCAAAGACACTGCCTTCGGTAAATCCGCCTTCACTGATTCTGCCCGATGGGATTCCCGTGAGCACTTCAATGCCTTCATCTATGGTTTTCACTGCGTAGATTCTGAAAACGCCTTCCTCCACAGCAGCAATGACCTCATCTTTCAGCATGAGATTGTCTATGTTCTGAACAGGAATCATAACACCCTGCTCTCCAGTAAGCCCTTTGGCCCTGCACACATCAAAGAATCCCTCAATCTTCTCCGTGACACCTCCAATGGGCTGAATCTCTCCTCTCTGGTCCACGGACCCAGTCACGGCGATGGCCTGGCTCAGGGGCACATCGGAAAGACTGGATAAGATGGCATAAAGCTCAGCGCTGGATGCGCTGTCTCCTTCCACCCCACCATAGGACTGCTCGAAGGTGACCTGAGCTGTGAGTCCGAGAGGGAACTTCTGGGCAAACACGCCACCGAGGAAACCGGACAGCGTCAGGACGCCTTTTGTATGAATGCTTCCACTCATCCTGGTTTCCCGCTCTATGTTGATGACTCCCTGGTCTCCGGCATAGGTTCTTGCTGTGATTCGGGTGGGCATACCAAAGGCATAGCCGCCCGTATCAAGAACAGAAAGGCCGTTGATCTGACCCACTTCTTTTCCTTCCGTATGAATGATCACTTTCCCTTCCAGGATCTGTTCTCTGATTCTTTCTTCCAGTCTGTTTTCACGCCGGATTCTCTCCTTCACCGCTTCCATGACATGAGACTGCTCCACCTCATTCTTTCCCTGACTCTTTGCAAGAGCTTCAGATTCATAAAGCACCTCTGTGACTTTATTGAATCTGGTGGACAATCTGTTCTGATCTCCCGCAATACGGGATCCGTATTCAACGACCTTGCCCAGAGCATATCCGTTAAACGGAAGCAGATTCTCTTTTTGGGTGAGGGTTGTCACAAAGGAAGCATATGCCTTCAGATTCTCCGAGGTTCTGGGCATGTCCACATCAAAATCCACCCGTACTTTGAAAAGCCTCTGCAGATCATCGTCGTAGGCGTAAAGAAGATAGTAGATCTCAGGATCAGAAATAATGATGACCTTAAGATCCAGCGGGACAGGTTCAGGCCTTATGGTGCCGGCAGGCACCAGGCGATACTCCTCGCCGATGTTCTCCACCACAGCCTTCTGATGTTCAATGGCTTTCTTCAGCGTTTCCCATGCATAGGCATCTCTCAGCACATCCTTGATCTGGAGAATGAGAAACCCTCCATTGGCCCGATGTATGGCACCCGGTCTCAGCATGGTGAAATCCGTACTCATGGAAAGCATATGGCTCTTGTACTCCAGCTTTCCGAAAAGATTATAGTAGTTGGGATTCGGCTCAATGACCACCGGTGCGCTTTCGCAGGTCTCATTGTTCACGAAGACATTCACCGCATACTTCAGAAGAGGATTCTTTTCCTCCTGACTGAACAGGCTGGTCTCCTTCTCCTTTTCCGGCTGCTCGATCTGAAGGAAAGCCTTATGATTGTATGCCGCATCTTCTATCAGCTCCTCCAGATACGTGAGCACTTTGCCATAATCCTTATATCTCTCTTTGACAATCTCCACTCTGGGACGGATTACAGACAGCGCTATGCTCTGCTCAAGCTCTCTCATGTCCTCTTTTGCCTGCTCCTCATATCTCTGGCTTTCTTTCAGCGTCTCATCCAGGGATTTTGTAAGTCTTCTTCCCTTCTCGTCCAGCTTCTTCTTTTCTTCCGGTGAAAGCTTTTCGAAGACTTCTGGAAGCATCTGTTTCCCGTCTTTCAGGGGAATGAAGACGAATCTCGGCGGAACCGGCTTCATATCGAAACCTTCTTTTGCCGCTTCCTCCTTCATACTGTTGAACTGCTGGTCCAGCTTTTCCTGAAGAGATAAAATGATACGGTCTCTCTTCTCCTCATATTCACCATCTTCAAAGGCCTTGGATACCAGCTCCTTGAGATCTTCCACCAGATCGTGCATATCCGTCTGGAAAGCCTTTCCCGTTCCTGCAGGAAAAGCTGCGATTCTCGGTCTGTCCTCATCCTTGAAATTATGAATATAACACCAGTCTTTGGGCAGATTCTTCATGCGCTTAGAAGCCTTTTCCACTATGGCTTCCGTGTAGGTGCTTTTCCCTGTTCCGTGGGGACCCACCACAAAGATATTGTATCCTGGTGCATCCATGGCAAGGCCGAACTCCATGGCAAGAACCGCTCTGTCCTGACCGATGACACCTTCTGTAGCATCCAGCTCGCTGGTGTTTCCAAACTGCCCGATTTCTTTTTCCACATGGCATATTTTTCTCAGACGATGTACTGGTACTGTATATTTCTCCATTTCAATCACTCCTCAAATGGAACGTCCGCTTCATTGTCATATCCTCTTCTTTCCCAGGTTCCTTCATAATCCACGTCATCTGAAACTTCGATCTCCACAACCCATCTTGCCCACTTATAACCCAGCTTGTCCTCCGCCACCACAATAAACGGAAAGCCCATAGGCTCCGGCAGTGGCGCTCCATTGGAGTGATAGGCAAGGATCATATCCTTCTCCTGAATTTCAGAAAGCGGCATGGAGGTAGTGTATCCATCATGACACCTGAAAACGAGGATCTTCCCATCTTCCAGAGGACCCGCCTTTTCCAGAAGATCCGTAATCCGTACACCTTCCCATAAAATGGTCGCATCCCATCCTTCCACACAGTAAAGCGTGATGAGCTTCTCCACGGAAGGATACTCGAGGACCTCCTCATAGGTATATTCCGTGACTGTCTTCACAAGACCAGTGATGGAAAGCGTATATTCCTCCATATTCACACTCTGGATGCCTGTTATGGAATTATCCCTCGGCCCGATGGAAGGATCCAGTCTCACTCCCTTGTAATCTCTGATTTCCGTGGCTGAAAAGCGGTCTTCTGTGGCTCTGGACATGATTTCAGAGTATTCTCGGTTGATTTCAGCCTGCTCCCCGCAACCTGCCGCGGCGATTACAAGAAATGATACCATCGCAAAAAGCAGCCCCTTCTTTCCTTTCATCCTCTTCTCCTCCTTCAAAACAGAAATCACCCTGAGACAAGCTATTCCTCTGTCCAGGGTGACTGCATACTTCATGATGTCGCTGCTTACTGCCTAGACAGTGTTCTGCTTTCATACATCCTTATATCTGATCTTCACTTTTTTCTCTGCTTTTCTCATACTCTTCTCTGGTTATAGCATAACACACATCATCGACCACCTGACCGTCATAGAGAGCCGATGCCATCTTCAGTGTTCCCTCCAGAGAAAATCCCGCTTTTACCAGAACTCTTTTTGAACGCTGATTGAATGGATAATGGTAGGCTGAGATGATCTTCATGTCCAGTTCAGAAAACGCATACTGAAGAAGACGATCTACCGCTTCGGTCATGAGCCCCTGTCCCCAGTAATCCTTCCCCATGGCATAGCCCAGCATGAGCGCCCCCTTGTAGTCTCTCTTCCTGTCTTCATGCAGCCCCAGCGAGCCGATGACTCTGCCGTCTTTTTTATGCTCCATGGCGAAGATATCCGCGCTTTTCATGAAGCCTTCAAGAATCTCTTCGGACTCCTTCATGCTTTCATGGGGTTTCCATCCGGCAGAAGGTCCAACCTCCGGGTCACTTGCATACTGATTGAAATCTGCTAGATCCTTCTCTTCAAACCTTCTGATGTACAGTCTTTTTGTTTCCAGGACCATATCTTCTCCACC
This sequence comes from Proteiniclasticum sp. C24MP, assembly GCF_043951855.1. NCBI lineage: Bacteria > Bacillati > Bacillota > Clostridia > Eubacteriales > Clostridiaceae > Proteiniclasticum > Proteiniclasticum sp. C24MP. The sequence continues at coordinate 514,431 of NZ_JBINJW010000001.1, forward strand.
TCATTTCCATATCTTCTTATCTTTATCTTACCTCAATGACGACTAGAATCATAGATACGATTCATTAACATTCCACGAAACCCAAGTAGTTACTATGGTAACTACACTTTCTTTCCAGATGCGGTATACTGAAAAAAATGTGTTTAAAAAGGAGCGTACAATTATGATTGAAACTGTATATGATTATTCTTTAGCTGACGACAAGAAAGTGGAAAAACTTCTGGACCATCCTGTGGCTATGATCAACCACATGGTATTTCCTAAAGGCCAGGGGCTACCTGAGCATTTCTCCAACTCCAACGTCTATATGATCATTGTCCGAGGCACACTGACCATCCAGCTGGATGATCAGGAGCCCCACGATTATTCCAAAGGCCAGATGCTGAACATTCCTTACAGGGTGAAAATGAATGTGGGCAACAGCCATGATGAATTGCTGGAGATGTTCGTCATCAAGGCACCTACACCCGTAGAGTACAAGGAAGACTAAAAATCAGGTATCTGTTCCAGCTCTCCCCTCATAGAAAACCCTCCCGAGATGATGAGAATCTCCATGCTTCTTTCATCCAGGGAGGGTTCTTTTTCAGTCTTTCCTGTTCCATCCATATTTCCCTTTCATTTCCACAAATCTTACCCATTCCACCGTCTCCACTTCCACCGTTTCATCCTGATTCTTTCTCACCAGCATCAGTTCCTGAAGATTCTCCGGTCCGACTGGTATCAGCATCTTGCCACCCTTGCTGAGCTGGTGAAGAAGCTCATCCGGAATTTTCGAGGCTGCAGCTGTGACCATGATCCGGTCATAGGGAGCATGAGCTTTCCATCCAAGGCTTCCATCTCCGACTTTGTAACAGATGTTCTCGTATCCCATGGCATCCAGCCTCTCTCTGGCTTTCCGGGAAAGCTCCGGTATTCTCTCCACGGTATAAACTTCCTTGGAAAAGGCTGAAAGTAGGGCTGTCTGATATCCTGAACCTGTTCCGATTTCAAGTACTCTGCACGCTTCATCGGGGTCTAGCATATAGGTCATCATGAGCACCAGACTTGGCTGAGAAATGGTCTGTCCGAATCCGATGGGTAGCGGATGATTCATCTCAGACAGCTTTCTGTATTCCCCTTCAAGAAACATCGACCGATCAAGTGAAAGAAAATAGGCTTCCAGTTTTTCATAATCCATACAAACCTCTCCTTTTTCACCTTCAATATAATCCCAATTCAGAAGAACCTCAACATCTTTCACTCAATGTTCAAACAATCTACACATCCGATTTCAACTCTCTACCTATAATAAGACTTAAATAAGAAACCACGGGAGGAATATCATGTCAGTGGAAAAGAAAGAAGACAAAAAACAAGAACCGAAATTCTACGAAGCACCGGAATCCGGAACGATAAGACAGAAAAATGATCCTTCCCATCCTGAGGGTGCCTCCAAAGATGATGCCAAGAATGCACCATCGGAAGCGCCTGAGTCCGGGACCATGAGAGAGAAATAGACTGCATGAAAAAAGGCATTCCATACGGAACGCCTTTTTTTCATGCAGCTTTCAATTATACTGCCTTATTCTTTTTCGCATACTGATTTTTCTGACCTCTGCTGCTGTCTCTTCTAGATGAATTCTTGGCGTTATAGTTCTTTCCAGACCCACCTCGGCTGTTACTGCTCTTATTGGCTGGTACATATCTCTTTTCCTTGATCTCCTCTTCAGGGAGATCCATAAGAGGATAGCTATGCTCAGCGACGACCCCGATCTTCTTTTCAATAAGCTTCTCGATGTCTCTTAGAAGATGCTGCTCGGAAGTATCACAGAAAGACAGGGCTACCCCACCTAGACCGGCTCTGCCTGTACGGCCGATTCGATGCACATAGGTCTCCGCCACTTCTGGAAGATCAAAGATGATCACATGAGAAAGTTCTTCCACATCGATGCCTCTGGCAGCGATATCCGTAGCCACAAGAATTCTTGTTTCACGGTCCTTGAAGTTCTTCAGCGCCAATTGTCTTGCATTCTGTGACTTGTTTCCGTGAATGGCCTGGGCTTTGAATTTCTTCTTTTCCAGAGCTTTCACGATCTTGTCCGCACCATGTTTCGTTCTTGAAAATACAAGGACTCTGTCCATGTCTATGGATTCTAGAAGATCCGTCAGAAGATGGATCTTGTTCTTCTTGTTCACATGATAGACTGACTGTTTGATGGTATCCACTGTGGATGCCACTGGTGTGATGGTGACTTTCTCCGGTCTGTGCAGGATGGTGTTTGCCAGCACTTCAATTTCCTTTGGCATGGTTGCCGAAAAGAAGAGTGTCTGTCTTTTCTGAGGAAGATAGGAAATGATCTTCTTCACATCATGAAGCATTCCCATGTCCAGCATCATATCCGCTTCGTCCAGCACAAAATGCTCCACCTGTGACAGATTGATGAATTTCTGCTGAATGAGATCCAGCAGTCTTCCTGGTGTGGCAACGAGAATATCGATGCCTTTCGTCAGAATCGCCGTCTGAGGATTCTGAGAAACCCCGCCGAAGATCACCGTGGTCTTCAGATTCAGATACTTGCTGTAGCTTTTAAAGCTCTCACCGATCTGTATGGCCAGTTCTCTTGTAGGTGCAAGCACCAGTGTTTTGATCTTTCTTTTTCCGTTAAAGGTCTGATTTTTAGACAGATCTTCCAGTATGGGGAGCGCAAAGGCCGCAGTCTTTCCTGTTCCCGTCTGGGCACATCCTAGAAGGTCTCTTCCTTCCAGAAGCTTCGGAATGGATTTCTCCTGTATGGGTGTGGCTTCACTGTACCCTTCATCCTTGAGGGCTTTCTGTATGGGTAGGGTCAGATTCATTTCTGTAAATAACAATATTATATACTCCTTCAGCATGACAATCCTGTCATGTCTTTTTTATTCAGCCTTTTCTATCTCACCGGTATGCTCAGAAATGAATAAAAAGAGGAACGCGCAATGCGTTCCCATACATTGAATCTCATTTATTTCTGATGACCAGCTGCAGAATGCTTCATAAAAAGCACATGGATGGTCACTACCTAAAAAAGTCGCTTTGATTACTATATCACACTTTCCTGAAAATAGCTTTCTTTTCTTTCAGATGTGGTTTTTTCATCTACTTATCCGCATGAATTCTTGGTCCTTCCACATGCATCACATACCATGCTGCACGCTTGCCCACATGGGTCGTCTTCACCTCACCGAATACTTCACTCATTTCCTTTTCCGCCACCTTGATGAATCTGAAATAATCTCCCTTTTCGAGATATTCGATGAAACTTGTGTGCAGCGCGCGTTTGTCGTTATAGTCATGAATGATCACTTTTCTTCGGGAAACCCTCTTCATTTCACGATAGAGGTGCATCCGTTCTTTTTCCGGCATTCCATGAAGCACATAGGAACTGATCACCGCATCAAAACTGTTGTCGTTAAATGGAAGCCTGTCCTGATTCTTCAGGTGATAGTATCTTATGTTCTGCTTTCTGGTCTTCCACATGGCCACTTTCAGCATTTCCTTGGCAGGGTCCAATCCCGTGACCTTATAGCCTGCATGCTCAAGAACCGACAAAAGCGCTCCGGTTCCACACCCCAGGTCCAGTATCTGCATGGGTGGAAAGATGCCTTCTTTCTCCATCATTTCCGGCACAAAGGCATAGTTCTTTCTCTGAATCTCATAAAACATGCCATAGACCGGGGCGATTTTATCAAACAGCTTTTTCTTCGATTTCTCCATGACTCCATCCTCCATTTCATTCATAGGATCACACGCCATTTTCTGCCATTATAGGACGAGAGAGAAAGGAAGTAAAGAGAAAAATCTGAACAAGATCTATGACCTATTCTTATATAGATTACACGATGTTCTTTCCAATTTAAATATCCTTGAATTTAAGATAACGCAATAAAAGATCTGCGAAAACACAACGGTTTTCGCAGATCTTCCTACTCTATCTACCGTGATGGCCGCCGCAGCCGCCACCTCCGTGATGATCGTGATTGAGATCATGATGGTGATTCTCATGTCCGCTACAGGGTACTCCCGAAGAGGACAGTTCACCCTTCATATATTTCTTCACCGCTTCCATCGGCTGTCCTTTTATACCGGATATGACCTTTATTCCTCTTTCAGAGAGTTTAGTTACAGCACCCTGTCCCAATCCCCCTGCTATGAGTATATCGATGTTCTGCTGCCCAAGAAATCCCGGCATGGCTCCATGCGTGTGTTCAGGACTGCTGATGAATTCTGTGGACAGAACTTCTCTGTCTTTCACTTCGAAAACATCAAATCCTTCACTGTGACCGAAATGTTCAGAGATCAGTTCTCCTGTTTTAGCAACTGCAATTCTCATTTTTATCCCCCTTGCTTATAGCAATTCTTCCAGCTTATCCGCTACGGATGTAAACTCCCCGCTTATATGGCGCTCGATCTCACCTTTGTCGCAGGCTTCGGCAAGTTTAGGATCGATGGATATTTTTCCGAGAATCTCCAGATCATATTCCCTGGAAATCTCATCCAGGTGACTTTCTCCGAAGATCTTGTACTCTTTTCCTGTATCAGGACAGGTGAAATGGGAGTAGTTTTCCACAACGCCCAGTACTCTGATATTCATCATTTCGGCCATCTTCACGGCTTTGGATACTACCATGGATACCAGCTCCTGAGGACTGGTCACGATGATGATGCCATCCATCGTAATGGACTGAAATACCGTCAGAGGCACATCTCCTGTACCAGGAGGCATGTCGATGAAAAGAAAGTCATTCTCTCCCCATACCACATCAGAGAAGAACTGCTTCACCGTGTTGGCAAGGATCGGTCCTCTCCAGACCACAGGGTCCGTTTCATTCTCAAGAAGCAGGTTGATGGACATGAGCTCTATGCCGGTCCGTGTTTCCACAGGCATCACTCCGTGTTCTGTGGCTACCGCCTTGCCTTTTATGCCATAGGCTTTGGGAATGGATGGGCCTGTAATATCCGCATCCAGCACCGCAGTTCGATAGCCTTTTCTGTTCATCTCCACAGCCATCATGGCTGTCACCGAAGATTTTCCCACTCCACCTTTTCCGCTGACCACACCAATGACATGCTTGAAACTGCTCATGGCATTGGTCTTGATACTAAAATCATACTTTTCTTCCCGCTTCTCATTTGAGATCTCAATCATTTTCCATCTTCTCCCTCTGAACGCCTTTTCTTCTTCCACCGACACAGTCATCAGAATCTCTTCTGCAGCTGCACATTCTGTTTTCATCATCCGAAAGGCGGATTTCTCCCCCCTGAATATGCAGGTCCAGCCCAAAGACCAGCACCTGTGCAATCTTTCTTCTAGCAGAAACATAGATGCTCTGCACTGTTGTTCTTGCAACCCCCATGGCACTGGCGCATTCTTCCTGCGTCATGCCTTCCTGATCCATGAGTCTGATGGTTTCATATTCGTCCACCGTCATTTCAATGATGTCAGCGTCCGGGTTTCTGACTCCCTTTGGCCCGAATCTGTTATATTCAGGCATGCAGCAGACTTTTCTCCATTTCACTGGTCTTGGCATTTCCTTCTCGCCTTCCTTTCAAGCTTCTGTTTCCATTCTACTCCATTATTGACATATGTCAATAATTAATTTTCTAGATTGTAATCTGATTTCTGTCATTGTAGAGTGTCTTGTAGCCGAAAATCAGTGCGGAGAAAACGGCCAGACAGACAACTGCAGTAATGGCGATCATAATGGCGATCTGATAAAGGATTGCAGTCATGGGAAGCGTTCCTGATAGAATCTGCCCTGTCATCATACCAGGCAGCGAAATGATCCCCATACCCATCATTCTGTTCATAGTTGGGAGAAGTGCTGTTTCCAGCGCATTGTTCACAAAAGGAATCAGGATCTTCTTTGGAGTGACCCCGAGATAAAGAAGAGATTCCACCCGATTTCTCTGAGCTTTCAGATTCTCATTGAATGATTTCAGTGCCAGTGACAGTCCGGTCATGGCATTTCCGAATATCATTCCGCTTAACGGAATCGTGTACTGAGGATTGAAGAAGTCCATACCCACTACGATCTGTACAAAGAAGAACACAATAAGCGTACCCGCCCCAGCCAGGGACAGTCCGATGGCCAGTTTGAACTTCTTGTTGAGCTCTTTGTTCTGATTCAACACTCTGATGGTGGCAAAACCGGTCATGGCGATGATATAGGCCACTGTAAACAGCGGATGCGGATTCTCCAGTATATAGGTCAGAACAAGTCCGGCCAGAACCAGCTGCACAGTCATTCTGAAACTGGCAATAAGCAGCAGCTTGGACTGGTTGATCTTGGATTTCTTCATGATGAAGAGAACCACAAGCAGAAGCAGGTAGATCAGTGCGAATTGAGCAATATTGATTTCCACAACACCCATCAGTTATCCCTCCTTGTTATGGTAAGTACTTCATCAGCATAGACTTCAGAAAGCTTTTCATCGTGACTCACAACTATCATGGTGATTCCGTTTTCTCTGCAGAATTTCTTCAGATTATCCAGTACCTTTCCTGCAGTGGTGGCATCCAGTGCAGAGGTAGGTTCATCCATCATGATGACCTTTGGAAGGAACGAAATGCAGATGGCGATATAGATTCTCTGCCTTTCTCCTCCTGACATGCTTACACAGGACTCCTCCAGTCTGAAATCCGCATGACAGAGTCTGAGATATTTCTTCATGGTCTCATCATCAGGAGCAGGAAGATCGCGGTATTCATAATACATCCTGAAATTCTCTCTGATGGATTCATCAAACAGATAGACATTCTGACCAATTAAAATGACTTCCTTCCTAAGCTCTATGGTATCCATTTCCCTGATATCCTTGCCCTGGTAGAAGATTCTTCCTTCTTCCGGAGTCAGGCTTGCGTTGAGCAGTTTCAGAAGGGTACTCTTCCCCGCACCACTGGCACCCTGAATGAATGTGGTGTTTCCGGAACTGATTTCCATATGCGGATATTCCAGAATTCCCCCGAATTTCGGTTCTTCAATTGTAAATATTTTTTCCATACTTCCCTCACTCTTTCTTCTGATATTTCTATATATTAACTTATTTTAACATAGTTAGGAAAGATTAATACATCTCAGATTTATTTTGCACAGCAGATCAGAACCTGTAGTGAAAATACTGGCTCTGATCCTGCTTGTGAACCTGTTTTCCGGATCATGAGCTATAGACTCACCCTGTGCAGAGAGAAAAGTCCAGATCAGCCTTAAAATGCTGATCTGGACTTTTCTGATACTTAACCTTCCAATTCTTCTCTTATCCTTTTCCAGAGAAATTCTAATCCTCTTCTTCAGGAAGTTCACCTCGTAGGGTTGCTTCAATTTCCTCATCCATTTCTATATCCTCCGGCTCCACCTTCGGCATTCTTCTCTTGTCTCTGTAGATAACAGGAGAAGTGGCAAAGAACACGCCTCCCTCAAAAGCCGCTCTTTCCATGGTGAGAAGCTCCTTTGCAATGGTGGTGACATTACGCCTGAAATCCGGTGACTGGATTCCCTCCACAGTCTCACCCCTGGTCTTTCTATAGTAGGAATAATTCTTCCATAGGCTATGGGTGATTTTCTTCACAGTGGAAGGTTTTCTCAGAACTTCCAGAATCTCTTTTCTGATGGACAGAATTTCATCCTCACTGATCTTCCCAAGATCCGCCAGCTTTCGCCCCATATCCCGAGCCCACTCGTTGTCGATTTCCTGACAGAGGAATTTCAGCGCATACCACGCCTTGTAGAGATCATCCTTGTTTTTCATTTCAAGGGATCTGAACCAGTGAAATGCCAGAAGCCTTCTTCTCCAGTCCCACCACTTGATGGGGCTTTGAAGATCCGAAGCGGGAATGAGAAAGAGCTCCTCATCCAGAAGAACCGAACCGAAAATCCCCGGGGGATTCCCTCGTTTCTGTTTTTTCAGAGAAGTTCTGTAGACTCCGCAGGTAGGACTCCCATCCATATAGACATAAGCGGATACTTCCGCTCTCTTCAAGGTCTCAAGACACGCGATGGAACCCAGCTTCACCTCTTCTGTGACATCTCTTCCTCTGCGGTTCTTGATGATGGCTTCTCCGGTCCAGACCATGGAACCGTCCCCTCCGGATAGATGAATGGGGTCTCTTGGCACACCCAGTCCGGACATGGTTTCAGGACAGACAGGACACCAGTTGAAATCCTGCTTTTCTCGCCCAAGATTCTTCAGCATATCCCAGCCTTTATTGTTATATCGGACAGGACTTCCCATACAGCAGGCGCTGATTCCGATGTTGATTTTCTCATGGATGACAATATTTTTCTTCTCCATTTTTTCTTCCCCCCCGAGTATTCTATTTTCCTGTTTACCTCATTATAGTTCCCCGTCAACGGAAACACACGTTAATTTCAGAAGCCTTTTCCGATGTACGCTTACGATTCCATATGACCGATGCCCACACCACCTTTGCGGAAAAGAACATCAATTTCATGGAGTTCCTGCTGGATCATGCCTCGATCAAGTTCCGCAAAGCTCTGACGTTCAAGAATCTCCTTGAGATAATCTGTATGCTTCCGAATAATCGCCTTGTTCTTCTCATTGGATTTCTCCAGAATATGTCTGTGCGCCTTGATGATGGAGAGTACTACAAAGATGTCCTCTTTACCGTAATGAATCATCTGATTGAAGGTATCGGACAGAAGCTTGTCCAGATCATAGCTTTCTCTGTACAGAGATGCTCTGTTTCCGTTGTCTTCATCCCGTATGACCACATATCCCGCTTTCAGCTCAGCCAGTTCCCGCAGAAGAAGTCCCAGATCTCTGATGCAGTGAATTGCCGTATTGGGGTCATTGATTCCAGGAGAAAGCGCTTTCAGGGCCACCTCCACCAGCTTCTGAATGGAAAAGCTGAAATCCTGGACTTCCGTACGCCTGTCCCCTATATCCAGACTTCTTCCGATTTCATCAGACAGATTGTCCCTGAGATCGCTGTTCCGATCATAGTAGATCTTGGCGATGATATCCTGATCCGTCACGAACTGGCCTGGAAGTTTATCGAAAATGATCATCACTTTATTCTCTGCTGCAATTTCAAAGAGTCTTTTGTAATAGATTTCTGCAATATATCCGTTTCTTGGACTCCGGATGCCCAGTTTTGCCTCAAAATTGTCGATTTCCTCTTTGCCGATGGAATCGTATTTTTTTATTTCTTCCTTATATGTGAGAATGTCATCAAAAGCCTTATCAAACAGACGATCAATCAGATTGCTCGCCTGGATATATGTTCCCACATTATTGATGTAAAGTATGAAACTGATCAGTCCGACCAGAATGTAGATCACACCGAATGTGCCAGCGAGAATCTTGAAATCAGAAAGAATCTCTCTGATGAAAAGAAGAGAAAGAATGGAATACATGAATCCGCTGACAAAGATTCCGAAAGATTTCATGGTGCTCTTCTGGGTCAGAAAATTTTCCACCACTCTTGGAGAGTACTGCGATGTATACATGGTCAGCACCACCATGGTGGTTGAAAAAGTGAAGGTCATGATGGTGATGAATGCACTGGCAATGATGGACAGCACAGTTTTCGCGAGATCCGTGCTGGTGGTGAGAATTCGAGGGATATACTCCGATATGTCAAAAAAGATCCGGGAGTCCACCACAATGACAAGACTTGCAAGTACAATGGCAAACAGCGTATACATGACAGGGTAGAGCCAGATGCTTCTTCTAATTTTGTAGATTACTCTCTTCAGATTCATATATTCCCCCCATCAGACTGCTTCAGTCTTCCGTATCATGAGCGATTTCTCTTAATTTCTTCACCTGATCGTCTCTGCCAAGAACAATCATCGCATCTCCCGCATGGAGCGATTCGTTGGGACCTGGATTGAAGAACATGTTCTTTTCCTCTTTTTTCCGCAGAGCCAGTACGATAAGCCCTGTCTTTTCCGGAATGGCACTGTCTTTCAGCGTAAGATCGCACAGAGAAGACCCTTCCCTGATTTTCACATCCTCCAGACTCAATACCACGTCTCCCGCGTGGGTGATGGCATCCAGAAAGCTGATGACCTTCGGCCGCAGCATCATGGTCGCCATACGGATTCCTCCGATCTCATTGGGAGAAACTGTATTGTCTGCTCCTGCCTTTTTCAGTTTTTCGCTGGCGTTTTCCTCCACAGCTCTTGCCACAATATGAAGCGTACTGTTCATCTGTCTAGCCGTAAGAACTGTATAGACATTTTCCGCATCTTTGGGCAAAGTGGCCACCAGTCCTTTGGCATAGGCGATTCTCGCTTTATTCAGCGTACTCTCGTGGGTGGCATCTCCTTCCACATAGAGAATATCCGACTCTTTCAGCTCTTCTATGACTTTCCTGTCGCTGTCGATGACGACAAAGGGAATGTTCTGCTTTTTGAACTGTGCAAGGGTGTAAAACCCCGTCTCCCCAGCGCCACATATAATATAATGATTTTCCAGTTTACTGATTATATTCTCCATCCTCTTTAATTTCCATGCCTCCTTGATTTCCCCTTCTACGAAGAGGGAAACGATATTCGATACGACGTACCCCACAGTTCCGATGCTCATGATGATGATGAACATGGAGAAAAGCTTCGCTTCCGGTGTCATTTCCGTCACTTCTTTGTAGCCTACGGTGGAAACTGTTATGACTGTCATATACAAGGCATCCACCAATGGGATGTCCAGTAGGAATCTGTAGCCTATGGTCCCTGTCAGGATAAGAACAGCTATGAGCATCACAAGAATCATGACTCTGTTCCGATTCTCCATACATTCACCTGCCTCACTTCATTATGCTGAGTTCAGAAATTTCTGAATCTCACTTATAGTATTGTACCATAATGTTATTTACATACTATGTACTGATTGAAACGAATTTCTTAATCGCTTATCCAGCTGAATCTGTATTCATGATGGGCAGGGACATCGATATCCGGAGCACTCTCCATCATGATTCTCCCCTGGAGGTTCTTCTCTGATGCAGTGAGATGGAAATGACATAATGCGATGCCCAGATCAAGTCTCTGGATGTCATAACTGAATGCATCACTGTATCCGGGGCTCCTGGCTTCGTAGAAATGGAAGGATCCATTGACCCTCAGCACTCTCCATGGCTGCTTGTTGGATGCGGAAGGCGCAAGCCTTACCATCTCCAGCACTTCTTTATACGCCTTGGCTTCTTCCCTGGAAAGAGGGTGGCTGAAATCATCTGTGAAGAAAATTTCTCCCCAGGGTTTTCTCTGGTCTCCCTTTGAGATGAACCGCACCAGATTGTCTGTCATGCTTTTTGCTATCCTTGGATATCCCACGGGTGTGATGGCAGGAAAAAGCTTTCCATTCTCGATGTCCATGGCTTTCCTGAAATCCTCCCTTTTGAATGTTCCGCCAAGCCAGCAGGTTCCGACGTTTCTGGAAGCGGCAAAAAGAATCAGTTTTTCCATCTCATATCCCAGCGCTTCCAGCGCAAACGGTCCGTCATTCACCTGAGCGCCGATGTAGTCCACTGTCCCTTTTATGACCCCATAGGTTCCGAGAGATTTTCTGTTCTCACCTGCATCCAGAAAGAAGAACTTCACCTTTATCCCAAAGGGGTTTGATAGGGAGTCCATATAGTTCTGAAGTTCCTTTTTATCCACATCATTTAAGGCTTTGTCCCCAAAAGTCCGCACAGATTTTCTCTTCTCTATGATTTCTTCCACGGGTTTATCGAAAATTCTATTCATTCTTTTCTCCTTCACTTCTTTCCTATCGAACTTATTCATCTCACTAGACTTTTGGCCATCCAGATGTCAGGTTTTCCGATGCCGTTGGTATCTGGAATAACGCCGACGATGCTGTAGCCCATCTTCTTATAGAATTCATAAGGATGTCCTTTGAGGTTTCTGATTTCCGCGATCTTTCTGAAAGGATCCTGAAAAAGATCGGTATTGCTGAGACTTGTGGCTCCAGTTTCATCATCCGTTCCAAGATACAGCGTAACAGCTCCTTTTTCAGCCACCGCTTCTTCAAGGAAAGCAGTCAGTTTTGCGCCCACTCCCTTACCGCGGTAATCCTTTCTCACCACCAGAGGATGAAGTTCCCATCCGGTGTCTCCATATTGGGGAATGGCACCGACAAGTCCCACAACCTCTCCATTGAAGACCGCTTTCGCCGCGATTCTGTTCTCCTGAAGAATATTATGGACTTCCTCTTCCGGGTCTTCTCCATAAGCTACCGGAAAGGCTTCTCTAAGAAGCTCTGCCGCCTGGACTTCGTGTACTTTGTATCCTCTTCTGAACAGCTCTATTCTTATCACTTCCATGAGATTCTCCTCTCTTTTCGCTGGTCCATGCAATAAGTTCACTTCTCTCCCTCCTCCACATAGGTTCGGAAGGTCTTCACCATTTCCCCATCCGCCTCCTTTTCCGTGTAGCGAAGGGAGGCATAAAGGCTGCGAATCTCTTCGTTTTCTCTGAAGTATGCGCTTCCTTTCTCCTTCACTGTGAAAGTGGTATCTGATTTTTCGATTTTCACATGTTTTCCGATGTTCCTTAAATATCTTCTGTAGTAGTATCGAATCTGTTCCTTGGCGGTTTCGGGCAATCTTTCTCTTCTTTTTCTTCTCCCCTTCTCTCTCTCATCCAGGATGAATTCACGGACTTCCTCAAATGGAAGCTCCTCTGCTCTTTGTCCCTTTCTGCCCTTCATGAATCGCACGATGAGAAAAATCATGACAAGAACCAGAATGAGCGGAATCAGTGTATCCAGAAGAGGTGTACTTCTGATTTCCTGCACACTTTCCTGGAAAGCGTCGGTGAAGGATTCCAGCGCCTGCTCTTCCACTGCCTCTTCTCTCGGTGGGATTCTTTTCACCAGCGCTATGATTTTCGTAAAGACCCAGAAACCTGCATAAGCTATAGGATAGATTACATAATAAAGAATCTCCAGTATGGCTCCATAAAGGAATTTCAGCAAATGAAGTGCTCCATTTCTCAGCTCCTCGATGGTTGCAACCAGAGATAAAACAGTGGTTATGGCCAGATAGAGCATGATGTTTCTTCTGGTCTTCTTCTCATCCAGTCCCGCCTGCCTGTGCCGTAAGGATGTGGTAAGTATGATGGTGCTGAAAAAGTACAGCAGCATATAGGGCAGAGCTCTACCCACAAGCCTTCCCATGAAGCTGTTCATGGTCCCTATAAGCGTAATCACAAAGAGAACACCGTAAGTCACTCGAAACCGGAAAGACAGATCTTCAGGATAAAGCTTTCCGAGCTTCCGGTAATAATAGAGGGTGAACACAGTGGTATACAGGGCGGTGAAGAAGGCATAATCCCTGGTCATTTCCATCAGCCAGGGAAGGGAGAACAAAATGACCATGAGTCCTGCTGCGTACTTCCCCTCAAGCTTCTTCCACAGGAAGAAGCTGAATATCAGAACCACATAGAGAAAGAGTACAATCCCTCTCAGCTGATCGATCTCGAAAAGCACCGTGAGCAGTGTAAATGTAAGGGTTATGATGGAAATCAGTTCAAGAATCAGCATTTCCAATGAAATTCACCCCCTTATAGATTTCAATGGATCTGGGCAGCTTTTCAAGATTCACCGGGTCACTGACAATGACCACGGTTTTACCGAAGGATCTGGAGAATTCCTTCAAGGGTCTGATGTATTCCGGCAGAATCTTCGGAGTGATCAGAATGAAGGTCTGATACGCATTCCGGTTTCTGGAAAGGGCTTTCAGTCCATCTTCTAGCGTCATGGAGATGACACTGCTGAGCTTTCCGAGAATCTCATTGTATTTATTCAGATTCTCTTTGGAGAGCCCAGGAGGAAAATAGTATCCTCTCTTCCGCCCGGTCTGATTATAACCGTTACTGGAAAATCCGTAGGGGATTCTCTCTTTTGTCAGCTCCTCCATGACGGATCTTGTGAGAACAATGGCTTCTTCCACAGCATCCTTGTCAGGATCTTTCCAGAAGGGTTTTGTGCTTTCCAGATTGAGATATAAAAGAGCACTTTTTTCCGCAGTGAAATCAAACTGTTTCACCATCAGTCTGTCATGCTTCAGGGAGGATGGCCAGTGAATATGTCTCTGGGACTCACTGCCTGTGTATTCCCTGATGCCACGGATCATTAGCGGATCGTCAATGATCCATCTTTTCACGGAAAAAGGTCCATAAAGACCCGCATAAGGCAGAATGATTTCCTTGAGCGGTCTCTTTTCGGGCAAAATGATCACAGGGATCTTCAGAGGAACCTCTTTATAGATCTGGTGAAACCCCAGAAAGTCTCCTATTTTCATAGAGGCTTCCTCAATGTACCACAATCCTCTTTTTCTTCCATGCACATGATAGGTTCTCTTCACCCTCTGGAAAGGAAGAAGAAAAAGACTGTAGCTGTTCACTTCAACGGATAAGGCTTTATTATAGTATTCATCCACTCTGAGAAACGGTACTGAAATGAATTTCCTGTTCTCCACCACAGGTGACAGCAAAATCTCTTCTCCGATCTCATACACTTTCTTGTCTGCACTTGTATGATATACAAGTTTCTTCCCTGAATAGTGAAACAGCACTTCGTTCAGGATGAATGTCAGAAGAAGTATCCCAATAAAAATCCAGAGCATCAGCTTTCCTCCAGATTTTCCAGCGGTACCTGAATCTCATCCATGATCATCCTGATTCTTGCTATGCACTCTTCCACACTGCTGGCATCATCCAGAAGAATTCTGTGATTAAGGGTATGAGGAGCCATCTCCTGTATGTCTTCGGGCATGATGTAGTCTCTTCCCTCAAGGGAAGCTTTCACCTGTGCCGCCTTATAGAGGGCGATGGATCCTCTTGGACTCACCCCTAAGCTGATCTCTTCCGATGTTCTTGTAGCACGAATGATATCCAGAAGATACTCCATCACTTCATCCGTGATGGTGACTTTCCTGATTTCCTCCATCATGGAAAAGATGCTTTCCATATCAGACACAGTTCTCAGCCCTTCCAGGACATTTCCGAAGGTATTGAGAAGTATGATCTTCTCTTCCGATTTACTCGGATACCCGAGCTTGATTCTCATGAGGAATCTGTCCATCTGCGCTTCAGGAAGAGGGAATGTTCCATAGGATTCGATGGGATTCTGGGTGGCCAGAACCATGAAGGGTTTCTTCAGTCTTCTTGTTTCTCCATCCACCGTAATCTGTCTCTCTTCCATGGCTTCCAGAAGAGCAGACTGTGTTCTTGGGGTTGCACGGTTGATTTCATCAGCCAGAATGATGTTGGAGAATAAAGGTCCTTCTCTGAATTCAAAGTCCCTGGTCTTCTGATTATAAAAGCTTACTCCTGTGACATCTCCAGGAAGCAGGTCCGGCGTGAACTGGATTCTTTTGAAAGGGAGATCCAGTGTCTTTGAGAAGGAACGAACCAGCATGGTCTTTCCCATTCCAGGAAGGTCTTCCAGAAGAATGTGTCCTTCTGATAAAAAGGCAATGAGCAGCAGCTCGATTTCTCTGTCTTTTCCGATGATCACTTTACCGACATTTTCCAGGACTTTCTTTTTTAGTTCAACAATCTGATTCATATATCCTCGCTTTCAGCATTAAAGAGTGTTGCATATCCGTCTTCTTTTCTTCGGATCCCCCGCAAAAGGTAATCCTTTTCATATAATAAATATACACTGATTTAGAGTTCGGGTCTAACAATTCCTGCTGCAGTTTTCTTTTTTTCCGATACATTGGTCACTGAGATGAAATTTCATCTGAAAAGTGCCGGAATCCCGAAGAAGTTCGGGGTTAGGAGTGAAAAAGACGGGTTATAATGTAGTGACTGATACAGTTTTAATCGGAAAGAGGAGGTCAAACCATGAAGATGAAAAAATCAATACTGATGCTTGTCTGTTTTATTCTTTTCTTTTCAGGTTTCACGTTCCTGAAAGATCACAGGAAACGTCCTCCTTCGGAAGTGACCTATAAAACAGCCTATGAACATAACTACTTTGTCATAAAAGATCAGATCCGCAGGAATTATTCCATCAGCAGTTCCCACATCAAAGTGCTTCAGACAGAGAAACAGGATCGCATCCGCTTTGTCCTCTTTTCCTTTATGGATGAGACGCATCACTACATCGGACAACTCACCTATCTTGATGAGAATCAGGAGAATCCAGAGAATCCTCGCATCCCTGAAGACACAGTGAAATCACTGAAAATCCATTCCCTGAAAGACAAGAAGACACCCTTCAGGATGATGACCAGCATGATTACAGTGGATCAGATGGAGTACTGTTTCTATTATGGATGGATCAATGACGAGAATGTCCAGAAAATCGAATTTGATTTCATCGATGCGCGTTTTGAGGTTCATCCTGATGGCCAGAAGTACTTCCATCTCTTGCGGAACAAAAACATGAAAATGAACAAGACCACTGCCTTTGACTCCAACTCTCTTGTGATTCAGGAATACACCTACTAAAGAACGCACAGTGCAGAATCTGGATATGAAAGTCCTGGAGCTTTTTCCCCCTATGCTCCAGGACTTCTTTTCGCCTTTTCTTCCCTCTTCTTCTTCAGTACCGCCATTCCATGTGAAATCGTAGTTGCAGGATGCTTCAGAAAATATCTTCTGCTGCTGTATCTCATGACATCTCGTATCTTTTCCCGGTGGATATCATCATAGCAGTGGATTCTGCAGACACTGCAGAAAACTTTCCCCTCTTCATGAGGACAGGACAGGGATCTCTTTTCCGCATAGGAAAAAAGCGCATCGCAGTCCATGCAGGGCTTCCTGTGGTTCATTCCAGTACAGTAGATCTCGATCATGTCTTTTACTATTCCAATTTCACTTTTCGTCTTCAACTACTCCACTCCCTCATAGGAAAACGCCGATGTTTCTTCTCCGCTATCTGCTCAGAAAACCGGACACACTGCACAGCCAGATCATATGATCGCTGCCGGTGCCCCAGTAATCCTTCACAATCATGTAAGGCTCGCCGAACTTTCTGACCCACCTCTTCTGCGCTCTTTTATAGCCGCTGTCCAGAGAGAATTTCTCGATTCCTCTTCTATGAAGCTCATGAATCATGGCATGGATGAGCTGGGACCCGATGCCCTGACTCTGCAGCTCCGGCAGTATAAGAAGACTGCCCAGCTCTCCGACACCTTCCAGTGCGCCACCTGTACACTCCCTGATGATTTCTCCGCAGGGTCCGAAGGAAATGGTTCCGATGATTCTGCCATTTAATCTGGCCACGAGAAAGAATACTTCTCCTTCTTCTTCCACGGCCTCTTTCAGCATCTTCTTCTTGTGGAGGATCTCACCTGAAATCTCATCTTCCAGATGTCCGAGTCCTTCTTTCTGAAATGCATCTCTTACCACTGTTTCAAAGACCCAATTCGTTCCATCCAGATCTTCCGGTCCGGGCTTTACAATATGCACGCTGTTATTCATTCCCTTCTCCTCCTGCAAATGTGACTGTCATTTTCTTCTATTTTATCATTAATTATTTTCTAATTATTTTCGAAAGCCTCTAAAACAGTCATTTCCTTGCTGAATCAGCAGAAATATTGTAGAATTGTTCTAGCTTTGCAGAAAAATGTGATGCGTATAATGAGATACAGGGAGAACGGAAAATGGAATTGATCATCATAGGATTTGTCATCTGGTATTTCTACAGCAAATACTTCAAGCAGCCTTCAGGAAATCAAGTGAATTGCCCCTACTGCAGAAAAAGGCTTCATCTCAATGGACCGGGTTCCTATAACTGCCATCACTGCAGAAATATGTTTCACTACAAGAGTGATGGACAGGTACTAAGAGGAGAAGAATCCATAAATGAAGGACTGTCCATGCTGGCTGTTCTTTACGCGAAACTGGCGAAAGCCGATGGAATGGTCACAGAAAATGAGATTCATGCCATAGACCACATATTGAAGATTGAACTCGAAATGAACAGTGTTCAGAGGAAGGAATTCATAAGCATATTCAACCAAAGCAAGGAAATGCATCATGACCTGAAAAAGGTCGCTGGAGATTTATGCTCGTTCTACAACGACCACATCGATGTCCTGGAATTCATCATTCATTCTCTTTTCACCATCAGTGCCCTTGATGGAGGACGTAAGGTTTCCGAAGAAGAGATTCTGAAAGATGCAGTCCATGCATTTTATCCCAGAACCGGAAAAACTTATGAGCAATACCACCATGGAGCTTCCACTTCCCACGCATCCTCTCAAACAGCTCCTATTCCAGAAAGACTCTATGAGGTGCTGGAATGTGATCCGGAAGATACTGATCAGGTGGTGAAGCAGTCCTATCGAAGACTGATTCAGAAATACCATCCGGATAAGTATCAGTCCAAGGACCTGCCTGAAGACATGGTCGAGTACGGTTCTAGAAGGTTCATGGAAATTCAGGAAGCCTACAAGGAAATCAGAAAGCAGCGGAACTTCGTCTAGGAGCCCGGCCATCTGATTGCAGCAGAAGAAGGAAACAGGTCCCCTGTTCCATGACGCATAGCCAGCGTATGAAAAAAGAAACTCCACGTTTCTGACTGAAAATCAGGAACGTGGAGTTTTTCTGTCTTTTACACGCAGTTATTCACTTCTTGAGAAGACTGATGTCGCTCCTTCCTAAAAGCTCTGGATCCACTTCACAGCTTACCTGCGAACAGACTTTACTCTGAGGACACCCAGAGCATTTCACTCCGTTTTTCCTGTCCTTCAGAATTTTCATTACTGCAGCTGCAAGAATCATACCGATGACAAGTAATACAATCAGATTTTCCATCATATCACGCAGTCTCCTTCAGTTTTTTCGAATCAGAACTTTCTCTTCCATACATGAGATACATCACCACGCCGATCATGAGGGTAACGGCTAGAAGTCCAGGCAGGAACCCCTCCCCAGCTGCACCGGTGGTCAGGAGAGTTCCGATCTGATATACAAAGAATGCCACGGTATACCCCATACCCAGCTGGAATCCGATGCCAGCCCACAGCCACTTCCTGCTCTCCATTTCCGCATTCATTGCACCGATGGCAGCAAAGCATGGCGGCGTGAAGAGATTGAACATGAGATAGGCAAGGGCGCTGACGGAGGTCAGACCCATGATTTCCGCAATGGTGCCGGCTCCGGATACAAGCACAAGTTCTTCCGTATTGATGAAATTCGTGATGCTGTAGACCACAGCCAGCGTACCTACAACATTTTCCTTGGCGATGAAACCAGTCACTGCAGCTGCCGCCAGCTGCCAGGTCCCGAATCCCAGTGGAATCAGTATGATGGCAAAGGGATGGGAGATCCCTGCAAGAATACTGCTTGCTTCCATGCCCTCTTCCACCAGCGTGAGATTCCAGGTGAAGCTCTGCATGATGTGGATGATGGCGTTGCACAGAAGAATAATGGTCGCCGCTTTGATGATAAAGGCCTTCCCTCTGGAAAGCATGGATACAATTGCTCTTTTCACACTAGGTACACGATATTCTGGAAGCTCCATGATGAAATAGGAAGCTCTTCCGCTGTCTCTGGTTATTCTTTTTACAATGAGGGCACCTACTATGATAATCCCTATGGCCACAAAGTACATGGATGTTCCGACCCATGCGGAATTTCCGAAAAACACACCGGAAAACAAAGCGATGACGGGGAGCTTCGCTCCGCAGGGCATGAACGGCGTCAGCATCGCTGTGGTTCTTCTCTGGCGCTCATCTCGTATGGTTCTTGTAGCCATGATTCCTGGTATGGCACAACCGGTACCAATGACCATGGGAATGATGGACTTTCCTGAAAGCCCCACTTTCTTGAGGTAACGATCCATGACCACAGCAACTCTTGCCATATATCCGCAGTCTTCAAGCAGTGCAAGAAGGAAAAACAGAACCATGATCAGAGGAAGGAATCCTACCACAGCACCTACCCCTCCGATGATTCCATCCAGAAGCAGTGTGCTGAGCAGTGGTGAAACGGAATCCCCCAGCATGCCTTCCACCGCCGCATAAAGTCCATCGATCCAGCCAACAAAGATATCTGCCAGCATGGGGCCGAGGGTGCTCTGGGATAATGAAAACACCGCATACATTACAACGGCGAATAGGGGAATTCCCCAGTATTTATGCGCAATGATTCTGTCTATGGCATCGGATCTGTTTTGCCTGCTGCTCTCCACTTCACGGGTCTCCACTTCTTGAAGCAGGGACTCCACATACTGAAATCTTCTCTTCTCCAGAGATTCTCCCGTCTCCTTGCTCTCAGGACTCTCATCGATCCACGATGCTTTCTGCACCTTTCCCTTCACTTCTGCCGCAGCCGAAAGAAGATCCTTTAACCCTTTATTCTGTGTGGAAGAAGTTCGTACCACAGGACACTTCAGCTTCTCACTCAGTTTCTCTATGTTGATGTGAATCCCTTTCTTATCCAGTAGATCACTTTTATTCAGCGCAATGACCACCGGAATTCCGATTTCAATCAGCTGCGTCGAGAACAGAAGCCCTCTGCTGAGATTTGTGGTATCCACAATGTTGATGATCACATCCGGATGTTCCTCCACCACGAAACTTCTGGTGATGCTTTCTTCCGAATTGAACGGTGAAATAGAATAAGCTCCCGGCAGATCTACCACGCGTATGTTCTCATTGATGTCTTTCGAGAGACCTTTTTTCACATCTCCCTCTTTTTTGGCCACCGTTACACCAGGCCAGTTTCCCACGTGTTCGATCTTACCTGTGATGGCATTGAATAATGTGGTCTTACCACTGTTCGGATTTCCCGCTAGTGCGATTCTCATAATATCCCCCTTGCACATTGATGCATATAATATATTAAAGTTAGTTAAGACTAACTTCTGACCGAAAATAAAGGCATTTTCTCCTCATAAGAGGATCGACTTTGCCAGTTCCTGATCAATACTGTACCTGGCTCCCTTGATATGAACAACATAGTTGTCCGCAAGGCGCGAAATGAGCGTGATTTCCTCACCTTCATAACACCCCAGTGTGAAAAGAAATTTCTGCATTTCTTCATCCTCTGTTCTGATTCCTCTGATTACAGAAGTTTCATTGACCTTGGATGTGCTAAGGTTCTTTTCCTCTGCTGAAGTATTATCTACGGATCGGCTTCTGGCCTTGAAAAGTCTGTTAACAAAAGTGAATTCCATTTTCTTCCTCCTAATGCTGCTTACGACTTCTTCTCCTGCTCATTGAGATAGGTTCTGATTCCTTCCAGCATTTCATCTGATATGACATGTTCCATCCGGCACGCATTTCTGGATGCCTCTTCCCGGCTTAAACCTAGGGAACGCTGAAGATAGGTGATGATCAGCCTTCTTTTATGGACCACCTTTTCCGCAGCCTGTCTGCCCAGATCCGTCAAGGTGATGTGACCATACAGCTCCTTATCGATGTATCCTTCCTCCAGAAGCTGCTTCATGGCTTTGCTGACACTGGGCTTCGTGACCCCTAATATGTCGGCAATCTCCACCACCTTGGCGGATTCATTTTCCTCTTCCAGAAGCATGATGGTGGCCAGATACATTTCTGTAGATTCCGTAAGTTTCATCTTGATCCCTCTCCTGATTTCATTCAAACATAAAAGTTTGCTTAAGCTAACACTATCAGTGTAAACTTTCGTTATATTCTTGTCAACAGAAATCATCTTTGTCTTTTTTTATTTCAGAGTAATCTAATCAGATTTCCGGTGTATTTCATACTATCTTATTCAAAAATTGCTGACTTATTGATGATCTGATGCTGAATCAGGTCAAATTAAATGAAACTGAAATCCGAAAAACGGAATTTCCTGAATGTGAACTATTAAAAACTCAGCGTGAGCAGCACTGCTGACGCTGAGTTTTAAGCTAGATTCAATAACCGATTCTCATGCAATGTTACAGCCGAATGCTCAGGTCTCATCATCTGGAGCCTGCTGATCGCTGTTCTTTGATTTCAGTTCTTTTTCCATTCGAATGGCTCGAGGGCTGAAGCCGAATTTTTCATAAAGGCTTATGGCTTCTTTGCTGAACAAGTGCACAGCAAGTTCAATCCTGGAAGCACCGTTTCTCATGGCATAATCTTCGATGTAGTCAAGAAGCCTGGTCGCAATACCCTGACGTCTGTATTCTTCGGATACTGCGAAGTCATGGATATATGCATATTGTCTTACTACCATCATGGGTAGACTTACCATCATGCATTCCAGAAATCCGTATGCTACGATTTCATCATCTATGATTGCCACAAGAATCACCTTCTGATCATTCTTGAAGAAACTTTTCAGAAATCTCTCTGTATATAATGTTTCACTCTCTTTGTACACATCAGGGCGCTCTTCCACGTAGAGTCTATGTGCTTCTTTCTTGATCTTCAGAATATTGTTCAGGTCCTCCCAGACTGCTTTTCGTATGCTGAAATTCTCCATATTTTTCCCCTTCTTCAAATTCCACAGTTTCGTCCTTACCAGGTCTCTATACCGATTTAAGCATAGAAATATGTTTAAAGTGTGCCTTTACAATTCAGCAGGAGCAGATTCACAGGAGGGTGTCTACCCTGCACCGCTTATGCAATACGCTCTGCAGGAATCAGCCCTACGCAAAACATGACGAGAGATTCTCATCGAATTCCCTCGTCACGTCTCCATTGTCCTATTTCAGATTTTAATGGTCATGCTCTTCTTCTGCAGCCATGCCTTCGGCTCTGGTCTTATGCACGGTTCCATGCGGATGTTCTGCTGGCGCATAGATGGAATAGACCTTAAGCGGTTTATCCCCTTCATTTGTAAGATTATGCCATTTACCCGCTGGCACCATGATGGCATCATCATCTTCTGCATGTTTCTCGAAATCCAGATTGTCTTCGCTGTCTCCCATCTGAACCAGACCTTTTCCTTCTTCGATTCTCAGAAACTGATCTATGTCATGATGGACTTCCAGCCCGATATCTTCACCGACTTCAATACTCATCAGGGTTACCTGAAGGTTCTTCCCAGTCCATAAGGCCGTTCTGTAATTCTTATTGTCCTTAGTCGCATCCTCGATGTTGATCACTAGTGGATTTGCACCATAGTCTTTTAATTCCATAAAATTTCCTCCTTGCGTTCTGTACTTATCATTCATCCGGTCTGACGCTTCCTGCATAAACCATCCTAATCATAGTCTTCTTCTGTTTCCTGAAACACTGGTTTCAGAGATGTGATGAGATGTATCTGTTCCAGGATTCTCATGAATCTTCGTTCTTTTTTTATCTTGTATCTAGAACATTGCTTCATCATTAACATATACTCATTATAACACAATATCAGCATAAACCGAAGGATACAGCAGGGGGGTATAAGCCAGTGATAGATCTATTCATCGCAGGATCTTCTTCTGTAGCCCACTCTTTTTGAAGCCCTTATTATACTAGATTACAGCCATTTTACATGTCTGCTTCTCCTCCGCATTTTCTCTTGTGAGGACAAGAGTTGTACAATGTTCATATAGATTAATTTTCTATAAACATTCTTTGCTGACGCTGTAAACATCAGGTCTGCAGTCATACTGAAATACCCCCTGACGAACGATTTGGAAGTTCGGTCAAAAAAGAGGTCCTGTTTCAGCTGTGATCTTCAGGTTCTATAAAGAACAATGGTGATTTTCCATTCCAGGTGCTCACAATCAGCCGGAGCTCCTATAGAAGAAACAGCACAATGAACGCACTGAGGTGGCAGAAGCAATACTGAAAGTCGTTTATCAGGCAGTTACATCCCTCTTCTAAGTTCTATTCACTTAGCGGTCTATCTGAAGTTATAGGCAGTGACAATCTTTTCTCTGCCCAGTTTCACGTCGTTGAAGTACTCGTAGAGTGAAATACCCAGGTAGGAACCTGATATGTTCACCACATTGTCATATCCTGCATTCTGCAGTGCAAGGAGCGCATTATAGCTTCTCTGACTGGAACGACAGTGAAGATACACTGTCTGGTCCTTTGGAATTTCGTCGATTCTGTCTCTGATCTGGCTGAGGGGAATATTCAATGCACTCTTCAGATGCCCTCTGGAATACTCATGAGGCTCTCTCACATCCACGATGAAAGCTCCTTCTTCCACCAGAGCTCTCACTCTCGTCACGGGAACCTGACGGTATCTTCCATATAGGATATTAAGACCTACCAGAGCTGCGAAATTCACTACATCCTTCGCTGTTCCAAACGGTGGCGCATAGCAGAGTTCAAGCTCCTTGAGGTCTTCCAGCGTTCCGCCCATGGTGATCATGGTGGCGATGACATCTATCCTCTTATCCACATTTCCCTTACCTATGGCCTGTGCACCAATAATCTTTCCTGTTGGCACTTCATAAATCAGCTTGAAATGCATTGGCTGACTCTCCGGCATCAGACCTACCATGTCTCCAGGAATGACATAGACGAAATCATAACTCATTCCAGCCGCCTTAAGGTTCTTCTCATTCAGTCCTGTGGAAGCGGCATTGATTTCAAAAATCCTGACGACGGAAGAACCGATCACTCCATTGCTGTTATGCGGAATCCCATACATATGATCCGCCGCTGCTCTTGCCTGACGCTGTGCAGGCCCTGCCAGAGCCAGCCTTGTCGGTTTACCTGTAAGCTTATGGAATACTTCGATAGCATCTCCCACAGCATAGATGTCCGGATCATTGGTCAGGTAGTTATGATCCACTTTGATGGCACCTGTCACACCGATCTCTAGGCCTGCTTCTCTTGCGAGGCTTGTTTCCGGAGAAACACCAATGGCCATGACCACCGCTTCCGCCTTCACTCTGTCACCAGATGAAAGCTCCACTTCACTGTCATGAATCGCCTTGACACCATCGGAGAGAATCAGATCGATTCCATTGTCCATCATCTCCTTATGGAGAATCTGTGCCATGTCATAGTCGAAGGGTGCCATGATCTGATCCAGTGCTTCGATGAGGCTCACATTTCTGCCTGCCATTTTGAGGTTCTCTGCTACTTCCACACCGATGAATCCCCCACCTACTACAGCAACATTTTCCACTTTATTTTCAAGAAGATAGCTCTGCAGCTTACGGATATCCACGACATTTCTCACCGTGAAGACATGTCTGCTTGTGATCCCTTCAATGCTTCTTGGTGTGATTGCATTGGCTCCTGGTGAAAGAAAGAGTTTATCATAGCTCTCTGTATACTCTTCTCCGCTTTCGACATTTCTTATGAGAACATTCTTCTCTTCTCTGTTGATCTTCAGAACTTCTGAATTCACTCTCGCTTCAATATCGTACTGATTTCTGAACTGTTCCGGGTCCATCAGCACCAGACTGTCCGCATTCTCCACAATCCCCGATAAATGATATGGAAGAGAACAATTGGAAAAGGATACATTCGGTCCTTTTTCAAACATGATCACTTCTGCCTGTCCATCCAGTCTTCTGATTCTTGCTGCAACAGATGCTCCACCTGCAACGCCACCCACGATCAATACTTTTTTACTCATTACATTTTCCCTCCTGATTCTGATTATCCCTGTTTGCCTCTCTGCTTTGATGATGAACTCGTTTCTGAATCTCGCCATCTCTGAATAGGATCCATGAAAGTTCTCCTGCTATACCGTCTCATGTGAATACACCTGATGAAACAGAGCACACCAATTCAATTAACATAGACATTATAGCACTATACTTCAACGAAATTAACGATATTGTATTAATTCTGTTGAAATTATAGCAATTGCATGTATATACCCCCTTAAAATAAAAATATCAATATTATCCGTGGTAATTTCTGACATTTGTCAATAAATATACCCCTTGAACTTTTCAAACAGATACTGGAAACATGCGAATACGGCTATAGAATGGCAGAAAACAGGAATGGAATACATAAGATTCATTGAAACCAAAAATACCCCTGTAAAAACAATATGTTCTTACAGGGGCAGATCTGATTCTATTAATTGTTGTTTACCCATTTCATTACGAACTCACGCTCAATGGTTCCACGGTCCACCTGATGTCTGTAATGCCGGAATCCATGCTTCTTATAAAACTCCAATGCATTTTCATTCTTTAGATAAACTTCGAGTGTAAGCTTCTCCCGTTCTTCCTTGCATTTCTTCAGCAGCTTGCTGCCGATTCCTTCTCTTCTGTATGGTCTATCCACATAGACGCCTAAGATGTGATTGTCTTCAGTCATCTTCACGAATCCCTTTACCACTCCGTTGGCTTCATAGACATAAATATTCAGATCTGATAATTCCTTCTTCATGTTCCTGATATTTTTTTCCCAGTAACTGCAAGGAATGAAATCATGAGCTTCCCGGTTGACATCCAGCCAGATCCGCAATACATCATCCGTCATCTTTTCATCAAACTTTCTGATTTTATTCATTAAGTATCATTCCTCCATCATCTTCACAAATCGTGCAAAGCGCTTCACTACCTATAGGATAGCATGAGTAGCGGAATGATTCATTATATGCATATTCTATTATTAACATATGTCATTAACGAAAGTTCAATTATTCTGACAAATAAAACCGTTTGTTTGATATTTCTTTAACTTTCTGACTCTTTCATCAAAAAAGGTCATGAAAATTTCACATTTCCTGAAATGCTTTGACTTCTAAACTATTTTGTATCCTTTGTTCTGCTGAGCCACCACTCAAGAATCACCCCGTATACAATGCCTGCTAGAAAACTTACATGATCTTCAAACCCTGTTGAACTGTAGAAAGCGAATGAAACAAGAAGCCCTAACACCGCTCCTCGAAGCAGCGCCTTTCTCTTTGTAGTGTCAGGCCATGGAGCACCCACGACAAGTCCTAGGATCACCCTGTTGTACCAGAGGGAAAAGACAAAATCGGACGAAGCACTGGACCCGGACCGAATATAAGCTCCAATTACACAGACTATACCTAGAAGGGCTCCACCTGCCAAGGCTGTTTTCATTCTTTTTGTCATTTCGACTTCCTTTCAGATCCATAATAGGATCCTGCTCTTTTCTTTCAGTATAACATCTTCTCAGGAGATGAATCATCAGTTTTGATCAATAAATCTGAATGGAAGCTTCTCATGCTGCATCAGTTCTTATGAGATTCTGAACTACATTTCGTGGAAGCAGCATACCATAACATCCTGTTGAATTCCTGTATGACAGAAAGATAAAGCCATATCTATTCCAGTCTCAAGGAAAGCGCTGCATCGAAAATCCCGTTTCCGATGCAGCGCTTCATGCTCGTCTATGGATCTGTTCGTGTGACAGATCAATCTGTCAGAAAATATCTTACCATGATGACCCCAAATCCTGCTATGATGCCCATGAATACATAGAGCATGAACAGTTCCGCCTTTCCGCCGCCATATCCGCCCTGCTGAATGTCTTCTTCAGCCAGCCTGAAGTTTTCGGTGATCTCATTTCCTTCCTCATCATAGAAGGAACTTCCAGTAAGATGAGGATTATGGATCGTGATTTCCTGAGAACCCTTCACAATCTCCAGCAGTTCATCTTCTTCGTAGACATGGAGAAACTGAAGATTGTCTTTCTCAAACTTCACTGGAATACGGATCCTGTAATCCGACAGCCCCCCCGGCATTGTATAGGCGTTGTAGTCCAGTCCATACTGCGCGATCTCCTCAGAGAGATTGTATCCGCTGACTGCGATGTATCTCTCCTTTCCACTTTCAATGGGGTAATGCTGCACCACAGAAGAGTATTCCGATGGCCGTACCTGCACCCTCAGGATTCTGTATCTGTTGTTCCATCCTTTCACGAACTGTGCTATGCCATTGATAGACTCCTGATCCCGGTCCTTGAAGGAAACGAAAAGATCTCTTCCGATGGAATAGGTTTCCAGAGCATAGGCGTCCACAGGCTGCTTAAATGGTGCTGTAAATTCCGTCACAGCCAAAGACAGCTCTGTTTTATCCAGCGCATAGCTGAATTCCATGGCGTAGACCACATAGGTTAGAATCAGCGTCAGAAGGATACTGATTCCTGCAGCGATGAGCTTCGTCTTTCTTATTTTCCTGAAGAATTTCAGCTCCGCCTTGGGGGCTTTCTCCACTTCAGTAACTTCCTTCACCATGGCCTCATGAATGCTTCTGCATTCCTCACAGGTTTCCAGGTGTTCTTTTACCACCAGATTGGTCTCTTCACTGGTGAGATGCTCTATATAGCTTGGCAAAAGATCCTGCACGATGCTGCACGTAATATCCTTCTTCATTCTTTTTCCTCCTCCCTCATGATTTTCTGCTTCCCTCGATAGAAGGTGACCCGTGCCCAGGTCTCATTCTTTTCCAGTATCTCCCCAATTTCCCGAAAGCTCAGCTCTCCTGTGAGCCTCAGGTACATCACTTCTCTCGTCTTTTCATCTAGCTTCTGCAGTTTCTGATACATCTTCAGCTTCGCATCGCTTTCCACAACCTTCTGCTCCACAGTGCTTTCTGAGGGGATGAGATCAGAGAGATCCTCCAGAGAATCCGATGTGTGACTGCCTGATCTCTTGTACTCCTTATACCAGAGGTGCTTTGCAATCTGGCAGAGCCATACGGACACTTTAGCGTCTCCTCTGAAACTGTCATAGGTCTTCATGGCCTGATAGAAGGTTTCCTGTGTCAGTTCTTCAGACAGGTCTCTACTTCTTGTAATGGAAAACAGATACTTATATACGGTTTCGAAATAGTCCCGATAGAGTTTTTCCAGATCCTTCACTGATCCACCTCCTACTAATATGTGTCACAGAATCCTGTTTCGTTACAGAAAACCCTAAAATAATTTTCTTTGGTGACAAAACGCACTTGATTTCATTATACATGTAGAGACAGACAGATTCATACTATTCTTCTATCTGTCTTCCACTATGAATATGATTCTGTAATTCTGAAACCTATTGATAGCCAGTCCTCCTTCACCCTCTTGCCCTCTGTTCTTCATTATAAATCTGTTATAATCAAAGAACACTGTCGTTATTCTGAATCTGAATGGAGAGGAGCATAAAATGAAAGCAATCATCACTGGCAT
Source organism: Proteiniclasticum sp. C24MP (assembly GCF_043951855.1). NCBI lineage: Bacteria > Bacillati > Bacillota > Clostridia > Eubacteriales > Clostridiaceae > Proteiniclasticum > Proteiniclasticum sp. C24MP. Next base: position 543,383 of record NZ_JBINJW010000001.1, read on the forward strand.
GACCGGAACTGTGGCCCCCTATGTTTGTAACGAGCTCGAAAAGAGAAACATCGAAGTCATCATCTGGGACCGCAGTAAAGTCAGCACGGACAACCAGAAAAGCGTCTCTGATTTTATCAGAAAAGTCCAGCCGGACCTTTTCTTCCACATCGCCACAGGACCGGTGAAGTGGCTGGAATATATCACCAAGGCAACAAAGGAGCTTGGTGTGAAGCTCCTTTTCACAAGCTCTGTATCCGTCTTCTCCGAAAAAGGAAGCGGTCCTTATGATCCGGAGAGTGTGCCCGATGCGGAAGAAGAGTACGGCAGATACAAGATTCAGTGCGAAGAAACTGCAAGAGCCTGGAACCCGGACTCCATCATCCTCAGACTGGGCTGGCAGATCGGATCTGAGGAAGGGGCCAATCACATGGTGGATTTTCTGGCAAAGGCCCAGAAGGAACATGGCTTCATTGAAGCAAGCTCCAGATGGTATCCTTCCTGCAGCTTTCTGGAAGACACAGCTGAAGTCATCGCGCAGGCTGCCCTGACCTATCCGCCTGGAACCTATCTCGTCAATTCAAACAGAAAATACTCCTTCTTCGAAATCGCAGAATTTCTGAAGAAGAAGCACCATGCCCACTGGAGCATCCGAGAGACAGATTCCTTCGAGAGAGATGACCGGATGGTTGACCCACGAGTCGAAATGCCAGAACTCTTCTAAGCTTTATTATCACTTATGAACACTAATAGCCTGAAGAAGACTGAGACCAAGTGTCCCAGTCTTCTTCACTTTTACAGGTATTCAGGAAATGCAGCCAGTTATTTGCACACTTTTTTCATGAACCCGCCTTACCGTTTACCGCCTGAATGAGATCCCCATGCTTCTTTTCAATCCACCACACAAAAGCCCATGCCATGAGACTGGTCAGAAGGGTGAAGGGCGTACCTGGAAACAGAAGGACAAGAAGGAAACTCATGGTGTTATTCATTCCATGGAGAAGGATCACGGCCAGGATGCTGTCCATTGCTTCATAAAGAAAGTTCGTGATATAGTTCATGGCCACGATGGATGCTGTAAAGCCGATGAGTGATGGAATCAGAACAGCGGCTCCTGCAGGCAGATACAGAATGAATAGAAGCGGAAAATGCCACAGCGCCCAGACAAATCCCCCCTTCCACGCAATGTCCCAGAAGGACATGCCTTCTGCCTTCATTTCAGGGTAGAGAAATCCTCTCCATCCGAATTCTTCCGTTCCACTGGTGATGATATTAAACAGAAAGTACATCCACACTGCGCTAAATGCAGTGCCGATGCTCTGTCCTTTCAGATCATAGAAGGACGTGAACAGGCTTAGGATCACTGCCGGCAGTACCGAAATCACAGGAATGAGAAAAACATACGGCCAGAGATTTCTTCTTTTATCCGCTCTTCCATTGAGGCTTCTGAAACCAGAAACCGTTAGAAATCCCACGAAAGGACCATATACAGCCAGTGCAAAGATCAGCTGGGGAGCAAAGGCTTCTGTGCCCAGAAACTTTGTGAACAAGGTGAGCAGGGTACTTTCCGTAGAAAGCACCAGACCCGCTCTCTCACTGAGCATATAGGCGCCTCCCCATCCGATCCATGTCCATGCAAAGGCAATAATGAGATACATTTTCGTTTTTCTGTTCATGCTCCACATAGGATTCACTCCTCTTTATGATTTCTGTATTGTTATATTCTCATCAGCAACATATTACGTTCTGATCATAACTGATCAAACACCGTAGATTCACTATATGGAAATAATCAAAAACAGTTCCAGCAATATCTATACATGCCTGATATCCGTATTCATTGACACTTCATTGCTTATGGTGTAAACATCTTCCATCCCCAGATCATGAATATCTTTTTTCCCATTGGATCTGGCAAATACAGCCAGTTCTCTTGCTGTTCCTTCATAGAAGTTTCTGAACTGTTTGAGTGCCCTCTCCTCGTCAAAGAGAGACCTCAGGGTCATATCCTGTGTGGCAATCCCAGCTGGACATAGCCCCGTATGACAGACTCTTGACTGCAGACATCCTACAGAAATCAGGGATGCTGTAGCAAGGGCTACTGCATCTGCACCAAGCGCCAATGCTTTGGCGATGTCAGAGGAATCTCTGAATCCTCCAGTTACGCAGAGTGTTACTGTAGACCCTTTCTGATCGAGATATTTTCTGGCTCTTCTGATGGCGAAAATCGGTGGAATCCCAACATTATCTTTCAGAAATTTTGGAGCAGAACCTGTTGCTCCCCCTCTGCAGTCAATGGTTATGAAATCAGGTTCCGCTTTCAAAGCCATTTCAAGATCCTCCTCCACATGTGCTGCGGCAATCTTGATTCCAACGGGGACACCCCCTGTGATTTCCCGTATGTAGGATACTTTTTCCACAAGGTCGGGAATGGTATCCACACCATGGAATCTTCCTGGTGACACAGAATCTTCTCCTTTTTCTAGATTTCTGATTTTCGCAATTTCTTCCGTAATCTTATCGGCAGGAAGATGGCCACCGAGCCCAGGCTTCACTGCTTGTCCGATTTTCAGTTCCACCGCATCAGCCATTTGGATTGCTTCCTCATTGTGAGAGAACGGTGCAGTGCCAAGTTCGTAAATATACTTCCGCGCTGCGCTTCTGGATTCAGGAAGCATTCCGCCTTCACCGGAACACATGGCTGTATCAACCATCGTCGACCCTTTGGCTAAAGCAATTTTCGCTTCACGGGATATGGCCCCGAAAGACATATGTGAAACATAAAATGGAATCGATAGCGTAAGTGGTTTTCGCGCATTTCTTCCAATCACTGTCTTCATGTTCACGTCTATATCCGCATTATAAGGCATGGGCTCCAACTGAGCTCCCCTGAAGAGAATGGTCTTCCAATCCGGAAAACTCTCCAGTGTTCTCATGGATGAGTCTTCACTTTTTCCTGATTCAGCAAGTTTACGGATTACATCCATCTTGTTATCAAAAGCTTCGCTTTCAAAGCTTTCCTGATTCACTTTTTCACTGATCAGTCCTTCGTCCCTGAATTTTTCATACCAGTGTTCACCACTGCAGAAAGGTTTATTTCTGGAATGGCCACATCTGCACAGCGCATAATGATTCTCCGTCTGAGGTGCATCTTCAGACATAAGTTTTATACCGCCCCTGACATGATAAGGACCATCTTCAGTGATCATGACTTCTTTCTTGGTGAAGAAATCATCGTGCTTTATACCGTCCACTGTGTAACTCAGTGCACCAGAAGGGCACTTCTCTATGGTCTCAATGATCTTTTCCATTGATTCCGCATCAGGAACAATCCAAGGTTCCTCGTTCATTCTGAAAACTTCTGGAAGACCATCTGTGCAGAAACCGGCATGACTACATATCCCGCGATCATCGTGGATGATGATTTCTTTTCCCACGTAGGATTCCAGTTTTCTCTTCACCCGTTCCGGACTTTTCGCATCGTCGAATCCGATTCTTCCATGGGTTCCATCACAGAACGGTTTCGTGTCTGATTTTCCGCAGCGACACAGTGCAGTTGATTTTCTGTGTATCTTAACAGGACGTCCTGTAGACTTCACGATATGACGGAGTTCCTCTGCAACAAAAGGCCCATTTCCTGCAATCCTCATGATGGCTTCCCTCTTCATTCTGATCATCCTCTCCTCATGCTTTTATTATTTCCCGGATTGAATAGCCGACTAAAAGTTCCATGTGTCGGTGGATCCATGCACGCTCTTCACTTGTCCTTTCCAGCATTCTACATAATGTCTCAATAATCATGTCTGGTCCATACTAAATGATGATATTTCTGAAAACCTCAATATACTGAAGACCAATTGAAGGCTTATTTTTCTTGAATCAATATCTGTTCATACATTGCACTGATTTTTTCAGAAGTAGTGCTTAAGAAGAAGCTCATTATGTCTTCATGCTAAACCAGCCTTCCTTTTCTCAGTGGTGCGGTCATGAAGCGCCATGCCGCTTTTCTGCGGGTCAGCCAGGCAATCTGCACATTATTCCTGCTGTTCTTCAGCATGCGCGGTACAAAGAACTTCGCTACCGTTTCCGGCTCATCCGCCAGGATATTGAAGATCCGTCGAAACTTCTCATTGGCCATGAGCTCTGCGGTTCCTCCATCTGGCATCCTGGTGATGAAATCAGTAAGCATCATACCTGGAGACAGACGCCCAGCAAGGACTCCTGTTCCTTCCAGTTCTTTGGCCAGCCCCTTCATGAAATACGTCAGGGCATGCTTTGTTGTGCCATAAAGAATGGTCTTCTCCTGTATCATGTTGTTGGAGCCAAGCCCCTCCATGCTGTAGATGCTTCCATGCCCCTGCCCGATCATTTCTCTGGCTGCAACCTGGGAGCCATAGATCATCCCCGTAAGATTTGTTTCTATGATCCTTTCGGTGTAGCTTTCATCCGTTTCCCAGGAGAAAACATGTGGTGTATTCTGTCCTGCATTATTGATCCAGATATCCACTGAGCCCCACTTCCTGGCGGATACATCCCAGAGATTCTGGAGATCCTCCTTTTTCTGAACGTTGCAGGAAATAAAGATGTATTTCCCCTGATAAGCATTCAGCGCTTCCAGCACCTCTTCCTTGAGCGCTTCTCCCCGTCCAGACAGAGTCACATTGCAACCCACCTTAAGAAATTCCAATGCCATCTGATAGCCGATTCCACGAGTGCTTCCCGTGATGACGATATTCTTCATATGCCCCCCTATTCTTCTTTCTGTTTTAAAGTTCGTAACCCCATTTCCACCCTCCGATAAACTCCAGTATCTGATTCTCAGTTCTACTTCCACTACAACGGTTTCTCTTCACATTCTCTTCACTTCACAGGTAAGTGAAAGACTGAAAAGAATCTCAATTACAAGCATGGAGCCCGCCACAATATAGGGCGGAAAGTAGATGCCCAGGAAGAGAATCAGAATCGGAATCAGAACAGAAAACACATAGTAGCTCCTGGACTTATACAGCCACCCATAGGGCAGCAGGTGAGCCCCAAAGATCATAGCGAGAACCATCACCATTTTCTCAGGCACCGTAGGATATACCCACATGGCAATGAGAAGATACAGCATCTGATTCGCAGAGAAAAGCACCCCTAAAGAAGTCAACGGGTTATTTCTGTTGGTGAAATCCACCCTGATCACTTTGGAAATCAGATAAGCCAGGGGCATCAGCGGTGCAGTGATAAAGAACGTCAGAAGATTTTTCGTGAGTATGGGCAGTTCTGTCAGATGCACTGCAAGTACTGCACTCCATAGGATGACGGATGCCAGAATGAAATGTAGTCCATTCTTCTGTTTTACTGAGGAGTCGTTTCGCATTTCTTCAAGATTCATATAACCTGTTTCCTTTCAGTTCCATACTTTCATCATTTTGATCATCTTCTGTTTTTCTCATGATTTTCTAAGTCTAAGGACCATTGCAGGAGGAATTTCCACCCAATCTGTCTCGTCTGAAGAAAAGCAGGGTTCTTCCATTTCATCCAGAACAAAACCAGCCGCAAAACTCTGATGAAGGATTTCCGACAAAGACCTGTGATAGTAGAGCTGTGGCACAGGCTGCCCGTCAATGGCATTCCCTTCATAGCATACCGGCGTCCTGTAGCTGAAAATCTGAACGCCGCTTCTTCTCTCGATTCTGCTTCCCCTATCTTCTGTTTCCATGATTCTTCTCATTCCGGGCGTCTGAAAACAGGGATGCATAATGGAAAAGACAAAAATGCCTTCCGGTTTCAGAAGCTCATGCAACGCCTCGAGAAGGGGCTGGATATCCGCAATATCCATCAGGGCCATATTGGCCACTGCCTTGTCAAAGGACTCTTCACCCAGTTTCATGAGGTTACTGTAATCTGTGGCGTCCATGACTCTGAAGTCAATCTGGTCCCCATAGGCTTTGCATCTCTTTCTGGCATTTCTGATCAGATTTTCACTGTAGTCAAGGGCGACTACTTCTGCGCCCAGTTCCGCCAGTCTTCCGGAAAAATTTCCATTACCGCAGGCGACATCCAGAATCCGTTCCCCACTTCTGACGGCAAGAAGCTTCTCTGTAGAAGGTCTTACGATTTCCCTGTGAAACCTGTTGCTGTGTTCTCCCATCTTTTCATCCCAGAAATCCGCATTCTTCTCCCAGCGCACTTTACTTTCTTCTGTGGTCTTCTTCCAGTTGCTCAGACTTCTCACCTCTTCTCCTGAATCAGCACATCCAAATTCCACTACAACAGTCATTGGCTTCAGCATTTCTATGATCAGGCACTCTGTCCAATAGATGGTATCAACTTGCCTTCTTATTATCTGTACTTCTCTTCAGAATCAGAAAAACAGCAAAATTGATTATGACCAGCAATACTGCTCCAGTGATCAGTATTTTCTTTTCCGATGCATCAGGTGATTTCATAGACATCTCCTCCCCCTTTCATTGCTGATCGGAGCAATTCCCATCACCTCCAGGAAAGTCCGATGCTTCACTGAAATCAGTACTTTCTGTAATCCTTTCTTATGAAAGGTTCTCTGATTTCTTCACGGGTCATCAGTGAATATTTTGAAGGTCTTCTATAGGCATTTCCATGAACTTCCTGCTCACGGTACTTTCTCAGCTGGGAAAGATTCAGCTGTGCAAGATAGATTCCCTCTTCTTCTCCCGCCTCCATGATGCAGGTATCTCTGGAGTGCTCAAGCTCCGGAAGATAAGCAATTCCGTCAAATACTGTGGAATGGCCATTGCAGTCTGGTTTACCCGACGGATAGTTGCAGGTGGCAATGGCCAGCATGTTTTCATAGGCACGACCTCGCAGCTGTGCCAGGCGATTGATTTCCATAGGGCAGGCATTCGGCACAAGAAGAAGCTCGGCTCCTTGCAGCATCAGGATCCTCGCACTTTCAGGAAACTCCCGATCGTAACAGATCATGGACCCCACTTTTACATTCCCTTTTTCCGTGTCAAGATCCGCCACAGGAAAGTTTTCTCCTGGAGTCAATCTGCACTCTTCTCCAAAGTCACAGGTATGCACTTTCGCGTAACTGTAGACCATCTCCCCGAAACGATCATAAAGTGCTATGGTATTTCTTGGCAGCGGATCATGTTCTTCAAGAAAGGTGATGCCGATGGCCATGGAAAGCGCTCTGGCAAGTTCTCTGAACGCTTTCGTGAAATCACTTTCAAGGGAAACGGCGCTCTTTTTCAGAAGATCCGGATCTTCTGGAATCACATAGCCACTGCTCCACATCTCAGGAAATAGTGCAAGGTCGGCACCATACTCCTTCGCTTTTCTTGCGTATTCCATGCCTTTCTGAAGATTTCCTTCCTGAGAGCCTGTAGGCATAATCTGCAGTAATGCGATTTTCAGCAGGTTTTCATCTTTTATCTTCTCTTCCTTTCTCATCTGAACCCTCCTCTCAGTTGCCAGGAAGTGTTTCTGCTTCAGCTGAATGTTCTGCACCCAGGTCATTTTCTATGCTTCATTCACTGCATCGGAATAATACTTCGCTTCTGCAGCTTCAGCCTTATGCGCTTTCTTATAGTGGTACATCTGATCATCGGCTTCCTTAAGTGTTTTATGGAAATTCAGATCTTCTCCTCCATGAAACACGCTGTATCCATAGGATACCGTAGGCAGAGCAATTCCGTTTTTACGAACTTCTTTAAGGGCTGTGGTCATGTCCTTGAGATGAGATTCTATTTTTTCAACATCCGTTTCCCTGCTAATTATGGAAAACTCATCTCCACCATAGCGATAGCAGGTGAACTCCCTTGTAAAGGATGCTCTCACAATGGATGCTACGGTTTTTATGACCTGATCCCCGTAATCATGCCCATAAGTGTCATTGACATTTTTAAAGTCATTGATGTCAAGAATGATCACTGAAAAAGCCACGGGTTTCACCAGTTCTGCTACCGCTTTATCAAAGGCGGACCGATTATAAAGGCCCGTCAGCGTATCAAAACTGGTGTCAAATTCAGAAAGCAGCAGAAGATAGAGACCCAGTGCCAGTGTCACACTGTGCCATGAAGAATAGGCTGACGGTACCACCAGCTGGATGCTTGTACCGAGAATGGTGAAGACGGAAAGTGCCATGAGCTTCTTTACAATGGGATAATTATAGGTTTTACCCATATCCAAAGTGCTCACAACAAGAATCAGAAAGTTAAGTACATAAGCGATGATGAAAAGAAAAAAGTAATCTCCCCGGGCGTACTGATTGTTTTCATTGATCTGGAAGATCAGACCGTATCGTGGCGATAGGAAAACTGCCATGATATTCAAAATTGTCGGAAGCAGAATCAGTCTATGGGCTTTAAGGATTCCTCGATCAAAGATAAGGGAAATCATAACTGGAATCAAAGGAGTCAGTGCAAACCCTATGACATTCGCAATCATATTCACATGACGCAGATCCAGATTTCCTTTACCGGCAGCTATGGTTGCCGCTTCCGATGATAGGATGAGGACTGTAAGGATGATTCCCGCCGCAAAAGGTTTCTTTCTCCTGGGATTCACCGCAGTACTGGAACGAAGCATTCCCATAAGAAAAATCAGTGCAGCGATGTCTATGAGGTAGGTGGCAGCATACATCAAATCAGAATCCTCCTGACGCTCGAATTTTATTCTCCATGATTTCTTACTATTGTTTATTCAGTTCAAAAAGAATAAACAATAGTAACCTACTTTGTTGAAAATTTATCAGAACAGTGAAGACGTCAGCTCTTATGGTTCAGAAGATGAACGCCTGCTCTGTATTGGGCCACATTGCGATAATAAGCTAATTATATATGCATCTTTATTCTCAGTCAATTCAGATAATTAATCGCACTCGTACCATGAACTATCTGCTGACAGAAAAATCCGGAAATCCTCTCTACAGATTTCCGGATACGGTTTCGATTGCTCCGATTAAGAATTATGGATTTGCCAGAAAGTGATCCTGAAACATGTAACCACAGCATTCATGAAAAACAGGATTTTACGCTGACGCTAACGTTTCGTGTCATTAATCTTTCTTGAACTGAATGATTCTTAATATAACCATTAAAAGCAGCAACACTGTTATGAACAAAGGTAAATAGTATTGTATGAATCTATCCGATGATTTAAGTACATCAGTCATTAACCAAAATGCAGGAATCAAAGGTAGCATGGTGATACTGTGGACAAGCCAATATGTTTTCTTTGGCACCTAATTCTGTAAAACAGAAGAGACCGCCGCTGTACATATGATGATGAATGAAAATTGAGTGAAAGGTGAAATTAAAATGTTCATAATGAATCCCTCCTTATAAGGCCAGCTGCACCTGGTTCTATAGCACTCTTGCCAAATGCATCACCAGCACCAGGAAAAGAATCAGTCCGCCTGCAGTTCTGTGCACACTCAGATAAAGTTCTGAGGGTTCTCCCCCTTCCACCCACAGAAAATGTTCGAGTTTCCATGCCAGTTCAGGAAAGAGGATCAGAAAAGCGCCGAAAGCTGAAAGTAGCATCAGGATCAACACGATGATCACATTGCCTTCCACGATATTATCCCCTATGTAGGAAACGGCATCCTCCAAACCATAAATCATCTGCACATCAAAGGGCAGCTCTTCCATTCTTCCATGATTTCTTGAAGCGATTCCTTCATCGCTTTGAAACCAGCGGCTTTCGGAGATGGCTTCCACATAGACCTCTTCGCCATTTTCCGAAATGCGGTATCCTTTCTCGAAAAAATCATCCGATTCCACCTTGAGCTCTTTCTCACCGTATTCCACTGTATATTGTGTCGCGAAGGATACCTGATTCTTGTCTGGCTCCTCAATACTTACTGTCAGGAGTTCTCCATCCTGATCTTTAAAGACCATATCTCCCGCATCTCTGGACACCAGATGAAACCGGGTATCTTCCACCTTGAAGGAAGTGTCTTTCCGATAGGCCAGAAATCCCAGCAGGATATTCAGAAACAGCAGCAGTAGGACTGCAGCACCTAACCAGTTCATTCGCCTCTTCATATAGTCATCATTTCCTGTTCTGTTCATGGATCCTCCACCTTTCAGATTCTCTGTTCCATTATATTACACCTTAATATATTCATATTATTAATTTATCAATCCAAATAAATTCTTCGTAGTAAGAATAGTATAACAATATTTTCCTATCCTGTATTCCCTATTCTCAGCTTTATCGACATTCAAGCCAGTCTTCATCCTGAAACATCGGATTTTCATCACAGTTCATCCTATTCTGTGGCACCTGATTCTCTAGAAAATTGTGGCTCTCCATTGGCTGGAAGCACCACCAGGTCACACCTGTATCCATTTGCTGATCCGGCATTGTCAAAATGAACCGCTGGAGACTCCTCACAAAAACATTGCTCTTCTTAAATTTTGATGATAATATCATAAAAAATATAGGAAGCGGTCTCACAAGAATCCTATAATGAACACTGGAGTATGTGCTTCCGAGCTGAAAGAAATACTCTTCCATCAGGCTTTTTTAGAACCTTACAAGTAATAACCGAAATCCGGGAGGAAATCTTCATGATTACAATCAGAAACAGATATCTTGTGCTTTTCGGAGCACTTCTTGCTCAACTGACCATCGCCGCCCTCTATGCATGGAGCATCTTCGGCATCGCGATTCAGAGTGAAAGAGGATGGGGGGAAGAAGAGGTTCTGCTCACCTATTCCATTTCCGTATTCACCTTTGCCTTCAGCACGATTTTTTCAGGTAGAATCGTGGACCGTAAAGGTCCACGTCCCGCCCTTCTCATCGGGGCGATCCTCTATGGAGGCGGCCTGATTCTTTCCTCTTTTGCCCAGACTCCGCAAATGCTCTATCTGACCTACGGCATACTCACTGGAGCAGGAGTCGGCTTCGTTTATGTATGTCCCCTCTCCACACTGGTCAAATGGTTTCCGGAGCATAAAGGTGCCATCACAGGGCTTTCCGTCTCCATGTTCGGCGGGGGAAGCATCCTTTTCAAGGAAGTGATTTCCTACTTTCTTGAGGGTTCTACAGTATCGGGCGCATTCTTCAATCTGGGCATCCTCTCCTTCGCACTGATTCTCATGGGTGCTCTCCTTACAAATAACCCGGAAGGATTTGAGAAGCAGAAGACTGAAAAGGAAGAAGGGGATTACACCACCTTTGAAATGGTGAGGACCTCCCGATTTAGGCTCCTGTTTCTCATGTATTTCCTTGCATGCATTCCCGGGCTTCTGATACTGGGATCTGCGAAAAACATCGGCATTGAAGTGGCCGGACTTGAAGCAGGCGTCGCCGCAGGCATCATCTCCATCCTGGCCATATCCAATGCAGGAAGCAGGCTGGTTTCCGGTGCGCTGTCCGATAAGATCGGCACCCTCTCTGTGCTGAGAATCATCTTCTCCATTACCGTCGTTTCCCTCTTGCTGCTCAGTTTTCTGGCTGAGAACAGAATCATGTTCTATCTGGGCGTCATGGGTGTTGCCATTGGATTCGGAGGCTTCCTGACCCTGTTTCCCATCTACACCAATCAGGCCTTCGGCAGATTCAGATACGGATCCAATTACGGTATCATGTATCAGGCCTATGGACTGGCAGCCCTTGCCGGGGTACTCCTGAAATCCGCTGCCGGAAACTACACCAACACTTTTATCATTTCCACCCTATGTGCAGCCGCGGGACTGGGACTATCCTTTCTGCTCCGCGAAAAAAATGCAGCGGCAAAGGAGAAGATCGGAAAGATCATCTGAGAAACTTTGCCTAAAAGAAGCAGCCCTATTCTTCTGCTAAGGAGAATAGGGCTGCTTCTATGTGTGCTATCTTCTTCCTACGTGGACCTCATGGCTGCGTTATTCTTCATCCAAATCAGCTTTCAAAGAAATAGACATCCCCGGGGGTTCCATCCTCATAGTCCGTTCCAGGATAGGCTTTCACAAGTTCGTAGTCCCCTTCTGTCAGACGCGATATGCTCTTCTCCCAGAAGTGCACGGAAGGAATATTGCCCGGATGCAGCTTCAGCTGCCATTTCCCTCTATGCATATCCGCAGCGCGCCTGAATGCTTCATAGCCAATCCCCTTTCTCCGATATTTGTGCAATACGAAAAATTCAGCCATCTGAAAATCCGTCTCCCGGTCATGAACTTCCGGCAGGGTGATGACCATGACGAATCCTGCAAGGTTTCCCTCCACCATAATGAAGTATGCCCATCTGTTCTCTTCTGTAAAATAATAATCCAGATACTGATACCCATACAAGCCCAGTGGATTCACCTCTTTCAGGTCCCACTGAGAAAACTCATAGAGATGCTTCTCCAGAAGATTCGCCAGAATCTCCCGGTCTTCTTTTTTAACTCTTACCAGTTCTATGTTCTGCACAACAATCCCCCCATTTCCCTTCAGAATAAGTCCTATTCATGCTGTATTGTTCTACAATGAATAGAATATTCAACTGGTACCTTCATTATCGCATACACAAAGAAGGACGGCTACAAAAACAGGAGTGATTCTTACCAGTGTTTGCTACGCCTGCGCCTATCAGCATGATTTAAGCCAGCTCAAAAAGGAAAGGATAAGCATCCACCTCATCTGATGGTAACTTATCCTTTATCCAAAGAGCCTATCTAGCTTTTTCCGATCTTATTCAGTGCACTGTTCAAATTCAGCAGGTCTTCCTTGGTGAGATTGACACCCATCATGCCCATCATCCCACTCAGTCTCAGAACCGTAAATCCTGCCAGCATACTCATCATGGTGTCATTCATTTCAAATCCGCCTGCCACTTTATCGCCTTCCTTCGGTAGCAGTGATTCAAACATGCCCATGAAGAGTGCAGTTCCCTCTGGAGTCTTCAGAATATCCCCGATTTTATCATTCAGTGAGAAATATCCTTCCGGCGCAGTGATATCGAACCAGTTGAGAATGGCATTTTTCTCCTTCATGCGATAGCGCTCGTCAAACACCGCCACTTTTCTGATTCTGCTTTCATCCTTCAGTTCTCCTGAAACCGCTGTAAGATGAGTCTCTCCCTGATTTGGTACCTCGAAGTAGAAGAAGTGTTCCCCCTTTTTCCTGCCAAGAGAAACTCCATCTGCAAAGAGTTCCACTTCAGGCTGGTTGGAATAGACCGTAACCTTGGTGATGTCTTCTGCCCGGTTGATGTATCTCTTTCCGCAGAGGTGGACAAAAGGTTCATCGGAGAGCCATGCCTTGTAGGCATAGAAGGCATCTTTCTTGTACTTTCTGTCAAAGGTCACAAGCCCTTTATGATTCTGACCGTTCTCTCCCCCTTCACTTCTCGCATCCGCACCGAAGTCGAACATATTCCAGACATGGGTAGCCCAGATGTAGGGTCTTGTGAAGAGCTGCTTGATGAGTTCTTCATGGTAGTAGGCCTGATATTCTTCGGTATAGTCTCCCTGCATAGGATCGGAGGTATGCCAGTTGAGCGCTTCGCATCCATACTCGGAGCATCCGATGGGTATTTCAGGATGTTTTCTGTGGAAATCATCAAACCAGGGTCCATTCATGGAAACCTCTCCACCATACCAGCCGAAATAATGATTGTAGGAAACCACATCCGGGATTTTCACGTAGGGACTGTCCATGGGACATGGAGAAACCGCGGCAATGACCGTAAGACGGGTCTTGTCCATGTCGTGACACAGATCATTGAGAATATGATGGTTTTCCAGAAGATCCGGGTCCGTGTCCCCCTTCATGCTGATCTCGTTGGACAGTCCCCAGACCACAATGGAAGGGTGGTTGTAGTTCTGCACAATGAGCTCCTTCATCTGGGTGATGGTATTTTCTCTCGCTGTTGGCATATGCTGTGAAATGTAGGGGATTTCCGCCCAGACAATCATGCCTTTCTCATCACAGAGATCATAGAAGTACTGATCATGCTGATAATGAGCAAGTCTTATGGTGGTTGCCCCCACTTCACAGATCAGCTCCATGTCCTCTTCATGATGTTCTTTCAGCAGAGCATTGCCAGACCCCTGACGGTCCTGGTGTCTGGATACGCCTCTCAGCGGATACTCTTCTCCATTGAGGATGAATCCTTTTTCCGGATCGATTTCAAAGGTTCTGCATCCGAAACGCGCATGCACTTCATCGATGATCCTCTCTCCTTCCAGCAGCTGAACTTTAGCTGTATACAGATAGGGATCCTTTCTGCCATGCCAGAGATGCACATCTTCAATCTCCAGTGTCCTCTTCAGATCTCTGCTTTGTGTCTGAGCAACTTCCTTTCCCTCAGCATCATGAACTGTAAAGACAACGCTCTGGTTCTCTTGAAATCCTGTGACCCAGGTCTCCAGTTCCACTGAAGCATTTCTTCCCGTTATTTCAGGTGTCACCTTCAGTCCTGGGCCACCAAAATAGTCCAGATCGAAGTGGGATTCACGGGTGCAGATGATCTGCACATCCCGATAGAGCCCACCATAGAAGGTGAAGTCGGCCATCTGAGGATACACTCTGTCATTGGCAGCATTATCCACCGCAATGATCATGAGATTCTCTCTTGCAAGTTCCTTCGTGATGTCCACTCTGAAGGTGGAGTATCCTCCATCATGATGTGCCAGATGCTTGCCATTCAGATACACATCGGCGGAAGCGTTCGCCCCTTGAATCTCCAGGTAGTATCGATCGGTCTCAGGAAGATCCATCTTATCAAATGAGTTGGCATAGTAGCAGGTGTTTCTGTAATAATCGTTCCCTCCATCCTGTCCGTCAATGGCGTTCCAGGTATGTGGCAGGTTGACCCAGTCCCAGTTCATTGGAAGGGTTTCCGGCACTGCATCCGCCTGCTTGGTAAAAGCCCATTTGCTGTTGAAGTTTACTATTTCTCTCAAAAAAATTGTCCTCCTTGGTTTTCATATAATGGGAAAAGGGAGGCAGCCCTCATGTAGGCCTGATTCCCTTTTCACTGATTGATCTGCATAGATTCGTTTTCTCTATTTTAGGCTGACTGTGTCCTTCTTTCTTCCAGTTCTTCATTCATCTTGGCCAGTCTTTTCTTATCCAGATTATAGATCAGCCCAAGACCGATAAACTGCATGGCGGCACTTGCAAAATACATCCAGGCCACCAGATATCGCATTCTAAGGGCCACATCGAAGGTCTGATTCCCCTTGTTCGCCTCCACATAGCCAAGTCCGACCATGATAACCAGCGTCAGAGCCGGCCCGATGCCCTGGGCAAGCTTTCGGAAGAAGGAATGAAGTGAATAAGTGACCCCTTCTTCCCGCACACCGTTTTTCCACTCATTGTAGTCTATGGCATCTCCCATAAGAGCCCAGGATACGGTGGAGTAGATGCCCAGTCCAAGACTGAAGATCAGCATGCATACGATATAGATCATCAGACCAGTTCCATCTGGCGTGATGGGTAGGATCAGAAGAGCCAGGCCTGCAAAAATGCTGAAGAGTGATCCCACTACAGATATCTCTTTCTTTCCGAATCTCATGACCATCTTTCTGGCCAGTGGTGTGAAGAGTATGATCGGCAGCAGTGAAAACATCTGCACAACGCCTAATAACTGCACATTCTGAAAGTAGGACTGAAATAGTACCTGAACAGCTGTCACAGCCCCCTGCATCCCGATGAACATCCCCATGGCTGCCACTGTGGCACCCACTGCAGGTCTGTTGTGAAGAAAGTTGCCCATGGCTTTCACTACATTGAATTTTTTCTTTTCTTCATTGATGCGAACGGCTTCTTCCACTCGCACTTCGGTATTTCTGATCATGAACTGGAATGCGGCGAATCCAAGTACGCCCATAAACAGTGCAACAAGGAAAACTCTCTCGCCGATGATGTTGTTGCTGCTGTCGAAGATCAGAAATGGCAGGATGACCATTGGCAGCATATTTCCTAGAAGCGATCCCACAGAGCGCCATGCGGACAGCGATGCGCGATCCGCGGGTTCTTTGGATATAAGGGAAAGTAAGGAACCATAAGGCACATTGGCAATGGTATAAAACGCATCCCAAAGAACATACCCACAGACGAAAATGATGATTTTCGCGGCTTTCGGTGCCCCTGACCATGGAATGAAGACCAGTGCGCCTCCCACTATCAGTCCGATGGATCCGAAAAAGATATAGGACATGAATTTATTCCGTTTATACTTGCGCTGATCCGCATCAATGATGGACCCGATGAGCGGATCGTTGATGGCGTCCCAGATCTGCACAATGATCAGAAGCGTGGCATACAGTATGGAATCCATCTGCATGAACTGTGTCCAGAACAGAGCCATGGTGCCCTTCAAGGCAAAGCTCATGTTGCAGCCGAAATCTCCTGCTGCGTATGCCAGGCTGTCTCGTATTCCGAATCTGCGATGGCCTCTTTCATCGAGCTGGACTTCCTTTTTCATAATAATTCCCCCAATTCTCCAAAATATTAATTAGAGCATGTCACCGGTATATCTGCACTTCTCTTACATTCTACCAAGAGTAAACGATTTCTGTGAGTACAATATTAAGGTCTTTTAGTATGATTTTTATATTATCGCTTGAAGAGATGCAGACGATTACGTTAAGATGGAACTAGAATAATCTGGAAGAGTAAGCTTTCAATGAATCATAAGGAGATCGGCATGTGGTATGAAAAGGAATTAAAGTTTTGCAGAACCATACTGGAAAAAATGAATCTGCAGGTCCTGGAACTCGAAAAAGACAAAGCTCCAGATCGGCAGATCGACTTTGGCGTGCGAAGATTCTTCAGCCTTCAGGCGGAATACCTTCTTCGAAGCACCGCACTTCAGATTCAGACCATAGCCCAGTTCTGCGGATTTCCCGACGCAAACTATTTCACAAAGACCTTCAAGCGGTATTCCGGCACCACACCTCTTGAATACAGACGCAGCCGGCAGCATGATGCAGACGGGATGCCCTCCTAGGAAACTTCACCGATCAACAACATGGATTATCCTTATAAACATGCAGATACCCAGTTCTCTATGCTCAGTACTGGGTATCTGCATGTTATTGAATCACTGCCAAATTTTCCAACATTTATTTTATATTCTTTCTGGAAACCGATGCCTGATGAAATTCCAGGCTTCTTACAGATTCATCTTCTACAAGCAGCAGCAGATCTTCCGCTTCTCCATAAACAAGGACACCATAGGTTTCTATGCCATGATGATCAGCATAATCCAATGCAGATTCATAGAAATCAGTTTTTTCCTCTCTGTATTCCATAACACCTATGGCCTCTCTCCTTTCAACAACATACTGCAGAAGGCTTCTATAATGCTCTTCATAAACCTGTGCGATAAGGGGAGTATCTTCCTTTCTGTTCACAGGATGAACCAGCCAATCCAGCATGAAAAATGCAGGATATTTCTCGGATATTTTCTCATCACCGAGAAGTGGTGAACTCACCTTACTGTTCAAGAGACTTATCCCGATGAGCTCATTGCTCAGATCAGAGGATGCTGTTCTTATTCCAGCCCATTCAAATTCAATCTCCGGATAGCTCTCTTCCAGCCTGTAAAGTTCCTCCATACTCAGATCCTTTTCAAATAGAATACTCATCGAGACATAAGTAATGGGATTCAGCTGCATCAGATGAGTAATCACTTTCTCCTTGCTAACCGCTGCGTCATTGTCATTACTCGGATACATGATTCCCATGAACATAGAAGATTGCGATATCGGATCACTGTAAGAATACTCAATCTCTCCTCGATGCAAAACCTGATTGACGTCATAGTTTTCATCCGTGAACACATCTCTATAGGAATACATCACATTATACTTCCCGAATCCTTCCTGATCCACATAGACTGTGCTCGGACTCAGGCCTGGTTTGTTCAGCTCCGTTATAGCATACACATCAAAACTGATGTCATGATCAGATTGCCCTACAGAAGTTTTCATCGGATTAGAGTACAGCGAGTCAACCAATGGAGATATTCCGAAAAAGATCGTAATGTACAGTGCGACAACCAGCAGTACTGAACTAAGCACCACTTTCCTCAGTCGTTTATTAACGCTCTTTTTAAGCTTACTGGTTTCCTCCTCATGGTTTTCACTGTCGGCCACTTCGAGTGAAAGATCCAGCTCTCTCTCCAGCTCTTCTCCCATAAATGCTTCGATCGCCTGAGCTTTTTCAATATCCTTTCGGATCATCTCCTCTTCTTCTTTGCTTACATTACCTTCCCTATAACGTTCTAGTAAGTCTTTATAATCCATTTCCTTCCTCCAATTCTCTTCTGAGTTTCTTTCTGGCTCTATATAGTGTCGTCTTTACAGAACTCACTGAAATACTGTGATTACTGCTGATATCCTTGACGGAAAATCCGCAGTAATAATAGAGAATCAGAATCTCTCTGTAGGAATCACTAAGCCTGATCACCAGATCATAGATCTGCCTCTTCTCCTCTGTTTCGATAATCTGATCCAAAATATCCACCTCGGGGGACTGTACTTTATCTGAAATATCCTCTCTGCTGTATTCCCTTTG
The DNA here is from genome assembly GCF_043951855.1 of Proteiniclasticum sp. C24MP. Classification (NCBI taxonomy): domain Bacteria; kingdom Bacillati; phylum Bacillota; class Clostridia; order Eubacteriales; family Clostridiaceae; genus Proteiniclasticum; species Proteiniclasticum sp. C24MP. Next base: position 561,827 of record NZ_JBINJW010000001.1, read on the forward strand.
CTTTCTAATAGAATCCACATACAGATTCCTGCACACTCTAAACAGCCAGTATTTGATATAACTGACCTCATCAATGGAAAGATATGCTTTGAAAAAGGTGTCACTGGTCAGATCCTGTGCACGATGATGGTCTTTACACAGTGAATAGGCATAGAGGTAGACTTCTTTATGGTACTTTCGGTATAATTCTTCCATTTGATTAGTAAGCACTCCAACACCCCTTTCACTATATATACGTATGAAAATGAATTTCGTTACACGAACTTGTAAAAATTTCTTTCAGTTTAATTGCTATGCTGAGTCCATTAGTGAAATCTGCTGGTAAAGATAAACAAACAAACCATTCCTGATGGTCTATCTTGATCAATTATGTCCATGCCGAATCAGAAGTGAAAATAGAATTCAAATCCACTTCTCATTACTATGAACTATCCAGCTTGATCCTCATGTATCTATTCTATTCTATATACTTCATCATAGTATATTTTCAGTATAAATCTTTTGGACTTTTGTTCCAGAAACACCACAAGAAAAGCACCTCAAAGAGAAAACTCTCGAGATGCTTCAACACTCTGTGTATTTTACTAGTAATGACTTCGTTTCTTATTCTCTCAATTCCTTCTGAACCTTTTCCTGCAACGCCTTCTCATACTCCATAGGATCAAAGTCCAGTGAAACAGGCATTTCTTCCCAGGCAGACAGATAGGTGGCATTGATCATGCGTACACTTTTGATTCCTTCACTCAGTGGACAGATGATTTCTTCTTTTCCCAGTATGGACTGCACAAAGTTATTGATGAGCCTTGCCTGAAGAATCTTGTTAGGCAGCCTCTCGAAGTTATGCGCTTCCACCGCACTGGGTACTTGAGGAAAGGATTCCCTGGTGGTTTTCGCAAAATCTTCTTCTTCCATGGAAAGGGTCGTAATCTTCACAAGGCTGTCATTTTCGATGACAATCTGCCCCTTGCTGAAGGATAGTTCAAATCGATTTGTTCCCGGACTTTCATGGGTGCTTGTGAGAAACTGTCCTGATGCACCACTTTCATAGAACATCTGGATCATCACATCATTTTCTGCCATGATGGGTCTATGGAATCCTTCTTTGGTGAAGGCCATGACCTTTTCCGGTATGCCTGTCATCCAAAGGAGTGTATCCAGCTGATGAATGGCCTGATTCATGAGCACTCCTCCACCTTCAGACTTGTAGCTTCCTCTCCAGATGGTCTGATTGTAGTAATCATAGGTTCTGTACTGATTGGTGATCTGCCAGATGACGCGCCTAAGCTCCCCCATCTCTCCATTCACGATTCTGTTTCTGACGAAATTGTAGATGTCGCTGCTTCTGTTATTGAACATGACAGCCACTTTAAGGTGAGGCATGGTATCCGCTTCTCTTTTCAGCTCCTCCACTTCTCTGATCCTTATGCCCACTGGTTTTTCAACCAGTACATGTTTTCCACTTCGAAGAAGCTTCACAGCCATTTCCGGATGATAGAGATTGGGTGCCGTGATGATCACCGCATCCACCACATCTTCATGGAGCATCTCATCCAGACTGGAGAATAGCGCCGTCTTGCCCAGACCATATTCCTTACTGATTCTTTCCAGATTGTCTCTGTTTCTTGAAGTCAGTGCTGAAAGCCTTGCATCTCTAATGAGCCCTTTGGAAAACATGGAGATGTAGTCTTCTGCAATGTGTCCGACTCCCACTATACCTACTCTGATCATATATCTCACATCCTCTTGTTATTACTCTTATGGTATCACGGGAAGAGATGGATTGTTCACGAAATTCATCATAAGCTCCTTTTCAATTCATTCCAGACTTTCATCCATCGTTTTTCTATTCCCAGTGAAGATAAATAGAAGACTGATATTGAGCATCACCACTAGCAAGCCAATTTGTCCTGCCAGAATAACAAAAGATGTCCAGAAGCTGTTCTGAAGCCACAAATAAATCGGTAATATGATGGAAAGACTAAAAATCAGTACGGATAAGCCCAAATCCATCCGAGTGACTTTTCTGTATTTATAGTCTTTCCGGATCACCCTTCTGAAATAGAACCCAAGCAGAAGCAGAATAAACGGTACATCCTGCAGTAAGCTTTTTCCCACAAGATCAAACTGTTCAATGAAACTGAAGGACAGCGGACCGTAGTATCCATTCTCATAAAGAAACACATGGACTGGAACAAAAACAAATAAGAGAACCGATGTATCGATGAAACTGAGGAGTGTGCTGTTATAAGTCTTGCCGATTAGCCCCACTATACTATTACTTCTTACCTTCGTCTGCGGCCAACTCTCTGCCACATCACTTCTTCTCTCTTCTGGGTCAGTGTGTTCTTTTCTACCAGTCATCTCATCCAGGGATATATTAAACAACTCTGAAATCTGGATCAGCTTTGATAATTCCGGCGTGGCAGTGCCGGTTTCCCATTTGGACACAGACTGGCGGGAAACATCCAGCTTTTCAGCCAGGTCGCTTTGTGACAGATTATGACTTTTCCTGATTGACTGCAACTTTTCTCCTAGTTCCATGAGATCCCTCCATTCCATTCTTCTTACATCAATCATACCTATTCACAAAACATATGCCAACCAACTTTCCTTGAATTGTTAGCAACTGGTGGTTGCATTTTCCAATATTTATTAAAGATATGGTAAATACTTCATTTTTCTTTATATACGACCATCATGACAGTATTGTAAAGATCAAAGGCGTTATGAGAACTTTGTATCCAGTTGAACGCACTTAGCATTCCTTAAGAACGATTCCTCATGCTTTCTTTTCATGCAACTGCACTACCCTTTTACTAATATCTGGGATTGTCTGGAGAAACCCGACTTACTTAAATCACTTAGTTAGGGCAAAATTGTATGCTTCTTCTATCCACTTCATGAGCTCTCCATCAATTTCCAGAGGATCGGCGATTATCAGATGATGTGTCCATCGGCTTGGATATGGTTCTACAGCTTCAATTATTCTTGAAGATTCTATACGATAAGGTAATCCGAACGACACAACAATGTATCGCTCAGGTCGATTCTTCATTTTTCTGACTGGTAACCATACAAATGCAAACTGATGTCTGTTGGAAAAAGAAATCTGCGATTTCTGGATTTTCACTGCAACGTCTGGAAATTTCTTGATTATATTATCCCTGAGCTTTTCATACAATGGTTGAGCTTGAGGCATTCTTTCAAAAAACTGAACTATCCTTTTATCCAATATCTTCACCTCCTAATCCTCTACTTCCAAGGCTGTTCACTCTTTATCCACTTCTTCTTACTATACATTATACTGCTCGCTCATCCTTATCTGCAGGGTATCATTTTCTTTTTTCTAAACTTAGATCCGATACTTAGTAGTACTATTACTTCTCAATTTGATTCTTCTAGGTGTTAATCATAGATCAAGCCTAAGTCAGCTACTTTCTTTCTTCTTCAGGACTTTCGATTACTCTCTTTACAGAGGCAAAACATCATCGTATTCTTTTCTTCATACACTTCCTGCAAAGATGTGCATGAATCCGATAGTTAAGATAAGAAATCTCAAAATATCTAGGAATGCTATAGACATCCCAATTCGCAACAGCTATAATTTAACTTAGTTAAATTATTTTACCTAAGTTAAATTCATCCCACTGGAGGATCTATGAAAAGTACAAAGAAAGAACGTACATATAACGAAATCATGGAAGCAGCAAAGAATATTATTCATGATAAGGGACACGAAGCCATTACAGTTCGTTCTCTGGCAAAAGTGACAGGATATGCCCATACAAATCTGTATTACTATTTCAAAGACATGAATGCTCTTCTTTGGGCACTCCGTATCAATATGATCGAGGATATGATAAATGAACTTACACCCGTACCTATAAAAAAAGATGACCCTTTGGATGAAATCCAAGCGGCATTTCTTACTTATACGGACTATTTCCTCAATCATCCGAATGTATTTCGTTTCTTCTACTTCTATCCTTTTGTTCAGCCGGAGGAAGATAACAGGTATCAGAAGCTGGAGCAACAGTTTCAGAATATCTGGCAGACTTCCTTCTCCAGACTAGTTCAGGAAGGGATCATAAAACCCGAAGATGTGGAAATCACAGCAAAATCCATTATTTATGCCTTGCAGGGGATGATCATGCTGCGTTTTTCATCCAATGGACCCCGCACGAGAGAAGAGGTCCATAAGGAAATAATAAAACTTATCAACTATTTATTGAAAAAAAGCGAATAGTAAATTTTAGGAGGTCTCCCCATGAACCAGGAATCAGAAATGAACTTTCAGCCTCTTTATCGCATTGGCCAGCTTTCAGCCATCGTAATGCTTCTTCTTATTCCAGTTCAGATCCTAGTCTATGTCATATCCCCACCACCCGATACCGTAAAGGGATTCTTTGAGCTCTATCAGCAAAGCCCTATTCTAGGATTATTGAGTCTGGATTTTCTCTATCTGTTCAATAATCTATTAATCGTCCTTATCTATTTAGCGCTTTTTGTGCGACTATTCCCGGAAAGAGCTTCTGTCGTGCTTCCTGCTTTGGTACTTGGCTTAATCGGGGTTGCGTGCTACTATCCTTCCAATCCATCGTTTGAAATGCTTACGCTTAGTAAACAGTATTTTCAGGCGCTGCCTGAGCAGAATATGATCTATCTGGCTGCCGGAGAAGCTGTAATGGCTGGATATACGGGAACCTCTTTTGATGCATATTATGTTCTAAGCACCCTATGCCTGCTTCTGTTCGCCTATGCAATCTTCAAGAGCCCCCAGTTCAATAAGTCCATTGGCATGTGGGGACTCGCTTCTGGATTCTTCATGATTATACCTTCATCAGCAGGTAAGCTCGGCATGATCTTCTCGTTCCTTTCACTTATCCCATGGGTGGTATTCGTTGCATTACTCGTTATTAAATTCAAGAGATTTACAGAGGAGACTTCGAATTACAGAGAGAGGACTAAATAACTTCCAGCCCTATAATCCTCAATAAAAGGAGCGGTTCGTATTGCGTGGATTCACTTATTGATCCCTGCTTTACTGACCGCTTATTTTCATCTTTCTGAAAATGTTATGAATGAAAACAACTGGTTTTCGCCCTCATTCATTACAAATGTATGCAAAATCATCTCCAGTTTATATGGGCTTTTCAGCATCAGCTAAGCTGGGAAATCATTAGCCCATTCACCCCATCAGCTGCGTTTGATATCAATCCTAGCAAAATACAAAACACCTATCATTGCACTAACAGCTGTAAGAACTGAAAATACCAGAATCATGCTCCAATCCTTCGGAAAACCATAGATCGGTTTCAGCCATTCTCCTAAAGCGACTGATAGGCAAAGAGTAAAGATCTTAACGATTGCCACACCAGAAAGCAAGTATCCTTTACCATCACCTTTCAATACTTTAAATGCAATAATAGCCAAGGCTGGAAAAATTATAGCCAAGTCTAGTACAAACACCCCATATATTTCACCTGGAGATCTTCGTATTATGTCTGGAGTCATGATTCCAATCCAGGCTGGGATTAGTACCAGAAGTATTAAGAATGTAAAGACAGTAATAAAATACCGAACAGGCTTAGGCAAAAAAATGTGCTCTATATCAGACAGCAGTTCGACCATTCCAAAGATCATACTATATACAGATAAGCTCAGAATCACCAGATACACCAGATATATACTGGTGTATTGACCCTGTATAGTATACAGGGCATAACCATAAAAAATATACGCTGTAAGTCCCAACATAATAATCAGCATTTTTCTGTCATTCTTTCTGATATAGATAACTGATGCTGCGATGAGGAACAATGAGGCCGGAATAGAAATCATGTCCTGAACAATTGAACCCAAAATCAGAGATTCAGTGATTGCCCCGGTTATCAGTAATTCATGATAGACAGCTTCGTTAAAAATGCCATAGACAGAGGCAAATAAGGCTAGAACTGAAAGTAGCATCATCAGCAGAGCAGAAATAGTGATTGTTCTAAATGATCCATGGTCTGCACTTGTTTTTGTTTCGCGTATCATTATAAAACCCCTCATCTTTTTGTATTCTCATTTTCATTGACTTGTTTTATCTATCTGATTCTATACATCATCAATTTGCGACTCAGTCATCATAATGAGCGAGCTTAAAGTCCTCAATCTCTTCAATTTTGATTTAAACCCCAACGATTATCTCCTCGCGAAACTTGATTGGTTATCCCACCATCTTCCTTAATTATTCTACCTTGAAGAGAAGGATCATCAAGAATATTCCGAAAACTCACACTGTGATTCTCTGCTTTTTCGGTTGATGAACTCTCCATATAATTGTGTTATCAAACTATATCTTATCTTTCAGCTTGATACTTGTCAATCAATTTAAATCTGCCTGTCCAATAGGAGCTTTCTCTGACTAAAAGGATTCATCTCACGGATAACCAATGGAACTTCTTAAAATCAGTTCTTGTCTTGAAACAAAAGATATTCCCCTCTGTTCTTCCACTATATGATGTCACCTACTTTGCATCCCTCCCTTCCTGTCCTATAATAAGAAGAGCAAGTATTGAGGTGATGAGATGAATTATATTTTCAGAAAGATACAGAAAGAAGATACGGAAAGCATCTGGACTTTATTCCAAGGGCTAAAAGAGGAAAAGATTGACATGTCCTTTGCTGAAGTGAAAGATAAAGAAGAAATCCGGAATTTTATAGACAATCCAGCCCAGCTGACCTATGGGGCTGTTTCAGAAGAAAACCCTAATGAGGTGCTTTGCCTTGTGAAAGGGCGAAGAGAACTGACGACTGAAAAAAGACATTCGGCATTTCTTTCTGCTGCAACCCATCCGAAGGTCAGAGGCTTGGGACTTGTTGCGAAACTGACAGCGTACGCACTGGAAGAAATGAAGAAAGAAGGCGTCACCATTGCTCGGATCTATGTATACAGCAACAACAAATCTTCCGTAAATGCCATCAGGAAACTGGATTTCATCCATGCCGGTACCGTGCTCAGGCATCACAAGGATCCTTCCACCGGTTCATACGTTGATGATCTGATCTATCATAGAATTCTCGACTAAAAAAGACTCGTCATGAGTCTTTTTTTGCTTTCTCATAGATTCTTCGCTTATGTGATTATTCCATAGATTAAATTCCACTGAAACCTCTTTAAAGTCCACCTGTACTTTTGAGTAAGTCCACTTAACAGATATTTAATATCATGATGAAGTCCGACAATGCACGGAGTAAGTCCCTCTTTTATTAGAATAAAAATGTAATAAGCTTGCAAAATTTATTGAAGAAGGTTTTACTAGACGTCACTGAATTCCCCCTACTTTCTCATGAACTAGTTGACCAGCAGTGATAATGAATTAGATGACCACCTGATCATGAATCTATTGAACAGGATAGCTGGACTAAAGGGAGATGTCGGAAGCCTCTCCCGAAGGTAACCCTATGTCTTCTCTGAATAATCGCCTTTGTAGGAACGGTCATTCATGTTAAGTACATGGGATCGAAATATCATTCTGTAGATCAGGGAAGAAACAATAATCTGATTTTCTAACATAGACGTCCAGTGGCAGAATTTCAAGTTGGCAGAGATAATCACACTCTGCTTCCACTCTGTCCGATAGGACTTTGATGAGCAGATTGCTTTATATTAATAAACTGCAACTTTAGAAGTGTTCTGTTTGATGGAAAAAGGCTAAATTGACTTAATGTAACAAAAAACCTTGCAATATAACGTAATTGGTGTTATGTTTGTATAATTAAATGTTACATTGTGGGGTGATCTAATTGGTTGTGACAGCAGAGCTTTACCTGAAAGAAAATATTGATGCGCAGCTTTCAATAAAACCATGGATTGAAAAGAATGTCTTTTCGGTTTTTTTAAGGGATAGTTACAACTTCTATGAGATGACTATACTTGGAACACAGTGTGTCATGCTTGAAGCCGTTAATGAGATGCCAAATATTGTTCAGCTACAAAAGCATATTAAGCAAATCAGCGATCTAACGAAGCGACAAGTTGTTCTATTCTACAAGGATATCACAAGGTATAGAAGAAAAAGTCTTATTGAAAACAGGATTGCCTTTGTGATTGAAGATGGACAGATGTATTTGCCCTTTTTGGGGCTTGATTTGAAGAAGACTAAAGAACACGTCGTAGAAGTGAAACGATTCACAACACCTGCGCAGACTGCTTATTTGTACTTCTTGTACCATAAACAGGTTGTTATTAACACGACTGAGTTTGCGAAAAAGCTGGGCTTTAACAAAATGACAGCTTCAAGAGCTTTAAATGATCTATACCATGCAAATCTCATCACCTATGAAATTGGAGGAATGACTGGTCGAAGTAAGGAGTACAAAAGAATTCCAGATCCGGATTACTTAATCAGGGGACGTGATTATCTAAAGACTCCAGTTGGAAAAATCATTTATACAAAGACAAGGCCCTTAGGGGCTTTGACTGCTGGAATGGATGCATTGGCAGAACTATCCATGATCAATCCACCGGAGCATCCAATTATGGCGATAGATAGAAATAAGCTAAATAAAGAACAGGTCGAATTTGTCACAAACAAGGACCTAATCAAAGACACAAAACTGGTAGCGTTAGAACTTTGGGACTACGATCCGCACCTGTTTTCTAATAATCACCATGTAGATCTCCTATCTTTGTATGCATCTTTGAAAGATGACACGAATGAAAGGGTTGAGCAAGCGTTAGAAGAAGTCCTGCGAGGTGAGCCATGGTACACGGACTAATGAAATTTAAAGAGTATTTTGAAAATCATACAAATCAATATGTATTTATTGGAGGGACGGCTTGCGATATTCTATTGAATGAACTTGGAGCACCATTTCGATCAACCAAGGATCTGGATATGGTGCTGATCATTGAAGCCCTCGACGCCTCTTTTGCGGAAACCTTCTGGCAGTTTATAGAAGATGGGGGTTATGAACATCGTGAGAAGGGGTCGGATGAGAAACAATTCTATCGTTTTTCTGAGCCAAAGGATACATCTTTTCCTAAAATGATCGAACTGTTCAGTAAGGTTCCTAAGTTTGAGATTAGCTTTGATAGGGGGCTGACTCCCATTCACATTCATGAAAGCGTCGTCAGTCTCTCTGCAATATTATTAAACGATGAATATTACGACCTGTTATTAAAAAGGAAACTAACGGTGGATGGTTACTCACTCATCGAAATCGAAACAATTATCCTGTATAAGATTAAAGCATGGCTGGATATGAAAGAACGAAAAGAAGCTGGGTATGACATCGATTCGAAAAACATTAAGAAACATAAAAATGACGTATTCAGACTTTTAGCTAATGTATCTCCTACAATTAGGATTCAACTTTCAGCGGGAATTCAAAATGATGTCATGCAGTTTATTGAACAAGTCAAGGAAGATAAACCTGACTTGAAAAACTTAGATATTAGAAGCACAAGTTTAGATGAAATGCTGGAGATTTTGGGGACCATATTCTTAGGAAAAGCAGAAGCTTGAACAAAATCATAAATTGCAATCAGAAGACACTTCAATCGAGGTGTCTTTTTCATGCCCAAAGATATTAGAACCGGGGTTGAAATCATTATTGTGTCTGAATCCCAGAAAATCTCACTTTAAAAACATGATAGAATCTCATTCATCCTGATCAGTCAGTAGATTCATTCTTCAAATTCTTCAATGATTTTCAAAAGATCAGCATCTGTTTTATATTTCAATAATCCAGATACATAGGTATCGGATCCACGCACTGTAACTTCATCGGAATCACCATTATCCTGGAATTGGATTATGTACCCATATCCACTCGTCCAGAGATGAATACCCGATAGTTTTGAATGCACATCTGATAATCTTTGCATCATTTCTTCTGCATTTTCGCCTTCAAGAACAGTTTCTTCTCCTGTGGATCCATTTTTAATCATTACTTTCACAGGATCCTGTTTAAGAGGATTTCTGGTTACCAAGATTCCCGTAAGAATTCCGGTAATCAGAATTATAGCAACAAGAATAACCTTGACTTTCTTTTTAATCATTCATCACGATTCCTTGAGTTCTCAACAAAATAAGTATGCGCTTCTTTTACCAGTGCATTTTTTGCGGTATTGACAAACTTCACAACAGTGCAGAAATACAGTAGGCTTCCATCTTTGAGTGATACTGTCCCTTCGCACATGGCACCGTTGCCATGACTAAGTGCGTTTTCAATATTCAATGTCATGATTTCAGGTTTCTCCCCCAGCACATGAGCTAATTCATTTAGTGCAACTACATCATCCTCGCCAACAATCTTCCAGACAAAATCATCACGTACATGCTGCTTCACCGAGTCAAGATCTATTTTCGCCATGGCAATGGTCAGTTCAATGACGCTCTCCATCTTGGGTGCGTTTCCACAGTGAACCATAATTTCAGTTTTCATTAAATCCTTTTTCATCTGACTCCTTCCTCCTCGTAATGTCATCCGATCTCACTTTCTGAAAAGAATGAGGTGCCCTGCATCTGAATCATTCTTTCTATTCCGGATCTTCATCCAGCACCCATGGCAGCCTGATTCCAGAAATACCGATCAGTATGTAGGGTTCTTCCATCTTAGGATTCGGGCAAGGATTTTTTTCATGAGACCCCTTAAAGATATGGATGGCAAGCTCTTCACTGTCGAGGTTTATTTCATGTTCATCCATGGTTCCTTGCACTGGATAGAAGGACATATACTCCATCTCACTACTCCGGTGTTCAAACTGAAATGGCATGATTTCCAGCGGATAAGCGGTATCTAAACCCAGTTCAGTCAACAACTTTGATGTTTGAGGATATTTTATTGTGAAGGTCTTATAGTAGTTTCTGCAGTATGCACAGCTGCATTGCTGTTCATACTTTAAACGATAAGCCTTGGTAGCTTCTTTATCTACATGAATCTGCAGCTTTTCCATTAAGAATTCTCCTTTTATCTATTTCAACCTTTCCTATACTCAACAGCCATCACATCGTCTCAAAATTGCTAAAGTCAACATGTATGCTTCTTCAGAAACTTCTCAGCGATTATTACTACAGACCTTCGATGACTGTATTGTTGTTCTTCCGCAAACTGGAGCATGGCAGATTGATTCTTCGAGTAGTCATAATAACGGTCAAAACATTCCAGTACCCGACCACATACAATTCGATTGCACTCAGGTGAAGGTTCTCCTTTGTGATAATAAGTAATATTTGGCACTTCCAGCAATCTCCTGGTGATCTCACCTTCCAACTCAGGCTTGGCGAGGACAATTTTCCATGCATTACCCGCAACATTGGCTGCTGTGATCATCTGTGGATCTTGAATCAGTGCAAAGTACTCCTCATAGACCACCTTAAACTTATCTTCATGGTCGACTGATGAGAGATTAGACAAGGTCAGGATTCCATCCCATTTGATGAAACTGTTTTTATGATGGAGCCATTTGGCTATATTCTCAAAGTATGGATAGACCAGTTCTGGCTTCTGCTCACTCACCTTGCGAATAATTTTCGTACAGGCATACTTGAGACTGGATGTTTCTGTTGGAACAATGCTCATCAAAGAGTTGAGGATAGCTGGATCTTTAATGGCTTCATCGATTATCAGATTCAAATCCGATTTTGATTTCAGATGATTCATCAGTATTTCTTTATCCAAGATACTTTCCCTCCTTCAAATTCATATCATGCTTCTATGCTGGAGTCGTAGATTGAGCTGCATGCAGAAATCATCTCTTGAGTCCTTACTCGCGCAGCAATGCTTTCCCGATCATTTTATGTTTTTCCTGAAATCAGCAAGCAGGAAAACAGCTTCAAACTGTTCATTTGAACGCATGTCGAAAACGACAGGAACGTATTTGAGTTTCCCCATTTGTGGTGTACCGTCAATCATAAGCTTGACTTCATGATTAATTGGAAGATTCATCAAATCTGAACGGAATTTTTCGGGAACATAAATAGTCACCTTGAAAAAACCGTCCCAGATCGATAACCAAAAAACAGTTGTTTCATGTTGAGCGCCTCGGGTACCTATCCAGTTGAAAAGTCCTTTTGCCAACCACGCCTTGCCATCGTTGTAGTATCGCCAGTCTATATGAATATCGTGACTGGCAAGTGTACTAATAAATTCAATATAGGCGTTGTTCGCTTCTCCCAGCGCAGTTGCAATTACATCATAGGATGGCTCTATTTCAGGATTTCTGAGCATTTGTTCCGACTTTGATTCCATATTGCAATAATCGTGTCAAAAACATATAAAAATCTATCAGCCTTGTTCCTTCCTGTTCCACGAGTCCGATTTTGAAGTATCTGATCTCACCTCCGAGCGCTTACATTCCCATACTACGATGGCGCATTGGAGCAGTATCTTACTGGTGATCACACTACTGCTTCATATCTGGATAGACAGATGCTAGAATTGAAGTTTCTTTCTAGTACACAATCGCATTCTTCACAGATATGGATCGTTTCCGATAATGGAAGCTTTGGTTTTACACGTACACACTCACTCCAAGTCTTGATGATGTGGTTTTCATGTTCCTTTTCGTTGCCTGGTGCGTATAGTTACTTCATAGGTTCGCTGTTCTTCTGTGAAGTGATCAGTTCTGATTTCAGATTTTTATACTATTACCTTCTTTGACAACTTACCTCCTTCTTATTTTCTGGTGTTTGAATGATAATCTGCGTAGCATACTACGAAGCCTTTTTCGAGCTGCCTTTCAACATATCCTTCTGCATAGTCCAGATATCATCGACTATTTGTTCAGCATGCTTCATTTTAATTTCTCAATTTCGCCTTTAACGTCATTTATTATTCCAATACTATAAACAGCAGAAATCGCAAGTATGAGAACAAATGCAAGAGCTACCCCTGTTGGAATCCAGATAAGAAATACTAGGCGCAAAAAGAGCGCAGAAGGGAAGAAGATGAAAATGAGAATCCAAGGTAAATTCACTTTAATAGAATATAATGGACCATACATAGAAGTGCTGTTTCTTTAAAATATTCTCTGAAAACACGATCTCGTTCACTTCCTTCTCTGGAAAGCCCTCGATATAGAAATAATGATGAAAATGCAATGGTGATGCCATATTGCCACCAATCAACTGGCACAATATCAGAAACAAAAAGCGGAATTGCACCTAGACAGAATAAACCCATGAAAAAGTATGATTTGTTATAAATCTTCATATGCACTTACCTCTAATAATATTATTAATACTTTGAAAAACTTTCATCTACTAAATAATACACCAAATTTCCTTATCTACTTACATTTCTACATGCTCATTTTCCACCGAGACTCCTGACCATTCCTGTTTCCATTTCTTCATTAGAATTTGGACATCTCTTCCAGATTCTAATGATCCTGTTTCCATTTTGAGTTGTATTTCCAGTTGCAGCGATGCTTACCGTCACGAAATCATTCCTAAGAAGGACATACTACACGTTATTCTGTCTGAAAGAGGATTGACAATTAAACAAAGAAACAGGAATTCATTTTATATCCTTTTCACCAGTTCCTTACATACCATCACAAGATCATAGCGAATGCCATTGCGGCTTCTCCAGTTTCTGTTTGACCATTCCTCCTGCGACACATCATCTCCGCCATATATAATCGCACCATAGGAAAAGCCTCTGAACTGAGCCACTGCTATACATCCTGCCTGCTCCATTTCTACAATTTTGGCACCTTCCCTCTTTCTCAGCTCGATTCTATCCCTTGTCTCCCGGAATATGGCATCTGTGGTCCATGTCAATCCTTGAATATGAGGTACATTATGATCATTCAGGTACCGGACTATTTTTTCTTTCACAACCCTATCGGTATAAATGTATCTTGACGCTTCGATATAGTGGTAGGAAAAGCCTTCATCCCGGATTGCACCATCCACAACAAGGAGCTCGCCGACGGCAATATCCTTATCCAGGACACCTCCGCCTCCACAAAACATTACCTTATTGATTCCCATTGCATGAAACAGATCCAGGTTTCCTGCACAGGCAGGACACCCCACCTGCCCCAATGTGATCAGAGTGGAAGCATCTTCAGCGAAATGATACACATATACCGGATTTTCACCGCCAATCGTCCTTTCAAGCAGAATAACTTTCTCGCTGATCAGCCGTTCAATGACCTCTGGGAAAAAGGTGATGATCATTTGATCTGTTTTGAATTTTTCTCTCACAAAATGAGTTGGATTCAGTTTTGCATCTTCATCAGTATCAAATTCCAATATCGGAAAAGAGCTGTGTTTTATCATGTTTCCCTCCATCAACTAGGTGTTCTTCGCGCAGAATCAGTAGAATAGGCTGTTCTCATTTGGGTAAATCCAGATCGCTTTCTGATGAAACAGTATTTGTCTTGAAATATCACATCATAACCCGCAGAAGTAACAGATTCAACTATGTTGTAGATATATTCACATTATAATATATCTGGACAAACTCTGATACAATTACTATTTAGTTTCAGTATTTTTTAATATGATTCATTCCAAAATCCTCAGCAATCATCTCAAAAGATTGGAGAAACTCTACATGAATAAACCCTGGAAACAGCTACTATAGCTTATTCCAGGGTAATTCTAACTTAATATGTTTCCAGGAGACCAACAGTTATTCTTAGAAAACAATGAATTGTTTTATTCTCTGTCACGCCAATCCCACCTTACTGAGCATTCACAAGCAGACAGAAATTATCGCTCCCATTTCAGATAGACCATATCTACTAGCTGCGTTCCGTCCTCGAACATCGGATGGTCATAATTGTCCGTGAAGAAATTTTCTATTCGATGTGATTCTTCAAATCCGCATTCCTTGTAAAATCTCAGCACTGAAGGTACACCCCCCGTTCCGACAAGCATCCTATTGCAATCAGTGTAGTATGAAAACAGAAACCCTATCAGTCTTTTTCCATAACCCTTTCGCTGATAATCGGGCATAACCGCTATGTTCTTAAGCTCGTAGACACCGTCGGCCTCTTTAGTAACCACGCATTCAGCTTTCACTCCATGATCGTCCAGCACAAACATTTCACCACGTTCAAGGTACCTGTCTATCATGTTTTCCTGTTCGTCGGCCAATAAGAGCAAGTCAATATAGGCTTTTTTATTGTCTGTAACTTTTCTTATTTTCACAAGTAGACATCCTCCATCTGAAAATATAGATAATAAAAAATAATGGAACCACGGAAACCAATCATAATGCTCATTCCTGGGTTCTTTTCACTTATTTTCTTTCTAGAAGTGCGACCGTCTCATAGTAATTTGAGACGCTTTAATAGAACACTAGGATATGAGCGGTCTTCTAATTAATTTTATGCTCTTTGAGAATTTTCAATATGTATAAACATAGATAGTTATTTTCAGATATCTTGTTAGATAACTTATCTGAATAGCGCTAAAGCCACACTGGATATTAATTATTCTAGTCACCGATATGGTTTTCCAGAAGCTACTAGAATAGCGTTCTTCTCAAACTCACTAACTTCGTTTGCTTCTTCTTAACAAAAGGATATAATATGATAAATAATCCTGTTAATACTGTAGCAAGGCACAAGACAAATAACCATTCCAAATTATGATATTCAAGAAAAGCGGGCAACCCAGTGCTTACAGTAGATGTGCTCTCATCACCAACTACTGCAGAATAGATCTTAACAGGATTTATAGAGCTTAGTATGCCTATGATCAGCATACCTAGAAAACCGATGGAAGAGAAAGAGATTCCCCAGATATTATTAGAAGCCCCAACGAATCTTTTGCTGCTTTCAGATATATTATCCTTTTTGATTTCACCATCATCAGTATACTCTATCTCATCTTTCAATAGATAATCAATCGACACATTGAATAGATTACTTAGCTGAATGATGTTTTCTGTATCCGGTAAGGAACTATCTAATTCCCATTTAGAAATAGCCTGCCTGGATATAGTGAGTTGTGAGGCTAGCTGTTCTTGCGATAGACCGTTTTGTTTTCTTAAAGTTTGAAGTTTTTCTCCAAAAGTCATTATGACCACCTCCTATGCTAGTGATCTAATTATAGAATTTAGGTTGGCTCTATTCTACCAATCAGACATTGAACTTTCGCAACTAACAGTTGCAAACCTTGTTAGAGAGGGATTTGCAACTGTATTCTTGCCTTCTAAAAAATAATCTTATTCATTCAACTCTGCCTTTTCACAGTGTTGGAAAGGGTCTTGCATTAGGTTGATTTACACTTGAAACCATCTTTGAATATGGGTTCTAATCATGTAATTCTCTCTTAAAATCAGATATTTCATGTGCTTATCTAGCAACCCTTGACATCAATACCCTGTCTCCTCATGCTTGGAGATGAGTTAATAGCTATCAAAAAACCTACTATATAGACCTCATTATAGACCTCATTTTTCTGATGGTCGTGTGCGGGAACTCACTCAACTATTTCAAAAACTTGAGAAACGAAGTAATATTCATTTCCTGGTTCTTCTTCTTTTCTAATTTCATTATACTGTGAGAGCATAAACGCTTTTATGACCCGATATTTCCCGGGTTTTGCATTCTTCCAGTATTCAAGATGAATGTGATACTCCTCTTGACTATTGGGCGGAAGATGATAGAGTTCTGGCGTAACTTCAGCATCTACAACGCTTTCCATCTTATACCAATTCCCTAATCGCTCTCTATCAAACTCAAAATCTGAGCCAAACCAGATGGTCTGATCTGTTCCATTAACAAGGGTATAAGTTATGATATTATTGTTTTGGCGAACGTCAGTGATTTCAACCTCACTTATAGAATTCAGCCCCAAACGATCGTATCCTGATCTATTCCAGCCACTACAACCAGTAATAATAGAGACCATGATCAATAAAAATATAATTAACCTATTCTTCAAATGTAAGCCTCCCAACTATATCAATTTAGCGTCAAGCAAATAGTGCATGCATCAATGCACAAGTCTAAGCACCGAATTCTTGAATACGTAAGAACTTAGGCTAACTCATTTCATCCCTAGCTCATGAAGGAACCTTTTGAGTAAATTCCAATTATTACAATTACAGCTTATCACTATTATTATAACAATTTAATAATATATATATATGATAATTTAATATTTACTCCAAATATAAATCCACCGGCATCACACCCTCGGGTTTATATTAAATATTCATTTTCTCAATAATCAGCACCCAAATGCTAAATCCTCCACTTATTGTTATCGCTATCCTAAAACTTACTGCGATGACTATAACTGAAATGATCTATCGATATGAATATTACATATAATGATTACTTTCCATATAGTACTACAACTATCTCTACATGTCTAAAAAAGATAACATTGAGATCAGAGATTGATCTTACTCCGCTTAGTATATACAAATCTTTGGGTGAGTAAGAAACCTTCCTATTTTTGGAATCTATGTCTCTTTGTTACTATCTTTGTCATCGTAATATTGAGAAACATAGTGATAGAAACAAATAATATAATAACTACAATCAATGCATCAATCGTATCTTCAATTGCTGCCCAATCACCTGTATGCACTTCGTTTGCAATATTTAAGAACTGAATCATAAGTGATATTAGAGTAAAGCCTAAACTTGAAATTATAGAAATAACAATTCCCCCTGAATTTGCATACGAGATTTGCCAAATCGGGATTCCCCAAGCAATCAGGCCAGCGATGATACTACCAACAGAAAACAGCACTATTTCCCCATCAGAAACAAGCATAAGCAATAACAATATTGCAACGAGCGCAAACCCTGAGAGTATAACACTTCCAATACCTTTCACAACTTTTGACGTTATCTTTGATAACTCAATTGTCTCCATCATTAGATTCTCAGCCTCTTTCGTGCTTATATGTTCATTCTCATTACGCTTTGCCTGCATCAGTTCAACCAAACTCACTTCCAATGCTTTTGCCAGAGCTTCAATACTATTTATATCGGGCAATCCAACACCCCGTTCCCATCTCGATACAGCTTTATCAGTAACATGAAGTTTTTTAGCAAGATGGGTTTGAGTCATCCCGAGTTCTTTTCTTCTTTCTGCAATAAATGGACCCAACTGTTTTGCATCCATAAATCCACCTCCCTTATATCTTCATACTATATCCTAAAGTCTGTTTCAATCAACCGATGTTTAGTTTACATTCTCATGTATAAGATAAACGTACTGTTTACCTCAAAAAAATCAAATTTGACTAACTAAAGTTAGCCATTAAGCAAAAAGCTTTAACCGTTGCGTTCACTGGAAACATAAGCTTCGAATCATAGTTAATATATTATGATCACTATTTTCCTGCAATACTACATTTATTGATTGAGTCCTTGACATCAACACCACTGTCTCCACATGTTCTGAGATGAGGTAATAGCTATTTGATAAATTTCTCGAGACCAATTTTTGTCATATTTTTATCGAGGTGCATATTAGGGAACATATCCAAGATAGACTGTCGTTTGGGGGAACTTATCCAGTTATTTTCGATCTCTGGACAACAATCTCGGTAAGGAAAATGCATTTATTTTATCCACATTATTAAACTCTTTTCCACAGATAAATCCAAGTTATCCACATTTTCATAACAGTTAATGATCTAGCATAAATGTTGTATAGCGAATATTATTAGTATGAATAACTTTTAAACCAACTCTCGAAGCTATATATTCCATGGTTTTAGTAGTATAAAATGATATGTGACTCCAATCTCGAATATAATGCCAATTCATAAAATGAGAAGCATCATTATGATGAAACAATGTCATCACCGCTAAAACCCCTTTCGGTTTCAACAATTTGACAAAAAGTTCAAAAACCTCTATGGGGTCTTTTAAGTGTTCGGCAACTTCAGTCGATGTAACTAAATCATACTTTTTCCCAATATAAACTTTTTCAGGTGAATAAAATAAATCGTATATATCCATTTGATAGCTATGATGACGCTCCAATATTTGTGCCAAGACAGGAGATGGACCACTCCCAAAATCAAACCCTTGATTTCCACTTGCTGCATAAGGAAAAACAGCGTCATTTAAAAACTTGTAGAAAAATTCAACATACCTCGGATCCTCAATCGAGTTATTATGTTTGTTATAAATTTTAAGTTCATCTTCTTTTGATACTATATGTCGATCATCCTTAGAAATAAATTCACAATTATTGCAATAGTGATAATCTGCAATTTTAGGATGATGAATCACCTCTGTTTCTGATCCACATAATTTACATCTATGATTCATGTTATATTCAACTCCCATATTTCTTTTCCTGACTATAATAATTTACAATTAACCTTTAATTTTCAATCCTTTTTCAATAGCTTCTTGAATAATTTTATGACAACAGACTCCCAAAGGGTTTTTTTCTATGCAATTAGAATTTTTCATTGCTCCAGTTATGGAATTTACTTCTTGTACGGTTTTCGCACCATGCTTTACAACTGCTTCAATTACCTGATCTTCTGTGACTTCGCTGCAATAACAAGCATACTTAGGATCTGAATATTTCTTAAACCAGATAGGAACTCTAACTTGACCTTTCAAGAATTTTATTTCATTATCTAACTTATAGTAAACAACGTCGCAGTCCTCGTCCATGCAAATCTTATATTGATCTCCGTTAACAGCATTACGATAATCTTCTACCACTAGATGTTGCTTCAACGCTGGCAAACTGGCCTAGGAAGTACTCATAAACTCTGCCAAGTAAGTCCTTTTCGCCATTTTGATGAAGTTTAATGGTTGAGATAAGGTCAATTAATTCTCCAAGTCTTCTTTTGTCAATTTCTGGTCTTGCATAACGTTTATCCAGTACTCCCTTTAGGGACGTATTCTCTTTTTCAATGAGAATCATGGCATCATCAATGTACTGACCAATCTTAGAATCTTTTGCATTATCTTTGATAAATGTCCATCTCGCTTCTTTAGGAACCCAGAAAATATTCTCTGCTTCATACTCATCTCGGTCCTCTTCAAAGCCTGCACCTTCTTCTACA
This sequence comes from Proteiniclasticum sp. C24MP, assembly GCF_043951855.1. Lineage (NCBI taxonomy): Bacteria > Bacillati > Bacillota > Clostridia > Eubacteriales > Clostridiaceae > Proteiniclasticum > Proteiniclasticum sp. C24MP. The sequence goes on from NZ_JBINJW010000001.1 coordinate 581,840, forward strand.
AGGGCATTAAACTTCGTTTCAAATTTATCGGATATGTACTTAAGGAAGATTAGTCCCAGTACCACGTGTTTATATTCACTGGCATCCATGCTGCCTCTCAGTTTGTCTGCCGCTTTCCAAAGTGTCTCTTCAAATCCAATGTTTCCTGTGTTCTCAGCCATTAATATTCCCTCCAAATGTTTAATAGTTATGATCATCAAAGACTTCAAAAATTTCACTTTCAAAGCCTTCTTGTTCCGGTTCGCTACTTATCCATTCAGGTAAGACTTCGTAATAGTGCGCCAAAGCTTCAATTGTTTTGTGCAGAACTGATTCATGCTGCACTTTTTCAAGTAGTTCAACGATGAGCTTATAGGTCTCTACGTATGGATTATTATCCACTATATCCATTGCAGCCTTAAACTTAGATACCAGCTTGGCCTTTTCTATATCTCGCTCTATAGCATTCATTTCTTCTTTATCATAGATGGGAACTTCAACAAGATCATTAATCTCTCCCAAAGAAAACTGCTGTTCATGCTTTTTGATTACAGGCTTCAGATCTCTTTTCAGCTTTTCCTTCTGGATTTCTAACTGATCAATTTCACTAAATTCACGTCCAAAATAGGACTGATCAATGCCAAAGAGTTCTTCTAAAACCGGTAGATATTTCTTTGGAATGTTCTGTCGCCCTTTCACCCACATGTTGATATTTTGTTTTTTTATGCCAAGTTTTTCTGCAAGTTCTATATGTTGAAGGTTATAGAGGTTTAAAATATATTCTAATCCTATCAAGTTCTCACCTCCTGGTGCAGGGCTATAATCCCACCTAATATTTATTGTACTTCATTTTATTGACTCGGTCAATATAAAGTGCAAATGTTTTCTATTTTTTTGACAATAATCCTATCCACTCACTACATTTTTGTCAGCAATCCCATCAACTCACAAGCTTAATAGTCAATCTATCCACTCAACCTTAGGCTTTTCTATTCTTGGATAATTTCCCGCAAATTAAAAAACCGTGATTATCCTTCCGGCTTAAAGCCGGGTCTCAAATCACGGAAAGTCCTTATTTACTCATGTTTCTACGTTCTTACTTTTCTACCCTTGACATCAATACTACCGTCTCCACGTGATAGGACTGTGGAAAATTATCCACCGGAGTGACCTTCATGGTCTTAAAGCCGAAGGATTCCAGAATACCTAAATCTCTTCCCAAGGATCCCGGATCGCAGGATACATAGACGATCTTTTCCGGTGCGATTTCTCTGATGGCTTCAAGAAGCCTGATGTCGCATCCCTTTCTAGGCGGATCCACCACCACCACATCAGCTCTGATTCCCTGATTTATGAGATCCACAATGACTTCCTCGGATTTACCCACAAGAAATTCAACATTTTCCACATGATTCAGCGCCGCATTTTCCTTCGCATCCATAATGGCCTGGGGAACCACTTCAATACCGTATACTTTTCTTGCCTTCTGTGAAAGAAAGAGAGAGATGGTTCCTGCTCCGCAGTAACAGTCAAATACCGTCTCATTTCCGGTAAGACCAGCATATTCCAGTGCTTTCTCATACATCACTTCCGTCTGGACCGGATTCACCTGGAAGAAGGAATGGGGAGAAATCTTGAACCTGAAAGGTCCGATATAGTCCTCTATGAACTCTTTCCCGTAGACCAGGACATTTTCCCTACCCAGCACCAGATTGGTCTCCTCATGATTGATGTTGAGAAGCAGCGACTGGAATCCCTGAAGCTCTTTCAGCCTTTCCAGAAGCACCTCAAGATGGGGAACCTTACTATCCGTCACCACCAGGACCACCATAAGGTCTCCCGTTGTGAAACCCTTTCTCACCATCAGGTGTCTCAGGATCCCTTTGGGATCTGTTGAAAGGTCGTTATGATAAGTGGACACATTAAACTCTTCCGCCCAGGTTCTCAGCACTTTAAGCACATGGTCTCCATCCTCATGCTGCACAATGCAGTTTTCAATATCCACGATTCTGTGGGATCTTCGGGCATAGAATCCCGCCACAAATTCTCCGTTCACTCTGCCCAGAGGTATCTGAACCTTGTTCCTGTATCGGAAAGGATGCGCCATACCGATGGTCTCCTCCACAGGAGAAAAATCAATCCTTCCGATGCGCTCCAGAGAATCCTTCACTCTCTTTTTCTTGAACTGCAGCTGCCCTTCATAGGACGCGTGCATGATGTGGCATCCGCCGCATCTGTAATAGTATGGACAGGGCGGCTCCACACGCTTCTCACTCTTTTTTTCAATCTCCAGCATCTTCCCGAAGCCATAATTCTTGTTGGTCTTCAGGACCCTGACCTTCACTTCCTCTTCCGGCAATGCAAAGTCGATGAAAAGCGGATATCCATCCACTTTCCCGATGCCTTCTCCAGTATGTCCCTGATCCACGATCTTTATGGTAAGCTCATCATTTTTCTTCATCATCTATTCCCCATTCACTTCATTTCTTTCTCTCATTATAGTCTATAACTGTGCATTTACCCAAAAAAAACGCACCCATTCACAGGGTGCTGAAGTTCTTGAATCAGTTGCCAATAATTCAATTTTTTACATGTATTACTATATCACTAGCTTCCGTTCTAAATGTAAATTTATTAAATCTAAATTGTAAACTTTTTATTAATTTTTATCATCAATTATTGTCCTATCTTTCATTCTTATTGAGCATCAATCAAAATGCTATATGTGTACAAAATGTTAATTTTAACGCAATCTACAGTTTCTGGTCAGAAAAGGAGCCTTCCGGCCAATGTCATTAAGTTAATTAATCCTAAATAAGCGACCGGATTCTGGATTTAGATAAAATACAGAGTCCGGCGTTTATTTTACAAGGAAAACGTAAATCTGGGGTTTTTATTGCATGGCAAACAGGCGGGTTGACCCCGCCGGATTTTGATTTTATTAGAATTTACGCTATTCTATAATTAAAGCTGACAAAAGTCCTGAACTTGACCTTGCGAGGGTAATTTCGTCCTCTCCGAATGGGGAGAATATACTTTTGAATCAGCTTGCAGATGTCTAAGAAAGCATTGCTCTCCTTGAAATAATGTTTGCAAATACTAATGGCTTTTGAAAAGTTGACTTGATAGTCATATTTCCGGTTCTCTTTCTGGATCACTACGTGCGAGGTAATGATGGAACAGAAATTGTACATCGTCATTTTTGCAAAGATTTCTTGTGCAATGCTTTCTTTCTTTTTCGAATGAAGATGTGTCAATGCCAAGGTATGCTTCAGTTCGCGGAATGAAGTTTCGATGCCCCAACGCAGATAGTATAGGGATTTGATGACTTCTGAGGGAAAGGCGTCTTCCTCCAGATTTGTGATAAAGCATTGATATGAGCCATCTTCCAGCTGCACTTTGACTACCCGTAATGAGATAGGATAGAAGTGTGTGTACTCATCAAGAAAATCAAATGTCACACTTGTAGGCAAATACTTATATCGATCAGGATTTTGTCTGATCTGCTTGGTTTGCTTCCGAGTCAGTTCTCGATGAACTATCTGATCGAACTCCCCGCTTGCGGGGGTATTGAATATTCCCAACATGCTTCTTGTCGAAGCATCTTTCACACGGATTAAGAATTTCCATCCCTTTGCCATCATGTGGGCAAAGACGTTATAGCTTTCATAACCACGATCGGCAACCAGCAGAACCGGCGAGTCCAAATCTGATTTCCGCATCATCTCAATAAGAGCTTGTCGTTCATGTGTTTTTCTGCCAGGCTGAATTTCGCCGTCCAGATACACCCGGTTAAGAAGATCATAGAGAGCATTGACATGCAGGAGATTGAATCCCTTCGTTCCAGGGGTTGACTGAAAATAGGTTTCTGTATCTCGAGGATTGTGTGGAATATGCAGATCTGAACCGTCGACAGCCACCAGTCGGTATCCATTCAGTGTTTTGAAATTGCTAAAACTATGGGTGAACTGATACAAGATTGACTTAAAAATCGAATTGGACAGCTTATCACGCTGCTGAGTAAATGCCGAAGCGGTGACAGTATCAGGTTGATAATCAAAGTATTCCAGCATTTCTTTATCGATGCTCCCTGATCCAAGGAGCATCGTAGCTTTAATCATATGGTCTAGAGATAGTTTCCGGTGGCGTGTAAAATCTCTTTCTGGATCAGAGAGGAACTCGTGTTTCCGCGCAATATGGTCATCGACGACAGTAAATAGCTTCTTTCTTACAATAGAGGGAAAAGTGTGTTTCGGCATAACAGGCCTCCTTCGAATTTCTATATTCAAAGGGCTTCGCCGCATTTTTCCTGAGGATTGTCAAGCTTTTTTTGAAATTTCCGCAAAGAAAATCAGTGTATGATTTCCATACACTGATTTTCTTAACTTAATGACATTGGCCTTCCGGCTCCTTTTACATCAGAATTTATGATTTTAAGACCGTACGTCCATTGATCACAAGACTTCTCTTGCCGTCGATGGTCACAAGGGTCCCTTCCGTCAGGACTGACATGGCATTGGCAGCCTCTGCGATGACAGGGATGTCATGCTTCATGGCTTCCACGGAAATGTCCGGAGTCACCTGATTGGTTTCCACGATGACACCCGATACCTTATGGATGATGTCCATATAGGTGTCATTGAGGGAATTCACCACCAGAATATCTCCTGCCTGAATCTTTTCCTCAGCAGTCTGAACAGAGATGGCCTTCTTGATGACACCACTGACAATCTGCTTGGTTTCATGGGTTCTCTTTCCCTGAAGAAGCACTTCTCCGATGAGATGCACCTTGATCATGTTGGTGGAACCTACAAAGTTGATGGGCAGTCCTGCGGTGATGACCACAAGTTCTCCATCATGGACGAATCCGCGCTTCTTGGCGATTTCCGATGTGGTATCGATCATTTCATCGGTGGAGTTGTAAAGCTCTGCCACGATGGGATAGACACCCCAGTAGAGGAGTAGCTTTCTCGCCACGGACTTGCTTGGTGTGATGGCCAGGACCGGACACTCCGGTCTGAATCTGGACACGTTCTTTGCGGTACTACCGGATACCGTTGCGGAAATGATGGCCGATGCACCCAGCTCATAGGCTGTGGTGACACTGGCAAGGCTTATGGCAATCGGCACAGAGGAAGCATGAGTCAGCATCATTTTCGTGATGAGCTTATCATGATTGATCCTGCTTTCCGCATCTTCCGCGATCTTCACCATGGTCTCCACAGATTCCACCGGATACTTTCCATTGGCAGTTTCCCCTGAAAGCATGATACAGTCGGACCCGTCAAAGATGGCATTGGCCACGTCAGACACTTCCGCCCTTGTAGGTCTTGGGAATCTCACCATGGATTCCAGCATCTGAGTAGCAGTGACCACAGGCTTACCGGCCTGATTGCACATTTCGATGATTTTCTTCTGAATCCCCGGTACCTGTTCCAGTGGAATTTCAACACCCATATCCCCTCTGGCCACCATGATGCCGTCGGAATACTTGATGATTTCCTCTACGTTATCGACACCTTCCTGATTCTCGATCTTGGACATGAGGAAAATATCTTCTCCACCAAGGTTTCTCAGAACCTTACGAATGGCAAGGACGTCTTCCGCTTTTCGGATAAAGGAAGCAGCCACGATGTCCACACCCATTTCCACACCGAAACGAAGATCATCCAGATCCTTCTCTGTCAGTGCAGGCAGCTGGGTCTTCACGCCGGGCAGATTGATTCCCTTATGGTTCGAGATGGTTCCCGAGTTAAGGATCTTGCAGGTGATGACCCCTGTGGCCTCATTCATGGCCGTGACTTCCAGCGCAACCAGTCCATCATCTACAAGGATTCTGGAACCGATACGGACATCCTCCGCCAGCTTTTCATAGGACAGAGAAAATCTTTTGTCATCTCCCAGAACCTCTTCCTTGGTATGAATATCTATGAAGTTTCCTTCATGAAGCAGTACAGGGGCATCCTTGAAATCATGAGTTCTGATTTCAGGTCCCTTGGTGTCCAGGAGAATCGCCACAAGTTTGTCCTGTTTTTCCGCTTCACTTCTTACCGTTTCCATCTTTTTCTTGTGATTCTCATGCACATCATGAGAGAAGTTGAATCGGGCAACATTTATTCCAGCACTGATCAGCTCACTCACCTTTTCCGGTGAATCAGATGTAGGTCCGATGGTACAGATAATTTTGGTTTTACGCATATTCTTCCTCCTAATTTCTCTTAAACGAGGTCCATTGCAATCTGGTACAGTTTCTCATTGAAAGGTCTCTTCACACTTAACGCTTCATGAATATCATAATCTACAATATCACCCTTGACGGTTCCAATGACACGTCCTGATTTTCCTTCCATCAGGAGTTCCACCGCACGGTGCCCCATCTTGGAAGCCAAGATTCTATCAAACGCAGTCGGTGCTCCACCTCTCTGGATATGTCCCAGAACCGTAGCTCTGGTTTCAATGCCTGAAACATCTTCGATCTTCTTGGCGATCTCATGGGAGTTTCCTACCCCTTCTGCTATGACCACCAGATTATGATGCTTCTTCTGTCTTCTTCCATCCATGACGGTCTTGATGATTTCCTCATCCGTGTATTTTCTCTCCGGAACCAGAATGGTGGTGGCTCCACCGGCAAGTCCCGCATAAAGAGCCAGATCTCCGCAGTCTCTTCCCATGACTTCCACCACGGAAACTCTCTGATGAGAGGATGAGGTATCTCTGATCTTGTTGATGGCATCAATGACGGTGTTCTGTGCCGTATCGAATCCGATGGTACGGTCCGTATAAGCCAGGTCATTGTCGATGGTGCCAGGGATGCCTATGGTCTGTATGCCAAGCTCTGAAAGACCCTTGGCGCCCATGAAGGATCCGTCTCCACCGATGACCACAAGTCCTTCGATGCCATAGATCTTCAGAACCTGTGCAGCCTTTTCTCTTACTGCCGGATCCTTGAATTCCGGAAATCTGGCAGTCTTCAGAATCGTTCCACCTCTTTGTATGATATCCGATACGGATCTTCTGTCCATGGGCAGAATCTCTCCCTCATGCAGTCCCATGTATCCTTTGTATATCCCCATAACTTCAATATTGTTCACTAGCGCTGTTCTTGTCACGGCTCTGATGGCAGCATTCATTCCTGGCGCATCTCCACCGCTGGTTAATATCCCGATTTTCTTCATTTCTTATCCTCCTAAAAGAGAGGCAGAAGAGTTTATCTTCCGTCCACAAAAATTTTAGCCCATACTATTGTATATCTAAAATGAAATGATTTCAAGAAGATGATATCACTTCCGTCCAGTACGTAAAATTCTTAACTTTCAACAAGTTTCACGTTCTCTTCACCCAGTTTCTCCTTCAGCATCCTTATCACCGGAGAAGCACTGTCAATCCACAGTTCTCTGGCCAGCTGCATCACATCCCTCTTATCCGTTGCCACTACAATGACAGGTGTATCTCCACCGAAGGTTTTGAATACAGGTCTTAATGCCTTCACCATAAGCTTGGCGTCTCCCATGCTACCGAACCTGAGGTAGAGTTTGGCGCTTTTCGCGGCAGTGAGATCCTCCACCGTTTCCACAATGAGCTTCGGATTCTCCTCCTCCTTCAGCGACAGTCTTCCTTTGACCAGCACGATGCTGTCTTCCTTGAGGTACGACACCACCTTGTCATAGGTTTTGGGAAACACGATGCACTCCAGAACCCCGGAGAGGTCCTCCAGATTCATGAAGGCCATCATGGCAGAATTTCTCGTGATCTTTCTTGTGATGTCCCGGATCATACCGCCGAGGATCACTCTTTCTCCATCCTTGAATCCGCTCTTTTTCATCATGGCATCAGCATATAGAGCGGCATCGTCTCTCACGTCATCCAGGATATCATCGCTTTCCGAGAGAATATCAGACACTTTATGACTGACCGCCTTTCTCAGCGTCTCCTCATATTCATCCAGAGGATGGCCCGTAAGATACATGCCCGTCATTTCCTTCTCCATGAAGAGCAGATCCCTGTGATCGAATTCTCTGAGATCCGGATACTCCACTTTCACCGTATCCTCGTCTTCCAGGATGTCCCCGAACAGTGAAACCTGTCCGTCGATGTTCTTTCTGCTTTTCTGCGCAAAGCTTTCAATGATCTTCTCGTGGACCGCCAGCATCTGAGCACGACTTCCGTCCAGACCATCGAAGGAACCCGCCTTGATGAGGGCTTCCACCGCTCTTTTATTCAGTCCCGTGGCCGTGTTTCGCTCAATGAAGTCCATAAGATTCTTGTAGTTTCCGTTTCTGTTTCTCTCGGAAACCAGAGCATCCACGAAATTCTTTCCGACGCCTTTGATGGCACCAAGACCGAACAGGATTTTCCCGTCTCTGACCTTGTATCGGAATTCCGAACTGTTTATTTCAGGAGATACCACCTCAATGCCCAGACTCTTCGCAAACCTCAGATAGGAGAAGCACTTGTCGGCATTTCCCAGGAAGCTGTTCAGCATGGCTGCTGTGAACTCCGCAGGGTGATACCGCATAAGATAGGCCGTCTGATAACCGATGACCGCATAGGCTGCGGCATGGGCCTTGTTGAAGGCATAGCTGGCAAAATCCATCATCTGATCGAAGATGGTGTTTGCCACCTTCTCACTGATGCCGTTACGGACGCACCCAGGCACCACCACCTGTCCCTTCTCGTCCACCAGACCATAGATGAAGTTCTTTCTTTCCTCTTCCATGACATCATGCTTCTTCTTGCTCATGGCTCTTCGGACCAGATCAGATCTTCCCAGGGAATAGCCCGCCAGGTCTCTCACGATCTGCATGACCTGCTATAGTGATAGGTAATCCTTTGAACTTATCTCCAGATTTTCCCCCACTCCACACCGTGCGTGCAATTTTCACCGCACACGGCGTTCCATCGAGAATCTTATAGCTAAATATCTAAATAGTTTTCAACTTTTTCCAGGGTGAGCTTTTGCCCCTCTTTGTCGTATTCTTTGATAATGGATAGGCCTAATGTAAAGCGTAACCGATTGGTTTTTCTTCTCTGTTCAGAGTTTAGATTCAAAATCCCGAGATATTTCTCGAGAGTTTCCTCTTGTGTCGCATGAATTAGTTTATGAACATCTTCATGTATCAACACAAGATTCCTGAATTCATCAGTTCCGCCATCCTTACGGGCCTTTTTGTGATGACAATGTATTTCGGCTGTGGTTTCAATGGGTTTACCTAATACATAGCATTTTCCATTTTGCATTGAGTATAATGAAATTCTGTTATCAAAGTACTCAATGTTTTGGTTATTTGGGTAGTGCTTTCGCAATTGATTCAACAGCTTTAATTCATTGCCAAGATAGTCATGTATCTTTTCTCTTCCTTCAGGGGTGTATAGACAGTTCTTAATACTAAATGCCATCGGATTTTTAAACTGTATGGCGTATATTGGGTAAATAGGTTCGCCCGTCCCCTTGATGTATCGGAGCGACTTATACTTCCCATATCTCTGTATTTCTATGTCCGTTAGGTCCCTACCTGTTTTCACTAAACGATTACCATTTTGGGTGTTTAATCCATTGTATAACAGCCTGTAGGTTCTTTGTTGTATGTGATTCAAGTCACTTGATACCATCGTTGCGATACTGTAATAGTTTTGAATACCCATTACCATCGCATTGTATAGTACGATCTCCCTAACTTCACCGTCTGAATTTCCTGCATGACATATCTTTTTAACTTGTTCTATCAGCTTTTCTGACTTGACTGCTAATGCTTTATCACTTACGTGTGAGAATACAGTATATTTGTTTTTCTGATGATTCCATGTTACTTTGATTTTAAATCCAAGGAATTCCATGTACTGTTTCCTGACATCAACAATTTTTGTCTTTTCTGAAGATATTTCAAGTTTCAGCGTTTCTTTCAGCCATTTTTCGGTTGCGATTAATACTTTTTGTGCATCTTCATGTTTTCTACAGAAAACCCTAAAATCATCTGCATATCTCACAATCCACATTTCTTTCAGCATTGTTGTCTCTTGCATGCCACGGAAAGCATGAGAGGATGTTGTTCCGTTAGCCGTCACCCTCTTTTTGTAATTATTAGTTACTGGGTGATTCTGCCATTGGCTTTCAATCCATTTATCCAAGTCGTTCAATACTATATTAGCGAGTAACGGTGATAAAATGCCACCTTGCGGGTCCCTTTTGTCGGGATTATGGTTTGTCCATTTTCCAGTTTTATTGGTCCTTTAAGGATTTGCTTTATTATCCAGATTAGTTGCTTATCTCTTATACCCATGGCCCATGTTTGTCTGATTAATTTCTTGTGGTCAACGTTATCGAAGAATCCTTTGATATCAAACTCTATGACATGGTATAAGTTGCTCATCTGGAGCATTCTATATGTTCTAGCTATAGCATGTTCAACTGACCTTAAGGGTCTGAATCCGTAGCTGTTGTTTGAAAATTTTGCTTCACAAATGGGTTGCATTACTTGTAGAATACACTGTTGTATTAATCTGTCCCAAATACATGGTATGCCGAGTGGTCTTGTTTTTCCATTGGGTTTAGGTATTTCCTTTCTTCTTACGGCTTTTGGTCTGTATCCATGTTCACTTCCGCGAGTTATGAATCTCACTTTACTTACCACTTCTTCAGCAGTCAGTTTTGAAATATCTTGGATACTCAATCCGTCAGTTCCAGGAGTTTTGCTTCCACCATTGGTTTTGATGTTCCTGTATGCCAATAATATGTTTTCTTCCGATAGTATTATCTGCATAAGGTTATCTAATGTATTACCATCTTGGCTTTTTGAATACAACTCATCGAAGACCGTTTGCATGTTGTAGTATTCGTTATGTCTCAAGTCTTCAATAGATTTTCCCTTTTTCTTTGACATAGGGCACCTCCCATCATATGAAAGAGGCATTTTTGTCTTACTCGAATCCCCATGTTCAACTATATGATATTTGCTTGTTATTCTCGACTTGTGGCCATCCCTATACTCCTCATTACAAGGAGTTTTAAAACGGTTCGACCACTACTTTTCAGCACCGATTCAGTTGCTTATTGTTCTTCGACAACTTAGACCTTTATGGTCCTCGATACTTTTCCGTGTTCCAATAACTCTATCCGTACATATACCCTTAGGTTCTTGCTATAAGCCTGTTAGCTTGGACACGCCCGCCAGATTTCTCCTTCGCGTACCATGGGATTTCATAACCAAGATTCTTACTTTCCCACACTAACGATGTCCCTTAGACTTGTTCATACCTTTCGATATGCTCATATCTAGACCCTTTACATCGCAAGTTCGTCTGTCAGCGTCTTTTGCTGATATTCTAACCATAGGTATTTTATGGACTACCGACCTATCGACAACCATATCTCTTACTTTCTTCCTTTCATGCGGGTGGGCTCTAGCCTCTTTTGTACCAACATTACTTGTCCGTTTCTTAGACGTAGGTTTCTTCAGCCGTCTTCACCGAGCTTCATACACCTAAACTTTCGTTTTATGATGCATGTCGGAGTATTATAGTATGCGTTTCAGGGCGTTACTCCTTCATTCCGCATATCGAGTTATTAGTTCAGACCTGTTGTTCCTGTAAGCTTATCAGCTAACATTCCTTGTAAGTCTGCTCAATCTTTTCAATTGAGAACGCGTCGCACCCTGATAGATGATTACACCATAGGTCACGGATAGGATGGGCTCCAGTTCCTTGCATAGATAGGTGATCTTCTCGGGATTGTTCTTGTTCTCGATGTATTTCGGAATCTCCGACATCGGTCCCGGTCTGTAGAGGGAGATCCCCGCGATGATGTCCTCCAGAGAATCCGGCTTCAGCTCCTTCATGAAGCTTGTCATCCCTGCGGATTCCAGCTGGAAGACCCCCACAGTCTTTCCTTCTCCGATCATCTTGTAGACCTCAGGATCCGTCAGGGAGAGAGTATCCACATCGATCTCCATGCCGCTGGCTTCCTTGACCATATCCACCGTATCCCGCATCACCGTCAGCGTTCGAAGGCCCAGGAAGTCCATTTTGAGCAGTCCCAGCTCTTCCAGAGTATTCATGGTGAACTGGGTCACGATGGATTCCTCGTTTCTCTGCAGGGGCACATAGTTCACCAGAGGCTTCTCAGAGATCACCACACCCGCCGCATGGGTGGAGGAGTGTCTGCTGAGTCCTTCCAGTTTTCTTGAAATATCCAGAAGCTCCATGACTCGTCCATCGTCTTCATAGACTCTCCTAAGCTCCGGATTCATCTCGATGGCCTTATCAAGCGTGATGCCCAGAACACTGGGAATCATCTTGGCGATCTGGTCCACTTCCCCGTAGGGATAGTTCATGGCACGTCCCACATCCCGGATACAGGCCCTGGCGGCCATGGTTCCAAAGGTGATGATCTGAGCCACATTATCCGCACCGTATTTCTCCACCACATAATCGATGACTTCTCCTCTTCGTTCATAGCAGAAGTCCGAATCGATATCCGGCATGGAAATTCGTTCCGGGTTCAGAAACCGCTCAAACAGCAGATTGTACCGTATGGGGTCGATCTTCGTGATATTGAGGCAGTAGGATACGCAGGACCCTGCTGCGCTTCCTCTTCCCGCCCCCGTGGCAATGCCGTTGTCATTGGCGAATTTGATGAAGTCCCAGACGATGAGGAAATAATCCACATACCCCATCTGGTTCATGATGCCCAGCTCATAGTCGATGCGCCGGATGATCTTCTGCTCCTCTTCCCCTGGAAGTGACCGGAGGGCTTCCACATCCACCGGTTTTCCTCTGTAGCAGCTGAAGACATCATATTTCTCCACCATACCCTCATAGGTTCTCAAGGTGAGATACTGGTAGGGATCCGCACCTTCGGGCAGCGGAAACTTAGGCAGCTTCGATACATGGAACTCATAGTCGAAACTGCACTTCTTCGCGATCTTCACCGTGTTCTCCAGGGCTTCGGGAATATACTGGAACAGCTCATGCATCTCCTCATAGGATTTCAGATAGAACTGATCCGACGGATAGCGCATCCGGTTCTCCTCATCCACGGTCTTTCCCGTCTGGATGCATAGGAGAATGTCGTGGGCTCTGGAGTCTTCCTTCTTCAGGTAATGCACATCATTGGTGCAGACCAGTGGAATATCCAGCTCCCTGGCCAGGGCGATGTTCAGCTTATTGACCTTCTTCTGCTCTTCCAGACCATGGTCCTGAAGCTCCAGATAGTAATCCTCCTTGAAGACACGCTTGTAGAACTCTGCAGCTTCCCTGGCTTTGTCCGGCATATCCAGGTTGAAGTACTCCTGAACCTCTCCACCTAAACAGGCCGACAGGCAGATGAGCCCTTCCGCATGCTTTTCGATGAAGGCGTGGTCCACTCTGGGTTTATAATAGAAACCTTCCAGCGATGCAGCCGATACGATCTTCATGAGGTTCTCATACCCGGTCTCGTTCTTCGCAAGAAGAACCAGATGATGGGTGGTGTTTTCCGGGTCCTGATGCTTGATGTGCATGTCTTTGGCCGCCACATAGATCTCGCATCCGATGATGGGCGTGATCCCGGCTTTCTTTGCCGCTTTATAGAACTCCACGGCGCCATACATGCTTCCGTGGTCTGTAATGGCCACGTATTCCATGCCCAGCTCTTTGGCTCTTCCGATGATGCCGTCGATTTTCGCTGACCCATCCAGAAGACTGAATTCCGTATGCAGATGTAGATGGGCAAATGCTCTTTCCATAACTTGTTTCCTTTCTGTCTGTTTGCGCGAAGCTGCCTCTTAGGCTGTGAAGTCGCAGGCTTTGGATGCTTCCAGCATGGGTCTTAGATTCGCCAGCACTTCGTTCACATGATACTCATGCACCTGATAGGCATCCATATCTTCCTTGGAATCAAAAGTGGTGATAAGGCAGATGTCATAGCTTCTTTCGGTGAAAAGCTCATCTTTTCCCACGGTGAGTCCTTTCAGCTGGGGAATCTTTCCTTCCATGGATGAAAGGATGTTTCTGGCCTTGTCCATATTCTCCGGGCTGTTGTCTTTCAGTTTGAAAAGTACTACATGATAAAACATTTATTGTCCTCCTGATTTCTTTCTTTATTCTTTGTCATAGGATCGGTTCGTACAGGGATCTTCTTTTCCACGGGAATGGGCCTAATCGTCCAGCGTATGCAGCACATTGAGCCTGGAGGCTGCTATGAGCTTGTCCCTGGAGCGCAGGGCCACATCCACTTTGGAATGAAGCTTTGAAGTCTTGATGATGCTGATCTCCATGGTGAACCTGGCATCGATGCCCAGCACCTCATAGAAATCCGTGGTGCATTTATCGAGGCTGCAGCTGTAATACTGGTTCTGCAGATGAGAGATGGCGGTCTTGGACATGAGCATGGACAGAAGGCCTCTGGATGCATTGCCCAGCGGGTCCAGAAACTCCGGTGACACTACGCCACTGTAGTAGAATTTCCCGTCTCTCTTCTCCACCACCAGGCTTCTTATAATCTTATCCTCAATGGTGTCCGTTTCCATGGGCTTCATATGTCTTTCCTGAAGGGCCTTCAGGATATCGGTTCTTGTGATGACCCCCACTAGAATGCCTTCCTCCGTCACCGGACAGATGGGCAGATTCTCCCAGTCCATGATATGGGCCACATAGGACACGGTGGTCTTGGGCGTCACGGAGATGTTCACCTTTCTCATGACATCGCCCACCAGGTCCGTATCTTCTCGTCCCAGGGTTTCCTTAGGCGTTATGATGCCCTGAACCACCATTTTCCGGTCCACCACGGGAAACTTCTCGTGGCCGGATTTCTCCGAGATCTTCAGGTAGTCCTTAATGGTGCTGTCCAGAAGCAGATGATGGGTCTCCTTCTGGATGATGTCCTTCACATAAGGAATGGTCTGCTTGATGAGATTTTCCGAAATCCCCCTGTTGATCATGGATGCAGTGGTGAAGGTATCATAGGAACAGGAAATGATGGGCAGCTTCAGCCTGTCCGCCAGGGCTACGTTCTTCTCACTGGCTTTGAATCCACCGGTGATCAGTACGCCCACCCCCATGTTCAGCGCCAGGGTATGGACTTCATCCCGGTTTCCCACGATGAGCAGTCCGCCCATGGTCAGATATTTCTTCATGGCCTCCATGGTCATGGCACCGATATTGAATCGATAGATGGTCTTCTCCACTCCATCTTTTCCACCTAAAAGTTCTCCATCCACAATCCGGATGATTTCATTGTAGGTGATGGACTCGATCTTCTTTTCCTTCTCACTTTCGATTCGGATGGTACCAGTCCTTGGCAGGGTCTCCAGATACCCCTCTTCCTCCATGATCTTGATGGCCTTGTATGCCGTGGCATCACTGACCCCCTGGTCTTTTGCCAGGGTTCTCACAGAGAGCTTCGTGCCCAGCTGCATTTCCTTGATGTGTTCCATGATGCGATCTATTTTCGCCACTACAGTCCCCCCTTCCTCAGTTCATCGGCTATTTTCTCGATCTTTCTCAGTCTGTGATTGACGCCGGATTTCCCCACAGGAGGATTCAGCATCTCTCCCAGTTCCTTCAGCGATTCATCCGGATAATCCAGCCTCATCTCCGCCACTTCTCTCAGCGGTTTCGAAAGCCTGTTGAGTCCGATCTCCTTTTCTATGAGTTTGATGGACTCCACCTGCCGCACGGCTGCATTCACTGTCTTGGACAGATTGGCCGTTTCGCAGTTCACCAGTCTGTTCACATTGTTTCTCATGTCCTTCACGATTCTTACATTCTCGAATTCGAAAAGACTGTTGTAGGCACCGATGATGGATAGAATATCCACAATCTGCTCCCCTTCCTTCAGGTACACGATATAGGCGTTCTTTCTGGCAATGACCTTGGAGGTCAACCCATAGGAATTGATGAGCTCCTTCAGATCCTCCGCCAGCTCCAGGGAGTTCACGACGAACTCCAGATGGTACGCCTTCTCTGGATTGGAAACGCTCCCTGAACCTAGAAAAGAGCCTTTGATGTAGGCTTTCTTCAGCGCATCCGTATGAATCAGCTCCTCACCGATGCTGTAATCCAGGCTGAAAACATCCTCTTCACTTCTGAGAATCCCTGTTTCCATAAGAAGATCCTTCAGGCCCATGTCTTCACTGATGACAATGACATAGGCATTGTTCTTTTTGAGTGAGCCTGATTTCTTCACCAGAAGCCTTCCGTGGATCTCCAGATGGTCCTTCAGAAGCTTGAAGATGAACCTCGCAGTGGAAGGATTCTCCGTGGTGATCTTGAAGGCCAGCTTCGAGGATCCGAAGGACAGCGTCCCCGATAACCTCATGATGGCGGAAAGAATCGAGATGATTTCTTCCCGTGATATATCTGTATTTCTTGTTATTTCACTTTTCACTGTCGATGAAAATGACATAGTATCACCCGAACCTGTTCTATTTTTATTGTAAATTCTGCAGTTTTCTCCATCTTTAACAGACAGTTTTAGTACAGTTTACCTTTCTAATTATACCATAACACCAGAAATCATAGAACGGATAAGCACCCATTCACCACAATTAAAATAGGGGTGTTCCGACACCGGCAGATCGCCTCGGTCAGAACACCTTCTTTTCTACAGCATCCATGATTCTGTTCTCATTTTTTTCTGTGTTTCAGCTTGCCTGATAAAGCCACATACTCCAGGATTCTCTTCTTGTCATTGACCAGAGCCTCACTCAGGATGATCTCCATGAGTTTCTGGGAAAGCTTCTCCGCATCATGCCTGACGGAAGTTTCTCTGGGCTTTATAAAATCTCCTGTGATGAGCTTGAACTCATATTCCTTGAGATTCTCCTCATCCACCGGAACCTCAAACTGATTCATATGGTGGTAAGCGCTTCGAAGCTTCGGATTTCTGATCTTCGTCGTGTTGGCAAAGACATAATCCAGCGGACCGATGTCACCATGCTTATAGATGGCCCGGATGTGATCCGACACCTTGAAATCATCCGTTTCTCCCGGCTGCGTCATGACATTGCAGACATAGATCTTACGCGCCCTGCTTTCCTTGATGGCTTCCGGAACCCCTTTCACCAGAATGTTCGGAATGATGGAGGTGTAGAGGGAGCCCGGTCCTAGAATGATGGCGTCCGCTCTTAGAATTTCTTCCCGCACATCAGACAGGCACTCCGCATTTTCCGGCGTGATGTAGAGCCTGGCGATCTTCGCGCCTTCGGATATACTCACATCGGGAATGTGGGACTCTCCCACCACCACCTGATCGTTTTCCAGCACCGCATTGATCCGGATATTGTCCAGCGTCACCGGAAGCACTTTTCCTGTGATGGCAAGAACACTGGCCATTTTCTGCACCGCATCTTCAAAATTGTCCGAGACGCCGTCCATGGCGGCGAGAAAAAGATTCCCGAAGCTCTGTCCTTTCAGACTCCCATCCTTGAACCGGTACTGCATGAGCTCCTCCATGAGGGGCTCGGTGTTGGCCAGAGCCACCAGGCAGTTTCTGATGTCTCCAGGCGGAAGAATGCCCAGGTCTTCCCGAAGGACCCCGGAGCCTCCCCCGTCATCGGCCACGGTGACCACCGCGGTGATGTTGTTGGTATAGCTCTTGATGCCTTTCAAAATAGTGGAAAGCCCCGTGCCTCCACCAATGATCACGACCCTTGGCCCCTGGACCAGAAGCTTCTTGTCATGAATGAGGCTTCCGATTTCTCTGGAGTCCATATTGAAATCGATGAGTCCGTCCTTGGCCAGAGACATGAAGTTCTTCAGAAGCTCCGCCGTGGATACATACAGGGTGGAAGCACCTAAAATAAGAAGATAGATATAATACAGATTATATACATCTTCTCCAAATCTTCTGAATATCAGTTCTATAATGGCAAACACCAGCAGGCTGATACCCACAATGGCCAGCCCGAACCATCTTTTGATTCCAAATCCCGTATTCATCCAGTCTTTTATCTTCATCTATATACACCACTGATTCCTCTTGTTCTTACCTATGATTATACCACAGCTTATTTAAGTGAAGAACATGCCTCTTCTTATTTGCGTTTCTGCAATTAGAAGTAGCATTTCACCTACAACAAAGAGAACCGGCTTTTAAAGCCGGTCCCCTGAGGTACTGCAGTTCAGGAAAGTGAAGACTCTGGTAAAGGATCCATTAGGCCTTCTTCAGTGTTTTCTTCCTGTTGATCTGCACAATGATCTTATCAAATTTTCCGTCCCGTCTGAAGAGACTATCCGAGATTTCCCGGTTGAGCTTCAGCGTGCTCTCGAAGGTGTACCTGTCCCCATTTTCATAAAAGACCGATACCGCATCATGGTCGCTGAGCTCATAGATCACCGGAACAGAACATATGGTGAAGCCCAGCTGATTTTCCCTTATGTCCAGCGTTCTTTCCGGAAGGACCCAGTCCACCTGTTTCTTCAGGAACTCCTCTTCCGACAGCATGCTTGGATCAAATCGGATTTCCCCTTCTGACACGAAGACACCCAGTTCGCTGAATCTGGTGATGAAATCCTCTTTGACCTGCCCGGTCATGCCAGGCTGCTGAACTCCTGCAAAACCAGGAGTATGGGAATAGGCGTCACTTGGGAATGCGCCATAGTCAAGGGGCGATTTGTCCACACCGATGCCAGCCTTCAGATCTCGGAAGTGCTCTGCCAGTCTGTCCGCATCCTCCAGCTCACCGCTTCTCAGGGCAAGTTCATGGTTTTCCTTAGCAGCAAGCACAAGTTTCGAGACCATATGCCAGTAGATGCTTCCGAGTCCCTCATATTTATAGAAGGTCCCCGAACGGCCTGTAAAGGCATGGTGCTCAAACATCTCATGGAAGATTGCGCCGACTTTCTGTATGTCTGCCATCTCGTAATCCGTCTCCGAAGAGAGAGCATCCATGATCTCCTTGGCATTTCTGAACTGTCCGTTGAAACGGTATTGCCCTCTCACATCCTGTTCAATGAATCTTCTGGATCCTTTTTCAAGTTCCATCTGAAGAAGTGATGAGGATTTCACCGCTTCCTCAGGAATGATGTTCTTCTGAAGGAACAGCGGCAGTTCCCGGACCGGATAGAGCATATAGCTGTTCTGATCCTCGCGATAGATCCGGCTTCTCTTCAGTGCCTCAAGGACGTCTAGCGCTTCTCTGCTGCTTAATGCGCCAGAGCTCAAGACCGCCACCTGTCCTTCCAGCATCTCATAGAGATGACTCAGGCTGCAGGTGTTTTCATCGAATCGGAGCAGATTGTATGCATGATAGAGGCCATCCTCTCTTCTGTTTGCGGCGATGGCGGCATCCAGATGTCCCTTCGCAGCATGGAGCAGTCTTCGGATATCATCATAGGAAAGCGCTGCCTTTTCGCCCGTAAACCCATCAGCATAGATCTTCTGACGATAAGACGCCCCGATGCGTCCGAGTTTCATGACGATTTCATAGCGCGCTTCATCACTTATGGTCTCATCCAGAAGCGATGCGCTTTCTTCAAGAACCTTCAGCGTGTCCACAAGCATCCTGCTCATTTCACCGGAAACGGCCACCGTGCCTTCCGCATCTTCCAGCAGCGTATCCATGAAGCTCAGGTAACGGTATAGATAGTACAGCGTGACCATGGAAACCCCGTTGCCCACCAGGGCATTGTTGGCATCATTCCATTCCGGACGCTGGGTATTCATCCAGATGCCTCCATCCGGGATATAGCTGGATAATTTGGAGAGCAGCACCGCAAGGAGTTTTTCCGTGAGATTCACATGATAGATCTCTTCTCCTACGAAATGCAGCTTGCCGTCTGCGCCATACCGCTCCACTTTCCTGCTGATGGTTTTTGCAGCCGCTTCATCATAGTCAATGGAATTCTTGGGATCTCTTACGAGCTCTTCGATTCCCTTGATTCTGTATGGCACGTTGGCATAGACAAAGATCTCCTTTTCCAGCATTTCACTGAGCTTGTTCGGATGGTACTTCTTCGACAGCTCCATGAGCTTCAGAAGATAGATGACCTGATGGTCTCCCCAGTATCCGATGTTTGACCAGGGGTCTTCCGGATCCGGTTCTTCCCAGTCCACGCCATCCTTGGTGATGCGGTAGGCATTGTATCCGTCCGGTGTGGATGCGTTCACGAATTTCGCGATGATGCTTTCGATATAGCCAGGGAAGGACAGGGAAAGCGCTTCCCAGTTCTGGAAAATGTCTCTCCAGTTCCCTTCAAAGTTCAGATTCCGCTTTCCATCTTCACCGCTTATTTTGATGTTGAATTTATTCCATGGACGGCTGGGATCCCCATGTCGTCTGGAATAGGTCAATGGGAGATACTCCAGAAGGATTCTTATGAGATCTTTATCGCCGGTTTTTTCCACCATAGCTAAAAGCTCCGCATAATTTTTCTCTTCAGGCAGAGCATCCAACATGTTTCTGTGCCTTGTGAGGAGGTCCTTATTCCAATTTCCGATGAATGCCAGCAGATCCTCTGTAAAGACATTGTAGCCATCCGCATAGATTCCACCACGCATGATATTGTACAGGGTGTTGGAGAAGTGCCTGTAGCTGTCCATTTTCTTTTCCGTGATCTGGCATCCGTCGGCGTCAAATACAAGCTTCTTCAGATTCTCATCGCCTCTATTAAGATCCGCTTCCAGACTGTGGAGGATGCTGTCGCCTTCGCGTATTTCACTGATCAGCGCTTCGATATCCGCCGCGCTCTGCTTGAGCTCTGAAACCATAACCCATGTCTTTGACTGAGAGCCGGAGAGTTTCAGTTCAGAAGACACATAGAATGCGCCTCTTTGACCCTTGATGTCATATTCCGTCGTGATGTCGGACCCTCTTCTGAAGCTTCTGACCTGATGCTCCGAAAGAAGTATCGTCGGCTCATCCAGACCCTTGGTCCAGACCGTCGTCGCTTTGAGGGACTCACTGGGTTCGGGCTGATCCGATATGATGGAACTGAGGGTGAAAATGCCCAGGGCTGATTCCTCCACCAGTTCGCTGCGCTTATATCCGTCAATGAGTGTACTGCGACTTGACTGAGCCAGTGCGTCCACGCCGTAGGGCAGGATGTTTCTGATGCCGTCCAGCACACGTATGTCAAGCTCTTCACCTGAATCGTTTAAGAGTTCCGACTCCTTGACCAGGCCATAAAGGCTGCTCATCTTCCAGGAGTATCGATAGGTCAGCTTAAGATCCACATTCACTTCCTCGAACATGATCTTGTTGCCCATGGTGTTCTTATAGAGATTTCTCTTTATTCTGTATACGTCCGCATTGTGACTGGTAAAAGGCTGCCAGAGACTGCGCCTTTCCCCATCAGAAACAATCAGCGCAGTATCCGGACCTGTGGTCTCAATGCTGTCATGAACCTTGTCGTCCGTAACATAGGGAAACAGAGCGTTGTCAGGGTTCTCCCGGCCCGCGGTGAGCCCCCCTGTACTGGAAACGAAGAGCCAGAAATCTCCGTCATTGACGATGGTCATGAAAAATGGAGGCATTTCATGAAAATCGCTGATCCGGAAGAATGTTTCCCCCTTCATTTCCACAGTGGTTAATGAAATTTCCGGTGCGTCAGCATGGAGTACACTGTCACCGATATATATATTCGTATCTTTCATCGTTACTTCCTTTCATCCTTATGATTAGCCCTTCACTGCACCGGCCGAGATATTTTCAATGAGATATTTGGAGGCGAATATGAACACCACAACAATCGGTACGATGGAGATGGCAAACCCGAGATAGATCGCTCCCTGATTCTGGTACCAAATTCTCAGTGCCTTCAGAGAGGAAATGACCATGGGCAGTGTTTCATTGGCCTTGGAACTCAGAATGACTCTGGCACTCAGATAGTTGTTCCAGGACCCGATGAAGGTGAAGATCGACATGGTCGCTACACCTGGAGCCATGAGCGGCAGTGCGATTCTGTGGAAGATATAAAGCTCTCCCGCGCCATCTATTCTGGCTGCCTCTATGACTTCCTTCCCGAGGGAGGAACTGATGTAGGCTCTCAGGAAAAACACTGTTCCGATGGAGGCGATGGCTGGTATGATCAGCGCAAGATGATTATCCATGAGCCCGATCTGGGTCATGAGTCTGACATAGCCAAGAAACGCCAGCTGGCTGGGAACCATCATGAATATGAGGATCAGTCCGAACAGGACATTCTTTCCTCTGAAATTGAACACATGGAATCCGTAGGCCGTAAGGGCTGAGAAATAGCCCGATAAAACCGTCACAGCCACGGCGATCTTCAGGGAATTCATGAACCCCCTGACCACATCCACGTTGTCCACCAGAATCCTGTAGTTTTCCACCAGATTCGTTCCTGGAATCAGTGAGATACCCTGGGTTGAAATGGACATTCCGTCACGGGTGGCATTGATGAGCACGATCCAGAAAGGAATGACGGCAATGACCACAAGGAATGCAAGGAAAAGATAGATCAGGCTGTATACCAGAACTTTCTTCATTTTGTTTCTTCGAATCTCTTTCTGTCTCTGTTCATCGGTCTGAGGAAGAGTCTGTACTTTTCTTCTATTGTCTTTCATGAGGATCACCGCCTTTCATCATCAGTACTTCTTTCTTTTTCGCTTTCTTCTCTTTTCGGTTTTCAAAAAATTCCTTGATTTCTCTTCTGTTTGTCGCAATGGTGAACACCGCTGTAAAGACCATGATGAGCAGGAATAGTACAAAAGAAAGGGCAGAAGCATAACCATAGTTTCTGTAGACGAACGCCATATTATAGATGTACACAATCATCGTGTTCAGACTGCCTTCCGGAAACCCTCTGCTGTCGGTAATGAGAAACGGAATATCAAAGAGCTGAAGTCCGCCAATGAGACCTGTTACCATGACATACATGAGAATCGGCTTGATGGAAGGTATGGTGATGTTCTTCATGATCTGGAATCTGTTGGCCCCATCGATTCTTGCCGCTTCAAAGGTCTCTTTGCTCACAGCCTGCACGGAAGCCATGAATAGAATGAAGGAGTTCCCAAACCACATCCAGGTCTGAATCCCCGACACACTCATCTGAGCCAGAATCGGCTTTGTCAGCCATCCGATGGCCTGATCGATCCACCCGATATTAAAGAGGACCTGATTCACGACACCATAGTCTCTGTCCAGAAGCTTCACGAAAATCAGTGCGATGGTGGCAGAAGCGATGAGATTCGGCAGATAGAATATAACCCGGAAGAAACCCAGTCCTTTGACTTTGTACTTGATGTCCGAGAAAATCATAACCAGCAGAAATGCCAGGAAAATCTGGAAGAAAATATTCACTGCCCAGATTCTGATTGTATTGTAGAATGCATCCACCACATTGGGGTCGTTGAAAACCAGTTTGAAGTTTTCAGCTCCAATGAATACCTGTGGTCCATAACCTTTGAATCTCGTCATGGAAAGGTACAAGGTGAACAGAATCGGATATACATTAAACAGGGCGAACACCAGAAAAAATGGTGTGATAAAAAAATATCCTTTCCTTTCTTTTGTTTTTTTCATTTTTACCTCCATATGCAAAAGTAGACGTTACGTCTACTTCTGCATGGTTTTTTTCTTTATTCTGTTGGTAGTCCATCCACATAGATTTCTGGATAGGTCACCTGGACATCACTATAGAATTTAGTCAGCACATCTGCAATGGAGCTGTAACCTGCACCACCCTGCTTGTAGTTTGTGATGTGTGTACCCAGAAGATCATTGAGACCTCTGTCATAGACTGTTACATTGGATAGATCGATCTTGGCCGCTTCTTCACTGAATACCTTCAGGTGATTCATTCCGCCCAGGGACTGTCTTCCTTCGTAGTCTGCAATGACCGGTGCCATGACGGACTCTACGGAATACATGTCTCCATCGGCTTCCTGACGCTCTGCCAGTCTTTCCTTGTCAAACAGCATGGACTTCAGGAATGCGAATGCCGCTTCAGGGTTTTCGGAGTCTGCATTGACGCCCAGATAAGTTCCACCCCAGAAGTAGGAATTCGGTCCGGATGCCATACCCCAGTTGCCTTTGAATGCCGCATTTTCATATGCGTCCTTCTCTTCCTGAGAAGCATCTTCCGCAGGCTTTGCCAGTGTGTTGCCGTCCGCATCCACTTTTTCCATGTTCGGTTCGATGATGTATCTCAGACCCCATGTAGGCATGGAGTAAGCCATGACCTGCCAGGTCTTTCCTTCTGCATCCGTCAGGTCCTTGTCCATGGCATCAAACCAGGGACCGCTCCACTCTGCTGCGTTGGCAGTCAGTGAGGCATCGATGGTTTCGCCGTACATTTCCTGTACCAGATTGATGTAAGGAATCTGTTCCTTGATTTTATCAGGATTCAGTTTTCCGTCTTCATCAATCCATTTTGCAGGATCGTTTGTACCTGCAGCGAAGTGTCTTACAGCCTGATCATCCGGGAACAGTCTCCAGTTCGGATTGTAGGCTTTGACTTCCACCTGTGCTTCAAGCATCTTTTCAATGGAATCGAACTTGTTTTCGTTCATCCAGTTTGTCACAGCAGTGTTGTAGTCTTCAGTATCTTCCGCTGGGAATCCGGCTTCTGCGCCCCATACTTCAGCAGCCATATCTGTTTTGAAGAAGATGGCGCCAGGTGTCACCTGCCAGGATAAAGCAGCAAGTTTTTCTGTAGCTGGATCGATTCCGGACTGCCAGATGTACTCGGCATAATCCGCCTTCTCTGCGGCGATATCCACATCAGGATCATTTTCCATCATGGTTTCGATGTCGGCGTAGTATCCAGCTTCAATGAACTGCTTGATGTGGTCAAGCTCTCCGGTGAATACATCCGGTCCATTGCCGGAGGATAGTGCGGGCAGAATCTTGTCCATGTAACCATCCTGTATGGATACTGCAACAAACTCCACTTCCATGCCCTCTAAAGGCTTGCCTTCTGCTGTATACAGTTCCTTGAAATGGTCAATATCTCCTGCAGTTTCCAGTTCGTCCGTGAAGGACCAGATCACCAGTTTCTCACTGGAATAGTCTTTCGATGGGTCTACCTCTACGGAAGGTGCCTCCCCAGATGTTCCACAGGCAGAAAGTACAAACATCGATGCCAGTAAGAATGAAAGTATTTTTTTGATCTTCATTCGATTAACCCCTTTTCCCTTTATTTTCAACACTCATTATGTCGCACCCATAATATAGCACATTTACGAAAGCGGTTTCAATAGTTTTTTGAAAGTTTTTTCCAAAAAATGAAAACCTTTTAAATAGAAGAAAACACCCGTTTCTTTCATAAACGCTTTTGGATCCATATTCTGAAATACACGTCATATAGCTACATTTCACTTGTAAACCAACTGTTTTCAGCTGTTTCGCGGATTTCGACGATGCAGATGACCACGAGACGAAGATTTCCTCATCTATAGCACACGCTTCATCTCCACACCGCTCAGATCAGCAACCGGCTCCTTCATATTTCACATTTTCCGAAACCGCTTTCCTTTCTTTATCCGATGACGAATGTGGTGATGGAGTTGTCCGGCAGATTGATGTTCAACCCTTCTCCATCTACCATCAGAGAAAGTTCAGCGATGAACCCTTCATTCTGCGCAACCACCACAATCTCGCCATCAGGGTTTCGAAATGCCACTGCATGGACATCTTCCTTGGTCACACTGAGTTCCAGTCTTCTGGCTCCCACAGCAATGTATTTCGAAAAATGCCCGATATAATAATAGGAATTGTTGTAGATGAGCTTTTCCGTATTCCTGTCATACATGACCGGCGCTTCACAGTAGTTATAGACATGATTGGGCCCTCCGATTTCATTCAGGACCAGGTTCCAGTCAATCCACCCTCTGCTCCAGTTGTTGAAGTCACCGATGATATTGCGGCCGTATCGTTCCCCGTTGGACCATGAGCCGAGATACCCGTTATGCACCGCATTCTCAGATGTGGTTGTCAGTTCCACGCAGCCTTCCGTAAACAGAATATGTTTATCCGGAAACATATTATGGAGTGCAGTAAGATTTTCGAAAGCTTCGCTCACATACCAGTGATTCCCAACTCCCCATACATACTGGGCAGCCTCCTGATCCGACAGCACAACCGCTCCTCGCTCCACAAGAACATCCCTGTTGTGATCCCAGACAATGATCTTCGTGTCAGGATGGGATGATCTTAAAACAGGACCCAGATGATGCTTCACAAAATCACGTTCCTCTTCCGCTGTATAAATACAGGAGTCCCAGGTCTGGGTGGCTAGAGGCTCGTTCTGTACACTGACGGCCCAGATGTCGATACCACGCTTCTTCATTTCATCAATGTATCGGGCATAATATCTGGCCCAGGTTTTGGTAAACTGCGGAAGAAGCTTTCCTCCATAATTCATTTCTCCGGTATCCTTCATGTACCCTGGGGGACTCCAGGGAGAAGCCAGCAGTTTCAGCGGTCCTTCCGCATGCTTCATGGCATCCCTGATCATGGGAACAACCCATCTGTCTTCTCTTGAAACGTCAAAGGTGCTCAGATCCTGATCCCCTTCCTCCACATAGGTATAGTTCTCCAGAGAGAAATCACTGGAGTTCATATGCACTCTTCCCAGGACATATCCAAGTCCTTCCGATTTGGAGAAATAGGCACGCAGTGCTTCCTCTCTCACCTTTTCAGGTGCTTCTGACAGAGTGAAGGCAGCCGATTCCGTAAACGCACCTCCAAAGCCCATGAATTCCTGATATTCCATCTGACTGTTCACCGCAATGACGGGTCTTCTCGGATCATAATGACCCGTTTCTCTTTCGGGCAGAGTTTTCCAGAATTTCAGATCTCTCTTTTCCGACCTAATCGCTTTAACTTTCATAGTTTTCCTCCTTCAACTTATATATCATGATGATCTGTTTCACCTGGCGGTCTCTCACTTTCTTCGCCAGATCCCCACAGATGCACTCATACCGTTTGCCATCCACCCTATAGTGATCGATGCGTACCTGCTCCGAATAGGTGGGTAGTCCAGTGTCATTCTCAATAATGAATTCTATCTGAGATAAAAGCGTTGTCTTCACATGTCCATCAGCAAAAAAGTCTGCACCGAGGATCGGCTCCGGCGAAAAACATAATTCATCCGTATAGGTAAACAATGATTTCCCGAACATCATATACTGCCAGATACTGAGCATTTCAGCTGTGGATCCGCTGAGCCTGGCTACAAATCCCTGTCCATGCAGTTTGCTGTTGGGATTCAGACTGCTGGCGATGAAACTTGAATTTTCCAGCGTGGATCGCCCATACACCTGAGGATCCATGAAACAGACCAGGTTCGTCTTGATTTCCTCGTAGAACAGATCAGGAAGCCCGCCTTTCAAAAGTCCCAGAAGATATTTGTAGGTCATGTGAAGGAAGTTGCTCTCCCTTTCCAGCCATCCTGGCGTGAAGGCTCTGATTCTGCCGGTCTCATAGCTCATATCTTCCAGCGATGCGCTGGTTCTGTAGGTTTTCAGAACCGGATCATACATACCTGAACTTCTTATGTGGTGATACAGCGCTCTGTTCTCCTCTTCCGTTCCGATCTTATAGAATCTTGCAGGACCTTCCAGGAAGAACGGAAGCTTCTCCAGTCCAAATCCTTTGACACGAACCCTCTGCAGTCCGTAAGGTGTTCTTCCTTCCAGCACTTCATAATCAGTGACCTTATAACTGAGATAGGTGGGAAGCACTCCCTCATGGAGGGACTTCGCCCGGTTGATTCCATCCATAAGAATCTCCTCCAGCCTTTCCAGAAACAGGGAAGCTTCCTTCGCATCCACAAGAACTTCATTTCCATCCATTTCCGCTCTGATCTTTTCCCTGAACGCCTCTCGTAGAGAAGTCATCTCATCCCATCTTTCAAACAGCGGTAACTCCCTGGAAAGCACCTCACTGATCCCTCTGTAGAGTTGATGACTGACATCAAGAAGACGCACAGGTCTTATCAGATTCCCCCTCAGGAACCTGACCACCCTCACCAGTTCCACGGTCTCGCTCATCCCTGAACCGAATACGCCCGGAAGGCCGTTCATGGCATCATTCCACCCGGGTCTGTCCGCTTCCATTTCCACGCCCATACCGACAGGATCCAGTGTCGTGAACTTGATCATCACATGATGCAGGAGCTTCTGTGCGAGACTTGCCTTGTAGATCTCTCCCTCGACGCGCTTCCAGCTAGACTGCTCGAAGCGGCTAGAATGCTCCTCCTCCTCTATGGCGCCATACTGTCTGATGGTCCCCTTTTCCGTTCGCCCGTATTTTTCGCGTCTGGGCAGAACATGGACCGGACTTTCAAAATACTGATAGGTTTCATCTTCAAAAAGCAGTTCCTCTATCCGGTCGGGATAGACGCTCACATAGCTTTCAATGAGATCGAAATTGTATGTCCAGTGATCGGACCAGTACCCTTCCCCATATACAGCCTCGATGTGCTGCTCCGCTTCTTCCAGAAGACGGGCAATGAACTCCTCTTCGCCGATGCCAAGCCTGATCTCCTCCAGAAGAATCTTCATGGCGATGCCTCCAGGTGTGAATTTACCGGAAAGCACCTCTCGCAGTTTCTCCTGCCCTTCGAGGACATATTTTTCCATCAGCTTATCCGCCGCAGATGCTTCTATCGTGAACGTGGTACCCTGAACACCTAATGGATTGTAGCCGTCCAGCTGCAGAAGATTCATGAACATCTTCACATTGAACAGACCAGATTCCGGCGTAAAAAGCACATCACTGCGTCTGTTCTGATTCACATCCCTGAAGTTTCCATTCCCCTGAGAATAGAACTCAGGCGCCAGGGAGAAGAAGTTGTAATCCCGTTCAGGATCGCCATGCTTTCTCGAAAACACGTGATAAACCTTTCTTTGGTCCCCCTCTCCGAAAACCAGAGGAAAACCGCCTCGTAAGGTGTTATCCAGGAAATTCTGCTTCAGATAGGCATCAAAGACAGGATACCCTGATTCCGTGTGGATCACCCTCACAAGTTCATCGATGACTTCATCCGCTTCTTCTCGTTTACGGGAAATGTACGCTCTTTTCGTAAACTCCACTGCTTTCTCGTTGATGATTTCCACATCGGAAACACTTCCGATGATGGTATGGATGTGGAGATGCTCCCCACGTTCAAGCTCTTTCGATACCGGAGTGAACCCGCAGGGCACTTTATTGACCAGCACCTGATGATCCAGATCTATTTCCTTCAGGTTATGGCTCTGCATCGCTACAGGAACCGTCAGGGAAGTGTCATAGCCGAAAATCTTCTCCAGATCCACAATCGGTCTGACCAGCTGCCCGTCCTCCACAAAAGAAAGGTAGAAATGCCCTTTCTGAACCATGGATATCTCAGCATCATCTCCACTGGAAGCCCTGAATTTATAGAACGGAATATGATTGTCCATATTTTCCACACCCATCCAGGAGACCATGAGATTCGACATGTTCTTATAGGTTTCGTTGGTGGTGCCAGAGGGAAGAATATTCGCAATCCCGTCCACAACTTCAAGAGATCTTGTCTCCCCGTCATTCACGATCTCCACATTTCTGATAAGACCCGCCACCGGTTCGTTTGTGAGACCGAAATAAGTGACTCTGTAAGTGATCTTTCGGGTTTCATTGATTTCTTCTATGGTGAAATGCCCTTGCGATATGAACATGTTTCTCTTCACCACATCACGACTGCCGACAGCGAAAGGTTCGTAGACTTCACCATTCACCTTGACGAAACTGCGAAATCCGTATCGGTCCACATACTGATAACTTGTGTTTGCAGGAAAAAATTCCTGGATCGGTTCGTTTTTGTCTCGTAAACCGAAACTGGTTATGCCCTGCCCCCGATTTGCGTAAAACACCCATAAGGGTATTCCACGGATTCCTGCAATCCCCGGAAGAAAACTGGAAAAGGGTTTCCCTTTGTCATAATTTTCTATGACAAATTCATTGTTTTTATAATAATATCGCATAGTTCCTCCTGCTGAATATCGATTTAAGAAACCCGATTTCGCTTCCACTGTAGATGTTTTCCTGATAGCGCTAATTTACGAAATCGGTTTCGCTTAGTCTATGATATCACAGGAATTCAATTAATCAAATAAAAGATTCTGTGAAATTATCCAGCAGTTTTAGCATCTTTCCCGATTATTCCTTTATACGCAAAGAAGAGACCTGAAGCATTATTTCAGATCTCTTCTCCTATACTGGGCTTCCAGCCTTATTTTGTTGATTCCCGTATGACCAGTTCAACCGGCACTCGTTTCACGATGCCAGGAGTACTTTCGATCTCATGATTGATGAGGGCAATCAGATGTTTCGCCGCTTCTCTGCCTATCTTCACCTTGTCCTGAGAAATTGTAGTGAGCGCAGGCGAGGTGTATTTCGTCAGCTCGATGTTGTCGAATCCTACAACACAGACATCTTCAGGTACTTTGTACCCCAGCTCCTTCAGACCTCTTATGGCGCCAAGGGCGATATCGTCACTGGCCGCATAAATGGCATCCGGGATGCCTCCATACTGGCTGACCAGCTGATACAAAGCATTCTTTCCGCTGTTGAAATCATAATTGTTGGCTTCAATAATCAGCTTCTCTTCGATTTCTACACCCGCTTTATCAAGCACATCTTTGTAGGCATCAATACGTTCCTGGGCCGCAAAGGATCTCATGGGGCCTGCAATATGAGCAATCTTCTTCGCACCCTTCAATCTCAGATAGTTCAGAACCATCCTTGTTCCCTGGTAGTTGTCTGAAATGATCGTAGGCACATTCAGGACACCATTATCCACTGTAACGATGGGAATTCCGCTTTCTGTAAGTTCCTTCAGATTGACATCATCCACATCAACCGTCACGATGAACACACCATCCACATTCTTGTATTTGCACCATTCCAGATAACTCAGTGCCTGATGACCCACTTTTTTCGAAACGAATGTCACTTCATACCCCAGGTCCTCCACATAAGTCTTGAAGGCTTCCAGCACTCCACCGAAAAAGTGATGCTCCAGACCAATATTCAGATCTTCGCTGAAGAGGATTCCTATGGACCAGCTGTTTTTTGTAGCAAGCTGTCTCGCGTTTGAGTTCGGAACATATCCCATGAGCTTTGCAATCGCTATGATCTCTTCTTTTCGCTTCTTGCTGATCGTCGAGGAATTGTTGAGTGCTTTGGAAACTGTACTGGATGAACATCCAGCCTTTTTCGCAATGTCGTAAATCGTCACCATTCTTCTATCTCCCTGTATTGAGTAAAATCCAATTCTATATAAACTGTTCTGATTTTCAGAAACAGTTTCAGATTTTTTGTCTTCTTAGCAATTCTACACCACAATTCACATTTCTTCAATCATCCCAATCTATTCCGCTCTTCAAATTTTCCGAAGCCGCTACGCTTCAGCTATAAAAAGGATGCAGCCTGACTCAACCTGCCGCATCCTTTGATTCCTTAAATTTCCTTGCCGCAGCTTTTGCAGTACCGCGCGTCTTCTTCGTTCAGTTCTCTGCAGTGTCTGCATCGGACTCTGATTTCAGTCTTCTCTTCCTCGGATTTCTTCAGCACATCCACTTCCTTCAGCGCATCACTGATCATGCCGCCTGCTGCTGAAGTGTATGGGTTCAGATCCTCTCTGGCTTTTTCGGGATCAAGCAGCAGACCCGACCCCGCTGCACCTTTCGCCCCGAGATTCATGACGAAGTTCCCGGCTCCGATGAGTATGAAACCGATGAATCCGTTCTTCATGAATCCGAAGTCCGGCTCCATGCTATCGTTGCCGCTGATACCCATGAAGGCATAGTAGAAAACGGATAAGAACAGCACCACCCCAATGGCGGTCATGGCCATTCCAACATAGTACAGGCCTTTTCTTTCACCTGAAATTTTTCTTGGATCTTTTCTGTCCATTAGGATTTCCTCCATCAGAATTTCTATTTTTCCATTTCCATTTCTTTCAGAACTTCCTTATAGGCTCTCATGAACCCTATGTTGTTCTCCATAGTGGAAATGGTGACACGGATATGTCCCGGAATGCCCAAGAAGCCTCCTGGCCTTATGATATACCCCTTTTTCATGAGTCTCCTGAAGATCTCCATATCATCCTTCTTCGTATCCCACAGAACGAAGTTCGTATCGGATACCACATAAGGCAGTCCCATCTCTTCCAGTTCTCTGTAGAAGTAGTGCTTTCCTTCTGTATTCTTTTCAATGACTTGTCTCAGAAACGCCTGATCTTTAAGGGCAGCCACCGCCGCTTCCTGAGCAAACAGATTGACATCGAATGGGTCCACCACACGATAGAAGTAGCCCACAAGTTCCGGGTCCGCAAAGCCGTACCCTACTCGAAGGCTGGCCATGCCGTAAGCCTTGGAGAAAGTTCTCAGCACAACGAGATTCTTATACGCATCCAGATAATCCAGCGCATCGAAATAGTCTTCTCTTGTGACATATTCCCGGTAAGCCTCATCCATGATGACAATGATGTCACTACTCACTTTGGCGATGAACGCTTCAAAGTCCTCCTTTCCGAAAGAGGATCCGGTAGGGTTGTTCGGATTGCAGAGGTAGATGATCTTGGTCTTCTCCGTGATGGCTTCTTCCATGGCATCCAGATCAAGAACCAGTTTCTCCATATCCGTCTTCACCACTTTTGCGCCCATGAGCTTTGCATTGTCCTCATATCTCGAGAAGGAATGCTCTCCCATGATGATTTCGTCCCCACTGCTCAGCATGGTGGAAGAGATGACCTTGATGAGAGAATCTGAACCTCCGCCTACAAAGATCTCATCCATGGATCTTCCGGACATCTGAGACAGTTCATTTCTCAGCCCGAAGGACCCTGAATCCGGATAAAGGCTTACATCCTCATAGGTGCGCAGAATGGCTTCCTTCACCATAGGGCTGGCCCCCATGGGATTTTCATTGGATGCCATTTTCACCACGGCCTCAATACCCAGCTCTCTCTTCACTTCAGATATGGGTTTCCCCGCCACATATCTCTTCATATTCTTTATTTCTTCACGTATTCTGTAGTTCATGTTTTCCCCCTTTATGAAATCGTATACTATGATGATACCCCATGCACATGGGCCAATCAAGGAAATACTTTCAGGAAGCAGTACAGAAATCAGGCAA